>JBJXGX010000212.1:0-20486 GCA_046160305.1 Burkholderiales bacterium
GGCATCCTCGACGGAACGAAACCGTCCAACCTCGACACCGTCGATGGCCCGATTTCTGGAAGTGATGAATCGGAGCGCCTCGCGTGAAAATGAATGGAGTCAAACCATGAGTGAACCGCAGGATTTCGCCGGCAAGACGGCCGTGATTACCGGCGCCGGCAGCGGCATGGGGAGAGAAACGGTCCTTCTCCTCGCCAGGCAGGGCTGCCGCGTCATTGCCGTGGACCGCAATCTCGCCGGCGCGCGTGAAACGGCCGCCTCCGCGCAGGCCCTTGGTGCAACCGCCGATGCCTATGAGGTCGATGTGACGCACTCGGCGGATGTCACCCGGACCATCCGGGAAATCATCGCCAAGCATGGACCGATTGACGCGGCGGCCAGCCTCGCCGGTGCTTATGACGTTCGCCCGGTGGAGGCCATCGACGACGCCAACTGGGCGTTCATGATGGGGACGAACTTCTACGGCATGGCCAATCTCTGCAGCGCTGTACTACTCGGCATGATCGAGCGCCGTAGCGGTGCGATCGTGAACATGTCCTCCATCCATGCGCTGCGCGGCCAGACGAGCGCTGCCGCCTACGCCGCCGCCAAAAGCGCGGTGATCGGCTATACCCGCTCGATTGCGCGCGAGAAAGGTCCCTTGGGGATTCGCGCCAATGCCGTGGCGCCTGGACCGATCAACACGCCGCTCTGGCGCGCGGGTCGGGTGGGGGATGTGCTCGCACGAGACATGATCGAGCGCGCGAAAGTGATCCCGCTCGGCCGCCTTGGCGAGCCGGCCGAGGTGGCGCAGATGATCGTGTTTCTGCTTGGACCACGCAGCAGTTACATCACCGGACAGGTCTTCAACATCGATGGTGGCGAAGTCATGAGCTGATCGCGGCACGCAGATGTCGGCACTCAGCTTGACGCACCTTGTGCGCGGACTGATACTAGTTGCAACCGACTTCCTCGAACGCAGGGTTCGGCGGCAATCCAAAAGGAGAATAGTGATGCGAGCAGTCGAAGTGGCAGTCGGTTTCACGCTTGCTATAGCGCTCACGATAGCCGATGTGTTTTCGCCGTTCGGTGCGAATGTCGCCCAGGCCGCCGATGCGCCCATCACGATCCGGGCGATCATGGCGTGGCCCAAGGACTGCAACTGCGTGAGCCAGTATGTGCGCTACATCGACGAAGTGAACAAACGCGGTGCCGGCAAGGTCCAGATCAAACTGATGGGCGGTCCCGAAGTCGTGAAACCCTTTGAGCAACTCCAAGCCTTGCGGAGCGGCGTGGCGGACATGACGCATTCGGCCAGCGCCTATTGGGTCGGCGAGACGATCGAGGGATCCATCATGGACATCCTCGACCCCACCGACTTCGACCGCTACCTCAAGGGTCTGCGCGGCACGCAGGCGTTCAGCACGATGAACCAGGCCTATCGGGAGAAATCCGGCGTCCAGTTCATGGGCATCATGGTGGGCGGCACCGGATTCCGGTTCATGATGGCCAAGCCGGTCGCGAGCCTTGATGAGCTGAAGGGCAAGCGCATCCGGGCCTTCGGCACCCAAGGCGCGAAGACCGTCCAATTCTTCGGCGCATCGCCACAGACCATTCCCGCCACCGAGTTGTACCCGGCGTTGCAGCGCGGCGTGGTGGATGGCGCGATACGCGCCCCCGACGATGCGTGGAGCTTCGGTGAGCAGGATGTCTACAAGAGCATGATTTCCACGCCCCTGCAGTTCTCCCCCGGCGGTGCATACATCGCGACGCGCGTCTGGGACAAGCTATCAGCCGATGCACAGAAAATTCTCGCCGACACTGCCGCCGAGCTCGAGCCCGGTGTCCTGCGTTATTTCGCCGCGGCGGATGCGAAGGCCATCGACAATCTCAAGGCCAAGGGCATGCAGGTTCTTGACGTCAACGACGCCGACAAAAAGCGATTGAGCGAGGCCCGCATCCAGTACTGGGATGACATCGTGGCGAAGTCGCCGAAATACGGTGCGTCGCTCAAGGCGATTCTGGAGCCCTATTCCCGATCGCAGTAAAGCGGCGTGAACGTCCAAGCGCCCTATCGCCTGTTCGTGCGGGTGAACGACTGGCTTGCGCAGATCACCGCGGGGCTGGTCGTACTGATGATGCTCTCGGTCGTCTACGACGTGCTCGCACGAATGATTTTCCGCGCGCCGACCATGTGGGTCATCGATATCAACGAGTACATGCTGTTGTACGCGACCTTCGTTCCCGCCGCGTGGATCCTGCTGCGTGATAGCCACGTCAAGATAGAACTTGTCGTGCAGAGCGTCGGCCCCCGCACCCGCCGCGTGCTCGATGTGCTCTCCAATCTTTGCGGTCTGTTCTACTGCGTTATTCTCGCCTGGCAGGGTTGGCTCGTTGCATGGCAATCGTTCGAAGCCGACTACCGCTTTTCCACCGCGCTCTCCGCCCCGCAGTTTCCGGTCTACGTCATCATCCCGATCGGCGCCGCCTGGCTCGGCCTCGCGTTCATCTTCAAGATCATTGGCGTGGTCCAGCCGCCCGCTCCCGCGGAAATGGAACGGACCTAGCCGATGGAATGGTGGCACCTGCTGTTGCTGATGTTCGGCGGACTCGGCCTGATGTTCGCCTCCGGGATGCCGATCTTCGCCGCCTTCGGCCTTCTCAACATCATCTTGTTCTATTTCCTGGCGGGCGGCACCGGTGCGTTGCAAGCGGTCGCGCTGTCGAGTTACGGCAGCGTCGCGACGTTCGCGTTTACCGCGCTACCGATGTTCATCGTCATGGGCGAGGTGATCCTGCATAGCGGACTCGCGAAACTTGCGATTGACGCGATGGGCAACTGGCTTGGGCGGATGCCGGGGCGCCTTGCGGTGCTCGCGGTCCTCGGCGGCACGGTGTTCGGCGCGGCGAGTGGCTCAAGCATGGCGAGCGCCGCGATGCTGGGCCGCGTGCTGATACCGGAGATGCGCCGGCGCGGCTACGACAAGGGCCTTGCGGTCGGATGCATCGCGACCTGCGGCGCATTGGATGTGCTCATCCCGCCAAGTGCGCTCGGCGTCATCTTCGCGAGCATCGCGCGACTATCGGTCGCCGACATTCTGATCGGCAGCCTCATTCCGGGACTCATTCTCGCGGTGATGATTCTCGGCTACATCATCGTCATCTGCACGCTCAAGCCCCATCTCGCGCCGGCCTACGACGTGGAGCCGATCCCTTTCAGGCAGAAGGTGCGTTCATCGGTGCATGTGTTCCCCCTGTTCATTCTGATCGCACTGGTGCTCGGCACCATGTTCTTCGGCGTGACGACGCCGACCGAATCCGCGGCGATCGGTGCGGTCGGTGCCTTCATCGTCGCCGCGCTGTACGGCAAGCTCGACAGGGCGGTCATCCGCAAGTCGCTGATGAGCGCGGTTGAGGTAACCGGGCTTGCGCTCCTCATCGTCACCAGCGCAACGGCGTTCAGCCAGGTGCTGTCGCTCACCGGCGCGGCCTCCGGCTTGGCGGAGTTCGCGACGAACCTTCCGGTATCGCCGTGGATCATCCTTGTCAGCATGCAGGCCGTCATGCTGATCATGGGGCTCTTCATCGATGAAATTTCGATCATGCTGATCACGATCCCGATCTTCTTCCCGGTCGTGAAAGCGCTCGGTTTCGATCAAACGTGGTTTGCCATCGTGAGCATGGTCAACATGGAGATCGGCGTGATCTCACCGCCATTCGGACTTGTTCTCTTCGTGCTGAAGGGCGTCTGTCCGAGCGATATCTCGCTGACCGATATTTTCCGCGGCGTCATGCCGTTCATCGCGGTCAACATCGCGGCGCTTGGGCTCATCATGGCGTTTCCGGCGCTGGCCACGTGGTTGCCGAGTCTGATGCACTAGGGATCGCGCGGCAAACAGGAGGTGAAATGAACGCGCACTTCGAAGACCACTGCTGGCGGGATGTCGTGCCCGCCGACATATTGACCCTGTACTCGCATTACGCGCGCGACGTATTCGTCGGTCCTCGACCCGCGCTGCTCGCGATCGACCTGTACGAGCTGGCCTACCAAGGCGGTTGCCATCCTGTCGCGGAGGTCTCCAAGACGTATCCAAGCTCCTGCGGGGAATTCGCATGGAATGCGATTCCGCCCACGCAACGGCTGTTCGCCGCGGCACGCGCAGCCGGGATTCCCGTTTTCTATACAACCTCCGATACCCGCCCGCTCTCCAGTCCCGCAGCAGTCGTCGCCACCAAGCGACGCGGCATCCCGGTCGATCCGGCGGTGTACACAATCCGGCCCGAGTTTCAGCCGCAGTCGGGCGATGTCGTGATTACCAAGATGCGGGCAAGCGCTTTCTTCGGCACCGCGCTCATTGCGCATCTGACCCAGCTTGGCGTGCAAAGCCTGATCGTGTGCGGTGAAAGCACGTCGGGCTGCGTGCGCGCCTCCGTGGTTGAAGCCTATTCCTATGGTTTTCATGTGGTGCTGGTCGAGGAGTGCTGCTTTGATCGGAGTCCGCTGTCGCACAAAGTCAATCTGTTCGACATGCATCACAAGTACGCGGATGTACTCGGTATCGATGATGTCGAAGCACATCTGCGGAAATCGGTCGCCGCCAAGGAGGTGAAATGAAGCCCTCACCCTATGGTCCGTTCCCTTACTCGCCGATCGTCAAGCGTCCGCGACTCGAATGGCCGAACGGCGCGCGCGTCGCCCTATGGTTGATTCCGAACATCGAATTCTTTTCCCTCGAAGAAAAAATCCCGGCCGGGTCGGGCGGGTCGGGCATCAAGCCACCGGACATCCCCGCATGGGCCGTGCGTGACTACGGCAACCGGATCGGCCTGTTTCGGCTGATGGAGGTGATGGACCGCTATGCGATCCGCGGCACCGTCGCGCTCAATAGCGAGGTGTGCGTTCAGCACCCCTTCATCATCGAGGCGTGCATGGCGCGCAACTGGGAACTGATGGGACACAACGAAACCAATACGCGCCGCCTGAACGAGGTTCCACCCGAGGAAGAACGCAAGATCATCCGCAATGCCTTCGCAACGATCGAGCGCGCCTCGGGGAAGCGGCCGCGCGGTTGGTTGAGTTCCGGCCTGCAGGAAACCTGGGAGTCGGTGGACATTCTCGCGGACGAAGGTTGCCAGTACGTCTGCGACTGGACCAACGACGACCAGCCCTATGTGATGGAACTCGCGGCAGGCAGGCGTTTGCTCTCCGTGCCTTACAGCTACGACATCAACGACAAACCGGTGTTCGAAAGCAAGCACCGCATGCCGGCCGATTTCACCGAGATGATCTGCCGCCAGTTCGATGTGCTCTACAAGGAAGGCGCACAGTCGGGGCGCGTCATGGCGATCGCGTTGCATCCTTACATCATCGGCATGCCCTATCGCATCGGGGCGCTCGATCGGGCACTCGAATACATTTGCGGGCATCCGGATGTGTGGCTCACCACCGGAGGTGAGATCACCGATCACTACCTCAAGCGGCGGCCGCAATAGGTTCGCGGCAGGACAGAAAGGCGCGAAATGCAGCGCATCGTTGTCATAGGCGGCGGTTTCGCCGGCCTTTGGGCCGCAGCCGCGGCCGCGCGCAGGCTCGATGAACTACAGAGTCCCGCCGCCGCCGTTCGCGTTACCTTGATCAATCGCGATCCCTGGCATTCAATCCGTGTCCGCAACTACGAGCAGGATCTGCGTGACACGCGCGTCCCGCTCGCCGATATCCTCGATCCGATCGGCGTCGAGCTCGTGCTCGGGGAAGTTGCCGCGATCGACCCGGTCGGGCAGACGATCCGCCTTGCCTCGGGCGCCCACCATGATTACGACCGACTCGTCGTTGCAAGCGGCAGCGCGCTCGTCATGCCAAACATAGCAGGACTTTCTCGCCACGCGTTTCATGTCGACACGTTTGATGGCGGTGATGCGCTCAACCGTCACATCGCGGCGCTTGGCACCCGACGCCCGTCCGCGGGCCGCGATACGGTTCTCGTGGTCGGCGCCGGCCTGACCGGCATCGAAGCGGCGTGCGAGATGCCGGACAAACTCGCGCGCGCAGGCCTCCGCAATGGCCGTGTCATCCTGGCCGACGCGCAGCCAACCATCGGGTCGGATATGGGCGACGAAGCCCGCCCGGTCATCGAACGCGCGCTCCGAGACCTCGGCATCGCAACGCGCACTAACCTCCGGGTCGACGGAATCGATGCCCAGGGTGCGACCCTTGCTGACGGCACGCAGATCGCCACCGAGACGCTCGTCTGGACGGCTGGCGTTCGGCCAAGCCCGCTCGCGGCGATGTTCGCGGTGGAGCGTGACGCCCTTGGCAGACTGCCGGTCGATGCCTGCATGAAGGTCGAGGGCGTCGCGAATGTGTTCGCGGCCGGAGACATTGCCACCGCGATTCTCGATGACGTCCATACTTCCGTCATGTCCTGCCAGCATGGGCGACCCATGGGGCGCTACGCCGGCCACAACGCGGTGGGCGACCTCCTCGGCCAGGACATGTTGCCTCTCAGGATCGAACGCTATGTGACGTGCCTCGACCTTGGACCGTGGGGTGCGCTCTACACCGAAGGATGGGACCGCCGACTCACCATGGCGGGCGAGGACGCGAAGAAAACGAAGCGCACGATCAATCGAGAACGCATCTACCCGCCGCGCTCGCATGACCGTCGCGAGATCCTGGATGCAGCCGCACCTATTATTCAGGCGCCACCCTTGCAGGCGGGTATCGCAACGACTATGGAGCAGAACGCGGTCAAGCCGGATCCGCGAACGTAGACCTGCAAGCAGGTCGGCACGGAGCAATCAAACCTGCCCCGAATGGACCTTACACGAGCTCGTTTGTGCTGAAGCCTCCGTTCGCCCTGTGTCCCTCGACAAGCTCAGGGCGAACGGAGGCTTCAGGCCAAAAACAACAGAGCAGGAAAGGTATGTCCCTTCATAATGTATGTCCAACAGAAATCAGCGATAGATATGGAGAACGGCCGATGACGCACATCACCACGAAGGATGGCGTAAGACTCTACGTCGAGGAAACCGGATCGGGCGATCCGATTCTTTTCATGCACGAGTTCGGCGGCCACTATCTCAGTTGGGAGCCGCAGGTTCGGTACTTCTCCCGCCGCTATCGTTGCATCACCTATGCAGCGCGAGGTTGGCCGCCATCGGATGTGCCCGGCAAGGTCGAGGCCTATTCGCAAGCGCGTGCTGCCGACGATGCCGCCGATGTCCTCGATGCACTTGGATTGGCCAAGGCACATCTCGTCGGCCTATCAATGGGCGCGACCGCGGCGGTTGAATTCGGCATTCGACACGCGGGTCGCGCGTTATCGCTGACCGTTGCCGGGGGAGGAGGCGGCGGCTCCACCGACCCGGCAGAGCGCAAGAAATTCGCGGCCGACTGCGCGGACTTCGCGGCGCGCATCGAACGCGAAGGCATGGCAGCGATGGCCGAACTTTATTGCGCGGGCCCTGCGCGCGTGCAATATCGCGACAAGGATCCGCGCGGCTGGGCAGAATTCAAACAACAGTTCGCCGACGGCTCGGCGCGAGGCCATGCTCTGACGATGATCGGCGTGCAGGGCGCGCGTGAGCCGTTCTTCTCGCGGACGACCGAGCTCAAAGCGATTCGCGATCCGATGCTGGTGATCGTAGGCGATGAGGACGATTCGACGATCGAGCTCGGACATCACCTAAAACGCCACGTGCCGCGGTGCGGGTTGCTGATGTTCCCCAAGACCGGCCACACGATCAACCTCGAGGAGCCTGCGGCGTTCAATCACGCCGTCGAGAATTTCATTCACGCGGTGGAGCGCGGTCGCTGGCGCGAGCGGAACTTCAGTACGGGCGCGGGATACACGCTGGTTCCGCCTCAAAAGTGAGAGAACTACTACCGCCGTGGCGGATTCGAGGCGCTCATCCCCAAGCCCCGCGCCGATTGCGGTCGCACGCGTGCGCTGCTCCGGTCGGAGGCCGAAGTGTTGCTGGGTCTGGCCGGGCGTGCCGCTTGACGTTGCCGACCGGGCGCTGCTTGCCGACGCTCTCGCTAAGCATGTCGATGGTCGTGGGCGACTTGTACGCCGCGAGGACCAGGTCGCGCATGTGCTCCAGATGCGCGCGCCAGAAGGTCTCGGCCGTGGCCGGCCTGCCGCGGCGCATCAGCTCCAGCGCCTCCTCGCGGCTGCGGATGCTGCCCTGGCGCAGCGCATCGACGTGCGCCTTCGACAGGGTGCGCACGGTGACGTCCTTGTGCTGGCGCCGGATAATGTCGTGGATCAGCGAGGCGAGGAGGTGGATCGTCTTGTTGCCGCAGTGCCGGGTGATCAGCATCGAGAACTCGGCGCTCAGGTCGGCATAGCGGATCGGATCGCTCTGCGCCGCCTCGCGCGCGGCCTCGATGTTCGCCTCGAGCAGGGCGAACGCGGCGGGATTGCGCTGCGTGGCGAGCAGGCCCACCGCCGGCGGCTCGATGATGGTCCGGGCAATCCACACGTCCTGCAGCGTCGTGCCCTCGATCTGGAGGAACAATCCGACCTGACGCGCGGCGGGGCGAAGGTCGATCGCGCTCACCCGCGCGCCGCCATGCTGGCCACGGCTGATGCTGATAAGCGACTCGGACTCGAGCAGGCGCAGCGCCTCGCGCAAGGTCGGGCGCGAGATGCCGAACGCTGCCTGCAGCACGTTCTCGGGGTGCAGCTTGTCGCCCGGCTTGAGCCGGCCGTTGGCGATCTGGCGGCGCAGCTCGGCGGCCACCATTTCCGCGGCCTTCGGGCGCTTGTCAGGCCGGTTTTTCATTCGCGGTCTAGTCAGCCCGGATGTTGGCCGCGTGTCGAGCTTCGCTCTTGCTGCGGCGATCAAACCCAGTGAAAGAGACCCGCGCGCAGCGGTTGAAGCGCATCATGTTTGCAGGCTCTCCAGCATGAACGGTGCGGCGATGGAGGCGTTGATCTTGCAGTCGAGCAGCATCGGGCGCTCGGGCCTGGCGAGCTTCGGCGCAAGCGCGCGCAGTTCGTCGAGCGTGCGTACCGTCGCGCTCTCGAAGTAGAAGCCCTCGGCGATCGGCGCGAAGTCGATATCGGGGAACACGGATTTGGTCACCGGCATGTCGCGCATCTTCAGGTAGTGCAGCTCGGCGCCGTAGGCGCAGTCGTTCATGACGACGATGACGAGGGGAATGTCCTCGCGCGCGACCGTCTCCAGCTCGCCCAGGTTCATGAGGAAGCTGCCGTCGCCGACCACGAACGCGGTGAGGCGCCCGGGCGTGGCGAGCGCATAGCCGAGCGCGGCGCCGAAGCCCATGCCGATCGAGGAGAAGTCGCTCGCCATCTTGAGGTGGTCGGGGCTCGCGACCGACAGGTAGGGAACCACCTGTAAGAAATTGCCGGAATCGTAGACCAGGTTGCGGTTCGGCGGCAGCAGCCGGTCGAGCTCGATCGCGAGAGATCGCGGATCCATGGTGCGCGCGGTGTGCTCGGCCCGGAACTCGCTCGCGGGATCAAAGCCGGCGAGCCAGCGTCGCATTTCATCGGCGTGCAGCGGCTTGTCCGCGGAGGCGCGCTCCGGAAGGCGCTCGAGCAGCTGCTCCGCGGCTTGGCGCGCATCGGCGACCACCGCCACGTCGGCGTGGTACCAGCGACCGATGCTCGAGCGCAGCGCGTCCACCTGGATGAGCGGCACGTCCACCGGCAGCGCCTTGCCGTAGCTGGTGGTGTTCTGGTTGAGACCCGCACCGAATGCGAGGATGCAGTCGGCCTGCTCGATCAGGCGCCGGCCCCCCGCGTGCGAGAACGAGCCCACCAGGCCCGCGTCGAACGGATGGCCGCGAAACAGGTCCTTCGCCTTCATCGTGGTGGCCAGCCCGGCGCCCAGCCTGTCGGCCAGACGGATCAGCGCATCGCGCGCGCCCGCCGCATGCGCGCCGCGCCCGGCGAGGATGAGCGGCTTGCGGCTCTTCTGCAGCAGCGCCACCGCCGCGTCGATCACGGCACCTCGGGCGGGCTTTCCCGTCGGCCTGGATGAAATGTTTTTCGGAGCAAGCCCGCCGTCGAATGCCACCCGCCCGAACTGAACATTCATCGGCAGGAGCAGCGCGACCGCGCCGCCCTCGGTGGCCGCGACCGCGTTCGCCAGCTCCTGCCGCGCGCTCTTCGAGTCCGTGGGCATGAAGGTGCGGATGCCCGCCGCCTGCAGCACGCCCAGGGCGTTGAAGGCTTTGCGATCGGGACCCAGGGCGTTGGCGGGCCCGGCTGCGAGCGAAGTGGCTCCGAACACGAGGAGCACGCGCGAGCCGCAGCGCTGCGCGTAGACCGCGCCGTGCAGGCCGTTGGCGGTCGCCGGCCCCCTGCCGAGAATCGCGATTCCCAGGCGCCCGGAAGCGGCGGCGTAGCCCTCGGCCATCGAGATCGCGTTGTTCTCGTGGCGCGCGCCGACGAAGCGCACCCCGATCGAGTCGAGCGTCGTGACCAAGAGCGCGGTGTCGTCGCTCATCAGGCCGAAGGTCATCTCGACCCCGTGCGCCTTGATGTCGTGCGCCAGGGCCTCGTACGCGGGAACCATCGCGGTTTGCATTGGGCCGCTCATTGCGCCTTGATACCGCGCTCGCGGATCAGCTTGCCCCAGCGGCTCACCTCGCCGCGGATGCGCTCGGCGAGCACGCTCGGCGGGCCGCCTTCGACGGTTCCGCCGAGGGTGCGGATGCGCTCGGCAATCGCCGGCGTGTTGAGCGCCTTGTTCGCCTCGTCGTTCAGCCTTGCCACGATCTCGGGACGCACTTGCGCCGGCGCCACGATGGCGAACCAAGCCATGCCCTGCACGTCTGGATAACCGGCCTCGGCGAGCGTGGGCACCTGCGGCAGGGCCGGCGAGCGCTGCGGGCTCGCGATCGCCAGTGCGCGCAGCTTGTTCTCCTGCACCAGGCGCACGTTGGTGTTCAGCGTGTCGAACATGACCGGCACATGCCCCGCGACCACGTCGTTCAGCGCCGGCGCGCCGCCCTTGTACGGCACGTGGACGAGCTGGATCCCGGCCTGCGACTGCAACTGCTCCGCGAGCAGGTGCGTCATCGTCGCGTTGCCGCCCGAGGCGATGGAAATCTGGCCCGGCCGCGCCTTGGCGTCGGCCACCAACTGCGCCACGCTCGCATAAGACGAATTCACGTTGGCGACCAGGGTGAGCGGCGTCGACATGAGGAGCGCCACCGGCGCGTAATCCTTGGCGGCGTCGAAGGGCGGCGCCGGCATGAGCTGCGGCGCCACGGTGATGGCGCTGGCGACCACGCCGATGGTGTAGCCGTCCGGATCGGCCTTGGTGACGAGCTCCGCGCCCACCAGCCCGCCCGCGCCCGTGCGGTTGTCGACGACCATCGGCTGGCCCATCGACTGGCCCATTATTCCGGTGACCAGCCGGCCGATGACGTCGGTCAGGCCGCCCGGCGCGGAATTGACGATCACACGGATAGGCTTCGAAGGATAATTTTGTGCCGAGGCTGCCGCCGCGATGCATGCCAGCAGGATGAAAGTGAAAAATTTCATTTGGCGGTGCCGAGCATCCTGGCGACCCGGGCGGCCTTCTCGAACTCGGCTTTGAGCTGCGATGCGAACTGCTCATTGGTCGGCGTGTTGACCTGCGCGCCCAGGCCCGCGAGGCGCTCTTTCACTTCGGCGGTCTGCATCGCGCCGTGGAAATACCCGTTCAGGGCGGTGACGATCTCGCGCGGGGTGCCGGCGGGCGCCATGAAGCCGTACCACACCGGCGTGGGCGTGTAGTCCGCCACGCCGAGCTCCTCGGCCATCAGCGGGATCTCCGGGAAGATCGCCGAGCGCTGGATATCGAAGAGCGCCAGCGCCTTCACGCGCCCGGACTTCAGGTGCGGCATGACGAGCGGCACCACCACCGGAAAAAGCGGGATCTGCGCGCCGAGGACGTCGTTCATCGCCTGCGCCGTGCTCTTGTAGCCGACTTCCACGATGTCGAGGCCCGCCGCCTGCTTGAACAGCTCCATTTCCTGTTGGCTGATAGTGCCTGCGCCGGAGGACGCGTAGCTCAGCTTCCCCGGGTTCGCCTTGGCGTAGGCGACGAGTTCCTTCAAGTTCGCGAACGGCACGCCGGGGGCGGCCGCCAGCACCAGAGGGATCACGCCGACTTTCGCCACCGGGACAAAGTCGTTGAGCGGATCATAGGGCGGCTTCACGTGCTGGCTTGGAACGATGACGAACGGGTTGGCGGCGATGAGCAGCGTGTAGCCGTCGGCCGGCGCCTTGGCGACCGCCATGGTACCCAAGAGGCTCCCGCCGCCGTCGCGGTTCTCGATCACCACCGGCTGCGCGACCTTCTCGGACACCACCTTGCCGAGCGTGCGCGCCAGCACGTCGCTTCCGGTGCCGGGTGAGTAGGGCACAACGACTCTGATGGGCCGGTTCGGATACGGGCCTGACTGCGCCAGCGCAACAGCACTGAACGTGCACAGTGACAACGAAGCAACGAATTTTGCGAAAAGCATCAGGGACTCATCCTCGAAATTATTTGCCGAGCTTGCGCTGCCGCTCGAGCCTGCGAAGCTCCCCGCGCATCAGCTTGCCGGTCGTGGTGGTGGGAAGCGCGTCGATGAACTCCAACTCGCGAGGATACTCGTGTGCACTCAGCCGGTTGCGAACGTATTCCTGCAGCGCCTGCGCGAGCGCCGGCGTCTGAGGCACGCCCTCGCGCAGCTGGACGAAGGCCTTCACGACCTCGCCGCGGATCGGGTCGGGGCTGCCGATCGCCGCGGCGAGCGCGACCGACGGATGGCCGAGCAGGCAGGCCTCGATCTCGCCCGGTCCGATGCGATACGCGCCGCTGGAGATCACGTCGTCCTTGCGCCCGACGTACCAGAAATAGCCGTCCTCGTCCTTGCGCCCGAGATCGGCAGTGCGCAGCCAGTCGCCGTGGAATTTCTCGCGCGTCGCCGCCTCGTCGTTCCAGTAGCGGAGGAACATTCCCGGAACGCCGCGATTGATGCAGATCTCGCCGGTCTCGCCTACCGGCACCGGGCGGCCTTCGTCGTCGAGCAGGTCGACCTCGTGGCCGGGCACCGGGCGGCCCATCGAGCCGGGCTTGATCGGCATCAGCGCCGCGCAGTTGGCGAGCATCATCAGGATCTCGGTCTGGCCGAAGCCTTCGTGCGGCGCGGTGCCCAGCATCTGCTCGGTCCAGCGGATCACTTCCTCGCCGACCGTCTCGCCGCCGGTGTGGATGGTACGCAGCCGAACGTCCTCGCTCTTCAGCGCCTCTTCTTGCTTCCTCATCATCTTGAGCACGGTGCCCGGCAGGAAAACGTTGCGTACCTTGTGCCGGGCCATGAGCGCGAAGGCGTGCGCGGGATCAAACTTGCGGGCCCGGTGCGCAACCACCGTAACGCCGTAATGCCAGCTCGGCAGCAGCATGTCGAGGAGGCCACCCGCCCACGCCCAGTCCGCCGGCGTCCAGAAGCGATCGCCGGGCTTGGGAAAGTATTGGTGCACGAACTCCATCGACGGCAGGCGCCCGAGCCCGATGCGATGCGCGTGCAACGCGCCCTTGGGCGGGCCGGTAGTGCCGGAGGTGTAGATGAGGAGCGCGCCGTCTTCGGAGGAGGTCTTCACCGGGTCGAAGCTGTCGGGCTCGTGCTCGAGGAGCTTCCGGTAGTCGAGCACCTGGTCGGCATCGGCCGGGTCCACGCTCACGATGTGCGCAAGCCCGGGAAGGTTCTTCTGCACCCCGAGCAGGCGCTCGAGGCTGCCCGGATCGGTGATCACCACCCGCACGCCGGCATTGCCCAGGCGGTGCTGCAGCGCCTCGGGTCCGAAGAGGGTGGCTAGGGGCAGCGCAATCGCACCGAGCTTGTAGGCTGCCAGGTGGGCGACTGCCGTCTCGGGGCGCTGCGACAGGACGATGCCGACGCACTCGCCGCGCTTCACCCCCAGGCGCGCGAGCGCTCGGGCGAGCTGGTTGGAGCGTGCGCGGAACTCCGCGAAGGTGTGCTCGTGCGCCGCGCCCGACTCGTCCTCGAAGATCATCGCCACGCGCGAGGCGTCGGCAACGGCGTGGCGGTCGCAGATGTCGACCGCGATGTTGAAGCTCGCGGGAATCGACCAGCGGAACCGCGCGCATACCTCGTCGTACGTCTTGCCCTGGGGCAGGACTGTGTCGCTCACCGGATTCCTCCTCCAGAAAGGACCGCTCGACCGAGCCCTTGACTAATAGTTAGACAATTGTAAGGTATATAGTTTTACCATTGCAACATCCCGCAGGAGTCAATCCGTGGTCTGGCCGAAGGTGATCTACAGCGAAGAAGTGATCCGGGAAGGCTTCGGCATCGAGGACGTCAACATCCCCGTCGAAGCCCGGGTCGAGCTGCTTGACGCGCTGTCGGTAACCGGCCTGAAGCGCATCACCGTGGGCGCCTTCGTCAGCCCGCGCTTCGTGCCGCAGATGGCCTGCATGGAAGAGCTGCTGCAGAAGTTCCATCGCGTGCCAGGTGTTGCCTACCTGCTCTTCATCCACAACGAGAAGGCACGCCGGATCGCCCAGCAGTATTCCCCGCCACTCACCCTCGAGGACGAGGTGTTCACGCTGTTCCTCGACATCTGCGACGTCCACTCGAGGAGGAACGTCAACCGCTCCATCGAGGAGATCATGGCGGCCTGGCCGCAGGCAGTGCGCGACGCGAAGGGCCGCGGCATCCGCGAAGCGAAAATCGGCATCGCGTCGGCCTGGGGCTCAAACTTCCTCGGGAAGTTCACCCCGCGCTATTGCCTCTCATTCATCGAGCGCCAGCACGCCTTGCTCGAGGCCGCCGGGATCGAGGTGGTCGAGATCGGGCTGCACGACTCGCAGAGCTGGTGCCTGCCGCATGAGATGGAGCAGTACCTTGCCGAGGTGAAGCGCCGCTGGCCGGAGGTGAGGAAGTTCCACCTTCACATGCACAACGCGCGCGGCATGGCGCTCCCTTCGATCTACGCGGCGCTGCGCACACTGGGCCCGGACGACACCATGCTCCTGGAAGGAACCTTGGGCGGAATCGGTGGCGGGCAATACGGCGGCAACGGCCGCGCCTCCGGCATGGCGCCCACCGAAGACTTGATGCACATGCTCGAAGGCATGGGTATCGATACCGGCGTGAACCTCGACAAGCTGATCGATTGCGTCTGGATGCTGGAGCGCATCATCGGTCGGCCGGCGTTCGGCCTGGTCGCGAAGGCGGGTCCCAGGCCGGCGACCGCGAATGCGCTCTACGACCCCAACATGCCCGCGGTCGAAAGCCTCGAGGCAGCGAAACATTTCAAGCTCGGCCCTGCCGTGTACCAGAAGGAAGGCTACTCGCCTTGGAAGCAACCCATCAGCGGCCCGTATTGGCAGGGCGACGAAGCACCGAAGATTTGACAAGGAGAGGCCTATGGATTTCGGACTGACCGAAAACGAAAAGATGATCCGCGACTCGGTGCGGGCATTCGCGGAGAAGGAGCTCGCGCCGCACTTCAAGCGCTGGGACCGCACCGGCGAGTTTCCGGACCAGGCCTTCATGGACAAGATCATCGACATGGGGCTCCTCAAGCTGCGCCTGCCTGCGGAATACGGCGGCCAGGGGGCGTCTTTCGTCGAGTGCGGCATCGTGTGCGAGGAGATCGGCCGCGCGGACCACCAGATTCGCTACATCGTGAGCAACGCCATCCATCTTGGCGAGATGGCCTCCTCCATCCACCCGGACCTGTGCAAGGAGTGGATCCCGAGGATCGCCGGCGGCGAGATGATGTCCCTCGCCTTCACCGAGCCGCGCGGCGGCGCCGACGTCGGCAACCTCACGACCCGGGCGGTCAAGGACGGCGGCGACTGGGTGATCAACGGAGAGAAGACCAGCATTACCTTCTGCGATGTCTCCAAGGTCGTTTTTGTCGCCGCGCGCACCGGCAAGCCCGGTCCGAAGGGCATCTCCTTTTTCCTGGTGCCCACCGACACGCCGGGTGTCAAGGCAGCGCCGTTCGAGCGCATGGGGCAGCGCCTGGACCGCGCCGGAAGCTTCTTCTTCGACAACGTGCGCATTCCGGCGCGCAACATGGTCGGCAAGGAGAACGAGGGCTTCATCTGGGCGATGACCATCATCGGCTACAACCGCAACTTCGTTCCGCTCGCCTGCATCGGCGCGGCGCAGAAGTCGCTCGAGGAGACGATCGACTACGCCAAGATCAGGCAAGTTCAGGGCAAGCCGCTCTCCAAGTGGCAGGCGGTGGCGACCGAGCTTGCGAACGCCGCCACGCAGCTCGAAGCCGCGCGCATGCTCTGTTTCAAGGGGCTGTGGCTGAAGGACCAGGGCAAGCGCCATGACGCGGAGTCGTCGATGGCGAAATGGTTCGGCGTGAAAGTGGCGAACGAGGTCCTCTACACCTGCATGCGCCTGCACGGCCACTATGGATTCGCGAAGGAGCTCCCGTTCGAGCAGCGCCTGCGCGACTGCATCGGGATGGAGTCGGCCGACGGGCCGCGCGAGATCCACCACGGCATCATCGCGCGCGAGCTGCTCGGCCGGGAATTCGCGCCGTTCTGATGGGTCCGCTGCACGGACTTAAAATCATCGAGCTGGGCGGCATCGGGCCCGGCCCGATGGGCGCGATGCTGCTCGCTGACCTTGGCGCGACCGTGCTGCGCATCGACCGCAAGGAGCCTGCCGGGCTGGGCGTGCCCCGCCCCGCGAAGTTCGACCTGCTGCTGCGCAATCGCCCGGCGATGCCGCTTGATCTCAAGCAGCGCGCGTCGGTAGATCTGGTGCTTGCGCTAGTGAGCCGATCCGATGTCCTGATCGAAGGCTTCCGTCCCGGCGTCGCCGAGCGGCTCGGCCTGGGGCCCGAGGTATGTCTCGCGCGGAATCCGAAGCTCGTGTACGCGCGCATCACCGGTTGGGGCCAGGACGGCCCGCTTGCCAATGCGGTCGGACACGACATCAACTACATCGCGCTCACCGGCGCCCTGCACGCCTTCGGCCGTGCCGGACAGCCGCCCGCGCCGCCGATCAACCTCGTCGGCGACCTGGGCGGCGGCGCCCTGTACCTCGCCATGGGCATCCTCGCCGCCCTGCACGAAACCAAGTCGTCGGGCCAGGGCCAAGTGGTCGATGCCGCGATGGTCGATGGCGTGGCGTCCCTGATGACGCAGCCCCACGGAACCTTCGCCGCCGGAATGATGAGCACCGAGCGCGGCACCAACATCACCGATTCCGGGGCACCGTTCTACGACGTCTACCAATGCGCCGACGGCGAGTACATCTCTATCGGCGCGGTGGAGAAGAAGTTCTACGCCGAAGCGCTGCGCGTGCTTGGCCTCGAACCGCTGCTCGCCCAGCAGTGGGACAGGTCTCGCTGGCCCGCCGCCAAAGCGAAGATCGCGGAGAAAATAAGAACCCGCACGCGCGAGGCGTGGACCCAGGCATTCGAGGGGTCCGAGTCCTGCTTCGCACCGGTGCTCACCATCGAGGAAGCACCGAGGCATCCGCACCTGAAGAGCCGCGGCACCTACCTGGACATCGACGGCGTCGTGCAGCCCGCGCCCGCGCCGCGCTTCAGCCGCACGGTTCCGCCCGCGCCGAAAGCCGCGCGGCCCTGGGCCGCCAAGGATGCGGAAGACATCCTGAGCCCCTGGCTGGACCGCTCCGAAGTTCTTGCAGCCCGGAACGCGGGCACGATCGAGTAACAGCCGATACGTCGAAGAATCTTCAGGCGATAGACTGTCCGATCAAAGTGATACGGAAGGGACCTTGTCTTGCAGCCTAGGCCGCGTTAGGAAACAACGTCGTCAACGCGATGACGATATCCGGCAACGCCTGCGGACTCACGCTCGCCTCACCCGACACCGTGAAAGCCGTTCGATAGCCGTTCGCTGCCGGGTCCCGGAAAACATGCACGCATCGGCCCGGCAGATTGACAACCCATGCTTCGGCGATGCCGTTCCGCGCATAGATCGGGATCTTCCGCTGCAGGTCGAAGTCGAGCGAACTGTCTGCGACCTCGATCACGAGCAGCACGTCTTCGGACCGCGGATGCGAGTGCACGTAGCTGTCGGCCCGCGGCTTGAGGATGGCGAGATCCGGTTGCGGCATCGACCGCCTACCGATGATCACCGGTTTTTGCACCGCCACGACTGCCCGATCCCCTGCCAAGCGAGCGAACACGCCGTTCAATATGTTGACTTCGCCCGCATGCGGACTCCCTATCGGCGGCAGCTCGACGATGTCCCCTTCGATCAACTCCATCCGCGGATCGGGCGGGAAGACGCCCGCCTCGCCCATGCGCGCGCATAGGACTAAAGGGGTCAGCGTTATTTTTTTTCGCGGGACTGACCGACGTTCTTGGGCTTTTTCGGGGAGATCGAAGCTTTGGTGCTTCAGCCACGCCCCGACCGCTTGCCGGAAATGTGCGGTTGATCGGGAACTTGGCCTTCAGTATGATTTAATCCTACACACTCGAATCAGGTCAGCCCATGCGCACGACTCAGCAATTCAGCATTACTTTGCCTAACGAGATGGCGAAGACCGTCCGAGCCAAGGTTGCTTCGGGAGAGTACGCGACCGAGAGCGAAGTCATCCGTGAGGGTTTGCGGGCGCTATTGGCTCGTGATCAAGCCGTCGAGGCTTGGCTTCGCAGGGAAGTCGCTGGCGCCTACGATGCACTCAAGACGTCTCCCTCCCGAGCCGTGCCGGCATCCAAGGTTCGTACACGACTTGCAGCGCTGCACAGTAGGCGGGCCACGAAAGCGTGAAGACCTACACCGTTGTCTTCGCGCCGGAGGCCGAGGACAGCCTGGTTTCGCTCTATGAGTACATCGCCGAGCACGGCTCGCCCGTCGTTGCGGCGCGGTACACCGAAGCGATCGTGGCCTACTGCGAGAGCCTTGCGACTCTCCCGCACAGGGGTACCGAACGCGACGATATTCGACCCGGTCTACGCATCACGAACTATAAGCGGCGCGCCGTCATCGCGTTCGAAGTTGACGATACAAGGAGTACGGTCGCAATCCTTGGCGTCTTCTATGGTGGTCGCGACTTCGAAGGAGCGCTCGGCGAGGCAAGTGAAGATGACCTCGCTGACGCATGAGAAAGGTGTAGCTGCCGCGTCGCGCTAAGGTGGTTGCCGGATATGCAACTCTCCCTCCGGAGAAAGTGCCCGATTGCGCAGTGTATGGCGGTAGGTCTCAGCCCCGAGTGTGCTGACACGACAATTACGAGCCCACTTCGACACCTGGCCCTGCCAGTCGTGTCCTCTATCAGAATCACCGCGCCCCCGCCGACAGCGCGGCTCTGGTCGCCGCTGGCGCTGAACCGAACCGCGGCGTCGAGGCGACGCGCTACGCCAAAATTGGGCTGCAACGCACACGGCAAGCGCCGCGGTCGAGGCCGCGCTTGCTGCGTGGCCGGACCTGCAGGCACGCGATATGTATCTGCCAAGGGTTCGGTGGGGCGGGCAATCGAATGGCGGCGCGACGGGTTAATACTCGGCCGGTGTCAACGACCACTATCCTTTGCTCACCTGACTATTGTTCGTGCGTCCTGTTGATGGCTCACGCACACCCACAGGACCACCGTGGAACCAGCAACCAACCCGCTGGCATAGAATCGCTCTACCGCAACCGACCCATGTGATTTCCCATGGAGCTGGTCGTCCCGATACCGCAATCACTACCTGACGCGATGCAAAGCACGCCGGAAGAATTCGCTCGCGAAGCCAGAACGGCGGTGGCGGTCAAGTTATACGAAATGAAGCGCCTTTCGTCCGGCATGGCAGCGCAACTCGCCGGCGTTTCGCGTGTCGAGCTCCTCCTCGAGCTGCATCGATATGGCGTGCCGGTCATAGATCTGACGCCCGACGAAACATCGACCAAGGTGATCGATGCCGGGTTGGCTGGCGCTAGCGAAGACTGACCACCCGGCAGATCTGCAATCCAGATACGCCGTCGAAGATTTTATGCACGCGGTGGAATGCGGTCGCTGGCGCGAGCGGAATGTCAGCACCGGCGCGGTTATACACTGGTTCCTCGTTCGAACCCGCGTAACGTAAAAGCGCTGGCACTGACCGAATGGCACTTACTTAAGATTACTTAAGCGACGGTGCTCAACCTTCCGTTCGCCCTGAGCCTGTCGAAGGGCAACGTAGGCTTGTCGAAAGCGCGCGATCGCTCGGTCACGGGTGCTCCGGCATTCACCCTTCGACAAGCTCAGTGCGAACGGTCAATCTCCCAACTCGCTTAGACTAGCTTAAGTAGGTGCCATTCGGCACTGGCCTCATTTCGCGCGCTTGCGCCACGCCTTCTCCCAAAGGACCCTTCCACCATGCTGCGTGCGACTGCAAATATTGTTCTGCCCACTGCGCTGATCGGATCGCTGCCGCGCCCCCACTGGTACACCGAATCCATCGGCGCCCGTTCGTTCATGCAGGCGATGGTCGACTCAAGGTTTCGCGAGCAATACACCGACACGGTTGCGGTCTATGTGAAGGATCAGGAGTCCGCCGGGCTCG
>JBJXGX010000213.1:0-9449 GCA_046160305.1 Burkholderiales bacterium
AGGACCTTTACGACCTGCATGCTGTTGTGAGCCGTTCCGCGACCTCAGCGCAAGCAGTCGCTGAACGCATTGGAGCGCGATACGGCACGACTGACATCGGTTTGCTGCTGGCCGATGATGACATTGACGTCGTCGTGATCGCTACGCGTCATGACTCACATGCGCAACTTGCCCTTGCGGCATTGAAATCCGGAAAACATGTTTTCGTCGAGAAGCCTCTCGCGCTGCTCGAAGAGGATCTGGTCGCCTTCGAGCATTTCTACGCAAACACCCCGAACGCGCCCATTCTGATGACCGGATTCAATCGCCGTTTCTCACCACCTCTGCAGGCGCTCCAAGGCGCGATCAAGCATCGACGAGCACCGCTGATGGCAAACTATCGGATGAACGCCGGATACCTGCCGCCCGAACACTGGGTGCATGGAGCGCAGGGCGGCGGGCGCAACCTCGGCGAGGCGTGCCACATATACGATGTATTCGCATTCCTCACCGGTGCTCGCAGTGCACGCGTCGAGGCCACTTCGATTGATCCGCCGGATCGACATCTTCGACGGGACGACAACTTCGTTGCGAGCATTCGCTATCAGGATGGTTCGGTCTGTGCCCTCACATACACTGCCCTAGGTGCCGGCGGCTACCCGAAGGAGCGGATGGAAGTATTCTGCGATGGCCGCGTATATTCGTTGGACGACTACCATTCGCTCGAAACGGTCGGGTCGAAAGAGCCTGCGTGGCACACCAAGCGTCAGGATAAAGGGCATCTCTCCGAGTTGCGAGCATTGCACACCGGCATTCGCGATAATGCCTGGCCCATTTCGCTTGGCGACCAACTCGACGCGTCGCGGGTCGGATTGCGAGTTCAACGTGCGCTCTTCGGTAATAATCCGAACGTTCAGCAGGATCCCGCTTAGATCGCCCGAACGGAACGGCCGTTCAGGCTCCGAGCGCACGCAGAATACTCTCCTCGCAAAACAGAAAATTCATTGATGAAGGCCGACGCATGAGGCAAGTTCTCCTCAATAGCCGCGGCGCGATTGTGGCGCGCATGCCGCGCCCCGCGCTTGGCGCCGGTGAAGTCCTTGTGCGTGTTCACTATTCCCTGATCAGTACCGGGACCGAACTCGCGTCCCTCCGGCCAGGCCTCGAGGCCGGCGCCGATGTTGCGGCTATTTCGAACTCGGCGCGCACCGCCGCTCGGTACCTTGGCAAGGCGATCCGCAACCCGCGCAAGGCCTTGCAGCGTGCAAACGCTATCGCTCGACGGGTTATCGGTGAATCAATTCCGCGTACTCGGACTCAGCCCGCCCGCGCAATTGCAGTCGCAGGATTTACGTGGCAACAGTGTGGCGCGATCGCATTCACGGCGGCATCCGATCGGCTCGATCTCACTTCCGACGAAACGGAGTTTGGGTATCAGGCGATGTCGAACCCGATTGCAGTGGCACCTGGGTCGGTGCCGGTTTTCGAATTGGAAGGGCATGTCGAATCAGGCACCGCAGCGATCGGGTTGCTCGACGAAGGGCGAACCGCCTGGCTCGGCACGCGCAATTTCGAGAAAGGACCAATCAGCGATCGATTGATATTCAACCCCGGTGCCTCGCAGACTGTGACCCTGGTCATCGCCAATGCCGGCGCGCGAATCAACTCGCGTATTGTCCTTTCGTCGGTCCGGGTGCAAATGGCTCCATCCATTGAACAGGGTCTCCCCCAGTCCGAATTGGATGATCAAGGCTGGAATGTCGGCTATTCCGTCGCGGGCGAAGTGATCGCAATAGGCGACGAAGTGGAGGGACTTGTTCCAGGTGACATCGTTGCGTGTGCGGGCGCTGGAAAAGCCAATCACGCGGACTTCGTGAGTGTGCCTCGTAACCTGTGCTGCAAGGTGCCGGTCGGTTGCGACGCCAGCATCGCGGCGACGACGACCGTTGGCGCGATCGCGCTTCAGGGCGTGCGCCGAGCAGCCCCCCAACTCGGCGAGACCGTGTGCGTCCTTGGTCTTGGCTTGATCGGCCAGATTGCCGCCCAGCTTCTGCGCGCGAACGGAACGTCGGTGCTTGGATTCGATCTCGATTTTCAGCGCGTCGGTCGCGCAATCCAAAATGGCATGGATGCAGGCGCTGCCGATGTCGAAGGATTCAAGCAGTTGGTGCGCGACCGCACGGGCGGTCGGGGGTCCGACCGCGTATTGATTACGGCAGCCACCAAATCGGATGCAGTGATCAATCTCGCCATGGACGTAGCCCGCCCGAAGGGATCCGTCGTTATCGTCGGTGATGTGGGCCTCAACGTACAGCGCGCAGCGTTCTATCGCAAGGAGATCGATCTCCTCATGAGCACCTCGTACGGTCCTGGGCGTTATGACACGCGGTACGAGGAAGACGGTCAGGACTATCCTTTCGGATACGTTCGATGGACGCTCAATCGCAATATGCAGGCGTACCTCGAATTGATCGCCTCAGGTCGCATTCGAATTGAACCGCTTATCGAGAAAATTGTCGGGATAGATGAGGCGCCGACAGCCTACAAGGCCCTCGCTTCCGGCGAAGGCCCACCGCCCTTGGGCGTCCTGATTCGCTACCCTGCCGACGCCAGGAAGCTGTCGGAATCTGCCGACTCGACGCGGATTGCGGTGCGTGGTGCCCGAAAGCCACCCGCGGGTGTGCTCCGGTATGCATTGGTCGGTGTGGGCGCGTTTGGGACAGCGATGCTGGTGCCTCAGATGGCGAAGCGGAAGGACCGCTTCTTTCTCCGAGGCGTTGTCAGCCGAAATACGACGACCGGCGGCAACTTCGCCAGAGCCAATCAAGTGGAGGTTCTTGCCACTGAAATCGACGCGGTACTCAGCGATCCCGACTTCGATCTGGTTGTGATCGCGACGCGGCACTACGAGCACGCTGATCAGGTCACGAAGGCGCTTCTGGCTGGCAAGCATGTCTTTGTCGAGAAGCCGCTTGCGATCAATTGGAAGGATCTTGATCGCGTTGTCGACTGTTACGATGGTCTGACGGATAAGCCCATGCTGATGGTCGGATTCAACCGGCGCTTCTCACCGGCCATACAGCACTTGGGAAAAGTGCTCGCAGGACGCCGCTCCCCGATAATGGTCAACTATCGCCTCAATGCCGGCTACATTCCACTCGACCATTGGGTGCACGGCGCCGACGGTGGCGGGCGAAATGTCGGGGAGGCGTGTCACATGTACGATGTATTCAGATATCTTGCCGGTGCCCCAGTCGCCAGTATCGCGGCGCGCGCCATTGATCCATCGAATTTGCCCTATTACCGGTCCGACAATTTTTCGGCGACGCTCGCGTACGAGGACGGCAGCGTTGGGACGCTTCTATACACGGCGCTTGGGCCAAAGCAAGGTCTGCCGAAGGAGCGCATCGAAGTTTTTTGCGATGGCGAAGCGTACATCGTCGACGACTTCAAGTCCCTTATCCGGGCGTCTACGAACGAGGTTCTCTGGGAGGGGGAAGTAGACAAGGGTCATTATGAAGAACTCAGCCGATTGGGCGATGCAATTGCCACAGGTTCGGAGCCTCCTATTCCGGTGCAGGAAATTTTCGAAACATCGGCAGTCGGGCTTCGAATTGAAGACCTGCTGCACGGCCGCGCGGAGGATGGGCAAGCATGAGTAATGAAGGCGGGATGCGATGCTTTTATGCGGCGACAGCGCTACGAGCCGGGGGACTCCTTGAAGATAAGCGGCTCGAGAAATGTACTGACCGGCACCGCATTCGCATCGAGCGCCCAGTACTAGACGGCTTCGATCCGGGGTCCGTTCGGTTGATCGATGCCCGGACCGCGGGGCTGGTTATCGAAATGGTCCACGGCTGGCCAAGTCGTGTCCACTTGCAGATGGGGCGCGCGGCACTTCGTGCGGGGAAAACGGTATGGTTTTATTGGCCGCACGAAGGCGCCATTGAACGGATCGATCGTGAGCGTCTCGCAAGTTACGTGCGACTGTGGCTTGTCGTGCAGGGTCGCGATCTAATCTTTCATGGCGTCATACGACTTCGTCTGGTGGCGAACAACGTCCTTCCGTCCCGGGTGCGTCCGATCGCGGCACGCCTCTACCACGCGTTGAAATCGCGGCTAATCGGGCTCGCCTCACCGTCGGTAGTCCGCACTGATACCCGCTTGGATGATACGGATCGAGTGACCCAGGAAGCGCGGGCAACCCTCGCTAGGCTCGTTGCCGAGTCGCATCCTGTCTCACTTAGGCTGGATAAAGCGCCAACGCCCAAGCAGCCTCTGATGGCAACGGGCGCCTACCTCCGGACCGACTTCTGGGCAAAAATTACCACAGGTGGCAGCTACGGCCATACCTGCTACGTTGCGAGGGAGCTCGCGCGGACAACGGAGCGTTTCGTTTGCTTCTTACCCGTACATTATTCGTTGCTGAGCGACCTTGGCATCAAGCAGGTTGCGATGGATTCGCCCGGTCCTTCGAATGACGAGGCTGCCCTAGTTCGAGCCAATGAGCACTACCATCGTTGGCTGACAAGGGAGCTTGCCGAAACAAAGCCTGCGTTCATCTATGAGCGCTTATGTCTTGGCAACTTCGTTGGGGCACGTTTGAGCCAGGAGCTTCGAATCCCGTATTTTGTCGAATACAACGGCTCTGAGATTTCGATGCGCAAGAGCTTTGGCAACGGTGCGTATCAACACGAAGATATTTTTCTGGCGGCAGAGGAAGCAGCATTCCGGCAAGCGACCTTGATATCCGTCGTGTCGGAGGCCGTTCGTGACGACGTCGTTCGCCGCGGCATCGATTCCCAAAAGGTCCTTGTGAACCCCAATGGCGTTGACTTGGAAGCCTATCGTCAGCCTGAGCCGGCAAAACGCGCGATGCTGCGCCGCGAACTTGGATTCTCCGATGCGGATCGCGTAGTTGGGTTCATCGGAACCTTCGGAGGGTGGCACGGCGTCGATGTTCTCGCTGCGGCCCTACCGACACTATGCAAACGACTTCCCGCAGCCAAGTTCTTGCTTATCGGGGACGGCGACAATCGCGGGTTAATCGATAGTGCGACCGACGCTCACCAGTTAAAGCAACGAGTAGTCTGTACCGGGCGCGTGGCGCATCACGAAGGTGCGCGTTTATTGGGGGTGTGCGATATCTACGTTTCACCGCACAGCAGTCACATGGTCGACAGCCGCTTTTTCGGTTCCCCAACGAAGCTGTTCGAATATATGGGCCTGGGTGGTGGCATCGTCGCAAGCGACCTGGAACAGATCGGACAAGTCTTGTCGCCGGCGTTTCACGCGGATGCTCTCCCTGACCAGCGTGCGTTGGTATCGGACGAGCGCGCGGTACTTTGCAAACCTGGCGACGTCACGCAGTTCGTCGACGCCGTCGCGTTTCTGGTGGAACGCCCTGAGATCTGCAAAGCGCTCGGTCGAAACGCTCGATTAGCCGCCGAACAAGAGTTCTCGTGGGAGCGCCACATCGAGCGTCTTTGGAACTTCGCTGTTGAACGAATGCCAACCAGTCAAGGGAGGCAACCATGAGTGTGCAATTGGCGCCGATTCAAACAGGCGATCTCTACAAAGACGAAGTCCAGAATCAGTGGGATAACAACCCTTGTGGGTCTCAGTATGTCAAGGAGGCGGAACAACACACCCTGCCTTGGTTTCTTGAGGTTGAGCGTTATCGATACGAGGAATATGCGCCCTGGATGGCAGAGGTCATGGAATTTGCCAAGCACCGCGGCGAGAAGGTACTCGAGGTTGGCGCCGGGATCGGCACCGATCACGCGCAATTCGCAAGGCATGGTGCCCTCATGACTGATGTGGACTTATCGTCCGGTCATTTGGCGCTCGCTGAAGAAAACTTTCGCCTACGAGGACTGACCGGCCGCTTCATCCATCAGGACGCAGAGACGCTCCCTTTTCCGGACAACGCATTCGACGTTGTCTACTCAAATGGCGTCATCCACCACACGCCGAATACGGATCACGTTGTTCGCGAGATGCGCCGCGTGCTGCGGCCGGGCGGTAAGGCAATCATCATGGTGTATGCGGAAAATTCGCTGCATTATTGGCGAAACTTGGTGATGGGACTTGGCCTTCGAGACGGCATGCTAGCGACCCATTCTATTGGCGAGATCATGTCCCGTACCGTTGAAATGACGGCCAACGATGCCCGGCCACTTGTTAAGGTCTATACCAAAGCGCGCCTTCGGAAGCTCTTTTCAGGATTCGAGAGAATTTCGATCACGCAGCATCAGATGGTCGCGGCGGAAGTGCCAAGCGCGTTGTCCTGGGTTCCGCTCTCATGGCTTGGCCGGATAGCCGGGTGGAATCTGGTGATCAAGGCCTTCAAGCCCAACTCCGGCGCATGAGGGTACTGCAACAGCTTTCGGCGTGGTTTGGACCGAGGGCAAGGTCCCTCCGAACCTCGAAACCAAACGATAAATTGCCGCCCCCATTCGAGCTCGAATCGTGGCAACGTGGATTCGATCCGCTTCCTCTATTTCCCCACCCTGATCGAGCCCGATTGAGCGCCTTCGCCGATCGGCATCCGGATCGCGCGC
This sequence comes from Burkholderiales bacterium, assembly GCA_046160305.1. Lineage (GTDB taxonomy): Bacteria > Pseudomonadota > Gammaproteobacteria > Burkholderiales > SG8-39 > SHXR01. The sequence continues at coordinate 6,543 of JBJXGX010000213.1, forward strand.
TCCGATGCATTGAGGGAAGCGAGAAGATACTTCGGCATCAGTTCGATCTGTTGGGATCGGGCACGTTTCGCCCAGTCGATCCAGATCGAGTCGGGCACCACCGCTATGTCCCGATCGACTGGCGCTTAGACTCCGTTCGTAATCTGCGATTTCCCGGTGGATTCCCGCATGCAGACTGGGACTTCGTGCGAATGCGACCCGGGAATGCGGATATCAAGCTGCCCTGGGAGCTCGGACGATGCCAGCATTGGCCGGCGTTGGCACAGGCATGGCTACTATCGGGCGATCGTCGTTTCGCTGACGAGGTTTTCGCCGAACGTGCGGACTTCGACGATGCAAATCCGGTCGGACGGGGTGTGCAATGGGTTTGCACCATGGACGTCGCAATTCGCGCCGCGAACTGGGCATTGGCGTTCGATATGCTTCGCGATTATCCGGCGACGGATCATCAGTGGCGTGGCGCCTATTCAAGCGTATTTGCACATGGTCGATTTATCCGAGCCAACCTCGAGGATAAGTACGAAGTCACCAGCAATCATTTCCTGTCAAACATTGTCGGCCTGTTTTATGTGGCCCGAGTGCTTGGCTCACTCGGAGAGGCAAGTGGCTGGGATGCTTTCTGCCGAGCCGCTTTGGAGCGCGAGATGACCGTACAGGTCCTGCCGGATGGCGTGGACTTCGAATCGTCCGTTCCGTACCATCGGTTTGTGACGGAGCTCTTCCTGGGAGCAGCCCACGTTGGCGAGACTGCCAGTCAACCGTTGTCGAGCGCTTTCTTGGCACGGCTCCGCGAAATGGTTGAATTCCACACCGCCATGTTGCGACCAGATGGTCGGATGCCCGTTATAGGCGATGCCGACGATGGTCGGCTTCACATCCTCACCGACTACGGCAGCTGGGATCCTCAGGGCGGATTGCATCTTTTCGGTTCAGCCGCGGTCGTCTGCCGCGAAATAACATGGCGGCAGTTCGCGGGGGCCATTGGAGAATGGGAAGCATTTTGGTGGAGTGGCGGTGAGGACACCGACGGATTCGATTCACGGCCGTTGCCAGCAGTCGTTCGCCTGTTTCCCGACGCAGGCATCGCTGTTTCACGTGATGAAACCGCCTACGTCGCGATTACGAACGGGGCGGTCGGCACGCGCGGGTTCGGCAACCACAAGCACAATGAGCTTCTCTCGTTTGAATATCACCTTCACGGTGTTCCGCTCGTCGTCGATCCCGGTAGTTATGTCTACACGTGCGACCCGGACGCAAGGAACCAATTTCGGAGCACGGCTTATCACAGCACGCTCCAGGTGAATGAAAGGGACCCCAATGAGGTCAATCCCGAATGGCTGTTCAGGATGTTCGAAAAAGGGAACCCGGAGCATCTGGAGTTCCGAGCCGATGATTCAATTGTTCAATATCGAGGCCGGCATTCCGGATATTCCCGATTTGACCCACCGGTTGTGCACGAGCGCCGCTTTACGATCACACGGCTATCCGGTGCGCTCTCGATTGAAGATGTCGTGCTAGCAGACGGGGCACTCGATCTCGTGTGGCGCTTTCGGTTGGCGCCGGACATCGTTGCCACGCAGGTCAGTCCGGAGATCGTGGCGCTCGCAGGCCCCGATTTCACGATTCATTGTGCGCTCCGTTACTCGTCGGATCTAACGTGCTCGATCAACGCCGGGTGGTACTCTCCGTCCTATGGCGTTCGCTCCCCGGCCGGGGTGATCGAGTTTCGTTGCCGGGCAGACGTCAAATCGGAACAGCGCTTCCTATTCCGATTCGATCCCACTTGATGCTGCAATCGAATTGAACCCCGATGTTCCCAATGTCCCTTCTGCGCGTGCCGGGCTCTCTCGGGCGGGCCGTAACTTACATGTCGCGAGTCATGGCACGGCATCGCACCGTGCTGATCGCAACCTTGTTCATCGAACTTCGCAAACGTTATGCGGGCTCCACGATTGGCGCGGCGTGGCTGGTACTGCACCCCATCCTGCTGCTGAGCGTTTATCTGTTTGTGTTCCTTGTCGTCTTTCGCGTCCGTTTTCCCGGTTACAGCGACTTTGGATACGTCTTATATGTTTTTACGGGATTGGTGCCCTACCTGGGGCTGTCGGAGGCGATTTCGACGGGCAGTCTGTCCATCAAGGCGAACGCGCATCTGGTTCGCAATGTGATGCTGCCAATCGAGCTCATTCCCGTTCGCACCGTGGCTACGAGCCTTGCGATGCAGTTTGCCGCGCTTGGCGTTGTGATTGTCTTGGCGGCCGCCGGAGGTGAGCTCACGCCGAAAATAGTCGCCTTGCCGGTGGTGTTGGCTCTCCAGTTCCTAATGGTTCTCGGAATCGTTCTTGCGATCTCGGCCATCGCGGTGTTTGTGCAAGACATCGCCTACTTCATCAATCTCGCGCTGATCCTGCTCATGTTCGTTTCGCCGATCGGTTTTCGTCCCGAGATGCTCCCCATAGAGTGGCATTTCCTACTCTGGATAAACCCACTGCACTATATGACGGATGCTTTTCGGTTCTCGCTCCTCGCCAGTCATCAGGCCGATCCCCGCGCGTTGGTCGGCTTCGGGGTCCTCGCGGTTTCCCTCTTTGCAATGGGTGGCGCACTATTTCTCCGATTGAGAAGTGCCCTGATCGACTATGAGTGAGATCGTCATATCGGCCAGGAACCTCGGCAAGATCTACCGGCTCTACTCAAAGCCCCATCACCGACTCCTCGATTTGCTGGGCTGGCTTCCCAAGGGCAGCCAACGATTCACGGAACATCGAGCCATCAGCGAAATCAGCCTCGACATTCGTCGCGGCGAGAAAGTTGCGATCATCGGGCGAAACGGCGCGGGCAAGAGCACGTTGCTCAAGATCATTACCGGTGTGGTCACACCCACAACCGGTACGATCGACGTCCGAT
>JBJXGX010000214.1:0-7164 GCA_046160305.1 Burkholderiales bacterium
AGGCCTGTCGAGTACAACTGCAACTGGCGATGAGCGGCATCAAGCACACCTATCCCGATGCCGCGGAAATCGACAAGAAGCGCAAAACGATCTTCCCCCAACGTGCGCGCGACAACTGCTGGGACTATATGAATCGCAAGCTCGACCGCTTCGAGGGCAAAGCGGGCGCCAGCAAAGGCGAGAATTGCTAGGAATTCATTGAACAAGGGGGTTCGCCCCCTCGTAACTCCCCGAAAAATATGGTGACGCTGATTCCGCGAGATGGCTTGATCAGCGTTTCCCTTGGAGAACATGATGGGCGCAATTGAAAAATTACCGAAGTCGAGCATCGAAGATCCCGCGAACGAACTCCCGCGATGGCTGATCGAAGACGCGGAAAGGCCGGAGCACCGTTATCTCGGGTCACGCCTGCTGGCAATTCTCACAAGCGGTGCGCTCCCCAAGGAGGCGCTCAAAGACTATGCGGTCCTGCGATGGGCGTTTCAGGCCCATGCGAACCCCGCAATGATGTTGTCGCACGCTACGTTTCTTCAGGGCAAGGATGTCGAACATCTCCTGGAGAACGCGTACGACGAAATCTTTCGGCTGGCAGGTGAAGGGGATCATCCAGGACTGTGGGTTCAGTTTGCGAAAAGATTGGGCGCGACCGATGCCGAGCTTGACGAAGTAGCCGCAAAGCCCCTTGCCGAAGTCATCGGATTTCCGCGGACCATGACGCACTATTGCCGGCAAAGCGCGGCTGAAGGACTTGCAACCTGGTGGGGTGACGAGAAACAGCTCCCCGAAGCGCATGGTGCGACGGCGCTCGCCTTGCGCAAATACTATGGCTGTGACGACGCGACGATCGAATACTTTTATGAGCATGTCCGCGCGGATATCGAACACACCGAGCATTCATTCAGCCTGTTCGACGGTTACGTCAAGAATCGCCGGGATGTCGTGCGCGGCCGTCGCGCGGCGGCGGTTACCGTCTGGGCGTGGCGCGAAATGCATGATGGGATCCTCAGATTCCTGACCAACAAGTACGGCCTCGCGACACGAAGCGGGCAGTAGCGGAGATCCCGCGTCTTGATGCAATTCGAATCGATTGATTATCGACTTGGTGAGCTCACGTTGCATGGGGTCGCAATCGGCAGCGGCCCGCTCGCCCTGATGTTTCATGGCATTACCGGGAACGGCTATGTCTACACGCCTGTCATGGAACGCCTTGCGGCCGATTTTCGCTGCATCAGCTTTGATCAGCGCGGACACGGACGATCGAGCAAGCCCGCCACCGGCTACGACGCCGCGGCATTCGCGGGCGACATCGCACGATTGGTCCGGCATCTATCGCAAGGTCCGGCGCTGGTGATTGGCCATTCGCTTGGCGCGCGCAATGGGCTTGTGGCCGCCGTGAAGGTTCCGGAGTTGATCGCGGGCGTTGTGGCCATCGACTTCGTACCTTTCATCGAGCCTGAGGTCTTCGATGCACTGGATGCCCGTATTGCCGGGGGCGATCAGGTATTCGCCGATTTCGAGGCGGTCAAGGTGTACCTCGCGAACCGCTATCCAAAGTTGCCTCTGCGCGCAATCGAGCTTCGCGCTCGCTATGGAACCGTCGCGGTCGCGGGCGGATTGCGGCCCCTTGCGGACCCGCGCTCAATGCAAGCCATCTCGACCGGCCTGCGTGAGGATCTCGCCGATGCGATGCGAACAATTCGCGTCCCGACCCTGCTCGTTCGCGGCGCTGAATCCAAACTCGTGTCGCGCAATGCGTGGGAGAAAACCCGTGCGTTACGCCCCGACATTCGAGCCATCGAGATACCAGCGGTCGATCATTACGTGCAAGAAGAAGACCCCGATACAGTCGCCCGTGAAACACGGGCGTTCTGGAAATCGCTCAAAACATAGCATGAACCACCAAGACACCAAGGCACCAAGGTTTACTTCAGTTGCACGTCGTGTACCGTTGCGCCATCGAGCCGTCGTGGTGTGCTTTGAGACTATGCCGCAGCGGAACTCCAGCCCAACGACGCAATGTGCATGCCGACCTGCCAACCCCTTGGTGTCTTGGTGCCTTGGTGGTTAAGAGTCCTGGTTCATCCTTTCCTAGGAGCTGTTTCATGTCGGAGCCCAAAGGCATCAAGTGGTCCGCCCCCGTGCTGATCCGCGCGGACAAAAACGGACTCGCCGTATCGCTGCCCCCGCAAGTCATCGAAGCATTGCGGGTTGGCGAGGGCGACGTGCTCAACTTCACACAACTCCCCGATGGTGCGATCGAGGTATGGATGGTGAAAAAGAGCGCCTACTCGTCGCTCGATGCGATGAGCAAGGCGCCCCCCAAATCGGCAGTCAAGCAAAGCAAGAAGAAAAAGCCCGCCAAGTCGAGCAAGGGTCGATCCCAATGAGGCTCGATATCCAAGCAAGCGGATCGCCGCTGGCCCTGCTCTCGGACGACGCACGGCGCCCTGAGAATCGCATTCTCGAACATCCTATCTGGAAAGTGGCCTTCGATGGAACGCTGCCGAAGGCCAAGCTCAAGCGCATCCTGCTTGCCATCCTGCCGGCAGTCGCCGGTCCCGGTCGCTACGCGTTCGCGGCCAAGGTGTCGCAAATCGATCCTCAGGACGGCAAAGCGCTCTTCCTGCAATTGCACGAGTCGCTGAAGGATCCTGCCGCCAACGCTGACGAAGGGTGGAAGGGCGTCCTCATCGGACTCGGTTCAAGTGAACGCGAGATCCGATCGGCGCTGGCAAATCCAAGCGCCGAGGCCGACGATCTGGTCGACGTGATTCGCACGCATGGGCTGAGCTCATCGGCGGTTGAAGCAAGCGTCATCGCCTATATGCTCGAACGTCATCTACCCCGACTCTGCGGAAAGCTGGCTACCAGCCTAGCGAAGCACTACGGCGTCGCGAAAGCTTCGCTCGCGTTTCTTCACCACGAAGCCGATCGAGGCGACGACATCGATCATTGGGTCGACCATCTCGTCGACAAGTACGTAGCAACCGCGGAGCCGTATGCGGTCTATCAGGGCAGGCGTGCCGGACGAGAGGCGGTATGGGCGTGGACGGTGTTGGTGGAGTCGGTGGACTGACTCGGATCGAGTTCAGGAAAAGAAAAAGCCCGTGTGATCGACACACGGGCTTGGTCTCAAGCTAGTGACCGCGCTTACCGCGCGGCCTCATTCTCAACCTTCGGTTCAGACTACTTCTTCGCGACGAAGCCGCCGATGATTGTCGCCTTCGCCCCCGTCGTGCTTGCGAGTGAGAACGTCCCGCCGACTTCCGCAGGGCCCCCACCACTGACAGGTCCGAAGAACCGCGCGCTCATCCCGCCGTTCAACGTCTGGGACGCCGCATTGAATGCGCCGGCACCGGTCATGTAGCTGGCGGTGTTCGTATTGACGTTGCCCATCGCCATGGTTATGGTGAATGAGGCTGGGAGTGTCGGAACCACAGCCGGGGGAACCGCAAACGTGAGCATATTGCGGATTTCCACCGTGACCAACCGGGTAGCGAAGTTCGCGACGACTGTCGCTTTCCCCAGAATCACGACCGGATCCGTCGATCCATCCGGGGTGTACCAAGCCCACACACGACTTTGCTCACCAGACAGTGGATTGACAGCTTGCGCCTCGGAGTACGCCACCGTTCCGGCGGCCGGTACTGTCATCGGATCGGTCACCGCGCCGAACGCGACAGTGCCACGGCGATTCTTGGTGTGCTCCCCAAGCGCAACCGTACGCCAACCTGTGATGTTTACGATGTCATCCGTAAACCAAGCGGCAACATTGGCATATTGGTAAGCGTAATTCTGGAAGAATCGAATGCCCTTCGATCCCGGAGAACGGTATGTCAGCGGAACAGTCGAGGGGATGTCTCGGTCCCCGTCCTCATGTAACCGTGTTGCTGTCACCTGATCTGGCGCCGCATTAAGTACGACGGATAGTGGCGGCCGGAACGATCCCGCTTCGTTTAACACAAGTCCCGTAGTCTCCACGTTGGGACAAGGCGTCGTCACGGCTGGTACTGGTTGTATGCACGACGGCGTTGTGTTCGCCGTCGTCGGTGCCGGAACCATCGGGAAGTACCGATTATTGACGTATGCGGCTTGATCGGTTCCATTGAACGCAGCAAGAGGCGGAAGTGGGTTTGTGTCCGTCACTATCCCAGTGCCCGCGTCGGCAAGCGATCGACCCTGATTCGTCCTGAATACCTCAATGATGGGCGGTCGCTCCCCGGCACCGGTAAATGATATACCAAGGTTTCGCAACATTAGCCGAACGCCATCCGGGTCGGCGGTAATTCCGTTGGTCTTGAGAATCCGAAACTCGGAGGTTCCGCCCGTCGCTGGTACCAGTCCGAGCGCACGACCGGCATCAGCGGGAACGGGATTCACGATCGTTTCGAGATCAACCGTCGCTTTTCCGTACGCTTGAACGCCCGAACGCAGTACTGCGATGTTGTAAGGTTCCGTTCGAAGAATCGTGTCGCCAGAACAACTCCATGCTCCAGCATCCGGGCACAGCATTGATGTGGGCGTCCCAGCGGGAAACGCAGCAGGCGGCGTTGGAGTTGGCGTTGGGGTTGGTGAAGGTCCTGGCGTCGGACCCGGGGTGGGACCGGGCGTACCCGCGGGCGTCCCGCCACCATCGCCACCACCTCCACCACCTCCACATGCGGCAAACAGGAACGCACTACATACAGCAACAGCAATGGGTCTGAGCTTAAGGTTCAAGATTTCCTCCGACGTAGAATTTATGTGCGGCACTTGAGAGCCGGCGACAGAGATATGTGCAGGAGCGATTGATCATCTCAAGCACGACGACGGGCCGAGTGTAGGAGCCTCCATGGCGCTTGAAACGGAACTATATAGCGGCATCGCCGCAGTGGCACACGATGTAACAGATCATGGGCGTTCGCTGCCGAGCGGAACGCGAACAGTCGCGAGCGGTTGGTGATCGTTCGCATCGAAGGCGATCGAGTGCGCGCGGTCCGATCAAGGCGGCGCGCGTTTCTTGACGCGAATCAATGCGATCACATATCCGCTGAACTACCCCTTCTTCCCGAGAATCGTCCCGCGACATCGACGCGTTCCGCAGTAGCAAAGGTACTGGCGCTTCAAGGCCGGCGTGTGCCGCTCCGGAAGCTGGATGTTGTAGTCGTACAGCAACTCTTCGCCTGGGCGGATCGGTTTGATGCTCTCGATGAAGATGCGATCATCCTCGCCTACGGCCTCGCAATTGGGCGTGCAAGAATGATTGATCCAGCGGGCCGAGTTGCCGCCGACATTGGCGTCGATCACGCGCTTGTCATCGACCTCGAAGAGGAATGTGTGGTTCTGTTGATCGTCTTCGTCATCGGGATAGCGGCGATTCACGGTCGCCCAGGTGATGATTTCGCCCTTGTACTCGACGAGCCGCGTGCCTTTCGGGATCGCCTGCAAGGCGAAGCCGCCCTTGCCGTGGATGCCCGATCGCCGGACGACGAAGAGGCGTCCAGAAGTTTTTTTCAATTGGTTTTTCTTTGATCGTGACCGCGATGCGGCGCTGGGAGAGGGTTTTGTCATGCGGTGATGCTATCGCGCTCCCGCCCCGACGTGAAGCATCTACGGCACTGCGGTTCAGTTGATAATTGCCTTGGCGCCAGCGATCGCGATCTGTTCGTCTTCATCCGATTGGACGCCGGAGACGCCGATGGCACCGACGCACTCGCCATTGACTGTGATCGGAACGCCACCGGTGATGGGCAGATTCTCCGGAAATTTGAGGAACACCATTCGATCCTTGATCCGCTCTTCCCAGAATCGGGAAGGCCGTCTCGATAACGCCGAGGTCCGCGCTTTTTGCATCGAGACCTCCGCCGTCATGGGTCCGGTTCCGTCCATGCGCATCAGGTTGAGGAGGAAGCCGCCGTCATCGACGATCGCGATCGATACGTTCCATTTGTTCCTGACGGCTTCGGCCTCACAGGCAGCCATGGCCTTCTTGATGTCGTCCTGGGTCAGCGTCGGTCTCATGCGCATCGTGCAGTCCTATTCTCTTCCACCATCGGTGAATACTGGGGGAACCCTTGCCGTTGCAGCTCTCGACGCTGCTTCTCGGCTTCTTCGATCCAACGGGGACCTTCACGATAGCGCCGTTCCATATCGGCGCAGCCCGATAAAATGGCAAACGAAGAAGCCATCAACACGGCGACCTGCACGAGGCGACGAATCCAATCGGTGATCATGATTGCCCTCCAAAAAATGTAAGTTCCAGAAACAGCCTCCGAAACATCCACACGTCGAAGAATAGCGCGGAACGCCATCAGGTCGCCGTGCTCCGCGTACCGACCGCGGCCTTCACTTGCTCCAATGCCCCCGGATCCTCGATCGTCGTGAGATCACCCGGGTCGCGACCCTCGCATAATGCCTGGATCGATCGGCGCAATACTTTTCCCGACCGGGTTTTCGGCAGCAGGGTCACGAAGTGGACGCGCGCCGGCCGAGCGATCGCGCCAAGCTGCGTATCAACGACCTTCATGAGCTCGCCCTCGAGCTTCAGTCGGCTCTCGCTCGTTTGGATCTGGCTGGCATCCTTGACGACAGCGAACCCGACCGGCACCTGCCCTTTCAATGCATCCGCGACGCCGATCACGGCCACCTCCGCGATCGATGCATGTGAGCTGATGGATTCTTCGATCTCCCGCGTCCCAAGACGATGTCCGGCCACATTGATCACATCGTCGGTGCGCCCAAGGATGAAGTAGTAGCCGTCCTTGTCCCGGATGCCCCAGTCGAATGTCGAATAGGCGAGGTGCCCCGGGATGGTCTTGAAGTACGTCTCGACGAAACGGGCATCGTCACCCCACACGGTCGTCATGCAGCCGGGCGGCAGCGGCGGCATGATCGCGACCACGCCCTTCTCGCCGGCGTCGACTTCCTTGCCGGTCTGCTCATGCAACAGGCGCACGTCGTAGCCATAGGCCGGAAATGAGGGACTACCGAATTTCGTTGGCAATGCCTCGACACCAGGCTGCGCCGATAGGATCGGCCAACCCGTTTCGGTCTGCCAGAAATTGTCGATCACCGGCCGACCCAATCCTTCCTGGATCCACTGCGCGGTCGATTCGTCCAGCGGCTCACCCGCGAGAAACAGGTAGCGCAGCGACGAGAGATCGTACTTCTTCAAGAATGCGGGGT
>JBJXGX010000215.1:0-5800 GCA_046160305.1 Burkholderiales bacterium
TCTTTGAATCGAACCCGTATCCTCGGTCGACGAACAGCCCCTTGTGGACACTACGATATGAAATCCTGATGTACGGGTGCTTGGCGTTGGCGGGGAGCGCCGTTAGGCTGGCCTGGTTCAGAGGTGCCTGTGCCGCCCTGTTATTACTGTTCGCCACGTTATGGGTCCTTCTCGAAGCCAACGATCTCGCGCCGTATAAGGTACCGTTCGTGTGGCGCCTTCACACCGAGTACTTCGCAGAGAAGATCGGCTACCTTGGCGCGTTCTTCTTTGCGGGCGCATGCATCCGTCTATTCTTCTCGAAGCAGATGCTCTCGATGCCATTGGGACTCGCTCTGGTAGCGGTTGCTGCCATCATTCCCGCGCCCAGCGCTCTTATGCCGATCCTTTGGATCGCCATCCCATATGCTGCGATCTCATTCGCCTACCGGGCTCCCCCGATCTTTCGTTGCATCAACGGCCATGACTATTCCTATGGCGTGTATGTCTACGCGTTTCCGATACAGCAGGTGGTGGCGGGATCCATTGCCGATCCGGCCGAGCATTGGCTCGCTGGAACCGCGATTGCTGCGGCGTTGACGATTACGTTTGCCGCAGTCTCTTGGTACTGCTTGGAGCGTCCGATGTTGAACCGCCTCAGGACTCCGAAGAGTCGCTGACTGCGCGCCATGGCGATATCAGTGTCGGAATCCGATCTCCGTCGGGACACTGTTTCGCCTTGATGTCAGCACGTGCCAGGGGCAGCGAGAGGCGTCGAGGTCCACATTCGACGTCGAAAGGCACCCGGTAACGACGCGGCGTTCTTCCCGGCGGCCTGAATGGTCGGAACAATGTGCTCCTCGATGATTGACAACCGAGGAAAGCAAATGAGGCGCATCGAATCGTCGTACAGAGACCCTGAGGCGCAAGCGCGTTGGCGCGCATTGGTGCTGGCCTTTGAAGCCATCGGACTGAGCATGCCAGCATTCTGTCTGTAGGCGACGACGAGAATCCGCCTGATTCTGGGGTTTTGCTCGTTTTCTGACCATCGACGACGATTTCGAATCCGGCGTAGTGTTCGCGCGATGGTGGTCGTGCGCAGTTCGTGCGCAATTGCGATTAGAGTTTTGGGTCCGCGGACGCGTCGACGATGGCCATGGCGGCCGGACCTGAATGGCGCAAGCGGGTTAGGCAGTGAACGCTCGGCGCAACGTCACCGGTAACTGAGCCTTTCAATTACCCACAATTTTCCATAGCCATCGGGAACCCGAGTTCGATATCAGTGAGTCGGGACATTCCTCGCCACATGACGATATTGCCTGGAGGGCCATCTCCGCCGCGGTTCAGATTGCCACCAATGCGGGCCAGCCGTGTTAGACAAGACTTCAATGTGGGTGATCGAGCGGATGTGGGGGTGTTGTTCGGTGCGTGCCGATTTAGGATTCCAATCTCCAATGGTGTAAAGGCGATGGAAGCCTTGGTTTTTTGCGTTGATCGATTACTCATCGTCAGCCAAAAGATGCGCCAGCTCAAGATGCAAAACGTCGCCAGTAGATTGACGAGCCGTTCTGCCGTGCGCAATTTGGAATGCTCGGCTTGACAACCAGATTTGAGTATCTTGTGGAAGAGTTCGATCCTCCAACGCAGTGCATACCATTGAAGCTTCTCGTTTGCCTGTGCGCGCGTGCTGACCGGAAGGTTCGTGATCAATCTCCCGTTGATTGGATCCCGACCCCGAGTGTCGTCTCTCACTCTATTTCGCGATTCACCGCGTCGTTTATGCCGGGCTAGGCCACCGCTGAGAGCCTGTGAAAAAACCTCCGCATCTTGTATTCGTCGAGGAGGCTCGGACGTTATGTAGCGATGGGGTGCGGACGCGAATGCGGGAGCGCGATGAAGAACGAAACGCCGAAGTTGTTTGACGATTTGCCGGATGCGCCAATGGGCGAGAAGGTCGAGCAGCAGCAGGCACGGGCGCGCGTGCTGATGCCCAATCGGCTGCAGATGGAGTTTCGGCCGAGTGATTTGGAGTCGTTGCTGCCCGAGGGGCATCGTGCGCGTATGGTCTGGGGCTATGTGGAGCGCCAGGACCTGAGCGCGATGTACGCGCCGATCAAAGCACGCGAAGGCGGCGCGGGGCGCACCGCGATTGCGCCGGAGATTCTGTATGCGTTGTGGCTGTATGCCACGCTGGAAGGGGTGGGCCATGCGCGTGCCCTGGAGCGGCTCACGCAATCGCACGACGCTTACCGCTGGATCTGCGGGGGCGTGCAGGTGAATTACCACACGCTGTCGGATTTTCGGGTCGCGCATGGCGAGGCGCTCGATGGGTTGTTGACCGATAGCGTGGCGAGCCTGATGGCCGCTGGGGCGGTGACACTCAAGCGCGTGGCGCAGGATGGCATGCGGGTGCGCGCCAGCGCGGGGGCGGGGTCGTTCCGGCGTCAGGGTCGATTGGAGAGCTGTCTGGAGCAGGCGCGCGCGCAAGTGGCGGCGCTGAAGAAGCAGCTGGAGGAGGATCCGGGGGCGATGAGCCGGCGTAGCCATGCGGCGCGCGAACGTGCGGCACGCGATCGCGAAGAGCGGATCAAAAAGGCGTTGGAGCGCCTGCCGGAGCTGGCGAGGATCAAGCAACGGCAGGGCAAGGACGGGGGTGAAGCACGCGCTTCCACGACCGATGCGCAGGCGACGGTGATGAAGATGGGCGATGGCGGATTTCGGCCCGCCTACAACGCGCAATACGCCACGGACAGCGAAAGCCAGGTGATTGTCGGGGTCGATGTGGTGACGGCGGGGAGCGACCTTGGGCAGTTGACGCCCATGGTGGAGCAAGTCAGTGAGCGCTGTGGCAGTGCTCCGCAGGAATGGCTTGTCGATGGCGGCTATCCGGCGCACGAGCAGCTCGAGGCGGTGGCCGCACAGACCACGGTGTATGCGCCGGTGCAAAAGCCCAAGGGCCAGAGCACGGACCCTCACGCGCCCAAGGCGAGCGACAGCGAAGCGGTGGCCGCCTGGCGTGAACGCATGGGGACCGAGCAAGCCAAGACGATCTACAAGGATCGCGCCGCCACCGCCGAATGCGTCAACGCCCAGGCCCGCAACCGCGGGCTGACCCAGTTGCCGGTGCGCGGCTTGGCGAAGGTGAAAAACGTCGTGCTGCTGTTCGCCTTGGCGCACAACGTGATGCGCATGTTTGCGCTCGCCCCGGAATTGGTCGGCATAGGCACCGGTCCGTCCAGCGTGGCGAGATGGGTCACATGAGGGCGCTGGCAGGCGGCAAAAGCGCCAACGACGCCGAAAAACGCCCCGAAAAGTGGAACCGCAAGGAAATCTCGGCTTCCGCTCCAAGTGGTACGGTCAATTTGCCTTGACTACTGAGCTATGCTCGCCAAGTTTCCGAAACCGATTTCTTCACGGACTCTGAGGCCACCGATTCCCTCGCGTAGCGGCGAAAATGCCGTCGAGGGGCGCATCCTCATTTTTGCGTCGACTGGTGCGTTCTCACGAACGTCGCTCTCAATCGCAAATGGCCACGCGCGTCTTACTACTTTCCATCGCCGATCTCGTGAATGCGATTCGGGGAAAGCGCGGCGCGCGCTTGTTAAATAGCCGGTGAAATCAAATTAGCGCCCCGCCCTACTGGACCTCGATACCCGCCTCCTTCACGAACTTCGCCCACCGATCAACTTCCACTTTCATCATCGCGTCGATTGCTTCGGGCGCCATCGGCGCCTCAACGGTTACGCCACCCGCCTCCGCGCGCCGCACGACGTCGGGCTCGGCGAGCGCCCGCGCCACTTCTCGATGGATGCGCTGCACGATATCGCGCGGCGTCTTCGCCGGCACCAGGATCGCGAACCACGCAGTCACCTGCGAATCGGGATAACCCGCCTCGGCCATGGTCGGCACGTCGGGCAACAACGTGCTCCGCTTTGGTGCAGCCACGGCAAGCGCGCGAAGCTTCCCCGCCCTGACATGCGGCACCGCGAGCGCAGGCGATGTGAAGGCGAACGCAATGCGAGCGGTGATGAGATCCGGAATCGCCGGCGCTTGCCCCTTGTACGTGATCGCCGGCATGTCGATCCCTGCTCGCATCTTGAACAACTCAGTATTGAGATGCGTCGAGGAGCCAATGCCGGCGTTCGCATACGACAACTTGCCAGGCTCGGATTTCGCATACGTCACGAACTCGGCGATCGTGGTCGCCGGCAAGGACGCTGGAATTACCGCCACGCCGGGAAAGGTCGCGACCATCGCCGCACCAACGAAGTCATCGAGCGGATGATAGGGCAGGCTCTTGGCGAGCGCGGGCATCGTCGTATGCGCGAAGGTGGTGAAGAGCCATGTGTAGCCGTCAGGCGCGCTCTTCGCGACAGCATCGGTACCGATAATTGTGTTACCGCCCGGACGCCAATCCGCAACGACCGGCACGCCCATACTTGCCGACAGCTTCTCGATCATTGGGCGACCCACCACATCGGTAGGTCCTGCCGGCGGATAGGGCACGATCATGCGGATCGGTTTCGACGGATACGCGACCGGCGACTGTGCGGCCGCGCGAAGAGGCGCGGCCGATAGCAGCACGCTGATCAACACAAATGCGCGAAGTTTCAATCGATCGGAAGATTCGGCGAACATCAGTGCGCCCTCATGTATTGACGGATGCTCGGACGATATACCGAGTAGCAATGCGAGGTTCGCCGACGTTGACGCCCGACACGAGGTGCCTCGACGCAACGCGAAGCGAAGGTCCGCTCGTACGAAGGCCGTTCGGCCCGGATCCCTGCATCGGAGACTTCGTAGTCGCGTGCGATTGTCCGCAACCATGACCGGTGACCCGGCCAGTGGCGTGTGCGAGTTACTCGACCAGCGATGCAGGCACACCGTAGATTCGCGAAGACCATCCACTCATTGCGTTGGCGATCGAGGTGAAATATGAACATCCTGCTATCAATGGCATTTCTCGTCGCCTTGTCCGCGTCCGCGCTGGGCAATGAAATACATCGATGGACAGACGCCGATGGCCGCGTTCACTATGGGCAGCGCCCGCCGCCAGGCCAGAAAGCCGACACATTGACCGCGGGTGCGACGCCGCCCGCTGGCGCGAATCAAAGCGTCGGGGCCAACGACGCGAATCCAGCCGCCACGCAGGCCGAGAAAATCCGCCAGCAAGAGCGCGAGTTTCAGCGACGCCATCGCGCGCGGCTCGATCGTGACGCTGCCGCCGAGAACGCTCGAGAGCGTGCCCGTACAGCGGAAGCGCAAGCGAAGCGGGCCGAAGCGATAGCGCGGGCCGAACGAGACGCCTACCTGCGCGAGCAAGGTGCCCGCGCCGAGAAAACGCGGCAATCGAAATGGGCAAGGTAAGACGGTGAAGACGGGGTCAGGGCTGAAGGGCACTCACTTAAGCCAACTGAACGATTTCCAAGCAAATCCGTATCACCGTCCATCAGTCTAAAACAAGACTTCGTAGACGATTTGGCGGAATGCTGCCGCGTACGACGCACCACCCTGGTTGGCAAAACGGGAGAGTAGCAGCGAGCATCCCGAATAACTGGACGCTCGCCGCCCTCGCAGAACGGAACGTGTCAATGACTTTGAGACACCGATTGGCATTAAATTAGAGTGCAATGGTCAGTCGTTGTGGTCGATGCGGGCTCCGTTTTCGGTGGGTTGATCCAAGCGGCGGTAGGCAACGCGGGGGGCCGTGGCGCCACGCCTTTGAAGCGGTTGGGGTGTCGCAGGAATGCCTCGTCCAAGGTGCCAGCGCGAAGCTGTTGCAGCGCACTGGCCTCGCCGTAGTGCACCGTCTGTGGGGTCA
>JBJXGX010000216.1:0-155113 GCA_046160305.1 Burkholderiales bacterium
TTCGCGCGACCGACGGCTCACGCCGCGAAATCCGCACGCTGTCCCGCATCGACACGCCGATCGAAGTCGACTACTTCAAACACGGCGGGATCATGCCGTATGTGCTCCGCGAGTTGCTGGCAGCGGCCTAGCAGCGCAGCACGCTGCGGGACGGCAGGCGTTGCAACAAAGAACCTTCCGTTATAGTCGAGCACCAGAGCGCCCGACCTTGTCGATGAACCCGAATAGTTCCGCGATGCTGGTGACGATGAGGACATGCGCGCTTTGGATTTATGTCGTCTCGTTTATGCTGGCGCTCAATGCTTGCGACTACAAAGTGCGTGAATTGAAGCCCGGAAAATCCACCGCAAACGAAGTTCGCGATGTGCTCGGAGCTCCCAGCAACGAGTGGAAGGCGTCCGACGGATCGCGGCAATGGGAATTCGCGCGCGGACCCCAGGGAACTGTCACCTATATGGCGTTCATTGGTCCCGATGATGTCCTGCGCGAACTGCATCAAGTTCTTTCAAGTAGCTGGTTCGCCAAGCTACAACCTGGCATGGGCAAGAACGAGGTTCGCAAGCTTATTGGTAGACCGGGGGAAACGATGAGCTTCCCCGCCAGGCGCGAGGAGGTCTGGACTTGGCGATATGAAGACGGTCCCGCTGTCCAGTATCAGTTCAATGCTCACTTCGATCTGGACGGAAGACTCGTCCAAACGAGCACCTACAGGATCGGCGAACCTCAATAAGGCGCATCACGACTGACTCGATCGGGACGTCGAGCAGTCGTGTCGTTCAAATGCGCAATCGTTCTTTATCCAGCAACGTTGAACGCAACCCGCCCAAGCGATTGCATCTCCATTTCCACCCATGTGCCCGCTTGCAGCGCCTCGGCAGCGGTCGCACCGCCCGCCATGACGATCCAACCGGCTTCCAGCGGCTCACCGGCTTCTTCGGCAAAGCGCGCAGCGGCGACCAGGGAGCGCAATGGGTGACCGAGAATGCCCGCTGTCGATCCGATCTGCAGCGGACGTCCGTTACAGCTCATCACGAGCCCGAGATTCGAGAAGTCGACGTCCGGCGAATGCCAGGGCCCGGTGACGAATCCGCTGGAGGACGCGTTGTCCGCGACGACGTCATTGAGCGCGAACTTGAAGTTGGCATATCGCGAATCGATGACCTCCATTGCCGGCGCAACCGCTTCAACGGCCGCCAACGCCTGCATCGGCGTAATGCTGCCGATCAATGGTTTCTTGAGCAGGAACGCGATTTCGGGCTCGACCCTTGGATGCACGAATTTCTTGAACGGCATCGGTGCACCATCTTCAAGCACCATGTCCGCGGTAAGACGACCCCAGATCATGTCGAACAATCCCATCTGGATCATTTTCGCGCGGCTGGTGAAACCCATCTTCATGCCGACACGCTTCGCCCCGCGCGCGACGCGGAGCGCGATCGCACGCTTCTGGATTTCGTAGGCATCCGCCATCGAAAACTGCTCGGCGTGCGAGAGCTGCGCGATCGCGGTTGCATTACGCGCCGCATTATCCAACGTGACGGCCAATCCCTGAAGGTCACTCATGGATCACGCTCCAAAAGCCGTGCGCACCGACCCGAGGCCGGAAATGCGTACTTCGATCACATCACCGGGTGCCACCGTGCCCATCGGCCCAAGGGCGCCTGTCATCAGCACATCGCCCGCCTTGAGCGGCGCGCCCACCGCAACCATGGTGCGAGCGAGCCACACCGCCGCGTTCAATGGGTTGCCAAGGCATGCAGCGCCCGCACCCAGCGAGATCTGATCGCCGCGCCGTTCCATCACCATGCCGCAGAGCCGGAGATCCAGTCCTTCGAGTTTTCGCGGTTCATTCCCGAGGACGAATAGCCCGGACGATGCGTTATCGGCAATCGTGTCCTGGATTTTGATGTTCCAGTTCTCGATGCGACTGCCGACGATCTCGATGGCAGGCACCGCATAGGCTACCGCGGAAATAAGCTCGGTGATCGTGATGTGCTCCGCTGCGAGATCGCGCTCGAGCACCAACGCGACTTCCCCTTCCACTTTCGGCTGCATCACGCGGGAAAGCGGCACCTCCTCGCCATCGCAAAGCGCCATGTCGGCGTACAGCATCCCGTAGTCGGGTTGGTCAACGCCCAACTGCTTCTGCACCGACTTCGATGTGAGTCCGATCTTGCGCCCGACCAGACGACGCCCATTCTTGAGCCAGAACTGCGTATTCACCTTCTGGATGGCATAGGCGACGTCTACATCGCCCGCGGGCAACGCATCGCGCACGGGCTTGGTCGGCACACCGGTTTCGCCCGCGATCCGGATACCGTCGGCGAACGCCTTGATCTGCGCGGCTGAAATTCTTCCTGCCGGCAGGCTCCCAGCGGGCCTTGCCTTCGACTTTGCTGTACTCATGTCCTGGCTGTTCCCTGGCTCGCGTCTTAAGACTGTCCGTATCCGCGCTTCACCCATTGGATGTGGTCGCGAAACGCCACCATCTGCTCGCCGACAATCTTGCGGGTCGGCTCGTCGTTCAACTTGCCCGCGGCATCGAATTTTGTCTGCGCAACGCCGATGAAGATCTCGGGTTTGTTCAACCCATGCGCATTGAGGAACAGGAGCATCTTGCGCAAATCGTACTGCGAACGGGCGCCACCCAATGGTCCCTGCGTCGCGCTCATGACCGCGAACGGCTTGCCGTTGAAAGGTTGATCGGTGCCTCGCGATGCCCAGTCGAGAGCATTCTTCAATACGCCCGAGACGGAGAAGTTGTATTCGGGTGAACCGAACAGCACGCCGTCGGCCTTGCGGATCGCCTCGCGCAGACCGGCAACCGGCGCAGGAAATCCCTGCGCGAACACATCGCCATCGAAAAACGGCACGTCCTTCAGCTCGAACATCGTCAACGACATGCCGGCCGGCATCAACTCGCCGGCGACTTTCAATGCCATACGGTTAAACGAGGCGCCGCGGAGGCTCCCGCATATGCCAAGAATATTCAGATTGCCGGTGCTCAAATTGCTTCTCCTTTGATGCGGTTACAAGACGAGAAAATGCATTTCGCATCCTCTCGTGCAGCACGGTCGATCGCTCGGATCATCGCGATCGATCAGATCATCGTATTTGAAAACTCGCCCAGTCCCTCGGCCCATAGCTTCACGACATCGCCTCGCTTCAGAAACACGCCACGGCCCATGCCGACCCCTGCCGGCGTTCCGGTCAGCACAAGGTCGCCCGGCTGCAACGTTACGCGGGTAGACAGATGCGCGATCTGCTCGGCGGTATCGAAGATCATTTTGGAGGTGTTCGAATCCTGCATGAGCTGGTCGTTCACCCAGAGCTTCAGTGCGATATCGTGGGGTTTCTTGATGTCGCGCGCCGGGGTCATCCACGGACCGAGCGGGCACGCATCATCAAAACACTTCTGGCTCACCCAGTCGAAATGGAACGGCGCGGTTTCGGGCACCGGCGGACGGCGCATGGCATCGCGCGCCGAAAGATCGTTGGCGAGCGCGTAGCCGGCAACATAACTTAACGCCTTGTCGACCGGAACATTCTTCGCCGCCCGGCCGATCACCGCGGTAAGTTCGATCTCCCAGTCGACCATCTTCGAATACGCCGGCAGCCTTACATCGGCACCCGGACCAACGATCGAACTCCGCCCCGTCTTGATGAAGTGCCAGGGCTTCAATCCTTGTGTCTTCGGATTGGGTGTGGGCGGATTGTTGGCGGCCCGATCCATTTCCGCGACGTGATCCGAATAGTTCGCCCCGGCGCAAAAGACATTGCCCGGCTGTGGAATAGGCGCAAGCAGGCGCGTCTTCGCGAGCGGGACACCCTTCGCTCGTGACTTGCCGCTTGCGATGCGATCGGCCGAATCCCGCAGTGCACGTTCCATCGTGCGCCAATTCTCAAGCACGCCCATGACGGTGTCGGTACCCGCCACCCCGGTCACGCGCGCGACGTCATACACGGTATCGCCCACCAGCATTCCAGCACGGGATTCATTGGCGCTGACCCGATAGGTCAATAGCTTGTAGCTCATGCTCAATGCTCCCCGCCGTAGACCAGTTTCGGTTGATTGAAAAACGAATGCAGCAGCTGATAGGCGATCATGTAGTTCTTCGACTGAAAGCTCGCATGCGCGATCCCGGGCATCACCGCGAATTGCTTGTCAGGATTCGGCAGCCGTTTGAAAAACTCGATGAGGTCGTTCTCGCTTGCGATGCCATCGAACTGGCCCCGCATCACGAAGATGGGCACGGTGATCTTCAGCGGATCGACGAGCGGCAGCCGCGAGCACATGTCGACATAGGTGCCGGTCGGGACCGAATCGTCCAGCGCGAGAATGGCATCGGCAAAAGCCTCGATCGTCGCGTCGTCTGCGGTGCCGGGGTGGTCACGCTCGAAGATGCTGCGCACGAACGCGCGATTGATCGGTCTGCGATGGGTCGCAATGAACTCGGGCAGGCGTTTGCGTCGATGTTCCAAGGTCGGACTGCCCTCCCCTGTCCAGACGAATGCGTCGAGGGCAACCCGTTCCACGCGTTCAGGATGACGTTCCGCGAAGAGGGCGGCCTTCAACGCACCCGACGAAATCCCATACATCATCACCTTCTTCACACCCGACTGCTCTGCGATGTAGTCGGTCGCGGCCACGATATCGTCGGCGCCGTTCGAGATGTCGTTGTTGATCGGACGGCGCTTATCCGATCGCCCATAGCCTTCATTGTCGAGGCACCAGGTATCGAAGCCGCGCATCGCGAACCAGTCCATGACCGACGCGTCCGAGCGTCCCGGTACGGTGAGATCGAAGGTGGGCTGCGATCCCATCGACGAGCCATGGATGAAGAGGATCGTGCCGCGATGCGCGGCCGGGATCCGTTTCTTCTCCCAAAGAAAGAGACGCACCTCCCCCTTGTTGGTCCAGTGCTCTTTACCTTTGACGACGGTGATCGGCGTGGGCGCTGCTTCTGTCATTGATCGTCTTTCCATTTAGAGTTTTACGCAGACATTGCGAAGCTCGGTATAGAACTCGAGCGAATGCACGCCACCCTCTCGACCGATCCCCGATTGCTTGGAGCCACCGAAGGGCGTGCGCAGATCGCGCAGGAACCAACTGTTCACCCAGGTAATGCCGACCCGAATGCCCGCCGACACGCGATGCGCGCGCGACAGGTTGGTCGTCCAGATGGTCGTGGCGAGCCCGTACTTCGTATCGTTCGCCATCCGGATGACTACATCCTCCGAATCGAACGGCGTTACATGACAGCACGGCCCGAAAATTTCTTCCTTCATCGTACGCGATGACTCGGCAAGCCCCGTCCAGATGGTGGGCTCGATCCATGCGCCATTGGCGAGATCCCCGGTCATCTTGGGCACGCCGCCACCGGTGATGACCGTCGCGCCTTCCTTCACAGCGAGCGCGTAGTAGGACAGGACCTTCTGCTGATGCTCTTTGCTGATGAGGGGCCCTAGCCCGGTCGCCTTGTCTTCGGGTCGCCCGGGTTTCAGGCCTTCCGCACGCGCCTTCAACGCGGCGACGAATTTGTCGAAGATGGGCCGCTCGACATAGACGCGCTCGGTGCCCAAGCACACCTGCCCGCAATTGGCGAACACCGCGCGCCCGATACCGTCGATCGCCGCATCGAATTCGCAATCGGCGAACACGACCCCCGCATTCTTGCCGCCCAATTCGAATGACACATCGCGAATGCCATCGGCCGCGGCCTTCATGATCGCGGAACCCGTTGCGGTTTCACCGGTAAAGGTGAGGGCATCGACGCCGTCATGGCGCGTCAGAAACTCGCCCGCCGAACCGGGGCCGAATCCGTGCAGCACGTTGTACACGCCCTTTGGAATGCCCACCTTGTTCATCACCTCGCCAAGCAAGGTCGCCGTCGCAGGCGTTTCTTCCGAGGGCTTGACGATCACCGCGTTGCCGCATGCAAGGGCCGGGCCCACCTTCCAGGTCATCAACAGCAACGGTAGATTCCATGGACAGATCACGCCCACCACGCCCTTCGGAATACGGATCGCGTAGTTGAGCGCGCCCTTGCCATCCGGGGTCGACATCTGGAAGCTCTCGGTCGGCACGTTCTTCACCACATCGGCGAAAATCTTGAAGTTCGCCGCACCACGCGGAATATCGAGATGACTCGCAAGGGACACCGGCTTGCCGGTATCAGCCACCTCGGCTTGCAGAAAATCATCGAAGCGCCGGTTGATTTCATCGGCCACGGCGTAGAGCAGCTCCGAGCGCCGGGCGATGTCCATCGTGCCCCATGGCCCGAGCATGGCCGCACGTGCGGCAGCCACCGCTGCATCGACTTCGGGCGCCCCGGCTTCGGCCACCATGCCGATCAATCGACCGTCAACCGGCGATCGATTCTCGAAGGTCTTTCCCGATCGTGACGCGGTGAACTCACCGTTGATGAAATTAAGATACTGGCGCACGCCCTGCTGCACGCCGGGTTCGATGGGTTTGTTCATGACGGTTCTCCGCTCGCTGTCTACTTGTGCAACGGCATGCCGAAATTCGCCCCCGGGCTCACGCCCTCGCGCCAGCGGGCGGTGACGGTCTTCACCTTCGTATAGAACCGAACGCCTTCCGGGCCATGTTGATTCATGTCGCCGTACATCGAACTCTTCCATCCGCCAAACGAGTGGAACGCGAGCGGCACGGGAATCGGCACATTGATGCCGACCATCCCGACATTCACTTTTTGCGCGAAGTTGCGGGCGACATCGCCGTTGCGCGTGAACACGGCCACGCCATTGCCGAATTCGTGATCGTTCGGCAAACGGAGCGCCTCGTCGAAGTTCTGCGCGCGCACCACCGACAACACCGGCCCAAAGATTTCTTCCTTGTAGATGCGCATCGAAGATTGCACCTTGTCGAACAGCGTTCCGCCAAGAAAGAACCCCTGCTTGGGAAGATTGGCCTCGCGACCATCGACGACCAGCTCAGCACCTTCGACGACACCGAGATCGACATACCCGCGCACCTTGTTGTAATGATCACGCGTGACGAGCGGCCCCATCTCGGATTGCGGATCGGTGGAGGCCCCCACCTTGAGATTCCGCACCCGTGGCGCGAGGTTTTCGATCAGCTCGTTGGAAGTTTTTTCAGTCACCGAGACAGCCACCGATACCGCCATGCACCGTTCGCCGGCCGATCCATACGCGGCCCCCATCAAGGCATCGCTGGCCAGATCGATGTCCGCATCGGGCATGATCACCATATGGTTCTTCGCACCGCCCATTGCCTGCACGCGCTTGCCGTTCGCCGATGCGGTTGCGTACACGTACCGCGCGATAGGCGTCGAGCCGACAAAACTGATCGCCGCGATGCGCGGATCATGCAGCAGCGTATCGACCGCCTCTTTGTCGCCATTGATGACATTCAACACACCAGGCGGGAGCCCCGCTTCGATCAACAGCTCGGCCAACCGGAGCGGACACGACGGATCTTTTTCAGAAGGCTTCAGGATGAACGTGTTGCCCGATGCGATGGCGATCGGGAACATCCACATCGGAACCATCGCCGGGAAGTTGAACGGCGTAATGCCCGCGACGACGCCAAGCGGCTGACGCATCGAATAGGTATCGATGCCGGGCGAAATGTTGTCGGAGAAATCACCTTTCAAGAGATGCGGAATGCCGCAGGCGAATTCGACGACTTCCAGTCCCCGCTGCAGCGAACCCTTGGCATCGGAGATGACCTTGCCGTGTTCGTTGGAAACAAGCAAGGCGATCTCATCATAGTGCCGTTCACAGAGCTCCTTGAACTTGAACATCACCCGCGCCCGGGTCAGGGGCGATGTACTAGCCCATCCGGGAAACGCTGCCTGGGCGCTCGCGATCGCTTTCTCGACTTCCGCTTTGGATGCAAGCGGGACACGGCCCGATCGCACGCCCAAGGTCGGATTGAACACATCGCCGAAACGCCCGCTTTCGCCTGCGACCTGTTTGCCGTCGATGAAATGGAACAGTTCGCGCGCGACATTGGCGCCGGGATCGCGGGTATTCATTGGGTGACGCTCCGAAGGAGAAGGTGCGGCCTGCCTATATGTTGCTGGATGTATTGCTGGATGCTGGATGCTTGATGCAATGAAACGTGGTGCGCGTGAGGCCCGGCGGCCAAGCAGTATCCGCAGCCCCGTAATTTGGCATATCAGGGTCGGTACCGCAACCTTTCCCCGACTTTTCGCCGATGCGCGCAGCCATTCCGGGAAAATCGGGAAGCGCTATTCTTCGCACTTCGCCGTTCCAGGCGGCCACGTTCGATCGAGGATCCCTCATGCTGAGCGCAATCAATTTCCCGCAGTGGCTCAAGGACAACGAGCATCTTCTCAAGCCGCCGGTCGGCAATCAGCAGATCTGGCTCGACCGCGACTTCATCGTGACCGTAGTCGGCGGCCCGAACCAGCGCACCGACTTTCATGATGATCCCTACGAGGAGTTCTTCTGGCAATTCAAGGGGAACGCCTATCTGAATCTCTTCGAGGACGGCAAGGTGCGGCGGCTCGACTTGCCCGAAGGCGCGATGTTCCTGTTGCCACCGCACGCTCGCCACTCACCACAGCGACCCGAGCCGGATAGCCGATGTCTGGTCATCGAGCGCACGCGCCCCGAAGGCGTAATGGATGGATTCGAATGGTTCTGCCTCGAGTGCAGCCATTTGCTGCATCGGGTCGAGGTGCAGGTGAAGTCTCTGGTGAACGATCTGCCGCCGCTATTCGAAGCGTTCTACCGCAACATCGACGCACGGCGATGCAAGCGGTGCGGAACGGTCCACCCCGGCAAAGGGTAGCGTCCATAGCGGAATTTCGGTGCCGATCACGAAACGCACGGAACACGCGTAACACACGAAACACACGAAACACGAAAGCTGAACATGAAACCCTACACTCGCCTCGATGCAAAAGAATACGCCCGCCGGCATTTGCGCGGCGTCTGGGCCGCCACTTTGACACCGTTCACCGCATCGCTTGCTTTCGACGAAGCCGGTTGGCGGCACAACTTGCGGCACTGGTATCGCGATCTCGACCTCGCCGGACTGTTCGTCGGCGGCAAGCAAGGCGAGTTCTATGCGATGTCGATCGCCGAGCGAAAGCGCTCAGCCGAGATCGCGGTGGAAGAAGCACGCGCCGCCGGCGCGGACAAGGGCGTGATGGTCGCGTGTTCCGATCAAAGCATGGACGTCGTCCTCGATCTGGCGAGCCATGCGCAAGCGATCGGCGCCGACTACATCGTCGTGCACACACCGCTCCTTTATTTCGGCGCCCACTCCGATGACACGCTGTTCGAGTACTACAAGACCATCGCGGCAAGCGTCGATATCGGCGTGACGCTCTGGAATCAACCGCCGGACTGCGGGTACATGATCAGCCCGGAGCTTTGCGTGCGGCTTGCGGAGAACATTCCGAACATCGTCGCGATCAAGTACAGCGTGGAGCGCGAGGTCTATGCGCGCCTGACGCGCCTTGCCGGCGACAAACTCATCGTCAGTTGTTCCTCGGAAGAAGAGTGGTTCAGCAATATCGTGGAACTTGGCTGGCAGGTGTACCTGTGCTCCACGCCACCGTTCCTGATGCAGACCAGGCACGATCGGCGCATCAACGATTACACCCGATTGGCCATGACCGGTGATGTCGGCGGCGCAAAGCGACTACGCGATAGTCTCGATCCGGTGCGGCACGCCTTGAAAAGCTCGCGCCCGCATGGCAAGCCGCAGGCATCGCAAAAATATTGGCAAGAGCTGCTCGGGCAGGCGGGCGGACAGGTCCGTCCTCCCCTGC
The DNA here is from genome assembly GCA_046160305.1 of Burkholderiales bacterium. GTDB lineage: Bacteria > Pseudomonadota > Gammaproteobacteria > Burkholderiales > SG8-39 > SHXR01. The sequence continues at coordinate 9,795 of JBJXGX010000216.1, forward strand.
TTCAGCTCACCGCATCCGAGAAGGAGACTGTTCGAGCCGCGTTCGACGGATGCGGACTGGGCAAAACGAGCGACGCCAACGCAGGGTCGGTCGTGACGCGAGCGGCGGCGTAACGGGCCGTTATCCTTCGACGCAATCAACACGAACACGCCGATCGATCACTATCGCGGGCGAACCTGCTGCTTCAACAGGAGCGCGCAGGGAATGCACGCGACCATCAAGACACCAGCCGCGATGAAGACCCACCCAGGGCGCTGATGGTCGAGAAACCAACCGAGCGCAAGCGGCGCGAGCGCGGCACCCACGTCGAGCCCGGAGTAGACGAATCCGTACACCTTCCCGCGCGCGTTGGCGGGCGCCGCTTCACGCACCAGGATGTCGCGCGAGGGCGCAGTGCTGCCCAATCCGATTCCGACCATCACGACGCAGACGGTGACCATCGCTGCCGGCAAGACCGGCCATGCGATCACGACCGAAAAGAACGCTGCGACCGCGCATCCCGCCGCGGTGACGGCACCATGCTCCCGCGTCCGTGCAGCCGCCGCACCGCCCGCGAGCGTACCGAGCGTCACACCGATGAAGAACGCCGTCAGCACACCGCTCGCGGCGACCAAGGGCATCTCATAAAGCGCCATGAAAGCGGTCGGCCCGAACGATGTGAAGCTGGAATAGGCAATCGAATTGAAGAAGAAGAACACAAAGCAGAGGATCACCGCGGGTGCGAGCAGCACGCCTGCCAGCGGCCGGGATGCAGTTCGAGGAGGAAGGATCGCGTTCGGCCCGGCATCGTCCTTGGCGAGCGAGGGCTGCACGCTGAGGTAGACAACGAACACCAATACCAGCACCGCGCCGACCCCCATCGCGACACGCCATCCATACACACCGGCAATCGCCGCCGCGAACATGGGCGCAAAGATCCAGCCGGTGCTGCCCGCGACGCTGTGAATGCTGAATGCATACCCAAGGCGGGCCGGCGTTACCTTTGCGTTAAGCAGCGCCATATCCGCAGGATGAAACGTGCTATTGCCAACGCCAATGACCGCGGATGCCACCATCATCCAGGCGTAGGAAGGTGCGAGTGCGATCATGAGCGTGCCGAGCCCCATCGCGGTCAGTCCGAACACGAGCACCACGCGCCCGCCGAATCGGTCGACTGCCATGCCGGCGGGAAACTGCATCAAACCCGAGACCGTATAGGTCACGGTCATGAGCGCGCCCAGCGCAGCGAAGGTCAGATCGAACTCGTCCCGGATGAGCGAGAGGAGCGGCGTGCCGATGAGCTGGAGAAAGTGACTGAATGCGTGGGCGATACCCACCAACACGGTCACGCGAAGGTCGTCGCGCATGAAGTGCGCGGCTGGATTCTGTTCAGTTGAGGTATTGGACACGTCGATGAAGACAAGCGGTTGAACCAGAGAGGGTAGCGCAGTTTGCGTTTCAGAAGCGCAGGCGCTGCGCGTACCCGGTGAGCTCGAGGTAGCCGCGACCAATCACCCGACCATTCCTCATCACCCGGACCGCGCCTTCCCAGTAGATGGCGCCCACGCTGGCACGCCCATCGAGTTCCTGGTCATCGAAGAGCGGTTCGAGATCGAGCACGTCGTCGCCGGCGCGGATGCGCATGGCGACCGGGTAGCGCGCACCCGATCGTGCCGAGCGCCAATGGCGATGCGGCTCGAAGGCGATGGCGTTCGGATCGATCGCGTGCGTCTTGCCACCGCCGCCGCGGCGCGCACCCGCGCTCCAGAGAATCGAGCCGTCGGGACGGCGCATGCGAAAGGCCATGAGTGCGCCGCCATCGTCGAAGTGGAGTCCGACCCAGTCCCAACCCTGGGCGTTGTCGTCCATGATCTCGCTCGACCATTCGTGATCGAGCCACGCCACGCCCTTGGCCTCGACGATTGCGCCAGCGAGTGTGATGCGTCCATCAATCTTGAGATGCGGGCGACTGTAGTAGTAGCTCGCCTGCTCGGGTCGCGGCCCCTTCCGACTAAACCCCTGCTCGCCCTGCAACATAATGGGCTGGGTGGCAGCGAGTTCGAGTTCCAGCTTGAAATCCTTCGCTTCGATGCGCGCGCGATAGCGATCGTTCTGCAGCACGAGCGACCAGTCGTCGATCCAAACATTGGTCGTATTGGTATCAGCGCCTGCCAGACCGAGCCCGACGCGCGCCGAACGTTGGTCGTGGATGAGTTTGCCGGCACGCGGATCGGCAATGGCGACATGCGCGAAGAGCAGTTGTCGCGGTGCGAACGGGCTCGGATTCGATTCGCCGATGCCAGGACGCGAGCGAAAGAACGTGATCTGCACGCCGAGCGGTCGATCCGAATCGGCATTGACCCAGCCGGTGATGTACCACCACTCCGTACGGTAAGGTGGATGCGCACCATGGTCGCGCGGGAACTCGAGCGTGTGTCCGGCGGTGACGGCGGGATACTGCGTGGCGGCAACTGCGTCGAACGGCTGCAGCGCCGCGGCGCAACCCAGCATGCAAAGCGCCCTACCCGCCGCGCGCACGAGACCAGCGACCCGACGCACCGATGCCGACTTCACCAGTCGTTCCTCACCGCATCGATCGTCTCCCCCTGCATCGCCTGCCGGCCGCTTGCAATCGCAACCAGCGCCGCCACCACGATCAGACTTGCAGAGAAGCTGCCGATCACACCGTACGGTACGTGCAAGTCCATTCCCCAATGAAACGATTGTCGATTGACGACGTGGATCAGGATGAGGCTGATGAACCAGCCGGTGGCCGAGCCGACGACAACCCCGACCAAACTCATGATCGCGCCCTCCGCCGCCAGCATCGCCGCGATCTGGCGCCGCGTGAATCCCAAATGCCGCAACACGCCGAACTCTCGACGACGCGCCGCGACGCCAGCACCGATCCCGGCGGACAAACCTGCCATGCCGATCACCATGGCAATCGCCTCCAGTCCATAGGTTACGGCGAATGTCCGGTCAAAGATACGAAGCGAAATGCTTTTGATATCACCGGGCGATGTGAGTTGGGCGCGATCGCTCAACCATTCGAGCGCGTTGGCGACTGGCGCAGCGGACGACGGTCCTTCAACCCAGATCGATGCATCGTTCGCGCGCGCATCGCCGGTCAACGCCGCATAACGCGCACGCTCGATGACGATCGCTCCTTGCGGACGTCCATAGTCCCGCCAGATTCCGGCGATGCGTGCCTCCAACATGTGCGCACCCAGCGGAATGGACAACCGATCCCCAAGGGCAAGACCGTACGCGCCGGCCGCGACTTCACTGATCCAGACGGGCACATCGCCCGGCGCGGGCTGCATCGACATCAGCAGCGGCACCCGCTCACCAATCGTGGTGGCGTCGAGATCGCGCGCAAGCAGGCTCACACGCGGTCGACGGGAGTCGAGGGAGACCGCATCGGTGCGCAAGAACTCCACGCGACGAATGCCCGGCGTCCCGGCGATCTTCCGTTGATCCTCCAACGTGAGAGTGCCCGGCTGACCGCCAACGCTCCCGCGAACATATAGATCCGCCGGCAGCAGCTGGTCGAGCCAATCGATCATCGATAGCCGAAACGAGGCGACCATGATCACCATCGAAACGGTCAGGCTCACTGCCGCGACCATCGCCGCCAGACCGATGGCGGCTTCGACCGGTGCGCGGCGAAGACGCGAAAACGCGAGCCAGCCCGCGACGCCGCCGAATGCGGGCAACACGCGAAGCGCCACGCGACACATGAATGGAAGCAATGCGATAGCGCTCAGCAGGAAGCACGCAATGGCGGCATAGCCACCGATCGGCAGGCCATCGATCGGCGGTGCCCACGCAAGCGAAAATCCAACCAGAAGCAGAACGAGCGCTCCAAGGGGACGGGTGAACGCGGTGTACTGCAACGCCTCGTTGATCGACTTGAGTGCAACCGCCGCTTCGACCCGTGCCGCCTCGATCGCGGGCAACAGGGCACCACTCAACGCCGCAATCACACCGCATAGCAGGAACGCGAGCGCAGGCAGCGGCTGCACCACCAGCGAAGGCCGCGTGCCACGAAAGTATCCCGCGCCAAGATCAGCACCGACCCAATGCGTCACGGCATAGGCGATCAAAGCGCCCAGCGCGAGCCCGAGAACGCTGCCGATCAGTCCGATCGCCGCAGCACCGCGGAGCAGCCGGAACAACAGCATCCGCCGCGTCATGCCGAGCACCCGGAGGATGGCGAGCTCGCCACGCCGGCGCGCGGTCGTGAGCGCCTCGCTCGAGAACACGAGCAGGCTGCCGGTAAATAACGCGACCAACGCGAGGACCGTCAGATTCACGCGATACGCGCGCGACAACCTCGCGTGCGCGGCCAACGCATCCTCAACCCGTTCGACGGACACGCCTGCGGGCAACAATGATCGCATTCGCAAGAGCGTCTGCCCGATACCGACACCGGGACGCAGACGCAGATCGATTCGCGAGACGCGATCCGGCATGCCGGCCAGCATCTGGGCGGCGGCGATGTCCATCACCGCAAGGTCACCGATCGGCGCGTGCGCACCGAGTAGCCCCGCGACACGGAAGGTTTGACTCGCTGTACCCGAGTGCACGATGACGTTGTCGCCGACCGCTTTGCCGAGCGCCGCTGCGAGCGTGACGCTGAGAAATATCGTGTCGTCCCGCAAGGCATCCATCGGCTCGGCCGCCTCACCCACGAGCGCCGGCGCGATCCGGGCCGCGCGGAGCGCATCGATACCGAGGACGGTGATCGGCGCCCGATACGCGCCCGCATCTTCCGCGCGGACGACGATTTCCACGATCGGACTGGCAACCGCCACGTCCGCCGCGCGCGCGGCGATCGTGTACACGTCCACCGGGATTCCGGAGGCAGGGCCTCGAATCGCAAGATCGGCCGAACCGGATGCGGTACGCAATCCGCGCGCGAACTCGTCCACTGCCGCGGCGTTGATCAGGTGGATCGCATAGCCCAGCGCCACGCCAAGGGCGATCGCCGCGGTGGATAACATCAACCGGCCCTTGAAACGCAGACTTGCGCGCCATCCGAATGGATCCGCCAGGCGCAACCGCTCTATTTGGGCCACGTGGATGGCGGTCAAGCGGATGCAGGGGCGCGCATGACGAGGCCGCTCCCCGTCAGCACGGCAACCCGATCCGCGATCGCCGCAGCCTGTCGCGAATGGGTAACCAGCAACACCGCCGCGCCATGATCGCGCGCCTGCTCGCCCAACTGTGCGAGCACGCGCGCGCCGTTCTCGGGATCCAGGTTCCCCGTCGGCTCGTCGGCCAACACGAGTTTCGGGCGATGGACGAGCGCACGCGCGAGCGCCACGCGCTGCTGCTCACCCCCGGACAGTTCGGCGGGCAAACTCGCCTCCCGTCCGCCAAGCCCCAATGACGCCAGCAATGCACGCGCCCGATTCGCCGCGTCGCGGTCACTGAACTGCAGCAGCTTGAGCGGAAGCGCCGTGTTCTCAAGGACGGTGAGATACGGAAGAAGATGAAACGCCTGGAATACGAATCCCATCGCGCGACGGCGAAACACCGTGCGTCCATCATCATCCAGATCGGTAATGACGACGCCATCCAGGACGACCGATCCGCGATCGGGCCGATCCAGGCCCGCGACGATATTCAGCAGAGTCGACTTGCCGATCCCGGATTCGCCGGTGATGGCGATGCATTCGCCGGCGGCAACGTCCAGATTCACGCCGGCGAACAGGACACGCTCGCAGGCGGCGCGATAGGTCTTTCCGAGGTCTCGAATGCAAAGCACCGGCGGACCATACCGGGCTTCGCGTGCGGTCGCAAGGTGCGTGGTTTCGTGAACTAATGCCTTCGCGATCGCTCGAATCACTTCAGGTAATCGCACTCTGCGAGCAGCGTTCGCAATGCGTTGCACGATTTCGATTTCGTGATCCGCAGCGCGATGATCTGCTACCGGATGCCGTTTGACGGATGATCCTCGTCCTGCACTCGGTTGCTGCGTAGACTGAATAGCGCATTCGCCCCGGGAGTATGCCGCCGTGATCAAACTACGGATCGCCGCCGCAGTCGGATTCCTCGCGATGATTGGTCCAAAGATCGCGCTCGCGCAGGCGTCGCTCGAAGCAACGTCGGGCGCCGGCCTCCAAAGTGGGCCAGCCCACTTCGGGCCAGTCGTCTCTAACCTTGGCACCGATTCAGCGAACACGCCCGGACTCAGGATCCGCGCGGAAACCCCTTCTTATCCCGACCTGGCCGCGATCGGTCCCCTGCGTGGCATTGGGTTCTCCGCGACCCCTCGCACGTCCTCCCTGGCGCAATGGTCGGCCTCCTGGCAAGCGCTCGCGGCCGGACTTGCGTTCGGCTATGTGGGCCCGTCGCGCGATGAGACGCTGCGCGGACCGGGAATGTCCGTTGACACCACTTCGATGGTATTGACCGGCGCCTATCGATTTGCCGCGAATTGGGACATCACCGGGGGATACGCCGCGACGATCGGGGAATCAACGCAACGCACATTCGATGGCGTTCTTCGGCGTCCGCTGTTTCGGACCCATACCCTGTCGCTCGGCTTGGGCAAGAACGAAACGTGGCTACGCGGCGACCGGCTCGCCCTCTCCCTTGGACACCCCGATCGCACGCTGATCGGGGCGGGAGAAATCCCCTTGGAGATCGCCGATCACATTGGCTTCGATGGCAGCTATCGTGTTCCGCCGCGTACAGGCATGCGCGAGCTATTGACCGAGCTGAACTACTTCGCACCGTTCACCCGGTACACCGGTCTTGGCCTGTCACTCGTCAACCGATCCCGGCTCACCGCAGAATCCAACCTTTCAGACGAGCGAATCATGTCGATCCGTTTCTCGACACGGTTCTAGGAATCTCGGCGCCAGCCCACGCGGATTCCCCGTGGCAGACACTCCATGACCTACCGGCGCATCGAGCGTCCGGCTATCTGGCGCCGCGCAATTTGAACCGCTGAATCTTGCCGGTCGCGGTCTTCGGCAATTCCGGTACGAATTCGATCCAGCGCGGATACTTGTACGGCGCGAGGCGCCCCTTGACGTGCTGCTGCAGCTCACCCGCAAGTGCGGTTGACGCACTGTTCCCCGCCTTCAGCACGATGAATGCCTTGGGCTTGATCAGCTTGTCATCGTCTTCGCTGCCGACCACCGCGGCTTCGAGCACGGCGCCATGTGTGAGCAGCGCGCCCTCGACTTCGAACGGCGACACATACATGCCGCTCACTTTCATCATGTCATCGGCGCGGCCTGCGTAGGTAAAGTAGCCGTCCGCGTCGCGCGAATACTTGTCGCCCGAGCGCACCCATTCGCCCTGAAAGGTCGCGCGCGATTTCTCGCGGTTGTTCCAGTATCCGGCCGCCGCGGTCGGGCCATTGACATAGAGGTCGGCCACTTCGCCCAGCGCTGCGTCCGCGCCCTCGTCGTTCACCAGACGCATGCGATAACCTGGAACGGGTTTCCCGGAGGTTCCATAGCGGACCTGCCCGGGTTCGTTCGAAATAAATATATGCAGCATCTCGGTCGATCCGATGCCATCGAGGAGGTCGATGCCGAAGTGTCGCTTCCATCGTTGCCCGATCTCACCGGGCAGCGCTTCGCCGGCCGACACCCAAACGCGAACCGCGATGTCGTCCGACCCGGGCAGTTCGTTGCTGGCAAGAAGCCCCGCGAACAAGGTCGGGACGCCAAAGAACACGGTTGGTCGGTATTGCCGCAAGCGCGCGAACACCGCCTGCGGGGTGGGGCGTTCGGCCATCAGGATCGTCGTCGCACCGATCGCCAGCGGAAACGACAACGCATTGCCCAAACCATACGCAAAGAAGAGCTTCGCGGCGGAAAACACCACGTCCGATTCGCGCATCCCGAGCACCGTGCGCGCATACAATTCGGCTGTCTGGATCATGCTCGAATGCAGATGCTGGGTACCCTTCGGTGTGCCGGTGGAGCCCGACGAAAACAGCCAGAAGGCCGTGTCATCACAGGTCGTAGCCGCAGGCTCTGCCCTGGGCGATGCGGCGGCGAGAAGAGTCTGCCAGTGCAGATGCGCTGCACCATTCTCTCCCGACACGATGACGTGGCGCAGAAACGGTGACGCCTTGATCGCGGGCGCCACCACCGGCAAGAGCTCGGCCGAGACAATGATCGCGTGCGCCCGACTCTCCAAGAGCAGCGCCTCATAATCCTTCGTCGTGAAGAGCGTATTGGTGGCGAGGGGCACGATACCGGCCTTGATTGCGCCAAGAAACGCCGCGACCCAATCAGTGCTATCGAGATGGACGAGCATCACACGCTCTTCCATTCGAAGCCCAAGCTGAACCAGTGCGTTCGCGGAACGATCAATGCGTTCGGCGAGCGCCGCGTAGGTGCAGGAACCCGCGTCGTCGATGTAGGCGATTTTCGCCGTGCGACCGGCTTGCAGGTTGCGCTCGATGAGATCGTGGGCCGCGTTGAACATGCGGGGAATCCGGACAATGGGTGGACGCACCGTGTGATCGGCGCTGCTCAGGTCTGCCATGATGTCTCCGCGAATCGGGGTGCCTTGATAACGGGTGCCTTGATGATATTCCGACCGCGGTATTCGCGACCGACCGCGCGATGCATCGCGATGCATCGCGATCGATTGATTGGACGATGCGATCGCGTCACGCGCCGGTCTCGGCCGCCTTCGCCTGCTCGATCCACGCGGCGGTCCACGGCACCGCAAGCTCTTCCGGCAGCGTCCCGCTCGACGCATCATGGAACATGATCTCGCCGATGCGCCTCGCGCCAAGCTCGCGCAGCAGGCCATCGAACTTCTTGCCGCCGAAGCAGAATGTGTCGGCATACGTCTTGTCGCCGAGCGCAATCACGCCGTAACGCACATTCGACAGATCGGGACGGGTGCTCTGGAGCGACTCGAACACCGGCCTCGCATTGTCGGGAACGTCGCCTTGACCGTAGGTGGAGGTACAGATCAGAAAAAGCCCGCCGCCGTTGAAGACGCTGCCGTCCAACCCATCCATGGGTTTGCTGACGACGCGCACGTCCTCACCGTCCAAGGTCAGTTCGACCTCCTGCGCCACCAACTGCGCGGTGCCGGTCATCGTGCCGATCAGAATCGTCAGCTCCAAGCTCAATTGCGCTCTCCTGGCGTCGGGTTGTTTTTTCCTGCGTTGGGTCTTGCACGAAACCTCTTGCATGAAACAATTCATGCAATATAATGCACTCTTGTTTCTGAAGCGCATTATATTTCACTTGCCATGTCTGGTCGACCCCTCCTTGAATCCGACGCCGCTTCCGACGGCTACAGCGGGGATACGGCCGCGTTTCTGCTCGCGGTCGCAGAGCGCGTACGTGATGCGCGCGCGCGGCGCGGCATGTCGCGCAAGATCCTGGCCCGCGATTCGCAGGTATCGGAGCGGTACCTCGCGCAGCTCGAAGCCGGCAAAGGCAATGTCTCGATTCTCCTCCTGCGTCAGATCGCCCAGGCACTCAGCATGCCATTGGCCGATCTTCTTCGCGCCGACGAGGACCCTTCCGCCGATCGCGCATTGATCGATCAGATGCTAAGACGACTCTCACCGCAGCAATTGGTGAGCGTGCGATCGCGCTTGTCCCGCGACTTTGGGCATGCACATAGCGCACGCCGTCAACGGATCGCGCTCGTTGGGCTCCGCGGCGCCGGCAAATCCACCTTGGGCGCACAGCTCGCACGCGACCTTGGCACGCCGTTTATCGAGCTCGATCGCGAAGTCGAACGCGAAGCGGCAACCGGTCTCAACGAGATTTTCCTGCTCTACGGGCAGGCCGGCTACCGTCGCCTTGAGCGGCGCGCGCTCGAGCGCATCGTTGAGCGTCATGAGCGGGCAGTGATCGCAACCGGGGGCAGCATCGTCTCCGAACCCGGAACATTCGATCTGCTGTTGGCGACCTGCCTCACCGTATGGTTGAAAGCACGGCCGGAGGAACACATGGCGCGCGTCGTTGCGCAAGGCGACATGCGACCGATTGCCGGCAACAAGGAAGCGATGGACGATCTGCAGCGCATTCTGACCGGGCGCGAACGACTGTATGGACAAGCCGACATTGCCGTCGATACCGGCGGCAAAACGATCGACGAAGCCCATGCACTCCTTGCGACGGCGCTGCGACGCGCAACCCACGATGCCCCACCAGGAGAGAATGAGTGAGCGCAGTCCTGCAAACTGAACCAGCCAAACCGTTTCCGCCGGTCACATTCGATCGGCATCCCGACACCTATCGGCATTGGAAGCTCGCGGTCGACGGTGCCGTGGCCACGTTGTCGATGAGCATCGATGAAGATGGCGGCCTGCGGCCGGGCTACCGCCTGAAGCTCAACTCCTATGATTTGGGCGTTGACATCGAGCTGCATGATGCGCTCCAGCGTATCCGCTTCGAGCATCCCGGCGTGAAATGCGTGGTGATGACCAGCGCCCGCGAGCGCATGTTCTGTTCCGGAGCGAACATCTACATGCTCGGGCTGTCGACGCACGCCTGGAAGGTCAACTTCTGCAAGTTCACCAACGAGACGCGGAACGGCATCGAAGATTCCAGCCGTCATTCGGGCCTCAAGTTTCTCGCCGCGGCCAACGGCACCGTTGCCGGCGGCGGCTACGAGCTCGCGCTTGCCTGCGACGAAATTCTGATGATCGATGATCGCTCCTCCACCGTGAGCCTCCCGGAAGTGCCGCTGCTGGGGGTGCTGCCGGGGACAGGTGGACTCACCCGCGTGACCGACAAGCGTCGCGTTCGTCGTGACCTTGCCGATTTCTTCTGCACGACGAGCGAGGGCGTACGCGCGGATCGGGCCAAGCAATGGAAACTCGTCGATCACATCGCCAAGCCGGCCCAGTTCAAGCAAGCGGTGGCCGAACGGGTCGCGGCGCTCGTTGCGCAAAGCACACGAAGCGGCGCCAAGGGCATCATGCTGACCCCCCTCGAACGAACGATCGATGACAACGGTTACCACTACCGGCACGTCGATATCTCGATCGATCGCGCAACCAGAGCGGCGACGATTACGGTCAGCGCACCAACGGGGGTGCAACCGCAAAGCATCGAGGCAATCCATGCTGCCGGCGCGTCGTGGTATCCGATCGCGATGGCGCGCGAGCTCGATGACGCGATCCTGCTTCTTCGCACCAACGAACTCGACGTCGGCACCTGGCTGTTCAAGACAAAAGGGGACACCGCGGCAATGCTCGCGGTCGACGCGACGCTCAAGACACACGCCGCGGACTGGCTGGTCAATGAAACGATCGGGCTCCTGCGACGAACCCTTGCGCGGCTCGATGTTTCGTCGCGGACCCTGTTTGCCTTGATCGAGCCGGGTTCGTGCTTCGCGGGAACCCTTCTCGAGCTTGCTCTCGCGGCCGATCGAAGCTACATGCTGTCGCTACCGGAGGACGACACCCGCGCACCGCGCATCACGCTCTCCGGGATGAACTTCGGTGCCTACCCGATGGTGAACCATCAAGCGCGGATCGCCACGCGATTCTGCGGCGATGCCCCGGCGCTCGAAGCAGCGAGAGCAGTGATCGGCAAATCGCTTGCTGCCGAGGCGGCGACCGCGCATGGGCTGGTCACGTTCACACCGGATGACATCGATTGGGAAGACGAAGTGCGCATCGCGATCGAAGAGCGCACGAGCCTTTCGCCGGACGCATTGACCGGCCTGGAAGCGAGCCTGCGATTTCCGGTGGCCGAGTCCATGGAGACGCGCATTTTCGGGCGGCTCACCGCCTGGCAGAACTGGATCTTCAATCGCCCCAATGCGATCGGCGATCAAGGCGCCCTGAAGGTGTACGGCAGCGGCGCCAAAGCCAAATTCAACTGGGAGCGGATCTGATCGTGCAGAGCGACCTTCGAACCAACAGGAACCCATCATGACCGCCATCAATCTTACCGAACGCATTCCCAACAACGTCAACCTCGCGGGTGATCGCACCTTGCAGCGCGCCCTGGAGCATTGGCAACCGCACTTCCTCAACTGGTGGCACGAGATGGGACCGGAAGACTTCTCCGCGGCGGACGTCTACCTGCGCACCGCTGTCGGTGTCGATGCACAGGGCTGGGCGAGCTATGCGCATGTGAAGATGCCCGACTATCGCTGGGGCATTTTTCTGGCCGATCAGATCACCGATCGGACCATCGGATTCGGTGACTCGTACGGCCAGCCGGTGTGGCAGCAAGTGCCAGGCGAATTTCGCTCGCAGTTCCGCCGCATCATCGTCACGCAAGGCGACACCGAGCCCGCTTCCGTCGAACAGCAGCACCTGCTCGGACATACCTGCCCTTCCCTCTACGATCTTCGCAACCTCTTCCAGATCAATGTGGAAGAAGGGCGGCATCTTTGGGCGATGGTCTATCTGCTGCATGCTTATTTCGGCCGCGACGGACGCGAAGAAGCCGAAGAGATGCTCGCGCGCCATTCGGGCGATGTCGACAAGCCCCGCATCCTCGGCACATTCAACGAACCGATCGATGACTGGCTATCGCTTTTCATGTTCACCTACTTCACCGATCGCGACGGCAAGTTCCAGTTGAAAAGCCTCGCTGAATCATCGTTCGATCCCCTTGCCCGCACCTGCCGCTTCATGCTGACCGAAGAGGCGCACCACATGTTCGTGGGCGATACCGGCATCGCGCGCGTCATTCGCCGGACCCTGGAAGTCATGAAGGCGCTCGATACCGACGACCCGGCAGCCATCCGTCGCGCAGGCGCGGTCGATCTGCCGACGATGCAGCGCTACATGAATTTCTGGTTCACCTCATCGCTCGATCTGTTCGGCTCGGAGGTGTCATCAAATGCGGCAACGACATTCGCCAACGGCATCAAGGGACGCCCGGACGAAAGTCAATACGATGACCATGATTGTTCGAACGCCCGGTTCGAGATGGAAGTCCCCGACGGCAAGGGCGGTGTGAAGAAAGAATCGGCGGCGCTTCGAAACGCAATGAACGAGGTGATGCGCGGCGCCTATGTGAAGGACTGCGAGATCGGCCTCAAGCGCTGGAACACGCAGATCCAACGCGCGGGCTACGATTTCCGGTTCAGCCTGCCGTCTTCCCGTTTCCGGCGCTCGATCGGCGCGTGGCTGCATGTGCCGACCGACCCGCAAGGCAATCTGATCGCACGCGAAGAATACGACCAGCGCATGCCCGACTGGCTGCCAAGCGAGGCAGACAAGGCTTTTGTGAAGAGCATCATGCAGCGTGTCGTGGAGCCGGGCAAGATCGCCGGCTGGATCGCCCCGCCTGATCGCGGCATCAACAATCTGGCCATCGACTATGAATATGTACGCTTGGCATAGCCCGCGCGTTCAATCAAGAGGACGACGCTGCTGCATGGGTCCGGGCAGCGCGTTCTGTCGCCGCGTATCAGGTGCTGCGCGCTCCAGCGAAATTAAACCTTAGTGCACTGACTTGCCCGGCGCCGGCGTAACGCTTCGCAGTCGCTCGAACAACGTGCGTCGCATGATATCGGTCGCGAAACCCGGCGCGAACAGGCCCACGACCATTGCCAAGCGCGCGCCGCGCCCGACGACCAGGCGCGCGGATCGGCGTGCGATCGCGCTGAAAATTTTCCGCGCGACTGCATGCGGATCGACGCGATTGCGATCATCGGCGCCCACCGGCGCATAACGCTCGGCATGCGGCGTACGCATTGGGCCGGGAAACACGGTCAGGCAATATCGCCCATTCGAGCGGAGCGCGACGCCGACACAACGCGCGTAATGGGCCAGTCCATCCTTTGACGCCGCATAGACGGCAGCGCCCGGATACCCGACGAAATGCGACAACGAGGAAATGAAAACCATTCTCGCCGCTGCGCTCAGGTGCCCGTCACGCAGCATACGCGCGGTCAATTGCATAGGACCGGTCAGATTGGTCTTGACCACCTGATCGAGACGATCGAGCGATCGGGTCTCAAATGGACCGATGTCGCTGATTCCCGCGCAGTGCACGAGCAGATCGATCTTTTCTTCTTCAGCCGCAACCGTCGCAATGTGATCAATCCCTTCGGAGGTGGCGATGCTTGCTTCGATCGGCCAGAAGCGATCCGTGGTGCCGGGCGGATCGGTTGGAACCACGTCCACGCCGAGCACGCGGTATCCCGCGGCGAGAAGCTTCCCGACTATCGCGGCGCCAAGTCCGCTTCCGGATCCGGTTACCAGGGCAACGCGAGTCGCGTGCGGTGCGGCCTCGGCGATTGCACTGTGAAGCGGATCAGACACCCGCCCCGCGCGCCTATCGACGATCCGGTCAACCAGCCCACGTGCCAGACTGGAACCGCGCGCGACGATTGCCGTCATGAGGTCCGGATACGAGCGCCAAGCACGCCGCCCGGAGGCTCGCAACACGCGCAACGCAACGCGCTCGGGCGATGGGAATCGCCGTGGATCGATTGCCGTAGCGCCGGCGCGCGCATGAAACGCGGTTCGGATCGGACCCGGATGGATGACCTGAACCGCAACGCGGCCGATCATCTCCTTGGCAAAGCTGCGTGCGAATCCGTCCACCGCCGCCTTCGTAGCGGCGTAGACCGCATAACTCGGGGCGGGCGCGAACGCAGCAATAGATCCGATGAATACGATCCGCCCCTTCGCGCGCTCGACAAGCGGCAGCAGCAGACGGGTAAGCGCGAGCGGCGCCCAGACATTCAGTGCAACGATAGTGTCGATGGATTTGGCCGTCTGTGTCCCGACATCACCGACCCAGCCGGACGCGGCGTTGTGGATGAGACAATGAATCGTCTCGACACCGGCCAGAACAAGCGCAGGCTCGACGCTTTCCAGGCCGCTTCGACTGAGCAGATCAACTTGCAGGAAAATCGCCGCCGCGTCGTCCGTGCCGCGTCGATCAACACGACCGAGCACCACCACCCGCCATCCCGCCCGCAGATAGGCACATGCAAGGGCTTGACCCAATCCGTCCGTGCCACCGGTGATCAGCGCCGTGCGCGTCGAACCCGGGAGCATCATGCTTGGGGCGTCAGCGCTGCCTGGCGATCAGCTTGAGAATCGGGTCGTGTGAGGCGTCGCGCGAACTAAGCACTTCCGTTACCCGTTGCAGTTGCGAGCGGAGCTCCGACAGCCCTCGCTGGCCAAGACGCGGGACCACCTCGCGCTCGATGGCTTCGCGCGCCGCATCGACATCGCGCCGGTAGCGCACGCCCTTGCGCGTACAGCGGACGAGCTTCGCTCGGGCATCGACCGGATCGGCGACGCGCTCTACGTAGCCGAGGCGCTCCAACTCGTCGATGAATTGGCTCGCGGCCTGTTTGGAAATTCCCATCCGCTCGGCAACGATGCTCGCGCGCGTGCCAAGCGGCTCCAGATGCGCGATCGCACTGGCCTGTGCCCCGGTGAGTCCGTCGTGCCCCCGCTTGGCAAGCTGCGCGCTTACCCGACCGTGGAACGCTTGGAACGCGGACCACAACTCCCCGTCTAGGTGGCTATTCGCCTCCCGACGCGTATCGTCTTCGCGCAATTTGACGCTCCCCTTTGTGATGTTCGTCGACGCCTGCCGATCTCATGCGCTGCTATTCCCATTCTCGGCCCACGAAGGACCGCTGGTCAAGGTGCATGAACGAGCGGGTCACCGGTCGCTCGCCTCGCTGCGAAAAATCCGCCAAACTGGCGCCTCCGGATCGCTCCATGGGCGATCCCGCTCAACGGGACACTCGCCGACTTGACAGAATGAAAAACTTCCAGCGTTTTCGCGCGTTCGTGCATGCCCTGAGTACCCTCGTCGACCGACCAGGCGCCGACGAGGCCGTTATTTTGCATGAAGGCGAAAGGCTTCTCGGTGCTCTGGTCGCCAACGATGATTGGCTGCCCGACGATTGCGCGCTCGTTTCAACCGAAGGCTATCGGCAGTACCTGCTGCACTGCGATGCGCGCGAACGATTCTCGGTCGTGAGCTTCGTCTGGGGGCCCGGCCAGAAAACACCCATTCACGATCACACGGTCTGGGGATTGGTCGGTGTCATGCGCGGGGCCGAACGCTGCGATGAGTATGACCTCTCCCGGCAAGGCGAACCCATGATCGCGAAAGGCACGCATCGGATCGGTCCTGGTCAGGTGGACAAGGTGTCCCCGACCATCGGCGACATTCACGTCGTCGCGAATGCGGTTGCCGATCGCCCCTCGATCAGCATCCATGTGTACGGCGCCAACATCGGCGCGGTCGAGCGGCATGTGTTCGATGCCGCAACCGGTGCGGCCAAACCCTTCGTCTCGGGCTATCACAACACGTCGATGCCGAACTTCTGGGACCGAAGCGCGGACTCGAAAGCAAAGCCCTCCCGATGAGCGATCTGCAAGTCGAACGCGACGGGCCGCTCACCCGCGTGATACTCGATCGGCCACAGAAGGCGAACGCGCTCGCGCCCGATCTTGTTGAAGCGTTGCTCCGGGAGGTCGAGCAAGCGACCACCGACGGCACGCGCCTGATGAGCTTTCGCGCGAACGGCCGGAATTTCTCCGCCGGTTTCGACTTCACGGATTTCGAGGAATGCACTCGCGCGGAATTATTGTGGCGCTTCGTTCGGATCGAGCAATTGCTGCAGGCTGTCTACCACGCGCCCTTCGCGACGGCCGCCTTCGCGCAAGGGAAAAATTTTGGCGCGGGCGCCGACCTGTTCATTTCGTGCGAAACGCGCATTGCAACCCCAGAGGCGACATTCCGGATGCCGGGCCTCTTATTTGGCATTCAACTCGGAACGCGCCGACTTGCCGCACGCATCGGACAAAGCAACGCACTCTCGATGTTGAGCGCGACGCGCACCATCGCCGGCACGGAGTGTGTAGACACGGGGTTCGTTACCCGGCTCACGCCGCAAGCGGATTGGGTCGACGAGGAACGCGAACTCGTACGAGCCGCGAGCGTGCTTGATCCCGATGCGGCCCGGCGACTACGGTGCGCGACGGTTGACGATACGCGAGCGAGCGATCTCGCGGATCTGGTTACAAGCGCCACCCATGGTGATCTGAAGGAGCGAATCCGTCAGTATCGGCGAGGCAGCTAGGACCGGCCGCATAGCCGCATGACGACGGCGCGACGGGTGCGGCGACTACCGCGCACAGAAAGCGCCGAGCCCGTGGTGTACGCCGAAGTGTCGTGTCTGCCTTGGGCCTACGCGCTCGGCGGCGCCGGTTCCAGACTACCGGAGCGACGCGTTGATCCGATTCAGCGCGGAGGATCCGGGGATCAGGTCCGCTTCCGTCATGCGGTTGAATGACTTCTCGGCCGTATTCAGATTGCCATGCAGATCCTGGGCGTCAGGATCGAGAAACAGCACACCGGTCACGACTTCGCCCGCGGCTTGCCGCTGCAAAAGATGATTCATCGCACCGATGCGATCGGTCGGGTCGTAGTCCTCGGATAACTTTCGCAGGCGCAAGACGCTGCCGTCGTGTTGGCGCACTTCCTGCAATGACCCCGCTGCGTATTCGGTGGTGATTTCCGCGCGCGGCTCGATGAAGTCGATGCGATTCACCGCTTCATTGTGGTCGCGCACGAAGTCGTAGCTCTTGGTGGATCCGTCGTGATTGTTGAATGCCACGCAAGGCGAGATCACGTCGAGGAACGCCGCGCCCCGATGCAGGATTGCCGCCTTGATGATCGGCACCAGTTGCTCCTTGTCACCGGAGAAACTACGGGCCACGAAGGTCGCGCCGAGTTGCAAGGCGATCATGATCAGATCGATCGAGTCTTCCGTATTCACCGCGCCGCGCTTGGATTTCGAGCCCTTGTCGGCGGTGGCGGAAAACTGTCCCTTCGTGAGGCCATAGACGCCGTTGTTCTCGACGATATAGACCATGTTTACGCCGCGGCGCATGCTGTGCGCGAACTGCCCAATCCCGATGGACGCCGAATCGCCGTCGCCCGAGACACCCATGTAGATGAGTTCGCGGTTTGCGAGGTTCGCACCGGTCAGCACCGAGGGCATCCGTCCATGAACCGTGTTGAAGCCGTGGGAATTCCCGAGAAAATACGTGGGGGTCTTCGACGAACATCCGATGCCGGAGAGCTTGGCGACCTTGTGCGGCTCGATGTCGAGCTCGAAGCACGCGCTCACGATGGCCGCGGTGATCGAGTCGTGCCCGCACCCCGCGCAGAGCGTTGAAATCGCGCCCTCATAGTCGCGCCGGGTATAGCCGACCTTGTTTTTTTGGAGCGACGGATGATGTAGTTTCGGTTTCGTGATGTAGGTCATTTGGATACTCGGTCAGCCACTATTGCGCGACTTTGCGGATCGGCGTCACATTGAGAATCGCCACCTTCTCCGCGATTTCCCGGATGATAAACCGCGCGGTGATCGGCGTGCCGTCGTAGTGCACGATCGGAATCAGCTTCGAGGCGTCGATCCCGGCCTCGTTCATGATCAGCGAACGCAACTGCGCGTCGCGGTTCTGTTCGACCACGAACACCTGCTCATGGTCTTCGAGGAAATCGACGACTTCCTCGCCGAACGGGAAGGCGCGCACCCGCAGCGCATCGACATTCACGCCCTGCTCGTCGAAGGCATCGAGCGCCTCGTTCATCGCGGGCGCAGTCGACCCGAAATAAAGGATGCCAAGCTTGGTCGCGTGCTTCGCCGGACGCGCGATCGCCTGTGGGACAAGCCGCTTCGCGGTCTCGAATTTTTTCAGGAGCCGCTGCATGTTGTCCACATACACCGGACCTTCTTCGCTGTACCGCGCGTACCGGTCTTTCGTGGTGCCGCGGGTGAAATACGCGCCCTTCGTGGGGTGCGTGCCGGGATAGGTGCGAAACGGAATGCCATCGCCATCGACGTCGAGGTAGCGACCGAAATCCTTGCCTGATTCAAGGTCGTCGTAGTCCATGACCTTGCCGCGATCCAGGCGGCGACTGTCGTCCCACACAAGGGGATCGCACAACCGTTGGTTCATGCCGATGTCAAGATCGGTCATCACGAATATCGGCGTTTGCAGCCGGTCGGCGAGATCGAGCGCCTGCGCACCCATCTCGAAGCACTCTTTCGGATCTTCCGGGAACAGCAGAACGTGTTTGGAATCACCATGGCCCGCATAGGCGCATGCGGTGATGTCGGCCTGCTGTGTGCGGGTCGGCATTCCGGTGGCGGGGCCACCGCGTTGAACATTGATAATCGTCGCCGGAATTTCGGCGAAGTACGCAAGCCCGATGAATTCGGTCATCAGGGAAATTCCGGGGCCCGATGTCGCGGTGAAGGCGCGCGCACCATTCCAGCCGGCTCCGATCACGATGCCAATGGAGGCGAGTTCGTCTTCGGCCTGGATGATCCCGAAGCGGTTCTTCCCGCTCACCGGATCGACCCGGAGCTTCTGGCAATGACGAATGAACGCCTCGGCGAGCGACGAAGACGGTGTGATCGGATACCACGCACACACCGTCGCGCCACCGTAGACACAGCCAAGGGCCGCGGCGTTATTGCCTTCGATGAAAATCTTGTCACCGACATTGTTTGCGCGGCTAACCCGGATACTGAGCGGACATTGGAGATTCTCTGTCGCGTAATCGTGACCGAGCTTCAGCGCTTTGACATTGGCACCAAGGAGCTTCTCCTTGCCCTTGTACTGCTCACCGAACAGCCTCTCGATCTCGGCTACGTCCATCTCGAGCAGCGCGGCCAACGCGCCGACATAGATGATGTTCTTGAACAGTTGCCGCTGCCGCACATCGGAGTACGTGGTGTTGCAGATCTCGGTGAGCGGCACGCCGATGACATTGATGTCATCCCGAAAGCGTGATTTCGGCAGCGGCTTGGAGCTGTCGTAGAACAGATAGCCGCCCGGCTCGATCTCGCGCAGATCCTGGGCCCAGGTCTGCGGATTCATGGCCACCATGATATCCACGCCGCCGCGACGCCCAAGATAGCCGCGTTCATTGACCCGGACTTCATACCAGGTCGGCAGCCCTTGAATATTGGACGGAAAGATATTGCGCGGACTCACCGGCACGCCCATGCGCAAGATTGCGCGCGCGAAGAGCTCGTTCGCGCTCGCGGACCCCGAGCCGTTGACGTTCGCGAATTTGATGACGAAATCGTTGGTGCTGGCGATCGCTTTGACCATGCTTATGCAACTTTCAAGGTGCGGCTCTGCGGTTGCGGCGTACGGCATTTCGGCCCCGCGAGCGTCATGTCGATCAGGTACTTGCGCATGTCCCAGGCGCCGGTCGGGCATCGCTCGGCACAAAGGCCGCAGTGCAGGCACACGTCTTCGTCTTTGACCATGATGCGCTTGGTTCGCAGCGCACCGCTCACATAGAGATCCTGAGCGAGATTGACCGCAGGGGCCACCAGCCGGTTGCGCAGCTCTTTTTCCTCGCCGTCCGCGGTGAACGTGATGCAATCCATCGGGCAGATGTCGACGCAGGCATCGCACTCGATGCAAAGACTGTCGGTGAAGACGGTCTGCACATCGCAGTTGAGGCAGCGCTGTGCTTCCTTGAAGCCGGTCGGGAGATCAAAGCCGAGTTCCACCTCGACTTTGATGTTCTTCAACGCAATGGCGGCTTCCTTCAACGGTACCTTGAACCGTTTGTCGAGCGCGACATCGTTGTCGTAGCTCCACTCGTGGATGCCCATCTTCTGGCTGAACACCGACACACCGGGCGTCGGGCGAACCTTCACGTCCTCGCCCGTCAGCAGCTTGTCGATAGACACCGCGGCGTCATGAGCATGCGCGACGGCCCAGATGATGTTCTTCGGACCGAAGGCCGCATCCCCGCCGAAAAACACATGCGGAATGCTCGACTGCATCGTGCTGGTGTCGACCTTCGGCATGTCCCATTTGTCGAATTCGAGTCCGACATCGCGCTCGATCCAGGGAAACGAATTCTCCTGACCGACAGCGACCAGAACGTCGTCGCATTCGACCTGCTGGTCGGGCTCGCCGGTGGAGACAAGATTGCGCCGGCCTCGCTCGTCGTAGACGGCCTTGACCTTCTCGAAGGTCATGCCGGTGAGCTTGCCGTTGGTGTGCAGGAACGCTTTCGGCACGAGGTAATTCAGGATCGGAATGCCCTCGTGTTGCGCGTCTTCCTTCTCCCAGGGCGAGGCCTTCATTTCCTCGAAGCCGGAGCGGACGATCACCTTGACGTCATCGCCGCCCAGCCGCTTGGCCGATCGGCAGCAATCCATCGCGGTGTTGCCACCGCCCAGTACGATGACCCGTTTGCCGATCTTGCTGATATGTCCGAACGACACGCTCGAGAGCCAATCGATCCCGATATGAATGTTCTTTCCCGCCTCTTTGCGGCCCGGAACATCGAGCTCGCGACCACGCGGCGCGCCGGTTCCGACAAAGATCGCATCGAAACCCTCGGCCAATAGCGCCTTCATGCTCTCGATGCGCTTACCGGCCCGCAACTCGACACCCAGGTCGAGGATGTAGCCGACCTCTTCGTCAATCACCGACTCCGGCAGGCGAAATTTCGGGATCTGCGTGCGAATCATGCCCCCCGCGAACGGGTCGGCCTCATAGACCACGACGTGATAACCAAGGGGAAGGAGATCGCGTGCCACGGCGAGCGACGCCGGTCCGGCGCCGACGCACACGATGCGTTTGCCGTTCTTCTGCTTGGGTGGCTTCGGTAGACGCGCCCGAATGTCCGATTTGTTATCGGCAGCGACGCGCTTCAGGCGGCAAATCGCGACCGGCTCTTTGTCCTGCCCATCCTCGACGCGGCCGCGCCGGCAGGCCGGCTCGCAGGGGCGATCACAGGTGCGCCCGAGCACGCCGGGGAAAACGTTCGACTCCCAATTGATCATGTAGGCGTCGTCATAACGCCCCTGCGCGATCAATCGGATGTATTCGGGAACGGGAGTGTGGGCCGGACAGGCCCATTGGCAATCGACAACTTTATGGAAGTAATCGGGATTCGAAATATCCGTGGGCTTCAAGCCTCGTCTCCTAGGTGGCGCACCGAAACAATGCGGACGATCCGACCATTCCATCCAGGTCCATGCGCTCGATTTGCGACGCGGATACTACAGCTTGTATGGCCGCGTGAAAAGCCTCGCAGCGTGATCATCGAACGGTCGTTCGCTCTTTTTATTGATCGCTTGCTCAATGGCGCCCATCCGGCGCCAAAGATCTCCATAAGCCAATGATGGGTAAGCACATTGTCGGGCGCCGAGCCATCTCACGGCTGCACCGCTCCAAGCAGTGGCAGTAGGATGGCTCCACCTAAACGCCGCGAACGCTCACCGCTCCAGCCTCTCAACGTATCCGGATCATTCGCGTTGTCCTTGAACGGCAATTCAAGGGTCACGGACAGGCAGCCGAATGTGTGGCCCACATACTTGCTGGCAAGCTTGAGTGCGTCGGCGGCGTACTGGCCGATCGGATAGCCGTGCGCGGTCTGGAAATCCGGACTCGCCTGGCGAAACTGCTCGCAAAACCGCGTTTGCGTGGCGGCGCGATCCGGCGTGAATCCGGGCAGCATTTCGTTGCCGGCGATGAAAACGTATGGGAGCGCCTCATCGCCATGCACGTCCACGAAGGCGTCGACGCCGGTACGCGTCAATCGATCCCGCACGTGATACACCTCCGGACTCCGCTCGATCGAGGGCGCCGACCATTCGCGGTTGAGGTTCGCGCCGGCCGCATTCGCCCGAAGATTTCCGCGTACGCTGCCATCGGGATTCATATTCGGCACGACATGGAAGGTCGCGCGCTGCCGCAACTGGCGGGCGATGGAATCGTCCGGATCGATCAGGCGCGCAAGCATGCCATCGACGAACCATTCCGCCATCGACTCGCCCGGATGCTGGCGTGCGATCACCCAGATCTTGCGCGCGGCAGGATCGCGGCTCCCGAGAATCACCGCATCCAGATCGCGGCCATCGACCGTACGCCCAAGATGCTCGACGCGCGCGAACGGAGAGCTGTCCATGCGCCCCAGCAGATCGAGATGCCGCTCGTAGGAATACGGCTCGAAGTAGGCGTAATAGATGCTGTCACGCTCCGGAGCATGGTCCACCGTCATGACCGTCCCATCGTACCGGGTCGGAACCCGGAACCAGTCGATCCGGTCGTACGAAGCGACCGCCCGATAGTCGGTCCAGCCACGCGGATAGGTGCAGGCGCCGGCGTTCATGAAATCAATGCGGCAAGTCCGCGCCCGCGCCCCTTGCACGCGAAAATGGAACCATTGACGGAACGTGCATGCGGGATCGCTCGTCAAATCCTGCCTGATTGCAAGCTTGAGATGGACCGTGCCCGACTCGCTCTCTTGGGATTCAATAACCTCGATGGCGCCTGAATCGAAGCTCGTGCTGACCGTGATCATCCTTAATTTGCACCCGGCCGGAACTGCGCATCGACCGGAACCTGGTAGCCGTTCGCGAGCCGATTGGTTTCATTCGCCACACCGACCACCGCCAGCAACTCGGCGAATTGCTCATCGGTCATGCCTTTCGCCCGCGCGCCGGCGGTGTGCGAATGGATGCAGTACTCGCAATTGTTCGTCACGCTGACCGCGATATAGATCATCTCTTTGGTCAGGGGATCGAGCTTGCCCGGTGCCATCACCTGCTTCACCGTTTCCCACATCCGGCGCAAGGTGGCCGGATGATTCGCCAGCACCTTCCAGAAATTGTTGATCCAATTGCTGTTGCGGGTGGCCATGATGTCGTCGTAGACGGCCTTCACGGCGGGTGCGGCTTGACCGTATTCAATCATTGGCATCATCGGCACGAGGGCTCTCCTGTTTGCATTCGACTGGCAATGATCCGCCGATTCGCATCGACGGATCGCGTGGTGAACGATCCGGTATATTAGCCGTCCAAACGGCCGCATGGACCGGACGCACCCGATTGAGCCGGCGGCAAACGCATAGGAGCGAAGCGCTTTATGGTTGAACGAGTCCTGAAAACCGACGAGGAATGGCGCTCCAAATTGAGCGACCTCGAGTTCAAGGTCGCGCGAAAGCACGGCACCGAACGGCCATTTACCGGCGCCTACTGGGACAATCATAAGAAGGGCGTCTATCACTGCGTCTGCTGCGGAACGCCGGTTTTCAGCTCCGAACACAAGTTCGATTCGGGCACGGGCTGGCCGAGCTACTGGCAGCCGGTGGTGCCGGCCAATGTCGCGACCCAGGAGGATGTCAGTTTCTTCATGCGCCGTACCGAGGTGCACTGCGCCGCCTGCGATGCCCATCTTGGCCATATCTTCGACGATGGGCCACAGCCGACCGGCCTGCGGTACTGCATCAACTCGGCATCGCTCAAGTTCAATCAAGAATGAAACTTCTTTTCGATTTTCTGCCGCTGATTCTCTTTTTCGTCGCGTTCAAGTTCCAGGGGATCCTCATCGCCACCGCGGTCGCCATCGCGACCACCATCGCACAGGTCGGTTGGCTGCTCCTGCGGAAAAAGCCGGTCTCGAAGATGCTGTGGATCAGCCTTGTCATCATCACGCTCTTTGGTGGCGCGACATTACTGTCAGGCGACGAATGGTTCGTAAAGTTGAAACCGACGGTGCTCTACTGGGTCATGTCCGCAGCCCTTGCGATCGGCAGCATCGTGTTTCGCCGCAATCTCATCCAATGGCTTCTTGGCGCCGAAATCACGCTCCCCGGTCAGGCGTGGACGATGATGAACCGGAGCTGGATGGGATTCTTCGCCGTGATGGGCGCCGCCAATCTCTATGTCGCGTTCAACTATCCGACCGACACATGGGTCAATTTCAAGGTCTTCTGGAGCATGGGGCTGATGATCGTATTCGTTATCATCCAAGGCCTGATGCTGGCCCGATTCACCGAAGACAAGGCATCGTGAGCGCGCGCCTCGCACGCAACGCAATCGCGCTTTCAACGACGGCCTAGGACGGCTGCCGATGGAGTCGACCGAGCAGTCCATTCATGAAAAGCTTCGGATGCTCACGCCTGAATCGGTGGAGCTCACCGATGAGAGCGGGCAGCACGTCGGTCACGAAGGTGCGCGCGGGGGCGGCGGACACTATCGCTTGCTGATCGTCTCGTCGCAATTCGAAGGAAAGTCACGGATCGAGCGCCACCGCATGGTGTATGGTGCGTTGGGCGAAATGATGCAACGCTCGGTCCATGCGCTCGCGATCCAGGCGTACACCCCAGAGGAGCTGTAAGGCCTCGCAGCGCCGCAATCGTCGATCCGATTCGCTCTCGCAAGTAGCCGGGACCGATTCGCACGGCCGACCCGCATCCTTGCGCGCATCCGGATTCGATTACTCCCCACAAGGAAATTCATGATGTCCCTCTCCTCGAGCAAGATCATTCTGGCCGTTGCCGCGGCGTTTGCATTTGGCGCCGCGATAGCCGAGGACCGCGCGGACGACCCGAACGCGAAAGTCGCCACCGTCAACGGCAAGCCGATCACCAAGGCACGCGTCGAAGTCCTGGTCAAGGAACGTGCGCAACAGGGCGCGCCCGATTCGCAACAACTGCGCGACGCGATGAAAGACGATGCGATCAATCGCGAGCTCTTGTTTCAGGAAGCCGAGCGCCGCGGACTCACGAAAGGCGTCGAAATCCGCGAACAAATGGAGCTCGCCCGGCAGGTGATCGCGATTCGTGCGCTGATCGCCGAGCAGCAGAAGACGGCGCCGGTGAGCGACGATGCGGTCAAAGCCGAATACGAACGGTTGAAGGCGGGCATGCCATCGAGCGAGTACAAGGCCCGCCATATCCTGGTCGAAGGCGAGGATGAAGCGAAGGACATCATCGCCAAGCTGAAGAAAGGCGGCAAGTTCGAGGAGCTCGCGAAGGTCTCGAAGGACCCCGGCTCAAAAGACAAAGGCGGCGAGCTCGGCTGGGCCGTGGCAACAACGTATGTGAAGCCCTTCGCCGAGGCACTTCTCAAACTCGAGAAGGGCAAGACGACGGAGGTGCCGGTGCAGACGCAGTTCGGCTATCACGTCATCAAGCTGGACGATTCACGGACGGCGAATCACCCGCCGATCGAACAGGTCAAGACGCAAATTGCACAGCGCCTGCAGGCGCAGAACGTCGATGCGATGGTGAAGGAGTTGCGGTCGAAAGCGAAGGTTCAATAAGGAACCATTCGGTACGGCGAATGATGCGCCCTACCCCACCGCCACCCGCGCGTTCCTGAACATCCGCATCCAGCCGCTGTCTTCGCTCCAATCCGGCGGATGCCACGAAAGTTGCACCGATCTGAATACCCGCTCCGGATGCGGCATCGCGATCGTGAAGCGACCGTCGGTGGTGGTAAGACCGGTGATGCCCGCGGGCGATCCGCTCGGGTTATACGGATAGGTTTCGGTCGCGGCGCCGCGATGATCGATATAGCGTAACGCCACGATCGCGCGCGCCCGCGCCTCCGCATCGCCGAATTGCGCACGTCCCTCGCCGTGTGCCATGACGACCGGCATGCGGCTGCCCGCCATGCCGCGAAAAAAGATCGAGGGGCTCTCCACGACTTCGACCATGACCAGGCGCGCCTCGAATTGTTCGCTCGTGTTGCGCTCGAAACGCGGCCAGTCCCCGGCACCCGGAATCAGGCTTCCAAGGTGCGACATCATTTGGCAGCCGTTGCAGATACCCAATCCGAACGTGTCCGGCCGCGCGAAAAAGCGCGCCATCTGATCGCGCGCCCGCTCATTGAAGAGGATCGACTTGGCCCATCCGGCGCCGGCACCCAATACATCTCCGTAGGAAAATCCGCCGCACGCGGCCAAGCCGACGAATGCATCGAGGGCGATGCGTCCGGCAAGAATGTCCGTCATATGCACATCGTGCGCGTCGAACCCCGCACGATCAAATGCCGCCGCCATCTCGATCTGCCCGTTCACGCCTTGCTCGCGGAGAATCGCGATGGGCGGACGCACGGCTCGCGCGATGAACGGGGCGGCGACATCCTCGGCGGGCTCGAAAGTGAGTCGCGCCGATAACCCCGGATCATCGCGGTCGACGACACGTTCTGCTTCCTCGCGCGCAGCCTGCGGATTGTCCCGCAACGACTGCATGCGAAACGACACCTCGGTCCAGACGCGCTGCAATTCGACGCGCGCCATGCTGAAGATCGCTTTCGCGTTGCGGACGATCCGGATCTCGTCGCGATCATTGACATTGCCGATCACCTGCGCGGCAAGACCGTAGCGGCGCAGCAGCCCGAGGACCTCCTGTCGGCGACCCGCTGCAATCTGTATCACCGCACCCAATTCTTCGGCGAAGAGCGCGGCGAGCACCTTCGCCCGATCACGCCCAAGCATCGCCTGGGGTCGGCGCTCGGCGCCGTCGACATCGGCGGCCAGCGGGTCGAACGCGAGCAGATCGACATTCAGTGTGATCCCCAAATGGCCGGCGAACGCCATCTCGCAGATCGTGGCGAAGAGTCCGCCATCGGAGCGATCGTGATAAGCCAGGACCGCGCCTGAAGCACGCAATGCGGCCAGTGCCGCGAAGAATTGTTTGATCCGATCCGGATCATCGAGATCGGGTGTCTCGTTGCCGGTCTGATTGAAGACCTGCGCGAGCATCGATCCACCCAGGCGTTGGCGCCCGTTCGCCAGATCGATCAGCACGAGATCGGATGCGCCTTCGATCCGCGCAAGACAAGGCGTCCACACTTGCCGTACATCGTCGCACGGCGAGAACGCCGAGACGATCAGCGATAGCGGAGCGACCACTTCATGTTTGCCATTATCGTCTTCCCACGCAGTTCGCATCGACAGGGAATCCTTGCCGACCGGAATCGCAACGCCCAGTCGCCGGCAAAGATCGATCGCGACCGCTTCCACCGTATCGAACAATGCCGCGTCTTCGCCTGGATAGCCGGCCGCGGCCATCCAATTCGCCGAGAGCTTGACGAGCGGCAGAGCAACCGGAGCAGCCGCGATATTGGTGAGCGCTTCGCCGACGGCCATGCGCCCGGCCGCCTGTGGATGGATGATCGCAAGCGGCGTGCGTTCGCCCATCGCGAACGCCTCACCCGCATAGCCCTGGAACGACAAAAGCGTTGCCGCACAATCGGCGACCGGCACCTGCCAGGGACCGACCAACTGATCGCGTGCACACAGTCCGCCGACCGTTCGGTCGCCGATCGTAATGAGAAAGCTCTTGCTTGCGACGGTCGGCGCGCGCAATACGCGCAGACACGCCTCGTTCAGATCGATCACATCGAGATCGATCGCGGGATGACGTCGCGCCACCCGCGCTACATCGCGCAGCATGCGGGGCGGCTTGCCGAGCAACGCCGCGAGCGACATATCGACCGGGCGGTTACCGAATTCCACATCGCTCACCACGAGCGTGTCGGTGACGGTCGCCTCACCCAGCACGGCGAAGGGGCAACGCTCACGTGCACACATGCGCTCGAACAGGGGCAGGTCACTTGGCGCGATCGCGAGCACGTAACGCTCCTGCGCTTCGTTGCACCAGACCTCGCGTGGCGTCATGCCAGGTGCTTCGTTGCGCGGCGCACGCAAATCGACGGACGCGCCGCCACCGCCGCTATGCGCAAGCTCCGGTAGTGCATTCGACAACCCGCCGGCACCGACATCATGGATGCTGAGGATCGGATTGCGATCGCCCATTGCCCAGCAACCATCGATCACCTCCTGCGCGCGGCGCTGGATTTCCGGATTGCCGCGCTGTACCGAATTGAAATCCAGATCGGCCGTGTTGGCGCCCGATGTCATGCTGGAGGCCGCCCCGCCGCCCATGCCGATCAACATGCCGGGGCCACCGAGCTGAATGAACAGGGTTCCGGCCGGAAACGGCCCCTTCAACGCATGCATGCTCCGGATATTGCCCAGACCGCCGGCGATCATGATGGGCTTGTGATAACCGCGCACGACACCGTCCACCTTTGCTTCGTACGCGCGAAAATATCCGGTCAGGTTCGGGCGGCCGAACTCGTTGTTGAACGAGGCGGCGCCGATCGGACCATCCAGCATGATCGACAGCGCGGAGGCAATCCGATCCGGAGAGCCAAGATCGGGCTCCCAAGGTTCAATCGCACCGGGAATGCGCAGATTCGACACCGAAAATCCCACCAAACCCGCCTTGGGCTTGGCGCCGCGCCCGGTTGCACCTTCATCGCGAATTTCACCGCCCGATCCGGTGGCCGCACCGGGAAACGGCGAAATCGCCGTCGGATGATTGTGCGTCTCGACCTTCACCAAGGTATGCGTGAGATCGCTGGTGTAACGGTATCGCCCGTCACCGCCCGGAAAAAACCGTGCGGATTCACGCCCCTCGATCACCGCCGCATTGTCGGCGTAGGCGACGATGGTGCCATGCGGATTCGCTGCATGGGTGGTGCGGATCATCTGAAAAAGGGTCGAGTGCTTCGTCTCCCCGTCGATGATCCAGCTCGCGTTGAATATCTTGTGCCGGCAATGCTCGGAGTTCGCCTGGGCGAACATCGTGATCT
Source organism: Burkholderiales bacterium (assembly GCA_046160305.1). Classification (GTDB taxonomy): domain Bacteria; phylum Pseudomonadota; class Gammaproteobacteria; order Burkholderiales; family SG8-39; genus SHXR01. The sequence continues at coordinate 39,177 of JBJXGX010000216.1, forward strand.
CGACGTCGGTCGGATTGCGACCGATCCCGTTGAAATACGCAAACAGGTAGTCGATTTCATCGTCTGACAACGCCAGTCCCAAGGTGCTGTTCACCGTTTCCAGCGCGCGCCGGCCATCGGCATCGATCGGGATAGTCGCAAGCGGCCTCGGATCGACCCGGCGAAACAGATCGCGCGCGTCATCGAACGAGAACATCACGCTTTCGGTCATTCGATCATGGAGTGCCTGCGCAACCCGTTCGGCAGCCTCACCCATCGGATGATCCGCCAATTGGTAAGCGATACCGCGTTCAATCCGGCGCACCATTTCAAGGCCGCAACCATGGGCAATATCGGTGGCCTTCGACGACCACGGCGAAATCGTTCCAAGGCGGGGAACCACCAGGATCGATGCGGGCGAGCGCACCGCATGCGGCCACGGCGCGCCGTATTCGAGCAACCGCTCGAGCATGGCGTGTTCGCGCGGATCGAGGGGGCGGTCGATTTCAGCGACGTGGATGTATCGCGCACCGACGACCGCCCTATTGCGATCGGTGTTGACCGTCGTTGCGATTCGCGCGTTGAGCTTGTCGAGCCGGAATGAAGACAGGGCGGTCGGCCCGGGAAGAATAAGGATTTCGGACATGCCGGGCGCGATTGAGATATGGCTCTCTGGCCATGATGCAATGCGCGCGATTATACGCTCGCGTGCGCGTCCGTCCGCGAACGATGGCGCCGGGAATCCGCGCGGCAGACCGTGCCGATTCCTACGGCAACGGCTTGATCACCGGCCGTGCGAATGTTCCGCCAAGAGCGAAATCCCCGGTAAGCGGGGCGCCCGGCGTGCTCAAGGTGGCGAGAAGCCGGCCCGTAAAATTGCCTTGCGCATCGATGTCCGCATTGCCATCGACCGAAAGCGTGGCATTACCGAAGCGGATGCCGGTCACTGCGAGGCGATTGTTGCTCAACTGAAAGTTGGCCGATCCTTGGCTGAAGGCTGTTGCGCCCCCGGCACCGTTCGATCCCTGGATCCCACGGGACAGATCGAAGCCCGCGATGGCGCCATCATGGATCGTGGCGAGCCCCGACATCGTTGGCGCGAGAAACAATTCGCCAAGACTCGGTCCGCTCATTGCGAAACGCGCTTGCCCATTCGCCTTGCCACCGCGAAACAAGGCGGGCGCGACGCCCGCGAGATACAGGCTGCGTGCTTCGATCCTACCGTCCAACGACCAGCGGGGACCCGACCGCAATTGCGCGGCCCCCCGTACGGAGCCACCGGACGCCTGACCTTCAAACGCCCTGATCAGCAACGCATCCGGCGTCATGGTTCCTTCGGCAACAACGCCCGACATCGCGATCGATGCAGGACCGGGTTGGAAGAATTTCGCGGTGATTGCAACCGCCGCCTTGCGCGAACCTTCGGGCGATAGCGTCACGGAAACCGACCGATCGGCATTTTGTACTTTCAAGCTTTGCATCTGACCGCTACGCGCCATGGTCGCAGCAGCAGACAGACCGGTGAATGACCAATGCGTATCGACAATCGTCGCGTCGGCAAATTGAACGAGATCGAACGAGTGTGGCAGCGCGTGTGTTCTCGATTCGCTGCCCAGGGTCCAAAGGAATTCCGACGCGATCACCGCATCCTGCACTTCAATGCGCGAATACGGTCGATCGCCACCGATGAGCGCCGAGGGATTGAGGATTGCCCGTACGGTGGCGGCCTTGAAGTGTCCATCGGCACCGACCGCGACATCACGCAACACGACCGCGGGCCGCGGCCATACCGAGAGTGCAACGTCCCTGATCCGCACCGGCGCGCCGAGTTCCGCGGAGGCGGCTGCTTCAACGCGAGCAACCTCCAAGCCGTGCATCAACCAAACCATGAAGCCGCTGACCACGGCGAGCGCGATCACCGTCGCGATCGCCATGGAACGCATCCGACGGAATCGCCTAGCGAGCTCGGCGTGAAGACGCGTGGTCACGGCGCGCCCGGCCGGCGTATTCGGGGCAGGCGACTCGCCGTCCGCGAGCACATGGTCGGGGACTTCCGTCGTGAGCTTCTCGGCAGCCCGGGCGGACCTGCGATCGCGAGCCGCCGCCTCAGCCCGATCTCGCGCCCGGCGCTTGTCATCCTCACGCCGAATCGCCGCCAACGTCTCCTGGTCCGATCTGCCGGGACTCGAAGATTGATCCACGTACATCGGCGAAATCGACGCGCCATCGGCCGGCGCGACGGCGATCGGCCCGCACGCCACGGCTGCGGGCGGGGGCGTTCGCGGTCGATTCATCGTAGGAGATGGAATCGGCGCACCAAGCGCTGCTACGGGTGGCGCTTTAAGGTCGCGTGGGGAAGGCGTACCCGCGTCCACCGCCTCGTCGCGCGCATGGCGTGCGCGGACGATGCGACCCACCTCATCCGCCTCGGCCTGATCACGCAGCGATTGAACAGTCCAAGCTGGATCCTCCAATCGAGGCCTGAGGTCAAGTTCGGCCGCCGGCCCGATGACGCCCGACTGATCATCAATCGCGAGGTAGCCATCGACTAGCAGGTCGACGACGCAATCAGTCAGGTATTTCGCGCCAAGGCCGAAGCGGGCACACGCCTCACCCAACGTGACGGGATTATTCATCAGGCCAAGCAGCGTCAGGGCGTCGGCGCTAAGGCCACCTGATTGCCCAAGGGTCGCTTTGAGTCCCAACGGCGTGCGTCGAAGGATCGTGGCATCGTCGAGAGAAACAGTCGTCTCATCGGTCGACTGCGGCGCCCGATAAGCCATGTTAGCGTCATCCAACGCCACCACCTCCGGCGCGAATCGGGTGGACGGTGCCGCATCGGTGCGGTCTTGCGCGTTGACGGCCGCGCGCAACGCTGTAGCCCGGTCACTGACCGCGGCAACGCGCGCAACGCCATCCACGACTGACTCGACTGAGGCGAATTCATTAGCGCCCGTAAAGTCGAGTTCGGAATGCTGGACAACTTCGCGGCCGTCTTGCGGCAACGGCACGGCGACATCGCGATCGACGATGAAACCTTCCTGCTTCAGATGAGCGAGGTGCACGCCCATCTCGCGGCGCAGCGCCGGGTCGACGCGCGAGACCAACTCGTCGGCCGTCGAGCTGTCATCGATCCGATGTAGCACAGCACGGATTTCCCGAGGAAGAACGTGGGTTCGCCCGACGATCTCCATCATGCCTTTTGTAGTCTTCGCAAGGACGATGCGACGTTCCATGGCTCACTCGAATACGATCGTGCCGGCGCGCATGCCGGCGCCAACTGTTCAAACACGGATGCGATGTTGCGCGCGACAAGTCCGCGCGAGCTTGGTCAGCGCGTTGTCTTTAACTTAACGGGTCGATCCTGCTCGGACCTGAGGAAGTGGCCGTGTGATAGTTCGCGCGCCGGGACCATCACGGCGAAGGCGGAATCACCGGCGCGCGCGATTCCGATCGACCGGGATATTTCGCACTATCCGTTGATGGATGCGTATCCGAATCCGCCGCCACCCGGTGACTCCACGACGAATACATCGCCCGCCTGCATGTCCGCCTTGTCGGCCCCCGCCAACTCGACGCGCGAACCATCGGCGCGTTCCACCCAGTTGCGACCGGACGCGCCGGCTTCGCCACCGGCCATCCCGTGCGGCGCGCGGCGACGATGGCCGGATAGGATCGCCGCGGTCATCGGTTCCAGAAAGCGCACGCGGCGTCGCCCGCCATCCCCGCCGTGCCACTGTCCCGTACCGCCCGACTGCCGGCGAATCTCGAAACTTTCCAACAGCACCGGGAAACGCCATTCGAGCACCTCGGGATCGGTGAGGCGCGAATTGGTCATGTGGGTCTGGACACAATCGGTCCCGTTGAATCCGGGTCCGGCACCCGATCCCCCGGCGATCGTCTCGTAATATTGATAACGCGCGTTGCCGAAGGTGAAGTTGTTCATCGTGCACTGCGCGGCGCCCATGACGCCCAAGGCGCCAAGCAGCGTATCGGTGATGCACATCGACGTTTCTACATTGCCCGCCACGACCGCCGCGGGGTATCGCGGTCGCAGCATCGAGCCTTCCGGAATCACCACGTTGAGCGGCTTCAGGCATCCCGCGTTCAACGGAATATCGTCATCGACGAGCGTGCGAAAGACGTAGAGCACCGCGGCCATCGCGACCGCCGACGGTGCGTTGAAATTGTTCGGCAGTTGCGCCGACGTACCGGTGAAATCGAGCGTGGCGGACCGATCGGCATGATTGATCGTGATCGTCGCCTTGATGACCCCGCCATTGTCCATCGCCATCTCGAATGCGCCGTCTTTCAGCACATCGATCACGCGACGCACCGCTTCCTCCGCGTTGTCTTGCACATGGCGCATGTATGCCTTCACGACATCGAGGCCGAAATGCCCGACCATGCGATGCAACTCCTGGACGCCCTTTTCATTCGCGGCGACCTGCGCGCGCAAGTCAGCCATGTTCTGCTCGACATTGCGCGACGGATAGCGCCCGGAGCTCAATAGTGCGATCGTCTCCTTCTCTCTTAATTCGCCGCGCGCGACGAGCTTCCAGTTGTCGATGAGAACGCCCTCCTCTTCGACGACCGTACTGTCGGGTGGCATCGACCCGGGTGTCATACCGCCGATATCGGCGTGATGGCCACGCGAGCCGACATAGAAGAGAATCTCATCGCCCGCGATGGCGAAGACGGGCGTAATGACCGTTACGTCAGGCAGATGCGTGCCGCCGTTGTACGGCGCGTTCAGAACATACACATCGCCCCGCTGCATCTTCCCCGTGTTTTCCCGAATGACCGTGCGGACCGACTCGCCCATCGAGCCAAGATGCACGGGCATGTGCGGTGCGTTGGCGATCAGGGCGCCCTCGGCGTCGAACAGCGCGCAGGAGAAGTCGAGACGTTCCTTGATATTGACCGAATACGCCGTGTTTGCGAGCCGCAATCCCATCTGCTCGGCGATCGACATGAACAGATTGTTGAAGACCTCGAGCATCACCGGATCGACTGTCGTGCCGATCGCGACACGCGATGGCCGCGCCTCGACCCGTTCGAGCACCAGATGATCATTCGCGGTGACCTTCGCAGCCCAGCCCGGCTCGACAACGGTCGTCGCGTTCGCCTCCGCGATGATCGCCGGCCCGCGAATGGTGTCATCGGCGAACAGCGCATCGCGCCGATACACCGGCGTTTCGTACCACGTGCCGCCTGAGAACATGCGATTGCGCGCGGCGGCGAGCGGCGATGCATTCCCCCGATTCATCGGCGCCTGCCGTGAAACGGCTTTCGCGATTGATTCCGCGGCGCCGATCGCTTCGACCGATGCGGCCTCGACGATCAGCGCACGATCGGGCATGAGAAACGAATAGCGCTGCCGATACTCCGACTCGAACCGTTTGATCATTTCGGCGAGCGTCCCGGACCCGACGATCAAGGTGGAATCCGTGCCCTCGTAGCGCAAATGCACGCGACGCACGGCCCGCATCCGCTCGTCTGGTACGCCTTGCGAGGCGAGATCGGCACGTGCCGCCTCTTCCAACGCGGCCAACGTTACGGCGAGCGCCGCGACCGTGTCGGCCGCGAGCCGGATTTCAACCGCCTGCTCACGCATCGCGGTCTGGTCGGCAAGCCCCATTCCGTACGCCGACAAGACACCGGCCAACGGATGAATGAACACCCGCGTCATGCCCAGCGCATCCGCGACGAGACACGCGTGTTGACCACCGGCGCCACCGAAGCAGCAAAGCGTGTATTCGGTGACGTCATGGCCGCGCTGCACGGAAATCTGCTTGATCGCGTTGGCCATGTTGCCGACTGCAATCGCGATGAAGCCTTCCGCGACTTCCTCCGGGGACCGTTGATTACCCGTGGCCGCGCGGATCGCATCGGCCAGTTTGGCGAACCGATCGCGAACGCCGTCGGTGTCGAGCGTGGCATCACCGTTGACACCGAACACGCTCGGAAAGAACGCGGGCTCGATCTTTCCGACCATGACATTGGCATCGGTGACAGCGAGCGGACCGCCACGGCGATAACAGGCGGGCCCGGGATTCGCACCCGCGGAATCCGGCCCCACGCGATACCGGGCCCCATCGAAATGCAGGATCGACCCACCCCCTGCGGCAACGGTGTGAATGCTCATCATCGGCGCCCGCATCCTCACGCCGGCCACATGCGTTTCGAACACCCGCTCGAACTCGCCGGAAAAATGCGATACGTCGGTTGACGTGCCGCCCATATCGAATCCGATGATCCGATCGTAGCCGGCCCCTTGCGCGGTTCGTACGGCGCCGACAATGCCACCGGCAGGACCGGACAGGATCGAATCCTTGCCCTGGAAGCGCCGCGCATCGGTCAGACCGCCGCTTGATTGCATGAACATGAGCCGCACATTCGGCAGGTCTGCCGCGACCTGATCGATGTAGCGTCTGAGAATCGGTGAAAGATAGGCGTCGACGACAGTGGTATCGCCGCGCGATACGAGCTTCATGAGCGGTGAGACTTCATGGGACACCGACACCTGCGTGAATCCGATCCCGCGCGCCATCGCGGCGACGCGGGCTTCATGGTCGCGGAATCGATACCCGTGCATGAGCACGATCGCGATCGATCGGAATCCGGCGGCGTAAGCGTCGACGAGCGATGCGTGTGTCTTGGCATCGTTCAACGGAACCAGCACATTCCCGTGGGCGCCCATCCGTTCATCCACCTCGACCACCTGCTGGTACAGCATCTCCGGCAAGACAATGTGCCGGTCGAACAACCGCGGACGATTCTGATAGGCGATGCGCAGTGCGTCGCGAAAGCCGCGCGTGATGAATAGAACGGTCCGCTCGCCCTTGCGCTCGAGCAGCGCGTTCGTCGCGACCGTCGTACCCATCTTGACCGCGGCGATGCGCTCCACCGGAATCGCGGCGCCTTCGGCCACGCCGAGCAATTGTCGAATACCGGCGATCGCCGCGTCACGATAGCGCTCGGGATTCTCCGAGAGAAGCTTTGCCGTGTCGAGCGTGCCATCCGGCCTTTTTGCCACGATGTCGGTGAACGTGCCGCCGCGATCGATCCAGAATTCCCATTGCGGGGTCGCGTGGCTACCTTGAGGAAGTTGAGGAATTGATGTCATGAGCACTATGCGCAACGAGCGAAGCGCCGAGAATAAATGAAATCGCGTGGCTTGCGACGCTAAAGCAAGAAACGAAGCACGTACTCTTGCGCAACGTCGTATTCTCGGGCGATGCAAAGCGCGTCAACGAAGCCTCCCGTCGAACCAAATCCGGGGCATGGGGCGATGGCACAGTGCCAAGTGCCGTTCACCAAACCATTCGGCTGGCCGGCTTTACTTGCCTTCCTGGGCCCGCGTGCATTTCCCGGCGTCGAAGTGGTAACGGCTACGCGGTACCGCAGGGTGCTTTCCATAGGGGACACACCGGTCATCATCGACGCCACGTGCGACGCGAAGGATGCGTTCGTCATGTTGTCAATCCAGTCGGGCAAGCGATCCATCGTGCCGCGGATGATCGAACATGCAACGCGATTCTTCGATCTCAGGAATGATCCACGCGTGATCGCCAAGCATCTTTCCCGCGACAACGTCTTGAAGGGTGCACTCGCGAAGGCGAAAGGGCTGCGTATTCCCGGCGCCTGGTCGCCGTTCGAACTTGCGGTGCGCGCCATCCTCGGGCAGCAGGTGAGCGTGAAGGCGGCGACTACGTTCGCCGGCCGTCTCGTCTCGACGTACGGCGCGCCGCTCCCCCTCACAACGGACCCGGCGGGCGAACTCGTGCGGACATTTCCGTCGCCGGCTGCGCTCGCACACGCCGATCTGACGAGCATCGGTCTGATTCGCACGCGCGCCAAATGGATCAGCGGACTGGCCTCAACGCTGGTCGAACACCCCGGATTCTTCGACCGGATGCAGTCGCTCGATCAGGCGATCGGCGAGTTGACGCGCCTGCCTGGCATCGGCCAATGGACCGCCCACTATATCGCGATGCGCGCGCTGCGCGAGCCCGATGCCTTCCCGACGGGTGATCTTGGCCTGATCCGTGCCTACGGACAGCTGTCGGGCAAGTCCGTCACCGCGCGCGAACTCGATCGCATTGCCGATGGCTGGCGGCCATGGCGTGCCTACGCGGCGATGCATCTCTGGATGTCGGACCCGAGTGCCGGTGGATGATCGATGCGACCACGGCTCCGCCTGCGCTACGACGAAGTGTCTTCGCCCATCGGCAGGATCCTCGTCGCGCTCCTCGATGAGCAGCTCGCCGCCCTCGATTTCGAAGGCCACGACGATCGTCTTCACCGCCTGCTGGAACGTCGCTTCGGTCCCTACGTTTTCTCGAACGAGCACAATCCGGCGGGCATCAGCGTGGCGGTCAGCAATTACTTTGACGGCGATCTGAGCGCGCTTGAGACGATCCCCCTTGCCTTGCATGGCTCGCCGTTTCAGGAGCGTGCATGGCAGGCGTTGCGCACGATCCCACCCGGTCATTGCGCCACCTACGCAGCGCAGGCACTGAAGATTGGTGCGCCCCGGGCGGCACGTGCGGTCGGCCATGCCAATGCGCTCAATCCCGTTGCGATCGCGGTGCCCTGTCATCGCGTGATCGGGTCGAGCCGGTCGTTGACGGGCTATGCAGGCGGGCTCGATCGAAAGCGCTGGCTGCTCACGCACGAGGGCGTGGATCTTGAGTGATCGGAAAAGAGGCCAGCGGCTTCATGGCACCCGCGATGCGTTCTTCGCGGCGCGTGCCTCCGTGGCGTCCGTTGTGGTGAATGCCCGCCATGTCGCCTAGCGATATCATCCGGCTCATCGTTCTCGCCGCTATTTGGGGAAGCTCGTTTCTCTTCATGCGCATTCTTTCGCCCGCGTTGGGCCCTGTCGTCGGCGCCGACGTCCGCCTCCTTATCAGCGCCGCGGCACTCGCGATCTACCTTGCGCTGCGTGGCGATCGAGGCGTCTACGCGGGTCGCCTGGGCGCCTTCTCGCTGGTTGGTATGGTGAATTCCGGTGTGCCCTTCGTGTTGTTTTCGATTGCCGCACTATCGATTCCGGCTTCCTATTCCGCGGTGCTCAATGCGCTGGCGCCACTATTCGGGGCTCTGTTTCTTTGGCGGTTGGAAGGCGAACCCCTGAGCGCACGGAAAATCGCGGGCATCGGCCTTGGCGTGATCGGCGTCGCGCTCATGAGCCGGCTCGGCCCGGTGCCGATGAATCCTGCAACGATCGGCGCGATCGGGGCCTGCGTCATCGCGACGCTCTGCTATGGCTGGGCGGGCGTCTTGATTCGGCGCCGCGCTCGGGCGATCCCGTCATTGCATTTCGCCGCCGGCACGCAATTGGCAGCGGGGCTCTGGATCCTGCCGTTCGCACTGGCACATGGCCTGGTCTCGCCGCCGGTTGATGCGGCATCACCGATCGTCATCGGCTCGGCACTGGCAATCGGCGTGTTATGCAGCGCGGTTGCCTATATGCTGTTTTTTCGGTTGATGGCCGATGTCGGGCCGACCCGCACGCTCACCGTCACCTTTATCATTCCGGTCTTTGGCATCCTCTGGGCCGCGCTCTTTCTTGGAGAAAGCATAACGCCCGCGATGTTGGCAGGTGCCGCGCTGGTCATCGCCGGAACCGTACTTGTACTGCGTTAAGCATAGCGTCATCGATAGTCCACCCTCTGACAAATGGAATCCGTCGACACGATCGTCATCGGTGCTGGCGTGGTCGGGCTTGCGATCGCACGCGAGCTCGCGATGGCCGGGCGCGAAGTCATCATCCTCGAAGCCGCGGAAGGCATTGGCACCGAAACCAGTTCCCGCAATTCCGAAGTGATCCACGCGGGCATCTATTACGAACGCGGATCGGTCAAGGCTGCAATGTGCGTGGCGGGCAAATTGCTCTTGTACGAATATTGCGCCGAGCACGGCATTCCCCATGTGAAGTGCGGCAAGCTCATCGTCGCGACCGGTGCGGACCAGATCAGCCAACTCGACCGGATTCGCGCGCAGGCCGCGGCCAACGGCGTCAACGATCTGCGCCCGCTCACCGCGGCGGAAGCGATCGCCATCGAGCCCGCGTTGCATTGCGTCGCGGCGCTGAATTCGCCTTCCACCGGGATCATCGATAGCCACGCTTTCATGCTTGCCCTGCAAGGCGATGCGGAGGCGCATGGCGCGATGATGGCGCTCAAGTCCCCGGTTCTGGGTGGGCAACTCTGCCCCGATGGCATCGAGCTCAGTGTCGGTGGCGATGACCCGATGCGTGTGCGCGCGAAGATCGTGGTGAATTCCGCTGGGCTCCATGCGCAGGCGATCGTTCGCCGCATCGCCGGATTTCCCGCTGCCCATATTCCGCCGAGTCATCTTTGCAAGGGCAACTACTACACCTTGATCGGGCGTTCACCGTTTTCCCGGTTGATCTATCCCGTTCCGGAAGCAGCCGGTCTCGGGGTCCATGTCACGATCGATCTCGCGGGCCAGGCGCGCTTCGGCCCGGATGTCGAATGGATCGATGCCGTCGATTACACCGTCGATCCGCGCCGCGCCGACAGTTTCTATGCCGCCATTCGTCAATACTGGCCCGGCCTCCCGGACGGCGCGCTGCAACCGGGGTACGCGGGGATTCGTCCGAAGCTCCAGGCCAAGGGTGAGCCCGCTCGCGACTTCATGATCTCGACGCCCGCGGATCACGGCGTACCAGGGATGGTGAACCTGTTCGGGATCGAGTCCCCGGGACTCACCGCGGCGCTCGCGATTGCAAGGCATGTCAACGCATCGCTCCCTGCATGACAAGAGCGCCAACCCGGCATTCCGGTTACGCTTATCGCCTTTTTTCGAGGAGGAAACCATGCAACAGCGAATCCTGTTCGCGGCTGCTGCATTCGCGTTCGCGACTGCAACGCATGCCCAGACCAAATGGGACATGCCGACGCCCTATGTCGATTCGGAGTTCCATACGCAGAACATCCGCATGCTCGCCGACGAGATCAAGAAAGCGAGTAATGGGCAGCTCGAGATCATCGTTCATAGCGGTCAGTCGCTGATCAAGCATCCCGATATTCTCCGCGCGGTCTCCACCGGTCAGGTACCGATCGGCGAGTTTCTGCTTGGACAGTTCTCGAACGAAGATCCGATGTTCGAGGTCGACAATATCCCGTTCGTTGCCGTCGGCTACCCGCAAGCCCTGAAATTCTACGAACATCACCGGCCGTTTCTTGAAAAGCGCCTGCAAGGTCGTGGCTTGCGGCTGCTTTATTCGATCGCGTGGCCGGGACAAGGCGTCTATACCAAGAACCCGCTGAAATCCGTCGAGGATCTGAAAGGCACCAAGTTTCGTACCTACAGCGCCGCGACCGCGCGTCTCGCCGAGCTTCTGGGTGCAAGTCCGACCGTGATCCAGGCCACCGACATCCCCCAGGCGTTCGCGACCAACACCGTCCATGTGATGATTACTTCATCGGCGACGGGCGTGGCCTTCAAGGCTTGGGAATACACGAAGCACTACTACAACACCGCGGCCATGCACCCTCGCAATGTCGTGGTCGTGAATGAACGCGCCTTCCAGCGCCTGCCCGAGGCGACACGGAAGACGATCACCGATTTGTCCGCGGCAGCGGAAAAGCGCGGCTGGAAAAGCAGCGAAGAGCGCGAGGCGCTCAGCAACAAGAATCTCGCCGAGAACGGCATGAGCATCATAGAGCCCGACGCCGGCATGAAAGCCGCCTTCACCAAGATCGGTGAGACGATGCTGGCCGAATGGATCAAGAAAGCGGGTCCGGATGGCGAAGCACTGATCAAGGCCTATCGCGCCAAGTAGAACCCGGTGCATGCCGGCCGCGAACACCGGCATGCGTCCTACCCAAGCAATCAAACAATTCGTGCGTAACGCGCTGGATCGCCTCTACCACGCGAGCGGGGTGCTTGCGGCCATCTGTCTTGGTTTGACCTGCGTGGTCATGCTTTTGCAGGTGGCCACCCGCGAAGCCGGCCTCCTCTTTCGCGGCGCCGATGACATCACCGCATGGCTTTGTGCGGCGTCCGCCTTCCTTGCGCTAGGCCACACGTTTCGCCGTGGCGAGCTGGTTCGGATGGCGATCGTGCTCGATCGACTGTCCGGACCGATGCGTTGGCGTGCCGAAGTGTTCGCGCTTTCCATTACGAGTGTCTTCCTCGCTTACATGTGCTGGGCGGTCGTTCGCTTCGTCTATGAAAGCTGGGCAATCAATGAGATCGCGCAAGGATTGCTCCGGGTGCCGATCTGGATTCCGCAGCTCACATTCATCGCCGGGGTCGTCGTTTTCTTCATCGCGGTTATCGATGAGCTCATCGTGGTACTCAGGCACGAGAAGCCCGCCTACCAACTCGCCGAAGAAGACCGGGTGGCGCGCGGCGACTTCTCGGAGAGCGCGTGACGACCCTCTCGATCGCGCTGGTTCTCTTTGCCGTCATGCTCGTGCTGCTGGTCGGTGGCGTGTGGATCGCGATCACTCTCGCCTGTGTCGCGTGGTTTGGTCTGTCTGTCTTCACCAACTCCCCACCCGATGTGAGTTTGTTCCAGGCATTCTGGAGCACGATGGCATCCTGGAATCTCGCCGCGTTGCCGCTCTTCGTCTGGATGGGCGAGATCCTGTACCGCACCAAGCTCTCCGAGGAGATGTTCGAGGGCCTGTCGCCCTGGCTTGGATGGCTCCCCGGCCGATTGATGCATGTGAACATTATCGCGTGCGGAATCTTCGGGACAGTTTCCGGATCATCAGCCGCCACCTGCGCCACGATCGCGAAGGTCGCGCTCCCCCAACTCAAGAAGCGCGGCTATGACGAGAAGATGTGTCTCGGCTCCCTGTGCGGAGCCGGCACCTTGGGCATCCTGTTGCCGCCCTCGATCATCATGGTGGTCTATGCGGTCGCCGCGGAAGTATCGATCCTCAAGGTTTTTCTCGCCGGATTCCTTCCGGGCATTCTGTTGATGGCGTTGTTCTCCGGATACATCATCGTGTGGTCGCTGATGAACCCGGAGAAGACACCCAAGGAAACGGAGCGCTTCACGTTTCGCGAGCGCATCCGGAAAAGCCGCAATCTCATACCGTGCCTGCTGCTGATCATCTTCATCATCGTCGTCATGATCGTCGGCTGGGCAACCGCGACCGAGTCGGCGGCCTTCGGCGTCCTCGGTGCGCTTGGCATCGCGTGGTGGAGCGGCGCCTTGACGAAGGATACGTTCTGGCAGAGCCTGATGGGCGCCACCCGCCTGTCCTGCATGATCATGTTCATTCTCGGCGGTGCGGCGTTTCTGTCGACCTGCATGGGCTTTACCGGCATCCCACGCGCGCTGGCCGATTGGGTGGCCTCGCTCAACCCCAATCCCTATATGCTGATCGCGTGCCTGGCGTTGATCTACATCCTGCTCGGCACGGCGCTCGATGGCATCTCGATGATTCTTCTCACGACGTCGATCGTGCTGCCGATGATCCAGAAGGCCGGGTTCGATCTCATCTGGTTCGGCATCTTCATCGTGCTGCTGGTCGAGATCGCCGAAGTGACACCACCGCTTGGCTTCAACATGTTCGTTCTGCAAACGATGAGTGGGCGCGACAGCACCTATGTCGCGCGTGCATCGATCCCGTTCTTTTTCATGATGGTACTGGCGATCGCGCTGATCACGATCTTCCCGCAGATCGTCACTTGGCTGCCCGATGTGGTGATCCCGGCACGAAAATGAGGCAGGGAGAAGAGCTTGAACCGCAATGGACGCAATGGTTCATGCGTTGTCATGCGTTCGGTAGCGTCTGATCAATTTTGGGCCAACGATTTTCTGCCGGGCAGATCAGCCGAATGCCGACCTGGGTCCTTTCGGTCCTTTCGGTCCTTTGCGTCCATTGCGGTGAAATCGCTTAGTGCGCGCTACACTTGAGCGATGTCCGCACACCTCGCTCCGCTCTACACCGTCGAACAGATCCGCGCGCTCGAGGCGGCCGCGCACCAGGCGAATCCCGACGCAAGGTTGATGGAGCGTGCGGGCGTTGCCGCCGCCAAGGTCGCCGCAGCGATGCTCGGCGATCGCGGGAAGAACGTTCTCATTTTCGCGGGCCCCGGGAACAACGGGGGTGATGCGCTCGAGGCAGCCGTTCACTTGAAAGGCGGCTTCTTCAATGTGCATGTGGTGATGGTCGATGACGCCGCGAAGCTCCCGGTTGACGCAACCAACGCACTGAAGAAATGGCGTGACATCGGCGGTGCGCTGCTCGCTGAAATACCGGCAAGAAAGTCATGGCATCTCGTCATCGACGGGCTCTTCGGCATCGGCCTCACGCGCCCCATCGCGGGCCGGCATAACGAATTGATTACGACGATCAATGCGCTTGGCGTACCCATCCTCGCACTCGATATCCCAAGCGGAATCAATGGCGATACCGGTGCGGCACATGGTGCGGCGATTCGTGCCACGCGAACCCTCACCTTCATCGCCCGGAAACCCGGTCTGTTGACCCTTGACGGCCCGGACCACGCGGGCGATGTCGAGTGCGACGCACTTGGACTCGATGTCGAGACGCTTGTTCCGGCGCAAGGACGAATCGTCGATCAGGCCATCCTCGCAGATTGCCCCGGTCCGCGTCCTCGCAACTTCCATAAAGGCAACGCCGGCAGCGTTGCGATCATCGGCGGTGCCGCCGGGATGATGGGCGCGGCGCTTCTTGCCGGTCGTGCGGCACTCAAATGCGGCGCGGGCAAGGTGTACCTCGCGCTACTCGCCGATCCGCCGTTGGCCGTCGATCCACAGTATCCGGAGATCATGATTCGCCGCGCCGAACAGCTCCTGTCCGGGGGCAGATTCGATGCGCTGGTCGCCGGTCCGGGAATGGGTACCGATGCCATCGCCCAACGCGTTCTCGCGCAGGTGCTGCGCGCCGATGTTCCGATCGTGCTCGATGCGGATGCACTCAATCTCGTCGGCGCCTACAGCACGCTTGCCAACACCTTGGTCACGCGCACCGCGGCGACGCTCGTCACACCGCATCCCGCGGAGGCGGCCCGCCTTCTGGACAGTACCGTCGAGGAGGTGCAAAGGGACCGGGTCGCCACCGCGCGGCTGCTGGCCCGCCGTTTCAAGGTGCACGCGCTCCTCAAGGGCAACGGCAGTGTGCTCGCTGCGCCGGACGGTCATTGGTGGATCGTGCAGGGGGGCAATCCAGGAATGGCGACCGGCGGCATGGGCGATGTGCTATCCGGCGTGATTGGTGCCTTGCTCGGCCAGGGACTCGCACCGGGCGCTGCGCTGCAGCTTGGCGCCTACCTTCACGCGGCGGCGGCCGACCGATGTGTCGACGAAGGCATTGGCCCGATCGGACTCACCGCCGGTGAAGTGATCGATCGGGTCCGCGTGCTGATCAATCGTCGCATTGCATAGCCGCATACACGGGACCGGAACGCGCTTTCCCGTTCGTATCGAGCCCGCCCACACCCCGCTCGAACCGTTCTGACCAAACAGATCACTTCCAACAATGCCAACAAACTCCCTGATTCTCGATGCCCGTACGTTTCTCGGTCGCGCCTGGCTGCTCGCCAAACCCTATTGGCGCTCCGATGAGCGACGGATCGCATGGTTGCTGCTCGTCACGATCATTTCCCTATCCCTTTGTATTGTCTATTTGCTGGTCGTCCTCAACGATTGGAATCGCCAGTTCTTCAATGCCATCGAACAAAAGAACAAGGATGATTTCTATCGGCTCCTGATCAATTTCCTGGGCATTGCGCTCGTCTACATTCTCGTTGCGGTCACACGCTCGTACCTCCGCCAGTCGCTCGAAATGCGCTGGCGGATCTGGCTCACGCGCACCTACATCGGCGAGTGGCTGGGCGATCAGGTGTACTACCGGCTCGAACAGAACGCCCGCGGCACCGACAACCCTGATCAACGGATCGCCGATGATCTGCGGCAGTTCACCTCGACGTCGCTCGCATTGACGCTCGATCTCCTGCAACAGATCGTCACCCTGGTTTCCTTCATTGTGATTTTGTGGAGTGTCTCGGGTCCGCTTGAATTCGAGCTCGCCGGCCGCAATTGGGTGATCCCCGGCTACATGGTCTGGGTGGCCGTGTTGTACGCGATCGCCGGCAGCTTCGCGACATACCACATCGGCCGCCCGCTCGTGGGCCTCAACTTCCGGCAGGAGCGGTATGAGGCGGATTTTCGCTTCAGCCTGGTGCGAATGCGCGAGCATGCGGAAGGGATCGCCCTCTATCGCGGCGAACAGGCCGAGCGCGCCAACCTCGAGGAAAAAGTGGATGGGATCCGGACGAACTGGTGGCGGCTCATGCGCGCCAATCTCAAGCTCAATGTCCTCACGAACACCTACGGTCAACTCGCGGTCGTGTTCCCGTTCTTCGTTGCGGCGCCCCGCTATTTTTCAGGCGCCATTCCATTCGGGACATTGACCCAGATCGCGGATGCATTCGGCACGGTGCAGGGTTCGCTGTCCTGGTTCGTACAAAGCTACGCGTCGCTCGCCGGTTGGAAAGCGAGTGTCGATCGGCTGCTCACCTTCCACGACGCAGTACACGATGCCACCAACGAATCCCGCGAACAAAAGGGCATCAAGCGCCTGGAGGCTGCCGAGCGCGAAATCCAGGCCACCAACCTGAGCCTTCTGCTGCCGAATGGCCGCGCGCTCATCACCGATGCCTCGTTTGCGATCAAGCCCGGCGCACGTCTGCTGCTGCGCGGACCATCCGGAAGCGGCAAGAGCACCGTGTTTCGCGCGATCGCCGGCATCTGGCCCTATGGCAGCGGCAGCGTGCGTATTCCAGAGGGCGCGCGCGTGCTGTTCCTGCCGCAAAAGCCGTACATTCCGATTGGCAGCCTGCGCGCGGCCGTTGCCTACCCTTCCGCGCCGGATGCGTTCGACGCCTCCGTCATTGCCCAAGCGCTGAACGACGCGCAGCTCGATGGGTTCGCCGAACGACTCGACGAATCGCGTAACTGGAGTCTGGCGATGAGCGGCGGCGAGCAACAGAAACTCGCCATCGCGCGCGCACTCCTCGCCCGACCGCAATGGCTCTTCCTGGATGAGGCCACCAGCTCGCTCGATGAACCCACCGAGCGGCACCTCTACGAGCTACTCGCCACGCGGCTGCCCGATACCGGGATTGTCAGCATTGCGCACCGATCGCAGGTCGCCCGGTTTCACTCGGCGGCGTTGCAGGTATCCGCTGGAAGCATCGTCGGATGATCAGTGCTGGACACGCAGAAGCCCACCGGAGGGATCGTCCGGAAACCCCTGCTCGATTTCGTCCTCGGTCGCGGCCCGCACGGCAACGACGGTCCCGATGAATCGCACCGCGATCCCCGCATACGGATGGTTGCCATCCAGAACGACCGAGCCTTCCGCGATATCGGTTACCGTGTAGATGTTCTCGTTCTCCTCATCGTCCGCACCGGGAATGCCCTCGAGTTGCATGCCGACATCGAGTTCCTCGGGACACACATCGCGGTCGACCAGGGTGAGTAGATTCTCGTCGTAATCACCGAACGCCTCTTCCGGCTCCAGATCGATCGTGATCCGTTCCCCCGGCTGCTTTCCCTCCAGGGCGGCTTCGACCGCCGCGAAGATGCCGTCGAACCCACCATGAAGATAGGACATCGATCCCTCGGAGCTTTCGAGGCGATTGCCGTGGACATCCCATATCTCCACCTCGAGCGACACGACCGTGCCTGGTGCGATCAGCATGAGACCTCGATCAGAGCCGTTTGATCACGGCGAGAATTTCGCGCGCATGACCGCGTGCGGCCACGCCGTATTGCGCGTGGCGGATGATGCCCTTCTTGTCGATGACGAATGTCGAACGTTGAACGCACTGACGGATCGTCCCGTTCACGTCGCGCGGTTGCATGACTTCGTAGCGCCTGCAGACTTCGCTGTCGACATCGGACAAGAGGTCGACGCCGATACCGTGACGATCGCGGAAATCGGCGTGCGTGAGACAGTCGTCCGCCGAGATGCCCAGCACGATCGTTTCATGGTGCTCGAACGCATCGAGCAGATCGGTGAATTCGATGGCCTCCTGCGCACAGGCGGGGCTGCCGTCCTTGATGTAGAAGAAAAGTACCACGCGCCTCTGGCGCGCAAAGTCGGCGAGCGAAACGGCGTCCATTTCGGCATTTGGAAGCGTAAATGCGGGCGCCGGCTGTCCTACCGCGAGCATGGCGTTCTCTAGGCGGCTCGACGATCGAGCGCCCAGCCTCCTCTGTGCTGGTCGTTCAATTGACCGATTCCTCGTGGCTGATTCCAGGCGGCGGCAAGTTGCTTCAATTCGGCGACCTCGTTTGCCGTTTTAGGGTGATGACAATCCATCGCGTCCACACTTGGGAATCAGCGCGACCCGTGGCGCGGATACCCCCTTCAATCGATTCTAAACTAATCTTTTTTAATCAGTCCGGCATGCAAGGGCGTTCATTCATGCCGGATTCCGCGTGCCGGATTCGCGGCGCCGGATTCGCTACACTCCACCCCCAATGGCGGGCACGATCATCCGCCGCCGCATGCAGCGTTCATCCTTCAACCAAAGTGACCCGGACCGCTTCGTCTCCCACCCCGCTCGGTAGCCTTTCACCCGCCGCTTTCATGGCGCGGTATTGGCAACGCGGCGCACACCTGATCCGGCAGGCAATTCCCGGGTTCAACGGGATCGCGAAGCTGCCGGCCTTGCAGCGGCTGGCCGCGCGCGATGACGTCGAATCGCGCGTGGTGGTTCGCGAAGGCGCGCGATGGCATCTCGAGCACGGTCCATTTCCGGCGCGTTATTGGCGAAATCTCCCGCGAGAGCGTTGGACCTTGCTCGTGCAAGGCTTGAATCAGGTGGTCCCGGCCGCGGATGCGCTGTTGCAGCGCTTTTCCTTCATTCCCTATGCGCGCCTGGATGACGTCATGGTGAGCTACGCCACCCGCGGTGGCGGCGTCGGCCCGCATGTCGACTCGTATGATGTATTCCTGCTGCAAGGGCTTGGCATGCGTCAATGGCGCATCAGCCGGCAGCGCGATCACGCGCTCGATCCGCGCGCGCCGCTCAAGATCCTCAAAAATTTTCGGCCGCAACACACCTGGACACTCGCGCCGGGCGACATGCTTTATCTGCCGCCGCACATCGCGCACGATGGCATCGCGCTCGAAGCGTGCACCACCTACTCCATCGGCTTTCGCGCACCGCGTTACGCCGAGCTTCTTGCGGAGCTTTTCGCCGATCCCGAAGCATCGCAAGCGGCCATCGTCCACTATCGCGATCCCGGCCTGCGACCCACGAGGCATCCTGCCGCGCTGCCCCAATCGATGGTCCACGGGCTGGCCGATACCTTGCGACGCCTGCGCTTTTCTCGACGAGCGCTCGAAGATGTGATCGGCGCCATCTTGACGACGCCCAAGGCAACCGTCGTCTACGATCGGCCCGCGCCCGCGCTGCCGAAGCATCGCTTCCGCGACCGCGCGAAGGCCCACGGCGTGATGCTCGATGCCAAATCGCTCATGCTCTATGCATCCGAATCGTTCTACATTAACGGTGAGGGCCTGCGCCCGGCGGCGACCGCCCGATCCGCATTGCGATGGCTGGCCGATCATCGCACCCTGCCCGCCAAGCGGGTCGACGGGTCCGCCATCGACGCGCTGCACGATTGGTATCGGGCAGGATGGATCCACCTTGCTGTCGATCTACCCAATGACGAGGATTGATGATGGACGCAACACCTTCGACCGGCACCGCTTCGTCCATGGAACCGTCGCGCACCCTGATCACGACGCCCGCCGAGTATCGACAGGCGATCGAGAACCTGATCGCGGCGGCGCGCTCGACCATCCGCATTTTTGACGCCGATGGCGTTCAACTCGCGCTCAACGCGCCCGCGCGCATCGATTCACTCAAGGCGTTCGTGCGCAATAACACCGAAGCGAAGATTGTCGTCGTCGTGCGCTCGATCGCGCACATCGAGAAGCAATGCCCCCGGTTCATCCAGTTCGTCGCGCTTCATGGGAATCAGGTCGCCGTCCACCTGGCCGAAAACGACGCCGCCCGCGTTGAAGATTGCTTTGTCCTGATCGACGACACGCACTTCGCACGACGCACGGTGCAGACACACCCTCGCGGCGCGGTGACTTTCAACGATGAACAAGCGGCAGCGCCGATCATCGAGCGGTTCGAACAGATTCTCGGCGCCTCGACGATCGTGTCGTTGTCGACAACGATCGGTTTGTAGCGTCGTCTCGAACGCGTAACGCGTCAGGATTTCCCGCGCCCCGCATGCACGTCGCGCCATGCGAGCCCCGCCTGCTGATCGGCAACCGCGATCCATGCGGGCTCGCAGCCCATCACATCCGCCAGCGCACGTTGCGCAAGATCGGGCGTATTGTTGCTCGCACTGAGGTGGGCAGCGACCACATGGCTCAAGTGGCGCCTGTCCAGTGCGCCGAGAATCTCGGCCGCCTGTTCGTTCGACAGGTGCCCGAGCGCCCCGCCGATCCGCTCCTTCAACCAGCGGGGATAGCGCCCGCCAGCGAGCATCACAGGGTCGTGATTGCATTCGAGCACGATCGCATCGCAATGCATCAACGAGCGCACGATGTGGGTCGTGGATACGCCGGTATCGGTAAGGACCCCGAGCCGCGCATCGCCATCGGAAAAAACAAACTGGACCGGTTCCCTCGCGTCATGCGGAACCGCGAACGGATGCACTTCGATCGCACCCACCGCGAACGGCGACTGCGCGTCGAGCAGACGAAATTCGCCTGACTGCGGGGCCTCATCGCCGAGGATTGCCCGCATCGTTCCGTAGGTGAGCCACACCGGCGCGCCCGAGCGCGCAGCCAGCGCGCGCACGCCACCGACATGATCGTCATGCTCGTGCGTCACCACGATGCCGTTCAACTGTTCAACGGACACGCCAAGTCGCGCAAGACGCAGCTCAACGTCTTTCAGGCTGAATCCGCAATCGAGGAGGAGCCGCGTCGATCCACACTCGACGAGGAGCCCGTTTCCCGCGCTGCCGCTGCCAAGGACGGCAAAACGGATCACTTCAACTGCTTGTGCAGGAGCGTGAGAATCCGTTTGGCGGTGCCGGAGGTGTCCACCGCGCCTTCCTTGTTCAGCACCTGGACGTGACTCGCATCGGCGGACGAACGATTGATAAGCACGCGGTACTGCGCCGCGGTCGACGAGCGGTCGCTCGCGCCGATGCCGAATACACGTGCGAAGAAGCCCGGCTTCTCCATCGGCTCGTCTTCCTTGAGATCGACATAGCGGACGTAGTAAAGACCCTTGGACCTGTCGCGGTCCTCGACCGTGAAGCCGACCCGGTCCAGGACCAGCCCGACCCGCCGCCATGCACGATCGAACGGTTCATCCAGGTAGAGCTCGCCCGCGCCATCGGCGCCGCCTTTCAGCTGCGCGCGTTCCGGCACAACGGGGGCTGCGGCGACAAGTTCCTTCGCGCGTGCCTCATCGGTGCCAAGGCGGGCCATCAGGCGGCGGAGAAATTCTGCTTCCAACTCGCGACTTGGTTCGCGCGGTTCCCACATCGTGCCTTCCTGCCCGCGCGCGCTGTTGATGATGCGCTCGACCATGCCACGATGGCTGATGTAGATCTCGGTCGACTTGCCGTCCGGGGATCGTTCGAGGCGCGTCCGGAACTTGTCGCGCTCACCGGTCGAGTAAGCGGTGTCAAGCACCCGACCGAGAATGCTGCGAATGCCGTCATTGGGAATCTTCGCGCGGTCTTCCGCCCAATCGGTTTCCATCACGCCGGCTTCGGGCCGGTCGGTACGAATGATGAATCCGCTTTCCTGCCAGAACTCGCGCACCACCGGCCACAATTTCTCGGCGGAGTCCTGCACCACCAGCCAGCGCTCGCCGCCCGCCCGCTCGATCCTGGAGCGTGAACTGTCCGGCAGGATGTCCGTCGATCCCGGTCGTGGCAACGCGCTGCGATCGGCGGTGTAGGTCGAGAGTGTCGCGGTGCCGGGTTGGACCGAACCCCCATCGGGGACGTTGTAGCGGTCGTCGCGTCCGGGTCGCGTCAGGTCTGGCGGCACATCGAGCGAAGGAACCTTGCCGGCGGATTTGTAATCGATACCCGGGCCGCTCGTCATGCCGCATGCGGCCAACGCCAGCGTGACCGCGAATCCAAGCGCGATACGCCGGCCTCTATAACACCCAACACCCATCACGCCCGCCCTTCCACGACCCGCAACCCGCCCTGGGCGACCACACCCGCCTGTCGCATCGCCTCGCGCACGACATCCTGGAACTGCGCCGACATGGGCACCAAGGGCAACCGGATCCCACCTTCGATGAGCCCCATTTGCGCGACCGCCCATTTCACGGGGATGGGGTTTGCTTCGACAAACAGCTTGGTGTGGAGCCCAAGCAATTTGAAGTTGATTTCGCGCGCCTTCACGACCTCGCCCGCCAATCCCGCCGTACACATCTCGTGCATCGCGCGCGGCGCGACATTGGCGGTGACCGAAATCACGCCGTGCCCACCCATGAGGATCAAGGCGAGACAGGTCGCGTCATCACCGCTGTAGACGGTGAAATCACGCGGCGCGCGACGAATAAGATCGGTACAACGTTCGATGTTGCCGGTGGCGTCCTTGATGCCGACAATGCCGGGCACTTCCGCCAATCGCAGCATCGTGTCGTTCTGCAGATCCGCCACGGTGCGTCCCGGAACGTTGTAGACGATCATGGGGATGTTGACCTTCTCGGCAATCGCGCGGAAGTGGCGGTACAGCCCTTCCTGCGTTGGGCGATTGTAGTAGGGCACGACCGACAGGCTTGCATCCGCACCCGCCTTCTTCGCCGATTCGCTGAGCTCGATCGCCTCGGCAGTGGAATTGGCGCCGGTGCCCGCGATGATCGGAATGCGACCGGCGGCGTGCTCCACCGCGACGCGTATGAGGTCTTTATGCTCGTCGAAGTTGACCGTCGGTGATTCGCCCGTGGTGCCCACCACCACGATGCCATCGGTGCCCTCGGTGATATGAAAATCAATGAGGGACTTGAATCGACCGACATCAAGACGCCCGTCCTCCAGCATCGGAGTGACGATCGCGACAAGACTCCCGGTAATGCGCTTGTAGGCCATGAGTGTGCTCCTCATTGGTCCGCCGCCAGCTGCAAGCGAGTGGCAACGGGGTCCGTGATTTTAGTCCAATCCCTCCGGACCCGGCGGCATATCACCAATTCGCACGCCGCAGTAACGCTGAACGATCGCGGGCTTCGGATCGTTGACCCGACCTTGCTCGAACGCTACCACGCTTAAGGTGCCTGCGAACGCTGCCGGCAGCTCGCCTGGTTTCAGCAGGAAAGCCGGATTCGACGGGCGTCCGTAACGCTCGTTCCCGATCATGAACGTCTCGTAGATCAACAGTCCGCCTTCGCGCAACGACGCGCTGATTGAACCGAACAACGGGCGATGCAGATAGTTCGTGATGATCACGATATCGAACGATGCGGGCGCGAACGGCCACGGCGCACCTTCCAGATCGGCGATCAAGGTCTCGACACGAGGCACGTCCGCCAACGATGCGAGCGCGTTTGCATCCCGATCGACCGCGGTGACGGCATATCCCCGTTGCGCACAGGCCCGTGCATGACGCCCCGCACCGCACGCGAGATCGAGAACTTTGCGACGGGTGCCCGCGACGCCGATCCAGCGGAGAACCCAGAGTGATGCGACTTCATCGCCGTGCATCATCCGCACCCGCTACATGCAGAACCACAGGAGATTGCCAAGATTGATGATGAAGTCCGGATGAAGATAAGCGCGGAACGCGATGACGATGATCACCGCGACCACAAGGAGACCGATGCCCGAAAGAATTTTTTCGCGAGCCATCATGGAGATTCGAATTCACCGACGAGGTTTGACGACGCTGACAGCCAGCCACCCGGAACAATCGCTTGTGAGAATGATACCCCCGCGCATCCAACCCTGGCTCGCACGAGATGATCAGCTCGAGGATCTCCGCGTCCAACGGCGGAGCAGCAACGCGTTGGCCACGACCGACACCGACGAGAGCGCCATGGCGGCGCCGGCCAGTGCCGGATTGAGAAATCCGAATGCAGCCACCGGGATCGCAAGCACGTTGTACCCGAATGCGAAGGCGAGGTTCTGACGCACCTTTCGCATCGTTGCGCGCGACAACTCGATCGCATCGGCCACGCCGCTGATGTCCGCGCGGATCAATGTGATCCCCGCGCTTTGGACCGCCACATCCGACCCCGCGCCCATCGCAAAGCTCACATCGGCCGCGGCCAGCGCCGGCGCATCATTGACGCCGTCACCCGCCATCGCTACCGGCGTGCCACCCGCTTTCAACGTCGTGACGCGGGCCGCCTTGTCCTCGGGCAGCACCTCGGCTTCGAATCGTGCAATGCCGAGCGCGCGGGCGATAGGCTCCGCCGCGCGCGCGCGATCACCGGTCATCATCAAGACCTCGACACCGAGTCGGCGCAGCCTGTCTATTCCCGCGCGGGAAGTCGGACGAAGCTGATCGGCCAGCTCGAACCAGCCAAGTATCTTCTCGTCGTCCGCAACCCCGACGAGGGAGCGGGTAGGGTCGGCGTCCTGCATCGACACAGCCTCGCCGCCACGCCGGTCCAATTCCCGCATGTAGGCAGCCGACCCGAGCCAGATCCTTCGCCGGTTCCGTCGAGCATCGACCAGGACGCCATGCATTCCTTTGCCAGCCACCGAAGTGAGATCGCCAGCCGGTTCGATGTCGACGCCCTGGCTGCTTGCATAACGCACGATCGCCCGCGATAACGGATGCTCCGATCCTTGCGCGATCGCGACACCCGCCCTGATCACGTCATCCGCGGACACGCCCGCGCCCGGAACGATGCGCGTCACCACCGGCCGACCTTCAGTGAGCGTACCGGTCTTGTCGACCACGAGCATGCGAACGCTTTCCGCACGCTCGAGCGCGTTGGCATCCTTGATCAGGATTCCTTGTTGCGCGCCGCGTCCGATGCCGACCATGAGCGCGGCCGGCGTGGCGAGTCCCAACGCACACGGACACGAGATCACCAGCACCGCGCACGCATTCACGATCGCAACCTCCAGGGACGCGCCATGGAGCCACCAGCCGATCAAGGTGATCATCGCGATCAACACGATCGCCGGGACGAACACCGCCGCGACGCGATCGACCACCCGCTGCACCGAGGCTTTCGAACCCTGCGCGGCCTCTACCATCCGCACGATCCGGCCAACCGCCGTATCAGCGCCCACGCCCACCGCGCGACACTCGAGCACGCCATCCTGATTTAATGTACCGGCGAATACGCGGCTCCCCGGCTCTTTGGTGACGGGCAGGCTCTCGCCGGTGAGCATTGCTTCATCGACATTCGACCGCCCGGCCAGCACCTCCGCATCGACCGGAACCGATTCTCCCGGACGGATGTGCAGGCGATCGCCCGCCACCACTTCGTCGATTTTCACATCGATGACGTGGCCGTCCCGCTCGAGGTGTGCGATGACCGGGCGCAAGCGGAGCAGCGCGTCAATCGCGCCTGACGTACGGGCGCGCGCACGCGATTCGAGAATCTTGCCAAGAAGCACCAGGGTAATCACCACCGCCGCGCTCTCGAAGTAGACATGCGCACCCGGTGGATCGAAGATCGTGACGAACGCGGACAGCAGGTAGCCGGCCAGGGTCCCCAACACCACGAGGACATCCATGTTGGCGGCACCCGCGCGGAGCGAATTCCAAGCGCCGATGAAAAATCGCCGCCCGATCCAGAACTGCACAGGCGTGGCCAAGGCGAGTTGCACCCATCGCGGCAGCCAATCGACATGGCCGCTTCCCCAAAGCATGGGGATCATCTGAAGTGCGAGCGGTGCAGTCAGCGCGGCTGACCACCAGAACAAGGTCAGATCCTCCCGCCATGCGACGTTCTTCCGCGCGCGCTCCGCATCGCGCGTTGCATCGGAGGCAATCGAGGCCCCGTACCCCGCCCGCTCGACCGCCGCGATCAGCTCGGACGGTGTAATTGCGTTCGATGGATAGCGAATATGGGCGCGCTCGGTCGCAAGGTTGACCGCCACCTCCACGCCGGCGAGCTTACCGAGCGATTTTTCAACGCGCGCCGCACACGCGGCACAGGTCATCCCCGCGATGTCGAGATCGAGATCCAGCCGCTCAGCGGCCGCGATCGTCACGGCAGCGACCGCACCCACTGCACGATCGAAGCGTGATCCAACGCGCCTGCTTGGCGCGCGACTTCGCGTCCATTCTTGAATGCGATAATGGTTGGGATACTGCGGATGTTGTAGCGTCCGGCGATCTCCTGCGATTCATCGACATTGAGCTTGGCCATGCGGGCGCGCGGCTCAAGCATGGCGGTGGCGCGTTGATAATGCTGCGCCATGGTGCGGCAGGGCCCGCACCAGGCGGCCCAGAAGTCGACGACGACCGGGATATCGGTTCCCTCGACGAAGCGATCGAACGTCTTGACCGTAAGCTCGACCGGCGCCCCTTGGAACAACGGCTGCTTGCATTGGCCGCAATTGGGCTTCTCGCCTAGCCGGGCCTCCGGGAGCCGATTGATCGTCGCGCACCGGGGACAGGCGATATGCTTCAGTTCACTCATTGATGGGGATTCCGCCGTCGTCATCACCTGAAGATTGGGTGTGCGTCGCGGAAATCAAGACGCGCGGGGTCTCTGGCGGACGCACTCGCTTCACTTCTGGCTCCGAAAATCCCATCAATTTCCCACCATAATGCCCACGCCACACGTGGGATATCGTATGGTTGACGCAATTCGACCCTTCTCACTCCCCTCGATCCCTATCCGGATGCCATGACTTCCGGCCCCGAGAACGTCCGATGAGCGCGCCAACCATCCCAATGAATGATCCTGCAACGTTATTGTCCGCTATCGCGGCGTTTTGCCGTGAACACGCCCTCGCCGAGTCCACCTTCGGACGCCTTGCGGTCAATGACGGTAAATTCGTCTCCCGGTTGCGCGACGGTGGGCGCGTGCGCATGCAAACACTGTCCAAGGTCCGCCAGTTCCTCGAATCGCCACCGCCAAACATTGATCGTCCGTTCGTGATCGGTACGCCGCTCGACACGGACAGCGCAACGAGACTACTTGGCACGATCGATAGTGAGAGACCCGCCATGACCGCACCACCGCAAGCCCGCCCGATCGAAAGCCCGGAACAGACCGCGATCAACGAAGAGAAGAAAACGAACTTTCGCTTCTACGACAATCGCCAGAAGTATCTGTTGTTCGTGAACACCTGCGGCGAGAAATCGGTGGTCGCACAGCGGGTAGGGATGGAGCTTGGGCATATCCATCCGAAACCGCCAGCCGTGCGGATCTTCGATGCGGGCGTGGGCGATGGCACGGTCCTCACACGGGTCATGCGCGACATGCACCGGCGCTTCCCGACATTCCCCTTCTACATCGTAGGCAAGGAAATCAGCCTCGAGGATGTGCGCCTCACCTTGGAGAAAATGCCGGATCGATTCTTCGAGCACCCTTCATCGGTGCTCGTGCTCACGAATCTTTTCTACTCGGAAGCGCCGTGGTTGACCCCCAAATCGGTGAACGCCGCGAGCTCCCTGATCTGGCACGAGCTCAGACTGACCGGCACGACGTCCGCGGATTTCGAACAACAGATCACCGAGCTCAATCCGTTCCTGGCGCAGAACTGGACAGTGAAACCGAGCCCGACCACGGGCAATCCGCTCTATGAGCGACCCATCGTGCTAGTCATTTATCGCGACGACTATCGGTTTCTGCTCGAAAACGTCGTTCCGAAGCCCGGTGCGGTGCGCGCCGACTACGACCTGGTCATGGCCTCGCAGCCGTATCGCTTGCGCGTGCCGACCGAATTCAAGGCAAAGCGCGTCCTCGCGCCGCTAGCCCGCAGCCTCGGACCGGGCGGCAGGTTGATCGGCATCCACTCATGCGGGAACGATCCGGGGGAGGAGCTCATCGCGCGCGTCTGGCCGGACGATCACCCGTTCGGCACCACGCGACACGATCTCTTGAAGGCCCTCAGACAGGAGCTTGGCACGGCCGCGCGCAATCTGAATTTCAACGCGTACGCCGATTCGCGATCGGTCTTTCGCTACGACATGCATACGTTGCCGACGGAAATCGGCAATTCGATCGGCACCTCGACCTTGTTTGCCGCCTGGAACGCCGCGGTATATGTTGCTCAGATCGAGGATCAACGTCTGAGCGAAACGCTGATCGACGGGCGCTACCTCAACGCAACCCGCGACACACTGCAAAAGCACGGGGGACTCTGGTTCAACGACGAGTCGTTCGTGGTGTCGCGGACGCGGGATTGAAAGAGTTTGTGGGGTCGGGTCTGAATGGCACTTGCTTAGCCCGTCTGCGCTCAAGCCTCCGTTCGCCCTGAGCCCGTCGAAGGGTAACGCAGGCGCGTCGACCGCGCCCAATCGTCCGCTTACGGATTCGCCGGTATTCACCCGTCGACAGGCCTGTGCTGAGCCCTTCGACAGGCTCAGGACAGGCTCGTCGAAGGGCTCACCGCGAACGGTCAATCACCGAAGCCTAATCGAACGACAGAACGGGGACGCTATTTGTTATGTCCTCGAGTGAGAGGACGGCAGGCTCGATGCTCCAGCCAGGAAACGCGTCCCGCTGGGAGTCAATTGGGAGGATACGGACCGCAGGGGGAATGATGGACATTCGTTAGGCCCTTCGAGCCCCAATGGTGGCCCACTTGCCACGGTTGCGACCGCCATCCGGTTGGTCGCACATTTCCGAGACAACAAGGTCAAATCCTATCTCCTCCATGAGCCGCGCCACGTCTTCGGGAGGCAGGCTGTCGTAGTAGAACTCGTGGCCGAACATGGTGTCCGTAAAGCCATCCTGCCCATCGACGATGCCACCGCTACTGACCATGACGCGACCCGCAGGCTTGAGCCAATGGTGAATGTTCTGAATGACTGTCGCGGACTGCAGCCGCGGCACGTGGAAAAGGGAATCCCAGCACACCACGGCGTCGAAGACCTCGTCGAACTGCACCGCCTCCATGTAAGCGTGAATCCATCGGTGCTCGGGCAGGCGCTCGCGTGCCAGGGCCAACATGGCGGAGGACCCATCGACGCCAACGATGCGGTGTCCGTGCCCAGCCAGATGAGTAGCGATCGGGTGTCCCGTTCCGCAGCCAAGGTCGAGAATGGTGCCTGGAGCCGAGAGCGGCTCCAGAAGCGCCGCGAGATACTCGACTTCCTTCGGCTGCAATCGGATCCTGGCAGCTCCGAACTCCTGCGCGATCTGGTCGTAGGGAGTGCTGATCATCGAGGGGCCCAACGTTTGACATGAGGGGCGGCCGACAGCTGGCGAATCCAGATGTTGGACGTCCCCTCGATGGAAGGGTTAGGCCTCACTCGGCGACTGCCACCCGCTTTCAAGGCTTACGTTCCATTGGATCCTGTCGGGAGACTTGTTGGCCGAGCTGCTGGGCGAGGCCGATGAGAATTCCTTCTGGACCCCGGATGTAGCAGAGCCGATAAATGCCTTCGTAGTTGACAACCTCATCGACCACTGTCGCCCCCAGCTTGCCAAGCCGCACGAGAGTGTCGTCGATGTCCTCGACAGTAAACATCACGCGCATGTAGCCCAAAGAATTTACCGGGGCTGTGCGGTGATCTGACGCGATCGCAGGCGCGTTAAAGCGCGAGAGCTCGATGCGGCTATGACCGTCCGGTGTGCGCATCATGGCGATCTCAACACGCTGCCCACGTACTCCAGTGACGCGGCCAGCCCATTCGCCGTCGATGGGCATACGTCCTTCGAGGGTAAGACCAAGCTCCGTGAAGAATCCGATGGCGGCATCAATGTCATTCACGACGATGCCGACATTGTCCATACGCATAACTTTCATAGTGCTTCCTCTTTCTCGGGCCGACGTGGAGACGTCGTCCGCATTCGGGGTGGGTATTGATGCACAGCCGGACAAGACGAGTGCAGACAGAATCGACAACGTGCTTTTCATTCGTGTAGCGAAACGACAGTGGCTTTGCATATGGCGCGCATCGGGGGTTTCTGTGAGGCCTAACGTGGTATGGCCACCATGATAAACGTTCCCAAATCTAGTAACTGGTTTCTAGATCTATACACCGGTTGGCGTATGTAGAAGCTGGTTTGTAGAGGTTTATCAGCGATTGACGTCGGTGTCTATGAGCAAACACCACCAACTTCGTGTCGCCTCGATTGATTCGCAGGACGCGAATGATCCGCTCCTCCAGCAAAAGAATGCGCGCGGTTGCAATCGGCAAAAGCCACATCGATTGAATCGGTGTCGAATCCATTTTTTCAATTCTCTTCACGTTCTCAGACCGCCAGATTCAGAAAGTCCGGTGGGCTTGCATTTCCTCCTCGTAGAGGCTGCCGCCAATGCTAAGTCCGCTATTGCGTCACCGCTTCGATCTGTTCGAGAGGTGAGCCCTACCCTCCGTTCGCCCTGAGCCTTTCGACAGGCCTATCGAACGGGCGGACGGATGCATGACTTGCGCCTCCGCGCGAAGGTGAAGTCGTCCAACGTGCGCGCTCATCCTTCGACGGGCTCAGGACGAACGGGCAACTATTGTGTCCGTCGCCCAAAATTGAACCCCGTGGCGAGAACACGGGAAATCGCACTGGAAATCAGAGATACACAGCAATTTCTTGATCGTCGTGTCCCGTCGAGCCGTCGTGTCGTCGTGGTGAAAGCCTTTGACTGCTCAGCCACCATCACCCAGCTTCAACAACCGCATCGCAT
This sequence comes from Burkholderiales bacterium, assembly GCA_046160305.1. Taxonomy (GTDB): domain Bacteria; phylum Pseudomonadota; class Gammaproteobacteria; order Burkholderiales; family SG8-39; genus SHXR01. Next base: position 69,952 of record JBJXGX010000216.1, read on the forward strand.
TCTGTTTAAGAATCAGCGGACGCACCTCCGGCCGGAATGGCGCCTCTTCGAAATCCTTCAGCCAGCGGTCCGGTGTGATGAGCGGCCAGTCGGACCCGAACAGCATCTTCTCCTTCAACATCGTGTTGGCGTACTGGATGAGTTGCGGCGCGAAATACTTCGGCGACCATCCGGACAAGTCGATATAGACATTCGATTTGTGCAGGCACACCGACAGCGCTTCGTCCTGCCATGGCCATGACGGATGCGCGATGATGATCGACATGTCCGGGAAATCGACCGCCACATCATCGAGATGGATCGGGTTCGAATATTTCAGGCGCAGCCCGCCGCCGCCTCGCATGCCGGTACCGATCCCGGAATGCCCGCTATGGAAGATGGCCGGCAAATTGTGTTCGGCGATCAGCTCGTACATCGGATAGGCGAGCCGATCGTTCGGGAAGAAACCCTGCGTCGTCGGATGGAACTTGAAGCCCTTGATCCCCTCCTCTTCGATGAGGCGCTTCGCTTCGCGCACACCCATCTTGCCCTTGTGCGGATCGATGCTCGCGAATGGAATCACGATATCGCTGTTCTCACGGGCAAACTTCGCGACCTCGTCGTTGCTCACGCGCTTGCGACCCATGACCGATTCCGAATCGACCGTGAACAGCACCAGTCCGATTTTCCGTTCGCGGTAGTACGCGATCGTCTCCGGGATGGTCGGTCGCTTCTTCAACGCGAACTTGAAATACTTGTCCGCGGCCTCGTCATACTCCTTGCCGAACAGATCAGGCGGCTCGCAACACGACACTTGCGCATGGGTGTGGGTGTCGATGGCGATGAGGTCTTTGACGTTCATGGGTTCTCCGTTGTGGTCTATGCAACGATCACGCGCTCGCCACGTGGTTCCGCGAACAGCGCGTCCACCAGCGCGGCCCGGTTCCTGAGGACCGCTCGTTGACTGATCGACCCTTTGTCGGTGAGCTCTCCGCTATCGATCGATACCGGCACATCGAGCACCAGCGCCCGTTCGATTCGATTGGAACTCCCGGTGCTGCGTTTCTTGAGCGCACCGAGCATTCCGCGCAGTGTATTGCGCACATTCGCATGCGCCGCGACGGCCGCAAGCGATGCATGAACATCGAGGTCGGGGCCTAGTGCGCGACACGCGTCCAGATTGAGTACCAGAAGAACACCCACGTCATTGCGATCATGGCCGGCAATCACTGCGTCCTGAACATAGGGCGCACACGCGAGAATAACTTCACTTCCAAGCACGCCCGTGTTGACCCAGGTTGCCGTGGCGAGCTTGAAGTCCTCGGCGATGCGCCCATCAAACAGCACACCTTGCCGGGGGTCGCCCGGATCGACGAACCTGACCGCGTCACCCATGCGATAGAACTGTTGATCATCGAACGCTGCAAGGGTCAGATCGTCCTGCCGCCAGTAACCCGGCGTGATGCTTGGGCCCCGTACCCGGATCTCGAGCTTCTCCGCAACCGGAACGAGCTTGACCTCGACCGCGGGTGCCGGCAATCCGAGGACGCCGGATGCACGCGCATCCCAATTGGCGCCAAGCGCAAAGGGGCCGGTCTCCGTGGCGCCCAACCCGGTAATGATCAGGACCCGCTCGCCGCAGGTTTCATAACTCAATCGCTCGAGTGCATCCCACGTGTGCTGCGACATCGCCGCGCCGGCATAGAACAGCATTTGCATTCGGCTGAAGAATTTTTCGCGAAGCGACGGCTCGCGCTCAAGATAGGGAATCAGCATCTCGAAACCGCGCGGCACGCTGATATAGACCGTCGGTGCGATCTCGCGCAGATTGCGCACGGTCGTCTCGATCGCGCCGGGCAGCGGCTTGCCCTCGTCGAGATACATCGTGCCACCATGCCACAGCACGACCCCGAAGTTCGCATTGCCGCCCGCGGTGTGATGCCAAGGCTGCCAGTCCACCAAGACCGGCCGCGGATTGCTCCATAGCGGTAAGGTCTGAACATAGAGTTGCTGATTGCTGCAGAGCATCCGCTGCGTCTGGATCACGCCCTTCGGATGCCCGGTGGAGCCTGAAGTGAATAGAATTTTCGCCGGGGCATCGCAATCGACGCCTTGATGGGCGATGTCGACGGCATGGCTGATCGACCCGGACGCGAGCGCCGTGAAGGGCGTGATGAGCGGTGCGTGCATGCCGACAGACGTTGCGACAACTTCGACGCCCGGTGTGACCGTCGCATGAATAGCGGCGCCGTATCGCGTCGCATCGCTGACAAACACCATGCCTGGCGTGAGGAGACCCATCACATGCTTCAGCTTGGCGAAATCCCTCGATATCAAAGAATACGCGGGCGATGTATGTTTCGTCAGGCGTGACCTCGGCCCAATGCGCGAGGCGTTCGGTCAGCACACGCGGATAAGGCGCAAGCGGATGCGGAGAACGGAGATAGGTGACTCCGTTCGCACCGTGGGTCACGACGACATCGCGCGGACCGAGCGCGACACGCCGATACGGTGCATCCTCCGGTTTCAATCCTTCTTCACCTTGGCTGCGCGCTTCTCAAGAAAGTCTTTCAGCCGTTGCTTTGCCGCCGGCTCGCTTGCGGCAATACCGGCCATCAGCGACTCCATGAACATGCCTTGGTCATGCCCCATCTCGGCGATCCGTGGCAGCGCGTGCATGATCGCGAAGTTCGATACCGGAGCGTTGCCTGCAATCGCTTTGGCCAGAGCAATGGCCTTCTCCAAGCCTGTGCGCGGTTCGACGAGGTAATGCGAAATCCCGAGCTGCTGCCCTTCTTCGGCGGAATAGACATGTCCGGTCAGCATCATTTCCGTCATGCGCGACACACCGATAAGGCGAGGCACCCGCACTGCCCCGCCACCCCCGACAAAGATGCCGCGCTGGCCCTCGGGCAAACCATAGAACGCCGACGACTCCGCCACACGTACATGCGCTGCCGCGGCGAGCTCCATTCCGGCACCTACCACCGCACCGTGCATCACCACGACGACCGGGACCCGACCGAACTGCACCGCATCGAACGCACGATGCCCCATCAGGGAATGCATCGCCCCTTCCGCGGCAGATTGATCGACGATGGAACCGAGATCGAGCCCGGCAGAAAAATGCTCGCCGTTGCCGGACAGGACGACCACGCGAATGAAATCGGGAATACTCGAGAACACGTGCTGGATGCCGGCGAACACCGCGTTGTTCATCGCGTTGCGTTTGTCGGGCCGATTCAGGCGAACGAACAGGATCTCGCCGTCGCGATGCAGCGCGATCGCGTCGGGAACACCTTCAATGCCTACGGTCGAATCCTTGCTCATGGTCGGTTAGCAGCCGTTGCCCTTCACGTGTCGCCCAAATCCTCGAACACCACCTGCCCAAATCCGGTGACCATCGGATGGTAGTAGTTGCGATGCAGTCGCGTCACCTTCTTCGACAGTGCCCCGCGCATCACCAGCCACATGATGATCTCGACCCCGTCGGCACCGCCCAACTCCATCAATTCCTGTTGGCGCATGTTCGCCACCACTTCCGGATCCGCTTCGATCAAATCGAGAAAACGGTTGTCCCATTCAGGATTATTGAAGCCGAACCGCTCGCCATTCAGTTGATGCGAGAGGCCGCCGGTGCCATACATCGCGACCCGCATGCCGTTGCCATGCGCTTCAACGGCGCGCCGGATCGCCTGCCCGAGCTTGAAGCATCGCAACGCCGAAGGAATCGGCGGTTGCAGCACATTCACGACGATCGGAATCACCGGAACCGTCCACCGGCGCTCAGGCGGAAATACGCATGCGAGCGGCGTGAGGAAGCCATGGTCGAGCGGCATCTCCTGGCATACCGCGATGTCGAACTCGTCATCAACGAGCGAATGAGCGAGCTGCCATGCAAAGGCCGGATGCCCGGGGATCTCCGGATACGGCCACTTGCCCCAGCCTTCGTCGGCGATCTGATGCATGGGTGCCACGCCGAGTGCGAAGCATGGATACCGGTCGAAGAAAAACGAATCGGCATGGTCATTGGCAATGATGATGATCAGATCGGGGTTTTGCGCCTCGACCCAACGGATCATCGGTTGATAGCCGTCGAAGAGCGGCTTCCAATAGGCTGACTCGGTCTTGCCGTTGTTGAGCGCGGTCGCAATCGACGGGGCGTGTGGCGACCCCATGCCGCCAATGATGCGTCCGGGTGGATTCATCGCACGTCCTTCACGTTCCGCGTTGCCATGAATTCCTCATAGGTTTCGCCACGCATCGCCGCGCCCATCTGGTTCTGCGCGGTTCCCATTACGTTTGCAAGTTTCATCAGAAGGAAGCTGCTCACGCCATGCCGAAGCATGCCGTTCCAGTCGCGATCGCGGACGAACTGCTTCTCGGTATCGGAGAGGCCATACTCGGTCATCACCCGCTCGGCATCGGCCTTGAAGGCATCACGGTTTTCGGGCTTCATGAACGCCATGCAGAACTTGCTGAAGCGATAGCCGCGCGCCGCCCGGAGCCCCGTCGTGAGATAGGTACCGGGGATCGGATGGGCGTAGTCGATCTGCCTGCTGCGGATGTCGAGAATCTCTTGCGGTGGCGCCGATTCGACCGCGGGCGAGACGAACGGATTGTCGGATTTCATCATCGCTTGGACCTCATCGCTTCGCCCACATCGCGTCGCCCACATCGCATCGTCCTCATTGCTTCCCCCATAGGCGGCCCGAGGCGATCCGCGCGCCTTCCACCATGGTCGCGAGCTTCTTGTAGGAGATTTCCGGATCGAGCTTGCCATAGCCGGCGAAGGTTCCGAACCCGCAGTCCGTTCCGGCCAGAACCCGCTCTCGCCCGACGATATCGGCGAAGGTGCATAGCCGTTGGGCGACCAGCTCCGGATGCTCGACAAAGTTGGTTGAGGTATCGAGTACGCCGGGAATCAGGACCTTGTCGTCAGGCAGCCGCGCCGCCTTCCACACAACCCACTCATGCTCATGGCGCGGATTGGCGGCCTCGAACGAGATCGCATGCGGTTTGCCTTTCAGGATGATCGGCAGCACCTTGACGAGGTCGATGTCGTGATCATGCGGCCCTTCATAGTTGCCCCAGCAGACATGCATGCGCACGGAAGTCGCCGGAATGTTCGCAAGCGCCGCATTCAGCACCTCGACCTGGTGCGCGGCCCGCTTGAGGAACTGGCCCTCCGTCAAGTCCTGAAATCCGGTATGCCGGGCCATCGCGAGATCCGGACAATCCACTTGCAATACGAATCCAGCCGCCACGATTGCTTCGTATTCCTCCTTCATCACCGTGCCGATCGCCTCGACATACGCCTCATGCGTGGGGTAATAGGTGTTCGGTTGGAACGCCGACACGACCCCAGGCGATGCCGCGGTCATGAATCCCTCGCTCGCGTTGGCCGACTTCAGCGCTTCAGAAAAATGTTTCAGATCGAGCTCCAGCGGCGCGCGATCCTTGATCGAGATCGGTCCGATGCAGGAGGCGCGACGAAACTCCTGGGGGCCCGTCAAGAGGGCCATTCGCTTGCGAAAGTCGGGATAGTCCTTCAGATCGAGCGACGGCTTGCGATCGGTATGCCCGCCGAAGCCATTGAGGCGGTCCTGGATGTATGTCGAATAACCGACCTTGCTCACTTCGCCGTCACTGACCTGATCGATTCCGATGGCGACCTGGCGCTTCACGACCTCCGCCACCGCCAGGCGCATGGTCGATGCGAATTCGCCGGGATCGAACGCCTCGCCTTTGTCTTTCTTATAGAGCTGTTCGACGACGCTCGCGACGCGTGGCAGGCTGCCAACATGCGTCGTACGGATCCGATCGGTACTCAGTCGCATGGCAGGGCCTCTCGCGAGAATGACGCAGGCCCCATTCTAATCACGCAACAGATCTGACGCAGTTTTTTGATGCGCTGCAAGATTACAGTCCCCACGGCACGTGATAGGTTCCATCCGGGAGAAGCGTTGCCGCTTCAGGAAGGTGTGCTCGAATGACCCGGACAAAAATCGACTGGATGCTGCGCACCTTCTATGAAGCCGCATGGGCGCCGCTGCTGGTGTTCGTGCTGTTCCTCGTCGCCTCGCAAGCGTTCAACGCCTACCAGCGATTTCCCGCTCTCGATATCCCCACGCATTTCGCGGGCGGCGCGGTGATTGCATTCTTCATGCGCCGGGCAAGCGCCAATGCCGAGCTTGTGCTTGGCGAGATTCCCACGTCGCTCCACTGCGCGCTCGCTCTGTGGGGCACGGCAATCGTCGCGGTGCTATGGGAAGTGTACGAGCACCTTGCCGATCGATTCCTCGGCACGCACATGGTGTTTGGAATCGGCGACACCACGGCGGATCTGCTCGTTGGAATGGCGGGCGCCGTGGCAGTTCTCGTGCTCCGCGATGTATTCGGCGTAACCCTTCACGCGCCCATCAAACCGCACTCTGCATTCGAAGAAGCGTAGGCTGCCCGTTCGACCTCCCTCGCGAGACATGTGTATAGTTCGGCGCTGATTCGCGCGCCGCGGCAAAGCCGCGCAGACCGCAGGCGTCTCGCGCACCCGAACGAGATCGATCCGAGGAGGAATCCCATGTTACGTGCCGCTTCGATTCTGGCGTTGGCCAGCGCATTCGTGCTGCCCGCCGCCGGCAACGCGCAGCAGACGGTAGGCTTCGCCACGCTTCCACCGGGAAGCATTCTGCATGCGCAGGCGTCGATCATTGCGAAGGTGGTGCAGGACCACACCAAGATGCAGATTCGCGTGATCGGCTATGGTGGTGACGCACCGATGTTCGATGCGATCAATACGCAAAAAGCCGACTTCATGATTCTCGATCTCGGCGAAACCGCGGATGCGCATCATGGCCGGCGCAACTGGCAAGGCAACGCCAAGCCCGCGATACGCATGGGCCTCACGCTGTACGGCTTCCAGATGGGATTGTTCGTCCGGAAGGATTCGAACATCAATACGCTCGCCGACTTGAAGGGCAAGCGTGTTCCGTCGGATTGGGTCGCGCAAACCGGCGTGCTGCCGCACTCGCAAGCCATTCTCGCCGTGGGCGGCCTCACCTATAACGATGTCGTCAAGGTGCCCGAGGTCAATGTGGTGCGCGCGGCCGACGACTTCAAATCGGGCAAACTCGACACGTTCTATTTTGCCGTCGGTGCGCCGAAGGTTGCGGAAGTCGCCGCCAGCGTGGGGGGCGTTCGCATTCTGCCGCTTGGCGATGTCGCCGCCGCCGACCGGGCAATGAAATCGATACGCCAGGAGTACTACCCCTCGATGGTCAATCCGGCGCCGCATATCGTCGGCATCGATAAACCGACCGATGTCATCACGATCGATTTCGTCGTGGGCGTCGGCAGCCATGTGAAAGACGACATCGTCTACGAGTTCGTCAAAGCCGTTCACGCCAACAAGGCGGGCCTGGTCGAAGGTCATCCGAATTTCAATGCCTTCATTCCGGACAATGCCGGGAAGGTGCAGCCGTCCCTGCCGCACCATCCGGGCGCGATCAAGTTCTTCAAGGAGAAGGGCATCTGGAAGGGATAGAAGTCATGCCTTCACCGCAAAGGACGGGAAGGACGCATAGGTGCGCCACCTCTAAAACCGAAGCATTCCCAGCCACGTCAAGGTAGGTCTCCACGCGCGTTCCTGGTCATTGACGCGCATCGTTGATGCGCCATCCAGCCGTTGCGTCCTTTGCGTTTCCAACTTCCTCCTTCATGCTTGAATCCAACACCAGTACCGCCCTGGTCGGCCGCTCGAAGGTCGCGCGCGCCGCCGAGATCACGCTTGCCGCGCTCGTAACGCTGTCGGCGGTTGCCTGGTGCGTCGGGCTGCATACACGCCTTGGATTCACGCTGTTCCCCGAGCAGTTCTACGCGTTCTCGTACGGCATAGGGATCGCGCTCCTGTTCGTTCGCTTCCCGGCGCGCGAGGGTGCGGAGCGCTCGCATGTGCCCTGGTACGACGTGCTCATGGCCATCGCGGCGATCGCCGCGGGAATCTATGTAGCGATCCATTTTCCGCGCCTCACGGCCCAGTCGAGCGGAATGCCGATCGATGGCTTGATCACATCGATCGTCTTCATCGTCACGACCCTTGAGGGCACGCGACGCGCGGTCGGCCTGACGCTCGTGATCATCGTCGCCCTCATCGCGGCCTATGTGCTGGTGGGCCATCTCGTGCCCGGCCCGATGCGATTGCACAAGGCGGACGCGAGCACGATCGTTCTTTATCTCGGCCTCGATACCAATGCGCTGCTTGGCATCATGCTGGAAATCGCGACGACGGTCGTCGTGGCCTTCGTCCTCATGGGGCAACTGCTTGCACGCTCGGGCGGCGCCGGATTCTTCAACGACATCGCGATCGCGCTGATGGGTCGGTTTCGCGGCGGCGCGGCGAAGATCGCTGTGTTGGGATCGAGCCTCTTCGGGATGATCTCCGGCATCGCGGTCGCCAACGCCGTGGCGGTCGGTATCGTCACGATCCCCTTGATGATCAAGTCCGGCATGCCGCGCCGCCTGGCCGCCGCCGTCGAGGCCTGCGCATCCAACGGCGGCCAGCTCATGCCACCGGTCATGGGTGCGGTCGCATTCGTCATGGCCGACTTTCTGCAGATCCCCTATCGCGAAGTCGCGATCGCCGCGATCATTCCATCGGTGCTCTATTACGCCGCGCTTTTCATCCAGTCGGATCTGGAGGCCGCGCGCTATGGCTTCGGGAAGGTGCCGAAGGAAGAGATCCCCAAGGTAGGTCCGGTGCTCATGCGAGGCTGGATCTGGATGTCGCCTTTTGCAATTCTCGTGATCGCGATGTTCTGGTGGAACTGGGAGCCGGAAGTCTCGGCGCTGCTTGCATGCGTATCGATCATCGTGCTCGGGTTCACGCTCGGGTATGGCGGCAAGCGCATGTCGGTCAAGGATATCGGAACATCGATCTTCGAATCCGGCGTCAGCATCTGCGAGATTCTGGTCGTATGCGGTGCGGGCGGATTCATCCTCGGCCTCTTTCAGGTGAGCGGCCTCGCCTTCGCGTTTTCGTCCTATCTCGTCCAACTCGGTGGCGAGAATCTTCTCCTGCTGCTCGTGTTGTGCGCGGTCGTGAATATCCTGCTCGGCATGGGGCTGCCCACGCTCGGGGTGTATGTCATGCTCGCGATCCTGGTCGCGCCCGCGTTGGTCAAGGTGGGCGTGCCGGCCCTCGCCGCGCATATGTTCATCCTCTATTTCGGGATGATGTCGCTCATCACGCCACCGGTTGCGACCGCCGCATCGGTAGCCGCGACGATCGCGGGCGCGCCGCAACTGGCGACGGGGTGGACGGCGATGCGTTTCGGCTGGACTGCTTACATCGTGCCGTTCCTGTTCGTCTATTCACCGGCGATGCTCATGCGCGGAACATGGCTCGAGATCGTCACAGTCATGACCACGTGCCTGGCAGGCGTCTGGTTCGTATCGTCGGCGATGACGGGCTATTTCGTTCGGGTGCTTCCCGGCCCGATTCGCGCATGCTTCGTGTTGGGCGGCGTGCTGCTGTTGCTGCCCTACCAGGGCGCGGATTGGATCATCTGGGCGAATGTCGCGGGCGCGCTGATCGGCGCCGTGGCATTCACCGTGGAACTGAAAGCGAATCGCCTCGCCAACGCGATCGCCTAAACGTGCGATCCGATCCGCCCGAACGCCGCCAGGATCCGCTCGAACCGTTCGCTGAACCATGTCTTCGGCGCATCGTGCGTAAAAATATAGAGTTCGTTGTCCCGGATCGCGTGTACAACGCGTTCCCCGACCTCGTCCGGCGAAAGCCCTGACGCAAGGGCCGCCTGCAGACCCTCTGCGCCGCCTCGCTGGTAGGCGCCGCCGAAGCGCAACGGCCGATTGTTTCCCGAAGCGTGAATGCGCGTATTCACCGCGGCCGGTGCGAGAATCGATACACCGATGTTGGATTCGGAAAGATCCTGGTGGAGCGCTTCGGAAAGCGCTACGACCGCGTACTTGGTCATCGCGTACGGACCCAGCCGGAATTGCGGATTGACCCAGAAGCCCGCCACCGACGCGGTGTTCACGATGTGTCCGCCCTCACCGTGTTTGCGGACCAGCGGAAGGAAATGGCGGATGCCGTTGATCACGCCGTAGACATTGACGCCGATGATCCAGTCCCATTCACGGTCCTCCACGTCTTCGATGGCCGTGCCGCCCAGCTCGACCCCGGCGTTGTTGAAGACCAAGTGGACCTTGCCAAGCTCGCGATCAATCCCTGCGGCGGCCGCCTTGACAGCGTCCCGATCCGACACATCAAGCGGCACCGCGAGCGCGCGCACGCCAAGCGCCTCGATCTCTTTGCGAACAATCTCGAGCGCGGAATGCTGGATATCGACCAACGCGATATTGACACCGGCCCGGGCGAGTACGCGCGCAATCCCCAAACCGATTCCAGACGCGGCGCCTGTAATGATGGCGCCCTTTCCGGCGAAATCTTTCATCGCGTTTCCTTTAAATATACGTGGCGAAATTGGCATGACATACTTGGGTCGCACGACTTCGATGCAGTGAAACACCCAATCCCGGAACAACCTCCCGTCGAGGCATCTCACGATCACCATGAGAGCTGACCAACTCTTCAACGTCAAGGACCACGTTGCCATCGTCACCGGCGCTGCGAGCGGCCTCGGACTCGCGATGGCCGAAGTGATGGCCGAGAACGGCGCTCGCGTGGTCCTGCTCGATATCGATGCAGCAGGACTTGACCGCGCCACCTCGAGGCTCCGTGCTACCGGATGCGCGGTCGAGCCGATGACCGTCGATGTGCGGGATACAGCGGCGCTGCGAAACGCGATCGATGGCACGGCCGCGAAGCACGGACGACTCGACGTGGTGTTCGCGAACGCGGGGATCAGTTCGGGTCCTGGATTTCTTACGCCGGAAGGCGTGATCGAAGCCGTTCAGCAGGCGAATTGGGACAACGTGCTCGCGATCAATCTCACCAGCGTGTTCGTTACCGTGCAGGCGGCCGCGGTGCATATGAAGCGACAACGCAGCGGACGCATCATCGTTACTTCGTCGATCGCGGGCCTGCGTTCCGAGCCGCTTGTGGGCTATCCGTACACCGCCACCAAAGCGGCGGTTGCCAATATCGTTCGCCATGCGGCCACCGAGTTGGCGCCTTTCAACGTGATGGTCAACGGCATCGCGCCCGGCGCATTCGATACGAACATCGCGGGTGGCCGCCTCAAGGATCCGGCGGTCCGCAAACAGTTCGCGACCATGGCGCCGATCGGGCGTATCGCGTCCCCCAATGAGCTGAAAGGACTCGCGCTGCTCCTCGCATCGCCTGCGTCGAGTTACCTGACCGGAACCGTCATACCGATCGACGGTGGCGCGACAGCCTCCTGAGTCTGGTCGTCACGCATCCACGCAGCGCCGCCCCGCGCCCAATGCGTTCGCCCACGTTCGATTACATCATCGTCGGCGCGGGCTCCGCCGGCTGTGCCCTTGCCGCCCGCCTCACTGAAAGCGGCCGCCACACGGTTCTCCTCCTTGAAGCGGGCGAGGATGACCGATGGGTCTGGATCCGCATACCGACCGGTATCGCGAAGATCGTGGTCGGCAAGCGCGCGCTCTGGCGCTTCACTACCGAACCCGAACCGGACATCGGTAACCGGCCGCTCTTCTGCCGCGCGGCAAGGTGTTTGGCGGGACATCGAGCGTCAATGGGATGTTCTGAGTGCGGGGCGATCCCCTCGAATACGATCACTGGCGCGACCGCGGCAATCCGCGATCGGCGAGAAGGCCGCCGATCTGTTGCTGGCCTCGGCGCGGACCCAATAGTCGGGTAACAACATTTCTCCAATGGCGCTCCTGTCGGTCATTTTTCTTGGCATGCTGTCCAGCATCGCGTTGCGCGGCAGCAAGGTGCTTATGACCATCGACGCGTTGGAGCTCGGTGCCACCTCGGCGACCGTTGGCATTCTCGCCGCGCTGTACGCAGCGTTGCCGCTCGTGGTTGGCGTGTATGCGGGCAAAGTGTCCGATCGTGTCGGCTACCGCCGCCCGATCTTGTGGGGTGCGTTCGGCATGGGCATTGCGCTCGTCGTGCCGATCGCCCTCGGTGGGATGGCATCACTTTTCATTTGTGCCGCGATGCTGGGTCTCACGCATATCTTTCATCATGTCGCCATGCATAACGCCGTGGGTGCTTTCGGTGGCGGCAACGACCGAACCAGGAACTTCGGCACATACGCGCTCGGTCAATCGATTGCCGCGCTGATCGGTCCTACGCTTGCCGGATTCGCGATCGATCATGCCGGACATCAGGCAACGTTCGTCATCCTGGCGGTTGTCGCGTTCATGCCGGCCCTGTTGATCGCAGCGCGCGTGACGGTAATGCCACCCCATGCACCCCATCAAGAAAAGGCCGCAAGTGGGACCGCACTCGATCTGCTGCGCATTCCGACCATGCGTCGTACCTTGATCATGGGCGGTGCGACCCTCACGGCCATCGAGCTATTCTCTTTCTACTTTCCGGTGTACGGCAAGGCGATCGGACTCTCCGCGTCCTGGATCGGCATCATCATGAGCATCAACGCTGCCGCCGGATTCGTCGTGCGCCTGGTAATGCATCGCCTCGCGCTTCGCTACACCGAGGTCGTGGTGCTGACCGCCTCGCTATTCGTCGCGGGCGTGTGCTACATGCTGATCCCGATGGCAACCAGCGTCGTACTGCTTGCAACGCTTTCGTTCGTGCTCGGCTTTGGTCTCGGTTCTGCTCAACCGCTCACCATCATCCTCACTTACAACCAGGCACCGGCCGGCCGCTCGGGCGAAGCACTGGGCCTTCGCCTGACCGTCAACAAGATCACGCAGATCGGCGTGCCGCTCGTATTCGGGACCATGAGCGCGGCACTGGGGGTGCTACCGGTGTTTTGGGCCGCCGCGGCATTTCTGATTGGCGGCGGGCTGATATCGATCGTGAGCCGGCGTCGCCCGCCCCTTTAACGGGAACAGGCCGGCCATCAGGCGATGCAATCGATCCGGGCGTGCTAAACCGTTGTATGGGGCGATCCCGGCGCGGGCAGCAGGTCATCCTTCGCCGCCTCTTTGAAGGCCTTGTCGGGCGGCAAGATAATCGCCACCGACCGGACCCGCTGCACGGCCGGATCAACCGCGGGCGGCGCCACACCCTTCTCGACCAACGCCTTCGCCGCGCGTAGCAACCGATGACGCGCCATGATCACGCCGTTGTCGGTGCCGACCAGATTCTCCCTGGTGCGATCCTGAATGGTCCCCATGCTTTCCTGCACGGAGGCGTCCTGCATCGCGAATCCGACCACGCCGGAAAATGTTCGACGCTCATTCTGCGCCTTGCGATCCATCAGGTAGTCGTTCGCCCGATTCGCGACCGTACGATAGGTGCCGGGAATCAACGGCGCGTGGATGCCCTCGCCACGCTCCACCGCCTCGCGCTCTTCATCGGTGAGCGGCCGCGTGACGTGATGGTTCGAACTGAACACCCAGCAGTGTTCATCGTCGATCGGAATCCAGCAATGGCCGCCGATCGGATGGTCCCCCCGCGGTGGAATCAAAGTGAAGCTTGGCATCACCCACTGCGTGATGCGCCAGTAGTAGCGACCATCACCGGTGTTGCGTCGCACGCCAATGTAGAGCCCGCCATCGGATTCGACGACTTCGAACTGCGGCGCCGTATCGCCCAGGTTGTAGCGATGGCTTTCCTTGGCGTGCCGGAACATCGGATCGTGCGACATGGTGTATCGATGCAGGAACGAAACATGGCTCGAATCAATGCCGCCTTCCATGGCTTGCAGATAATTGCATTCCTGCACGCGCTTCGATACGAAGCGATGCGCGGGCGGCATCATTGCCCACTCGTGCTCCGGTAACGGCGGTTGATGTTCAGGTGGGCCCATGTACGTCCACAGGACCCCGCCGCGCTCCACAAGTGGATAAGCAGCAAGCTTGATCGTCTTGCAAAAGCCGCTCTCGACCGGCTCCGACGGCACCTCGATGCACTGCCCCGTCACATCGTATTTCCAGCCGTGATACGGGCATCGCAAACCGCCCTCTTCATTGCGTCCGAGCCAAAGCGACACGCCGCGATGCGCGCAAAATTCATCCATCAAGCCAAGGCGGCCCGCGGAATCGCGGAACGCGATGAGGTGCTCGGAGAGGAGCTTCACCCGCACCTGAGGACAATCGGGCTCGGGCAATTCCTCGGCCAGCAACGCCGGCAACCAGTAGCGGCGAAACAACGCACCCATTGGCGTGCCGGGCCCTGAGCGAGTGAGAAATTCGTTCTGTTCGGCTTTCATTGCGTGGACACCTTCCCGCTAACGGCGCGCCGCATCACGCGCGCCTCGTTCGCCTGCGTTCCCGTGTTCCGAACGCTGCCCGGATCACCCGTCGAACTACGGTACCATTCCGACGAATACGGCGACAGCACGAAATTGTTTCGTCGCCTCGTTCATTCATTCATCGTTCCGACCGTTCATGTCTATCGAGCCGTCCCTGCTTGCGCTTTGCGCAACCACCGCCATTCCCGAAGGCAACGCGATCAGGGTCGAAAAAAATGATCTGTCGCTCGCCGTATTCAATCTGGCCGGCACGTTCTATGTGACCGACGATGCCTGTACGCACGGGCCGGGCTCTCTTTCGCAAGGCGCGATAGACGGCGATATCGTCGAGTGCGATTTCCATGCCGGCTGCTTTCATATTCCAACCGGCCGGGTCGAGTCCCCGCCCTGCATGGTCCCGGTGAACACCTACGCGGTCCACATCGTTGATGGGCAGGTGTGCATCGAGCCGCGGCCGAAGACGCTCGCTACCTGACACTACGCCGCCCGCTTCAACTTGTCGTTCGGCATGAAAAAGACGAAGAGATTCGCGATCACGATCGTCAACGCGAGAAAATAGAACGCCGACAAGAGACCGTATTGATCGGCGATCATGCCACCCAGGAGCGGCCCGATGGCCGAGCCGACCGCCTGTGCGCCAAACAGGATGCCGATGCTGGTACCGCCAAGATTGCGCGGGGTCGATTCAAGCATCCACGCCTGGATCACCGGGCGTGAGGCGTACATGAAGAATCCCAGCACCGCCACCAGCACGACGAACCACACGGAGCCGCCCGCGAACGCCATCATCAAAAGCACGACCGCGCTCGCCAGCATCGTCGACATCATGATGCTTCTGCGCCCCATCGTGTCCGAGAAATGCCCCGCCACCGGCGAGGCCGCAAACCCCGCTGCCTGCAACGCGAACATGCATCCGCCCACCCAGACCGACGAATAGCCCATGATGTTGGCAAGATAGAGCGGCAGAAACGTGAGGAGCGCGCTTTGCGTCATCGAACGAAACGACGAGCACGTCGAGAGCAGGATGAGTGAGCGATTGACGAACAGCACCTTGACACCCGCGACGTAATCCGCAAAACCTTGGCTGGCGGGAGCCGTATCGTCGGCTGCGGCCTTCTTCTTGGATGCAAGTTGCAGCGTGCCAAGAAACATCAGGATCGCGACCGATGTCAATAGTCCGGGCACGACATTCATGATGACGACTTCGCGCCATGTGAACACGCTAAGCAATAGCCCCACCACGACCGGTGCGCAGGCATCCCCCACATTGCCGCCCATGCCGTGCAGCGACAGCACGTACCCTTTTCGCTCCGGGTAGCGCTGTCCAAGGGTCGGGATCGCCGTCGGATGCCAGATGCTATTGCCGAATCCGACGAGCGACACGCAGGCGAGCAACATGAGATAGCTGTGCGTGAAGCCCATTAACAGATACGGAAAGCCGACCCAGAAAAGCGACACCGCCATCAGCACGCCTTTGCGCCCCACGGTGTCGGTGACGATGCCGCCGGGAATATTCGCCACCGCCGCCGCGATGTATTGGCAGGTCATGATGAGCCCGATCTGGCTATACGACAGCCCGAACTCCTTGCCGATCAATGGAAGTAGCAAATAGAAAGTCGCCGGATACCAATGCGTGAGCGAATGGCCGACCGTAATGAGCCATAACTCGCGAAGAGAGCTTACCGAAGCGGGCTGCGGAGTGAGGACAGCGGTGGACATGAAGCTCCTTCAAAAATCTAGCCAGTCTTGCGCGAGGCGTCGATCGGCCAACAATCACGTCTGCCTATACGAGTGTGAGGCGTGTGCGCATGGGAGCATGCACGCTTTCGCGCACGGACTCCCGGCGGCCTCCGGAGCGCAATTGTAAGGGGTGAACGCTGTGCCGGCTCAGTAAAAACTGTCGTAGTGCAACTGCTCGAAGGGCACCTTGTTCTTGACGAGCATGGCCTGCACCGCCTGCGTCATGGCGGGTGGCCCCGCGAAGTAATATTCAAACGCAGCCAACCGATCGCCAAGAGCCGCAATAACGTGCTCATGGACGAAGCCGATCGCTCCCGACCATGTGTTCCCGGTGTCGAGCTGAGGCATCGAGATCACCGGGGTGAAGTGGATTCGCTCACCATATCCGGGCAAGGTCGCGAGCATATCGTCGCCCCAGAGGTCCGCCGGCCCGCGTCCGCCGTAGAAAAAATGCAGCGAGCGTTTTGCAAGTTTCGGCTCACCGGCCATTCCTCGCGCAATCGAGATCATCGGTGAGAGCCCCGAGCCACCGGCGATGCAGATGAGGTCGCGCACGCTGTCCGGACGCAAGTAGGCCATTCCGTAGGGTCCATCGATCTCGATCGATGAACCGACCTCGATTTTTTCGAAGAGCGCCGCGGATCCCAAGCCGTTCGGCATGCGTTTGATCAGGAAATGCCACTCGCCGCTCGCATTCGATAGATTCGACATCGAATAGGCCCGTACGCTATTCACCCCCGGTAGTTCCAGCAACGCGTACTGGCCCGGTTCGAATGCCGGGGCGGTAGGGGAGCGGAAACGGAACTCGCGCATGTCATGCGTGAGATCGCCAACACCGATCAGGTCCGCCCTGAATCGTCGCGGCCGATGCACCGGGCGGCAATGGTCCTGCAAACGCGCTTTGATACCGCAGTCAGCGAGCGGGCGCGATTGACAGGCGAGTACGCGATTCTTCGTCTTGTCGCGCGCAGACAGCCCAGGCGCCTCTGCCCAGTTGCACGTGACCTCGCCGCCGATCAACTCGACCTTGCAGGTTCCGCATGATCCGACGTTGCATTCGTACGGCATACCCAGGCCGGCCCGCAACGCCGCCCGCAGCAACGTGTCATCGGTCGCGCATTCGAATCCGATGCTCCCGTTGAGCGACACGGTGGGCATCGGCTAGCGTCCATCCTCCAGGAACTCACGGTCATTGCGCACACCGGTTGCGGGTCGCGTTGCCTCCTGCCCGCGCAGCTCGACCCGACGGATCTTCCCGGAAATCGTTTTCGGTAGATCGCTGAATTCGATGCGCCGAACCAATTTGTAGCTGGACATACGCTCCCGGAGAAAACGGAAAATACCGCGCGCAGTGTCCGCATCCGGCGCATGACCTTGCG
The DNA here is from genome assembly GCA_046160305.1 of Burkholderiales bacterium. Classification (GTDB taxonomy): domain Bacteria; phylum Pseudomonadota; class Gammaproteobacteria; order Burkholderiales; family SG8-39; genus SHXR01. The sequence goes on from JBJXGX010000216.1 coordinate 87,410, forward strand.
CAAGGATCAGATAGGCCTTTGGGACGAAACCGCGCACCGGATCGGGCGACGGGACCACGGCGGCCTCCGCCACCGCGGGATGCTCGATCAGCACGCTCTCCAGCTCGAACGGGCTGATGCGATAGCCGGATGCCTTGAACACATCATCCGCGCGCCCGACATAGGTGATGTATCCGTCCGCGTCACGCATGCCGACATCACCGGTGTGGTAGTAGCCGTCGCGCATCGATTCTTCGGTCTTGCCGCGATCATCGGCATAGCCATCCATGAGTGCCACCGGGCGGTGCGCGAGATCGATGCAGATCTCGCCCTCGTCGGCAGGTTTTCCGTCGATATCGATCAGCGCGACGCGATAGCCCGGCAACGGTCGTCCCATCGAGCCGGGCTTGAGGAGAGAACCCGGAGAATTACCCACCATCGCGGTCGTCTCGGTTTGCCCGAAGCCATCCCGAATGACGAGCTGCCATGCTGCACGGACCCGCTCGATCACCTCCGGATTGAGCGGCTCGCCGGCGGAAATCAGCTCGCGCAATGTCACCGGCCAGCGCGCGAGGTCTTCCTGAATCAGCATCCGCCATACCGTCGGCGGCGCACAGAGCGTATGCACGCCATTGCGAACGAGCACATCGAGAATCGCCGGCCCATTGAAGCGGGTGTAGTTGTAGATGAAGATCGTCGCCTGCGCGTTGAATGGCGCGAAGAAGCAGCTCCATGCGTGTTTCGCCCAACCAGGCGAGCTGATCGTCCAATGGACATCGCCTTTACCCAAGCCGAGCCAATACATGGTCGACAGATGACCAACCGGGTAGCTTTGCTGCGTGTGTTGAACAAGCTTCGGTCGCGCCGTCGTGCCGGAGGTGAAGTACTCGAGCATCGGATCGTGTACCGACGTTTGCCGCACCGGCGTGAATACGACGTCCGCGGCATTGGACTCTCGAAAATCCAACCAACCCGGGCGCGCACCGGCCACCGTGATCCGGCGGATCGTCGTCATCGCCGCCGCAGGCAGCGCTTCGAACTTCTCAACGCCTGATGCATTGGTGATGACATAGCGCACATTGCCGCGCTCGAGACGGTCGGCGAGATCATCACCGGAAAGCAAGGTTGTCGCCGGAATCACCACCGCACCGAGCTTGATCGCCGCGAGCATCGTTTCCCACAGCGCCACCTCGTTGCCAAGCATCAACAGGATGCGATCACCTGCCTTGGCGCCTTGCTGCGTGAGAAAATTTGCAACTTGATTCGATCGGCGGCTCAACTGCGCATAGGTGAGCGCCGCCTCCGCACCGGACTCTTCGAGAATACGCAACGCGAGCTGCTCGTTACCCGCGGCGATCGAATCGAAATAATCAAGCGCCCAATTGAAACGATCGAGCACCGGCCACTGGAACCCCGCACAGGCGCGCGCATAGTCCGTGCGATACGCGATCAGATGGTCACGCGCGGCGAGAAAGCGCTGTAGTTCGCTCATGGCCAGAACTGCTTCGTCGCAATCCGCGCACCTTCGGCCATCGCGGCCAACTTTGCCCACACGACGTCCGGATCGACCGCGGCCTGCCCAACCCAGGTGCCGTACCCGCAGTCGGTGCCGGCGATCACGTTCTCACGCCCGACCAGGTTGGCGAACCGTGCGATTCGTTGTGCGACGAGCTCAGGATGCTCGATGAAATTGGACTTCGATTCCAGCACACCGGGGATCAGCGTCTTGCCTTCGGGGAGCTTCAGGCGCTCGAACAAGGTCCATTCGTGCGCGTGGCGAGGATTCGCCGCCTCGAACGAAATGGCATTCGGACGCGACTTGAAAACAATGTCGATGATGTCAGCGAGCGGCACGTCACGATGATGCGGGCCCTCATAGTTACCCCAGCAAACGTGGATCCGCAACTGCTCGGGCGGGATGTTGGCGAGTGCATGATTGAGCGCTTCGATATGCAGCTGCGCGCGTTTGCGGAATTCGTCGAGCGGAAGCTTCGCGTACTGGATGTGGCGCCCCATCGCGAGATCCGGGCAATCGATCTGCAGCACGATGCCCGCCTTGGCCAGCGTTTCATATTCATGCCGCATCGCATCGGCGATCGCGAAGAGGTAGGCCTCCTGGTTCGGGTAGTGGTCATTGCGAAAGAACAATGACACGACCCCGGGCGACGCCGCGCTCATGAAGCCGCCCCGCGCCTTCACTTGCGCCATCGCCACCTTGAGATTGTCGACATCGTCAGGCGCCGCACGCTCGTCGCGAACACTGATCGGCGCATTGCACGCGGGCGTCTTGCGCCGCGAGCGCCCGGGGTCGCCGAACACCCGCTTGGCAAGATTCGGATATTCGTCGAGATCCTGGTAGACGAAGGTATTGCCCGTGCCACCGAAACCGTTCAGCCGGTCCTTGACGTATGTGGCGTAGCTCGGTTTGCTCATCTCGCCGTCGTTCACGAGATCGACGCCCGCGTCCGCCTGCTTCTTGACCACCTCGGCAACCGCTGATCGCACCCGGGCCGCCAGCGCGACCGAGTCGACCGGAACGCCGCTTTCTTTCGCATACATCATCTGGATGAGATCGTCCGGGCGCGGCAGGCTGCCGGTATGCGTCGTCAGAAATCGGTCCATGCTTCGTTGCATCATGCTCTCCAGTCGGATCTGCGAGGCGTTCCTCGGGGTGTCAGATCAGCGGCGAATTCGGCGCAAGCCCAAGCGCTACCCGCCCATACATTTCCGCATTGGTCGGCCACGACAACAGCCCGTGCGCATTGATACCACGCAGATCACGCACCGCCATCTGCAGCGGATTCGCCTCGGCAATCCCGCTGCCGCTCGATGCGAACACGAGCGGCTCGATCGCCTCCAGACAGAGCCGCACCGCGTATGCGCAATCCATCCGCGCCTTGGCGCGCCGCAAGAGCGGCATCTCGGCCCGTGCCACCGCGTGTTCCTCGATCTCATCGATCATCGAATGCAGAATGAGATTCGCTGCGTCGATCCGGGTCGCCGCTTCGCCGACCTGAATATGCGTGATCGGCATATCGATCTGCTTTTCATCGAAGGTGTACGACACGACGCGCCCCGGCAGCTTCGATTTGAACGCATCGAGCCCCCGTCTGGCGATGCCGATCGCCGGGCTGCAAATGAATAACGCGAGGACCGGCACCGGCGCGGAGAAATACAGGTTCGACCGATGCAAGGACGCGCCGGGCGAATTGCCCGCAATCGCGGCGGGAACGGACAGGAAGCGATGTTCCGGCACGAACACATCGTCGACGACGACGCTATTGCTGCCGGTGCCGGTGAGACCGGTCACATACCAATCATCCTTGATCGCAATGTCCGCAACAGGGATCACCATTTCGCCCGCGTCTACGACGGCGCCGTCATCGCCCACGATCACCTCACCGAGGATCACCCATTGCGCATGATGCACGCCTGAGCAGAACGGCCAGAAACCGGAGAGGCGAAAACCGCCCGGAACCTTCTTCGCTTTCCCACGCGGGGCGAGGACGGCCGACACAATCGTATCCGCATTCGATCCATAGACTTCGTCTTGCGCTTTCCCGCTGAAGAGCCCGAGAAGCCAGGAATGCGCGTGGTACACCCCAAGGCACCATCCGGTTGAGCCGCATCCTCGCGCGACCTCCGCAACCGCATCCAGATGCACATGCATGCTCGATTCGAGACCGCCGCAGCGGGCCGGCTGGAGAATCCTGTTGAGTCCGGCTTGCTTCAAAAGCGCGACGCTCTCGGGCAGAAGCCTGCGGGCCTCGATGGTCTTTTGCGCACCCTTCGCGAACTCTGGAACGAGGGCAGCCGCGCGGGCCACCATTTCGGTCCTGGCGCTTGCTTTGGCCGCGGACCCTACTGCGTTGGTCGACATGGCTCCTCCGTTGATCAGTGCCCGGCGCTTGCGTCTTCCCCGAGATATGCCTCACGGATGTGGCGCTGGGCGAGCAACTCGTGCGGCTTGCCTTCCGAGACGATGCGCCCGCCCTCCAGCACGTACACGCGCTGTGCGATCTCGAGGGCGATCGCGACATTCTGCTCGATCAGCAGCATCGACATACCCTCGGCATGAATCCGCTTCAGAACTTCGAACAATTGCTGCGTGATGAGCGGCGAGAGGCCAAGCGACGGTTCATCGACCAGCAGCAGACTCGGCCGGGCCATCAAGGCCCGACCGACCGCCAGCATTTGTTGCTGTCCGCCGGACAACGTGCCGGCAATCTGGCGCCTGCGCTCGCGAAGGATCGGAAAGATCTCGTAGACCCGCGCGAGCCCCTCTTCGCGATGGATGCGCGCGGCGCGCCGATAGCACCCCATCTCGAGGTTCTCTTCAACGGTCATGCCAACGAAGAGACGGCGCCCCTCCGGAATGAGCGCGACGCCGCTTTCACACATCTGCTGCGACGGGAAAGCCGTGACATCGGCGCCGTTCAGCCACAAGGTTCCGCCACGGGAAGGCAGGATCCGCGCAATCGCGTTGATGAGCGTCGTCTTGCCCGCGCCGTTCGGCCCGACGACCGCCACGAGCTCGCCCTTGGCCACCGAGAGCGAGACTTCCCACAGGGCCGGCGCATCGCCGTATGAGACATCGAGTGCGCGCACCTCAAGCATGATGCGCTTTCCCCAAGTAGGCGGTGATGACCGCGGGCCTTCGCATCACGTCGTGCGGCTCGCCTTCAGCGATCACCTCGCCGTGATCGAGAACGATCAGTCGCTCCGTCAAGGCGAGCACGGCCCGCATGTTGTGTTCGATGAAGATGATCGTCGCGCCACGATCACGAATGCTCCGGACCATGGTGACCGCGGTCGCGATCTCGGTAGGAGTGAGGCCCGCGAGCACTTCATCCAACATCACAAGCTCCGACCCCGATGCGAGCGCACGCGCGATTTCCAGAAACTTGCGCTGATGGAGATTCAATTCCGTTGGCAACGCGTTGGCGCGCGCACCGAGCCCGACAAAGTCGAGCGCGCGCCGCGCCTCGGTTTCGGCGGCGGCCCGTTTCAATCCTGCCGGCCCGTACATCGCGGGCAGCGCGACATTCTCCAGCACCGACAGGCGCACGAACGGGCGCGGAATCTGATAGGTCCGGCCCACACCCAGAACCGCGATTCGATGGGCATCCTCGTGCGCCAGATCGTGGTCGTGGAAGAGGATGCGACCGGCATCCGGACGATAGTAGCCGCTGATCACGTTGATCAGAGTCGATTTACCTGAACCGTTCGGACCGACGATGCCGAGAATCTCCCCCTTGCGTACCTCGATACTGACCCCACCGAGTGCGCGCACGCCACTGAAGGACAACTGCACATCCTCGCATCGAAGCAGCACCGGAGCGGATGCGCTCGCTGGTACCGCTGGAGAACGCGATCCACTCGCGGCATCGGGTACCGTGACATGATGCTCCTGCTCTCGCGGTGGGCCTGCGGATTGTCGTTTCCTTCGGCGCGCTTCGAGACGGCCCATCACACCATCGGGCAGGAAGAGGATGGCGATGATCAGAATCAGCCCGATCAGCGCACGTCCGGCCAACGCCCACTCGCCACCGACGAACACATAGTTGAGCGTGGTAATGAAGGTCGCGCCGATTGCAGCACCGAACCAGTGACGGACGCCACCGATCAAACTCATCAGCACCACGAACAACGGCACGGTCACCGAAAACGTTTCCGGCACGGTCACGTAACTCACGAACACCGCTTGAATGCCACCGGCAACACCAGCCAGAAAACTCGAAATTCCGAGGGCAATCAATTTGAATTGGTAGGTCGGCACGCCCAGCACTTCGGCGACGTCCTCGTCATCGGCGATCGCGAAGAGACCCCTGCCGAAGCGCGAGTACTGCACCCACCACGCCACGCCAAGTGAACCCGCGGCGGTGATCAGCGCGAAAAAATACAACGATGCGGCGGGCGAACCGTAGATGTTCGGCATCGCCACGCCGCTCAGAAACACGCCGGGCCCGCCGTCGACCGAGGTATTGAGTGCGATCGTCGCCAGGACGAATGTGACCGCAAGGGTGAGGAGCGCGAACAATTCGCCGCGCAGCTCCTTCACGCGAAAGACCACCGCACCGATGGCCACACCGAGAGCGGCAGCAATAAGACCTGCGATCGGCAAGGTCCAGAGAAACGCGATGTCAGCCTTGGCGGTGAGATTAGCGGTCGTGTACATGCCAATGCCGAAGAACGCCCCGTGCCCGAACGAGAAGTAGCCCGTGTAGCCGGACAGGATCTGCCACGACGTCGCCAAGGCGATCCAGAAAAACACGAGGTAGAGAAAGGACTCGAGAAAGGCCGGCGGCTTGAATGCAGGAAATACCGCGAACGCGATGACGACCAGCACAAACCCCACGAATCCGCGCGTGCCCTTCATATCAAACCTTATGCGGCCGCACGATGAGGATGACGATGAGCAAAGTGAATGACACGAGCGGTGCCCAGGTCGGCGCGGTGACGGCCATGGTGATCGCTTCACTCACGCCGATGACGAGGCTCGCGATCAACAGACCGACCGGATTGCCGAGTCCGCCAAGGATCACCGCGGCAAAGACCACGCCGAGCCACACGATGATCTGCGCGGGAGCGAGGGTCGAGGTGAGTGCGATGAAAATGCCCGCGAGCGCGGCTGATGCGCCGCTGATGCCGGAAATCAGATAGGCGAGACGCTTGTGATCGACACCGAACGCGCCGGCGATGATCGGGTTCTCGGCACTCGCTCGCAAAGCCTTGCCCACGTAGGTGAACTTGAGCCACGCCCACGTCACGACCGCCACGACGACGGCTACCAGGAACATCAAGGATTCGACGATCGGCGCGAAAATGGGGCCGATCTTGATCGAAGCGGTCCCGTAACTCACCTCAAGGCGCCGGAAGTCGGCCGACCAGATCCACTGGATCAAAGTTTCCACCAGCACGAGAATGCCGAAGCTGACCAGCAACGAGGCAAATTCGGTCACCGCAAAACGAATGAACAGATACTGGAGCGCGATACCGATCAGAAAAAACACCGGCAGCAGGATGAGGAGCGCAACGCCGGGATTCAGGGCACCCGCGCCGATCAATTGATAACTCAAGTACGCGCCGAGAAAGACGAACGCGAAGTGCGCGAGATTGATGACCTGCAGAAAGCGCCATGACAGGCTCAGGCCGAGCCCAAGCAGCGTGTAGAGGCCGCCGATCAGGACACCGGAGAGGATCGACTGGGCAAGGAGGGATGCGCTCGGCATGGTGTTAGGCGCTATCGGGTGCTGCCGAAGTGTCCATCAAGAACCGAAGGTTCGCGCACATGGACCGAAGGATCGCGCAAAACGACCGAAGGATCGCCCAATCGGGCACACCCAATCGGGCACGCCCGATCGGCCAATACGATCTTGCCAGCAGGCGGCATTGCCGCATCCCGTCTCCCCTTATGTGTTCGAACCACGACACGTGCCCGGCAACAACACGCACCGCCTTCAGATGCTCGCAGCGATTGTACCTACGAATTCCGTAAGGCACTTCCCGACCCGCCGGGTGCCGCCTTGACGCGACCTCACGACCGCGAATCCTCTCTGTCGGCCTGACGTCAACCGGCTGGCTTAGCCGCTGGAGGCAAGTGACTGGTGGTCGCGAATTAGAGCGGTTGAGCATCGATTTCCCTTGGGAAATTCACGCTTTCGCCGATAGAGGTTGCGTGTCTATCCAATCCACCATCCACCGGATCGCGCTGTCGCTCGTGATCACCGGTTCCCAGCTTGCGGCGGCGGCTGAACCCGCCGGGCGCTTCCTTTGGGTCCGCGGAGCGGTAACGATCATCGCCGTCGATGGTGAATCGCGGATCGCCGCAAAGCATGCGGCGGTCCATGAGGGCGAAACGATCCGGACCGGACCGGATGGCCTCGCACAGTTGCGTCTGGTGGACCGTGGCATTCTGTCGCTTCGCACCGATACCGAGTTGGCGCTCAAGCGCTATTCTTTTGAAGGCGGCAGCGAATCGGCCGGCTCGGTGCTGATGTATCTGACACGCGGGGGCGTTCGCTCGGTGACGGGCCTGATCGGAAAGATCAATCCCTCGGCCTACACCTTGGAGACTCCGACTGCATTGGTGGGCGTACGCGGAACGGACCATGAGACCTACCACCTGCCCTTGGACGCGGGAGATGGACCGGGGTTGCCAGGCACCTACGATCACGTTCACGAAGGCGCCACCGTGCTCCGGGGTTCGACAGAAACGCTCGAGATCAAGGCCGGCCAATCGGGCTTTGCGGGTCTCGCGGAGCAAAAACCGGCGCACCTCGATGTGCGCCCGCCGATTTACCGTGCCCCGTCGGAACGGGTCGAATCGATCAGCTTGCAACAGGCCAAGCTCCGTACTGCCCGCACGCGAATCGCCGTCGTGCTGACTTCACGTCCGCCGGAACACACGAGCGGCATCGAACCTTGGGAAGCACCACCCGCCCCGGCGCGCACGAAACCCACGCCGTTCCGCCCGATGCCAATCGGGTCCTACGGTCTTGGTCTGCGCACGCCGCCGCGATCCGCACTGCCTGACACCAACGCGCCGAATCCTTTCACCCTGCTTCCGCAATCGACGGCCAATCCGGTCTGGACCGTGCTCGATCCACCCGACGCCGAGCTCGCGCCGATTCGCACCCTCAGCGACCGGCAACTGCCGACCACCCCGTAAGTCCTGATCGGCGCGACGGACTCGGCTCCACGGACTCGGCTCCACGAATTTCGCGCATTGCCCAGTTGTCGGGCACACTTCGAGGTTCACGACGCCGCTCCTCGAACGCTTCTCGCCGAAATTCGGCTCACGCGCCTCCAAGCAATGCCAGCCACCACCATTCGTGCCGTCCTTTGGGATTTCGGCGGTGTGATCACCGAGAGTCCGTTCGAGGCCTTTCGCCGATTTGAAGCGACCCGCGGATTGCCGCGCGATTTCATCCGATCGGTCAACACGGTCAATCCCGATTCGAACGCCTGGGCGCTCTACGAGCGGAGCCAGATTTCTCTCGATCAGTTCGATCTCGCATTCGAAGCGGAGTCACGTGCCGCCGGGCACGCGATCCGCGGCGCTGAGATCGCCCATCTGCTCTATGGCGCGATTCGCCCAAATATGGTCGAAGCGCTGCAACGCTGCAAGCCGCATTTCAGGAACGCCTGCCTCACCAACAATGTCATCACGCGTGCGCATCACGGACTACCCACCACGGATGAGCGCGCCCAGCAAGTCATCGCGGTGATGCGACTCTTCGATCATGTGATCGAATCGAGCAAGGTCGGCGCGCGCAAACCCGAACCGCGCTTCTATGAAATTGCGCTGGAGCGTGTTGGCGTGCGGGCCGATGAAGCCGTTTTTCTGGACGACCTTGGGATCAATCTGAAACCTGCGCGCGCCATGGGAATGACGACCATCAAGGTCACGGACCCGGACGCGGCGCTCGCCGAACTGCAAGACATTCTTCGCATCCCTCTACGAACCCTTGAATGAATGACAAGCGCATGAGCGACAAACCGGAAGCCTTGGTCATCTTCCCTTTCATCGAGCGCTGGCACACCGAGCTCGCCGAGGAATTTCCGATTCACTTTCCGCCAAAGCCCGAGTTCGACGCTTTCGTGGCCGCGCATGGCAAGCAGATTTCAGTGCTGCTTACCAATGGTTCATCCGGCGCGACCCCGGCATTGATGGATCGCCTGCCGGGGTTGCGGATCATTGGTTGCTTCTCGGCCGGATATGAAAACATCGATCTGGTCGCGGCGGAACAGCGTGGCATTCCGGTGACGATCGGCGTGGGGGTCAACGCAGCTTCGGTGGCCGACCTCGCAATCGGACTGATGATTGGCGTGGTGCGCCACATGATCCCGCGCGATCGCGCGATGCGGCAGGGTCGCTGGGCCGGCCTGAATGGGCTGCTACGGACCGTTACCGGACGACGGCTTGGACTGCTCGGATTCGGTCACGTCGGCAAGGCGATCGCCAAACGCGCGGCCGCATTCGATATGGAGATCGCCTACCACAAGCCGAATCGGGCCGACGATGTCCCCTACCCATACTTTTCGCAACCCGACGCGCTTGCCGACTGGTGCGACGTTCTGATTGTCTGCTGCCCAGGCGGCGAGGCAACCCGCAATCTCGTGAACGGCAAGGTTCTCACGGCGCTCGGACCAAAAGGTTTCATCGTGAACATCGCGCGCGGAACCATCATCGATACCGACGCCCTCATCGAGGCACTCCGGACCCATACCATCGCAGGCGCCGGACTGGATGTCTTCGCCGACGAACCGATCGTCCCGGAGGCGCTGTACGGATTGGACAACGTGTTCTTGTCGCCGCACGTCGCGGGTTTCACGGACGAGGCCTTTCGCGGCGGATTCGAGTTGCTGCGCGACAACCTGCGCGCGCATTTCGCCGGACGGCCGCTCCTCACGCCGATCCGGGCGAGAAAGGGCTGAGGCACGCGCATGTTCCGTGGCAAGGGATACAACCAGACCGCTGTCGGCGACGCGTTCGAGACCGCACTGACTGTCACTGAAACGCATCTGGTGCTGGGCTCGGGCCTGTTCGGCGATTTCAATCCGCTGCATGTCAATGAGGAATTCGCCAAGCAATCGCGGTTCGCCAGTCGCATCCTGCATGGGCCCTTTACCAGTGCGCTGGTGGCCGCATCCGTCGGCAACTACTTTCACTCGACCGCGATCGCCTACCTCGAGCACGCCTGCCGATTCGTCGCCCCGGCACGGATCGGCGACACGTTGACGACGCGGTGGACCATCGTCGAGCGCATCGACAAACCCAAACAGAACGGCGGCATCGCGGTCCTTGCAGGTTCATGTACAAATCAGCACGGCACCGTCGTGGTCGAGGCGAACGGAAAGATCCTGGTGGCGAACGCCTGATCGATAGGCACCTTACGGCCTGCCCGCACTCTTGCGGCGCGCTTCCTCGCGCTCCCGCAGGACCCGGCGCTGGACCTTGCCGGTCGTCGTCATCGGCAGACTGTCGATGAATTCGATCTCCTTCGGATATTCATAAGGCGCAAGCTTGTCGCGCACATGCAGCTTCAGCGCCTCGACCAACATGGGTGTTCCCTCGACACCAGGCTGCAGCACGATGAATGCCTTCACGATATTCGTGCGCTCCGGATCGGGACTCCCGACCACCGCGGCATTCGCGACACTTGCATGCTTCAGTAGGCAGCTCTCGATCTCGGATGGACCGATCCGATAGCCTGCGCTCTTGAATACGTCGTCAGCGCGGCCCTGGTACCAGAGGTATCCCTGCTCGTCGCGCGACGCAAGATCGCCGGTGCAACCCCAATCGCCGATGAATTTGTTCCGGCTCGCCTCAGGATTACCCCAGTAGCCAAGGAAGAACACCGGATCGGCGACCCCGTTCATGTCGGTGCGTCTGACGGCCACTTCGCCGATTTCGCCCACCGGAACGCAAGCGCCGTCCGCGTCGATGACGGCGACGCGATGCCCGGGATAGGCACGCCCCATCGACCCACTCTTCGCCGGCCAAAGCGACTGCGAATTGCCGACAATGTAGTTGATCTCGGTCTGCCCGAACATTTCGTTGATCGTTACACCGAGCGCTTGCTGCGCCCACTCGAACACCGTGCCGCCGACCGATTCACCCGCGCTCATGATCGTACGCAACGAAAGGTCGAAACGCCGCCTTGGCTCGGGCTCGGCCTTCATCATCATCTTCAATGCGGTGGGAAAGAGAAACGTGTTGCGAATCCGGTACTTCTCGATCAGATAGAAGGCGCGTTCCGCATCGAACCGGCCGCGAAAGCCAAGAATCGGATAGCCGAAATACATGGTGGGCAAGAGTGCATCCATCAAGCCGCCCGTCCACGCCCAATCCGCGGGCGACCAGAACATGTCCCCTTCGTGCGGAAACAAGTCATGGCTGTGGATGAACCCCGATAGATTGCCGATCAATACGCGATGGGGTTGCAGCGCCCCTTTGGGCGGTCCGGTCGTCCCACTCGTGTAGACCAGGAGCGCGGCTTCCTCCCCTTTGGTATCGACAGGGGTGAATCGCGCGGACGCCTTTGCAAGCGACTCGCCCCAACCGTCGACACCGGTATCCCGCGCGCCCGCGACACCGACAATGTACTTGAGTGCCGGCAACTCACGCCGCACTTCGACAATATTCTGGAGCGAAGCCGGTTCCACGATCGCGACGGCGGTCGCGCTGTCACGCAAGCGATATTCGAGGGCATCCGGACCGAAGAGAATCGATAGGGGCATCGCGATCGCACCCATCTGATAACACGCGATATGCGCGATCACCGTCTCGGGGCGCTGCGCCAGAATGATCGCGACCCGGTCGCCCCGTCCGACGCCAAGGGCCGCCAGCGTGTTCGAGAGTCGATTCGCGTCCTGTTGCAGATCGCGATAGGTATGGACACTCGTGGCACCGCTCTCGTCTTCCCAATAGAGCGCAGGGCGATCGTGTGCATGCCGGCCGCAACACGCAACGCCCATGTTGAATTGCGCCGGCACCTCCCACTTCCACGAACGGTAAATCTCGTCGTACCGATCGATCGCCATGCGATGCTCCCCGAATCAACTCGTGTCACAATATCGCGGCGCTATTATAGGCAGGCCATTCAGGAGGGATCATGGTGCCCAAGCTGAACGCGATGGTGTTCGATGCGTATGGAACGCTCTACGACGTGCACTCGGTGATCACCGAATGCAATGCGATCTGGCCGGAGCGCGGGGCGGCGATTTCGCAGCTTTGGCGAACCAAGCAGCTCGAGTGGACCTGGCAAAGAACGCTCATGGGTCGCTATGTCGATTTTCGCGAGTTGACGCTCTCGGCCCTCCGCTATGCCGCCGCCGCGCTGATGCTTCCATGCAGCGACGATACCGCGGCGCGGCTGCTCGATGCCTATCTTCGCCTCGAACCGTTTCCCGACGCGCGCGATGCCCTCGAATCGCTTCGGCCCGCCACGATGGCGATCCTGTCGAACGGATCACCCAACATGCTAGAACCGCTCGTTGCAAACAGCGGACTCGATCGATGGATCACCGATGTCATCAGCGTGGATGCGCTGCACGTCTACAAGCCCACTCCGCGTGTCTACCAGCTCGCGGCCGATCGGCTCGAGTTGCAGCCCGAGGAGATCGGCTTTGTGTCCGCCAATTGCTGGGACGCCTGCGGTGCGAAGGCATTCGGGTTCCATGTGTTCTGGATCAATCGCACCGGTGCACCCGTCGATGCGCTCGGCACGCCGCCCGATCACATAGTGAAATCGCTGGCCGATCTGCCGCGTCTCGTATCGCGCTAGTTCGAGCGCGGCCCGCGGTCAGTTGAGCTGCACGCGTTCGCCCCAAGGCACGGTGCCGCTCCCTTTAACGAGCCACAGCACCGGATAGGCCGGCGCGCGCAACGGAAATTCGCCGAGTGCATCGGTGAAATAAAGCAGCGCGTCCGGCGCGATGCCGCTTGCCTCGACCCAATCAAAGACCGGTATGAAGCGGGTGGTCCCGCCGCCTTTCAAGTCCGCCGGCAGTTCGATCCGATTCCAGGCCTCGAACACCCATGGAGTGCCCGGAACGATCGCCGAATCACAGGCAAGCAGGATCACCCGCGCGGACAACTGGCCTTTCAGGGCGTCGATCTCGTCCATGAATTGAATCAGATCATCGCGACCCACCGACCCGCTCGTATCGAGTGCGACCACCACATTCAAATGACGACTCGCGAGCCCGGGCAGCAGGGCTTCGCCGCCACGCCGGCTCGGTCGCTGAAAACTGTAGTCATCACGCGCGATGCTGGCGAGGAATCGCGCGAGCAGTGTTCGCCATGGCAGGCGCGGCTGCGACGTTGCCGCCATCACGGATCGCCAATTGGCGCCAAGGCGCCCGGCCGCGAGCGCCGCATGCGCGCTGGCAACGAGGCGATCGTTCCAGGTTGACGCAAGCTGCGTGCTGGTCATCGCCACGCGCGTGCCGAGCTCGTCCACGCCATCGCGATGCGCATCGAGAAAATCGGGCGGCGCCGCCGATGCATCCCGGTCAATATTCTCCGGCAGCGGAACCCGGGATCCGGTCTCCACGCCGTCACCGAACCAATGCTCGTCAAACCCATCGTATGTCGCATCGCCGTCAAGCAATGGATAGATCTCCTCGGCGGACAGGCCTTTGAAGCGCGGCTCGGCGGTGACGATCGGCGGTGGCGTCATTCCATCGTCCAGCAGCAACTGGTTGACGGCGTGATCGCACGCGATGTCCCAGCGACGCGCCAGGCGGGGACCTCGCCGCGCGAAATGACCGAGGCCGCAGTGAAGGGCCGCGTGCGCCAGGACGAACTGCGTCTGGGCAAGCGTGAGCGGGTCGAGGTAGGCCGCGTTGTAGTAGATCAATCGCGCGTCGGTTGCGAGGCTGCCGCAGCGCGCGCTCTCTTGAATCGGCAAGTGGGCCACCAGCGCACCGAGAAAGGGGCGCTCCAGCATCAAACGGGCACCGGCCGCGCGAAGCTTCCGTGCGACGAAGCCGGAAGGATCCGGCGCATGACCGGCCATCGCTACGCGCGCGCGAACGACACCAGATCGCGCACTTCGGCCGCCCATTCCGCGAACTGCGGCACGTCGTAGAAGGGCTGACCGATGATCCGATGCAGGTCGGTCACGAGCATGACGCCAATCTCGCGATGCTTGAAATCGCGGGCGAGGTTGAGCCCAGCGCCGAGCACTGCCCGTCGCTCGGCGGCCCCCAAGCGGGCAATATGCTGCGCAAGAGAGGTGGCGAAAGCGTATTCGAGTTCGACGCTGTTCAGGGCGGCAAACGCCTCGCCAGCCAACGCGCGCGCCGGATCGGGCAGCGCATCGAGATGCCGAAGATACGCACCAAACGCCGCGGCGGCATTCGCGCCAACACTGCCTTTGATGCTTTCGCGCTGCAGATCCGGAAGTTCCTTGAATTTCCTCAGCGCACCGTCCGCGTATTCCCAGGTGCGTGGCGAGGGAAACGCGGCGGATTGGCGCTCCGGGTCGAACTGAAAAAGCAGATCGGGGCGAAACCGCAGGAAAGCGATCAATCGCGCATCAATGCCGGTCTCCAGGGCCCACGCAACCCAATCGTCAACGTCCGGCTCGACCTCGTAGTGCACGAATCGGTTCGCGAGCGGCGCCGGCATCGCATAGGTGACGCCTCGATCGCCGTGGCGATTGCCTGCCGCAAATATCAGCCAGCCCTCGGGCACGCGATACTCGCCCAATCTGCGATCAAGAATGAGCTGATACGCCGCGGCCGTAACGGTCGGCACGGCGGACGTAATTTCGTCGAGGAACAAGACGCCCCGCCCTCCATGGCGCTCGCGGTCCGGCAGGAGTGTTGGAATTGCCCACTGCACGTTGCGACCGTCCCGGAACGGGATGCCGCGCAAATCGGTCGGTTCCATTTGCGCGAGGCGCACATCAACCAGTCCGATGCCCGCGCGCGCCGCGGCGGCCGCGACCATGCATGATTTGCCCACTCCGGGCGGCCCCCAGATCATGATCGGCGCGTGCGCCTTCCCGTCAAAGCTGATCTCGCGCTCGATGACGCGAATCAATTCATTGGGACGCATCGGTGCGGACTCAGGGACTCAATCTGGGTTCAGGCGGCGGGATGGTATCACGCGGAATCGGCGGAATTTGTAGCCCCGCGCACCGTTGAGAATCCCGGATAGGGGCGAAAACCATGTCCGCCCTGCGCCCCCTTCACCCTTCACGGGAAAAGGAGTCGGGAAGAGAGGGCTCAGCGACGTGATGAAGTTACGTAAAGCTCGGTAAGACACGCTAACATTGCAGGATGTGCACCTGGATCCGCGCGCCGTTTCGTGCCGTTTTTATGGCTTCCCGGCCAACAGGCCGACCCAATCTACCCCACGATTGCCGATGAACTTCTGCTCGAGTTGCGGACAGCGTGTTGCCTTGCAAATTCCGACCGGCGATAACCGGCACCGCTATGTCTGCGGCGGCTGCGATGTCATTCACTACCAGAATCCGAAAATGGTGGTCGGGGCGATTCCCGAGTGGGGCAGCAAGATCCTTCTCTGCCGCCGCGCCATCGAGCCGCGCCACGGCAAATGGACGCTCCCTGCCGGATTCATGGAAAACGGCGAGTCCACGGCAGAGGCGGCCGCGCGCGAAACACTCGAGGAGGCGAACGCCCGTGTCGAGATGGGTCCGATTTTCTCCGTGCTCTCGGTTCCGCATGTCGACCAGGTGCATATCTTTTATCGCGCCCGCCTGCTCGATCTCGATTTCTCGCCCGGCACGGAAAGTCTCGATGTAGAGCTGTTCGAGGAAAAAGACATTCCCTGGCGCGAGGTTGCCTTCCGCACGGTCACGACAACCTTGGAACGGTACTTTCGGGACAGAACAGCAGGGACTTTCCAGTGTCACGCCGATTCGATCCTCCCGATGCGTCCGACCGGCGAATGATCGCAGCGCCATCCCATCAGCATTGCGATCATGATGGCGCGGATTCCCGCAACGCCCTTTGAACGATGCGGTTGACACCGTAGCATCGTCTCCGCTAGGTTCGCGATTCCTTGCCGTGGAGCACCCGTGAACCGCAGAGCGTTCATTCAGATATGTGCTGTGGGATGCGGCGCCACGCAGGTCGACGCATTTGCGGCGCAAACATCTGACGGGGCGAGCGTCAAGAACTACCAGCGGGCGCAGCTTGTCGACGAATCCGGTACGCCGATCAGGGCGTCGAGTCTGGTGGTCGATCGAACGTATATATTCCACTATCCGTTCGCCGGTACCCCGTGTTTTCTACTTGATCTGGGCCGCCCGATGCGTACCGCGGGCGAGTTGCGAACCGCCGACGATCGCGGGTATCGCTGGGAGGGTGGTGTCGGCCCCCAACACTCCGTCGTTGCCTATTCGGCCATCTGCGCACATCGAATGACCTATCCGACGCGGGAAATCAGCTTCATCGGCTATCGCGATAAGCCAACGCCGCACAGCAAAACGGCGAAAGTGATCCACTGCTGTTCGGAGCACAGTCAATACGATCCCGCCGCGGGTGGACGGGTCCTTGCCGGGCCCGCGCCCCAACCGCTGGCGGCAATCGTGCTGGATTACGATCGCGCGACCGACTCGGTCTTCGCCATCGGCACCCAGGGTGGCGAACTGTTCGATGACTTCTTTTCACGATTCGAGTTCAAGCTCGCCTTGGAGCACGGCGGCAAAGCACGATCGGTCGTCGGCAAGTCGGCCGTCGTCCGGGAACTCACGCAATACTGCAAGCAGCAGGTCAAGTGCTAGACCACGCATCATGATTCCCTGGCTTAACCGCGACACGCCGTTTCCGCCACACGAGTTCGCCATGCAGCAGCCCAACGGGCTCCTCTGCGTGGGCGGCGATCTTTCGCCCGTTCGCCTCCTCGATGCATACAGGCACGGCATTTTTCCCTGGTACTCCGATGGCGATCCGATTCTCTGGTGGAGTCCGGACCCGCGCATGGTGTTGTTTCCAGCCGAGCTCAGGGTCACGCGCTCGCTCGCCAAGATCCTGCGCAATCGCACATACGAAGTTCGCTTCGATACAGCGTTCGACGACGTATTGATCGCTTGCGCCGAGTCGCGCCCTGGCCAAAGCGGCACCTGGATCACCGACGATGTTCGCGCCGCATACGCCGAGTTGCACCGCCTCGGCCATGCGCATTCAATCGAAACGTGGGTCGACGGCGAGCTCGCCGGGGGTCTCTATGGCGTCTCGCTCGGTCGCATGTTCTTCGGCGAGTCGATGTTCATGCGGGTGCGGGATGCCTCCAAGATCGCGTTCATTCATCTGGTGGATTTTCTCGTCGATCGAGGCTGCGCGCTCATTGATTGCCAGATGCATACCGACCACCTGTCGTCCCTTGGCGCCCGCGAGGTCGATCGCGCCGAATTCTTGCAGCATGTCGGAGAGTTGGTAGACTACCCGTCGCCCACCGGAAAATGGGACTATTCCCGCGCCAACCTCCGGCCGGCAGGCGATGTCCCAGCTCAATGACCTACCGCATGCAGCGCTGCAGTTCTACGTAACCGCGCCGTATCCATGCAGCTACCTGTCCGGGCGGATGGCGCGCTCGCAGGTGGCGACGCCAAGCCATCTGATCGGTAACGATCTCTATGGCGATCTGGTCAGACTCGGATTTCGCCGCAGCGGTATCTTCACCTACCGCCCCTACTGCGACAGTTGCCGTGCCTGCGTACCGGTGCGGATCCGCGTCGCGGACTTCAAGCAGGCGCGGTACCAGCGACGCGCCTGGGAACAGCACGCGAGCCTCGAGACCCACTCGATGGCACTTCGCTTCCGGGTCGAGCACTACGGGCTCTATCTACGCTACCAGGCAGCCCGGCATGCGGGCGGCGGCATGGACCAGGACAGCCGTGACCAGTATTCCCATTTCTTGTTGCAGAGCCGGGTCAACACACGCCTGATCGAATTCCGCGATGCCGGCAAGCTGGTCATGGTGAGCATCCTCGACTATTTGAATGATGGGCTGTCCTCGGTGTACACGTTCTTCGATCCGGCACTCTCGAAGTCGAGCCTTGGCACCTTCAACATTCTTTGGCAGATCGAGCAGGTGAAGCGCCTCGGACTCGAGCATCTGTATCTTGGCTACTGGATTCGCGACAGCCGCAAGATGTCCTACAAGGCGCGCTTTCGGCCGATCGAAGGATTGATCGACGGTGTGTGGAACCCGCTGCCCGAATTGCGCCCGCCCGGCAGGCCGTGATGGGATCGTCGCATGTGGCCGATACGCTCGCCCGGTCGATCGATGCGATCCTGCCGCAAACGCAGTGCACGCAATGCGGCTATACCGGGTGCCTGCCCTATGCACGGGCCATCGCCACGGACGATGCCCCGATCAATCGCTGCCCTCCTGGGGGCTCAACGGTCATCAAGGCGCTGGCGAAACTAGTCGAACGTCCCGAAGTACCACTTGATCCCGCCTGCGGTGCGACCACCGCATTGCAGGTAGCACGCATCGATGAGTCGCTTTGCATCGGCTGTACGTTTTGCATTCGCGCCTGTCCGGTGGACGCGATCATCGGCGCTCCAAAAAAAATGCACGTCGTGATCGACGCGCTCTGCACCGGTTGCAATCTCTGTGTTGCGCCGTGTCCGGTCGATTGCATCACGCTGATACCCGCGGCGGATCGAGCATGGACGCGTGAACGGGCCGATCGGGCGCGGAAACGTCACAATCAAGTGCTAAGGCGGCGCGCGGAACGGACTCGCCTGCTCGCGGGCAAGCGCGAAGAGGCCGGCGCCATACCGCCGGATGCGACATCGGATCGCGACACGCGGGCTTCCACCCGGCGCACGAACCTCATTGCGGCCGTTGCGAGAGCAAGGGCGAAACGCGCTGCCCGGCACGGCGCCCATTCATGACGCGCGTCGCGGGCCACGACATGGATTCACCGCTGCAATCGATGGGACACGCGGGCCAATGAATCCTGCGAAGCGATTCGAGATCTTCAAGCGACTGCGCGCCGCCAACCCCGCGCCAAAAACGGAGCTCGAATACAGCACGCCGTTCGAGTTGCTGATCGCGGTCGTGCTGTCCGCGCAGGCGACCGACAAGAGCGTGAATATCGCGACCCGTTCGTTGTATGCAATCGCCAATACCCCGGCCGCTATCCTGGCACTGGGGCTGGACGAATTGACGCACCACATCAAACGCATCGGTCTCTACAAGACGAAGGCGAAGAACATCCTCGCCACCTGCGCCTTGCTGCAAGAGCGCCACGATGGACAGGTGCCGCACAGCCGCGAAGCGCTCGAGAGTCTGCCCGGCGTTGGCCGAAAGACGGCGAACGTGGTCCTCAATGTCGCCTTCCATGAGCCGACCATGGCCGTGGACACGCATATCTTTCGTGTGAGTAACCGAACCGGGATCGCGCCGGGAAAGAATCCGCTCGCGGTCGAGGAGCGCCTCCTCAAATTCATTCCCGAAGAGTTCCGCCTGCACGCGCACCACTGGTTGATCCTGCATGGACGCTATGTATGCAAGGCGCGCGCGCCGGAATGTCCCCGATGCCCGATCAGCGATCTGTGCGAATACCGGATCAAGACCCCTGCCGACAACATACTGAAGAATCCCGGGGCCGCTGCAAAGAAACGGATCGGCGCGGTCGCTGCGAAGTCCGCGCGCGGCAGGTCATCAAGTCGGCGTCAGGCGAAATAGCTGCTTCGGCGATCCGCGATCACCATGTTCAATCCCAGCCGCGAGCAGGTCCGCCGATTCTTCTTCGATGCGTGGCGCAGCTACCGGAACGGCACGCCGTTGCTCGGGATGGACGTCCATGCGGTCAATATCGCCCTTATGCATCCTGAATACCACGCGATGCTGGATGCGCCCGAGAGCAACCTCGAGCGCGAATGGACCCCTGAAGACGGACAGACTAATCCGTTCCTGCACATGTCAATGCATCTGGCGATCGAGGAGCAATTGTCGATCGATCAACCAGCCGGCGTGCGGGCAGCAGTCGAAGCGCTGGTTGCGCGATCAGGCGATCCGCACATCGCCCAGCATGCAGCGATGGAGTGCCTCGGCGAAATGGTCTGGCGGGCGCAGCGGGACCGCTTGCCGCCCGATGTGGTCAGTTATCTCGACTGCCTGCAACGTGCCGATCGGCGTTAGGCGCCTCGAGTGCTCGACTGACGCTTGCCGCAGGACTATCGACGAACGTGCAAGCCGCCCTTCTGTGAGGCGTAGAACGCGGCGAGGTCGTCCATTTCCTTCAACGTCAGCGCCTGGGCCATCGGCGCCATGATCGCGTTCTTGCGTCCCCCGGACTGATATTCGCGCAGCGCGCGCAGAAGATAGTCCTGGTATTGTCCCGCCAATTTCGGATAGTCGGGGAAGGTCGGAACCCCGTTTCCATCGGGGCCATGGCAAGCGGCGCACACGGTCTTCGCCTTTTCGCCACCTGCCACCGGATCGGCTGCCTGCGCAATCGACGCGAACGTGAGTGCAAGCGGGACAAGCGCGGCGGCTAGTGCTCGATTCATCTCGCGCGCCCTCACTTACCCGCTCCGCCGTAGTAGGCCGCGACGTCGGCGATGTCCTCATCGGACAGGCTGCCGGCGATGCCGCGCATGCTTGGATGACTGCGATCGCCCGACCGGTATGCCTTGAGCGCGCTTACGATGTAGCCGGCGTTCTGCCCCGCGATCATCGGCACGTGATACACCATGGGGTACACGCTTCGATAGCCCACGATGCCGTGGCAGCCGATGCACATCGACACCTTGGTTTTCGCGCGTTCCGCGTTGCCCGCGGCACCGCCCGCCTGCTGCGCGAGCACGGTTCCCGAGAGCGCGACCATGGCCGCGACTCCCGCAGTAAAGCTGAGTACTTGCCTTCCCTTCACGACGCCTCTCTATTGGCTGCGGAGCCTCTGAACATCACCCGTTGTGGGATGCCGCTTGCCTGGGCAATCGGCGGCGCATCCCGGTGAAGCTCAGACACTCGGTGAGTGTCTCGACAAAAGCGCGCGATTGTAACCGACAGGTGACGCCAGGGTAAAGGAAAGGATCACCCGGCTATAATGTTCGCAATACAAACCACGAAGGAAGTTCCACGCATGCGCTTCACAGGTTCGGATTCGTACGTCGCCACCGATGACTTGACCTTGGCGGTCAACGCCTCGGTCACCCTGGAGCGCCCCTTGCTCGTCAAAGGTGAGCCCGGCACCGGCAAGACCCGCCTCGCGGTGGAAGTCGCACAGGCCCTCAAGATGCCACTCCTCGAATGGCATATCAAATCGACCACCAAGGCGCAGCAAGGGCTCTATGAGTACGACGCGGTGTCCCGGTTGCGGGATTCGCAGCTTGGCGATCCGCGCGTGCAGGACATTTCGAACTACATCATCAAAGGCATGCTCTGGCACGCCTTCACGGCCGATGCGCCGGTCGTACTGCTGATCGATGAGATCGACAAGGCCGACATCGAATTTCCCAACGACCTGCTGCGCGAGATCGACCGGATGGAGTTCTACGTCTACGAGACGCGCGAGCTCATCAAGGCGAAGCATCGACCGATCGTCTTCATCACCAGCAACAACGAAAAGGATCTGCCCGATGCGTTTCTGCGCCGGTGCTTCTTCCACTACATCCGCTTCCCGGACAAGGACACGATGGAAAAAATCATCGACGTCCACTTCCCGGGCATCAAGAAGAATCTGCTGAAGGAAGCACTCGAGGTGTTCTTCGAGGTACGCGAGGTGCCGGGCCTCAAGAAAAAGCCCTCGACCTCCGAGCTGCTCGACTGGCTGAAGCTGTTGCTGGCCGAGGACATTACGCCCGAGACCTTGCGATCCAAGGACCGCAAGACGATCATTCCGCCGCTCCATGGCGCGCTGCTCAAGAACGAACAGGACGTTCACCTGTTCGAGCGTCTGGTGTTCATGACGCGCCAAGGTCGGTAGCGATTCGAAAAACTTCGCGCGAAGGCTGTCACACCGATGCTCATCAGTTTTTTCATGAAGCTGAAGGAACACAAGCTGCCTGTCTCGATCAAGGAGCTTCTCACCCTGCTCGAGGCGATGAACAAGCACGTGATCGGCCCGAGCATCGACGATTTCTACTTTCTCGCACGGATCACGCTGGTCAAGGACGAAGCGAATTTCGACAAGTTCGACCGGGCTTTCGCCGAGTACTTCAACGGCGTCGAGTCGCTGGCGGGCCAGAACGCCGACATCCCGCTCGAATGGCTCCTGAAGCAAGTCGAGCTCAATCTCACCCCGGAGGAAAAGGCGCAGATCGAATCGCTAGGTGGTTGGGACAAGCTGATGGAGATGCTGAAGCAGCGGCTCGACGAGCAGAAGAAACGTCACCAGGGCGGCAACAAGATGATCGGCACGGGCGGAACTTCACCGTTTGGCGCCTACGGCTACAACCCCGAGGGCATTCGTATCGGGCAGGACAAGTCGCGAAACCGGTCGGCGGTCAAGGTCTGGGACCAGCGTGAATACCGGAACCTCGACGGCGAAGTGCAGCTTGGTACCCGCAACATCAAGGTCGCACTGAGGCGACTGCGCCGCTTCGCGCGCGAAGGTGCGGCCGACGAGCTCGATCTCGACAACACGATCACGAAGACCGCAAAGAACGCCGGCCTCCTCGATATCCAGATGCGCCCGGAGCGGCACAACGCGGTCAAGGTGTTGATGCTGCTTGATATCGGCGGCTCGATGGACGATCACATCAAGCTTTGCGAGGATCTGTTTTCAGCCGCGAAAACCGAGTTCAAGCACCTGGAGTTCTACTACTTCCACAACTGTCTGTACGACTTCGTGTGGAAGGACAATCGGCGGCGCCACAGCGAACGCACGCGTACCTGGGACCTCATGAACAAGTACAACCACGACTACCGGCTGGTATTCGTTGGCGACGCGACGATGAGCCCCTATGAAATCCTGCAGCCCGGCGGTTCCATCGAATACCACAACGAGGAAGCCGGCGTCGTGTGGATGCAGCGCATGCTGCAGGTGTACAGCAAAGCAGTGTGGCTCAATCCCGAGCCGGAAGAAATCTGGCCCTACCGGCAGTCGGTCAAGGTGATCCAGGAGGTCATGAAAAATCGCATGTATTCGACGACCATCGAAGGTCTCGAGCGCGCGATGCGGGTACTGGCGAAGTAACGTTCGCCGGCGCTATACCTGAACGAGCTGGCCAGACCTGGCACGATCTCGCATGACCTAGCCAGAGGCGCCACGCAATCAACCGTGCTCAACCGGGCTTGCTGGTCCGGCGCGGCGCCAGGCGCGAAATGTTGGTTTCCCGCAGGACCCGCTGCTCGAATTCCACCGGCGGTACGGGCGGCATGTATTGCGATCCCGAATACTCGGTGCAGCCGATCTCGCGCAACACGTCGAGTTGTTCGATCGTATCGACACCCTCGGCGATGACCGCGATGTCGAGGTTCCGCGCCATGCCGACGAGCGCCCTCACAATCGCGCGATCGTCCGGACTTGAAACGATTTCCCGGACGAACGAAGGCGCGATCTTCACGCCGGCCACCGGAAGGCGGCGCAGATACTGCACCGACGAGTAGCCGGTGCCAAAATCCTCGACCAGCACCCTCACATTCATCTCGCGCAGCCGCATGATATGCGTGCGCGCTTCCTCGATGTTGCGCATCAGCGTGGCTTCGGACAATTCGACTTCAATGCCGCTCGCATCGATCGTGTGTCGATCGAAGGTATTGCGCAGCATGTCGATCATCGAGGGACTGAGATGGATCCCGGAGAGACCCACCGCGATCGGGATGTTGAGATCAGGGAGCACGCGCCATTCGCGCGCCTGGAGTGCCGCCCGATCGAGCACCCACTCGCCAAGTGACCGCGACAACCCCGCTTCCTCGGCGATCTTCACGAATCGCTCGGGCGCGAGCAGTCCGCGTTGCGGATGGCGCCAGCGCAACGTTGCTTGCACCGCGGTGATCCGGCCGTCGGCCATCGCCACGCGAGGTTGATACATGAGGCGGAATTCATCGCGATCGAGCGCGATGCGGATCTCGAAGCCGAGCTTGCCCGGGTTCACCGTTCGCGGCACGTCCGCCGCCGAGAAGAACCGATAGGTATCCCGTCCGCCGGCCTTGGCCGCGTACATCGCGGCGTCGGCATGCCGCATCAATGTCGAGATATCCGTCGCGTCGTTCGGGAACACCGAGATGCCGATGCTGCAACTGGTCACGAGCTGGTGGCCGTCGATCTCGCAGGGCGCGCTGATCTCGCCCACTATTTTCTGTGCCACGGTACCGGCGTCGCCGGGGGACTTCAATCCCTCCAGCAGGATCACGAACTCGTCCCCGCCGAACCGCGACAAGGTGTCGCCCTTGCGGATCGCCGCGGAGAGGCGGCGCGCGACTTCCTTCAAAAGTTGGTCGCCGATCTGATGACCGAGCGAATCGTTGATGCTCTTGAACTTGTCGAGATCGATAAACATCAGCGCGAGCAATTGCCCGGCTCGCTGGGCATGCGCGGTCCCGCGAACGAGTTGATCTTCGAATTGGCGCCGATTGGGAAGACCAGTGAGCGGATCGCGGGTGGCGAGTTCCTCGATCCGCTGTTCCGCGATCTTGCGCTCGGTGATGTCGAGCGCGGTGCCCCGATAGCCCATGCGGACGCCCTGGTCGTCCAGGATCGGGACGGCATTCACCATTTGCCAGATCGACACGCCTGATTTAGTGAAGGCGCGATGCTCGAGATTCCGGAACGAACCGTCCGGGCGAAGGTTCGCGTTGATCCAATCCCGTACCCGCACGCCCTCGCCCGGCGGCATGAGATCGGCGGGACGGCGGCCAAGAAGCTCGTCCGGTCTGAATCCGGTCACGGCCTCGATGCGATTGGACACGTAGGTATAGGCGCTGGTCGAATCGACTTCCCACACGTACTCACCGGCCGCCTCGGCGAAATCGCGGAACCGGCGCTCGCTGTCGCGCAATTGGCGCTCGACAATCTTGCGCGCGGTGATGTCGATCAAAGTCATGATGACCCGCGCCTCACCGCCCAGCTCGATCGTCTCCGACGAAATCAGCACATCGACCACTTCGCCCGATTTCTTCCGTACCCGTTGCTCGGAGTTGCGCACCCGGCGCCCGCCGACGATCTCGTTCCATCCGCCTTCGCTCTGTTGGGGCGACACCAGGATGCGCAGATCCGCCGCCGTTTTGCCGATCGCCTCGTCACGCGAGAATCCAAAGAAGAGCGTCCACGCATCGTTCACTTCGACGTGGCGCCGCTCCGGATATTCCATGACGAACATCGGTACCGGACTCGCGTGGAACACTTTCGAGAAGCGCTCCTGCGAATGCCGGAGCGCTTCTTCGTTCCGTTTGCGTTCGGTGACATCGATCACCGAGGAGACCACGACCCGCTCGCCCGCAAGCTCGAGGACCTCGGCTGAATACAGGATATCCATCGCGGCCGCATCGACCCGGCGCACCGCGAGTTCGAGGTGATGCACCGATTGATTCTCCTGGAGGGTACGCATGCCCCGCCGATACGCATCCTGGCCTTCGAGCATCCCGATTTCTTCCACGGTGCGACCGATCGACCGATCGCGCGGCCCGCCGAAGAGCGCGAGCCAAGCCGCATTGACCTCGGTGACCAGTCCGTCGGCAAGGCGCGAGAACGCCATCGGCACCGGACTTGCATGGAACACGCGAGTGAACATCTGCTCGGACTCACGCGCGCGCTGTTCGACCTTGCGCTTCTCAGTGACATCGATCGCGATCAGAATGATTCGCTCGACCCGGTCGGAGTCGCGCCGGATCGGCACCGATGTCGCCACGACGTGCTTCGCGCCCGATCGCGCCGCGAGGTCATGTTCCTCCGTGATTCTCGATCCGGCCGACAGGCACCGCTGCAGGCGCCCGACGATATCGATCGCGAGATCGTCGGGCAGACACGCCTCGGGCGCATTGCCCACCAACTCATGGGCAGGGATGTCGAGCAACGACTCGGCGCTCTGGTTGCACGACTCGAACTGGAAGCGTCCCTCCTTATCAACCTTCACCACAAGTATGGCCGCGGACGAGTTGAGGAATACGCTCGCATAGCGCTGCTCGCTCTCACGGAGCGCCTCTTCGGCCCATTTTTCGGCAGTGACTTCACGCACGACGCCCCGGTACCCGAGGAAGCGGCTCGAGGCGTCGAAGACGGGATCGCCGCTCGTGAGGAAGTGCCGGATCTCGCCGTTCGCAAGCCGTCGTGTCAGCAGAAAATCGCGGAACGGCCGGCGCGCATCGAGCACCTTTCGGTGTGCCGACCA
Source organism: Burkholderiales bacterium (assembly GCA_046160305.1). Lineage (GTDB taxonomy): Bacteria > Pseudomonadota > Gammaproteobacteria > Burkholderiales > SG8-39 > SHXR01. The sequence goes on from JBJXGX010000216.1 coordinate 114,164, forward strand.
GATCTGCGGCGAAACCTCGAACGGCAGCTCCCAGACGCGCCGGCCGATCAATGACGATCGGTCCACTCCCACGGCCGACGCACCGTGGGATGCCATCGTGAAGCGATGATGTGCGTCCTGTTCCCAGTACCAGTCGTTCGCCATCTCGGTGAGACTGCGAAAACGCGCCTCGCTCTCCGTAAGGGCTTCGGCCCCGACCCGTCGCTCGAGGTTGATCGCCGAAATCGTCAAGGTTGTCAGCGCGAAGCAGGCAATGAATCCGTGCAAGGCAACCGGCACGCCGCTCACCGCCTCATTCGCGATTGCAATCAAGCCAAACGACTGCCCGATCACCGCTGCGATCGCGATGAACACGTTGATAAGCGTTGCTTCGCGCGGCTCGAATCGATACGCGGCCCAGAGGGCGATCGGAAAGAACGCGAAGACCACGACGTCCCGCGCGAGCTGTGGTCCGATGACGCGCGAGAGCAGAAGCGGCGACAACGCCAGGAACAGCGCGCCGAGAATGCCGACCGCCAGCGATCGGAGCGCCTCGCGATTGGCAATCGGTTTGGCAAGCCAGGTAAAAAAAAGTGGCGCAGCAAGAAGCACGCCCTGCGCAAGAGCGGTCCACCGGCCGATCCATTGCTCCGCGGCGAGTGCGGGCGACACGGTGCCCGCGGCAACTGACGCCGCCACCTCCAGCCCCGCGGCGATCATCCCCGCGCCGAGGACGCCCGCCGCAAGCATCGAGCCCACGTCGGCGACCCGGACCAACCTCGGATCGAATCCTTGCCGGCGAAGGAACGCCGCCGCGGCAAGCACGGCAAGGGCTTCGCCCACGCCAGCGGCAAGCGCGATCCATGGCGGAAACCCTACAGAGAGGCGATACGCCAGCGCACCCAGCAGGACCCCGCCTGCCATCCGGTAGCCATAGAGGACCACCGACACGAGCGCGATGGCGAGGCCGAGGCAGATCGATCCCGGACCGGTGCCGATAGCGGAAAGTTCGGCGGAGACCCGCTCGGCCGAGAAGTAGGCCGCGGCGGTGATGAGCAGGCGCCAGAGATCTGACGTCGCGCCGACCGGAACGCCGACCAAACCTGTCATCGTCGGCGCCGGAGTCTGTGTCACGTGTGGCTCATCGATTGGAAGAGCAGACAGGTTATCACTGACATCGAGGCTGAAGTTACGCGGATTGTCGATCATTCCAGGCACCGTCGTGGAGGAGCATCGCCTTCGAATATTGTTGTTTGCAACTACGAATCTTATTAACAACTGCGCATGCGACAGCACCCAGAGTGCCTCGCTGCATCCCGTCGATCCGGTGGCCCAATGCCGCCGGCGCCCCATCGCCGCTGCACTATGCACGCGGTGCACTAACCCGACCGATTAAGTCCCTTCCGCATCGGGATACTTCGGCTGGCACGGCCACCTTGCGGCCCGAAAACGTGTACCGGGTCTAGCATCCGCCCTGACTATTCAGACGCCGTGTCTGGTCGAGTCCGTTGTGACTTTGCGAGGACAGTCTGCAATTCTTGCCCCCACTGCACAATGCCCGCGCCGCCAAATCGGGCCAGACGAACGGTAGTATTTCACATTTGCGTATCAAAGCTGAAAAGTAGATGCAAAATGTCATTCAATTCGGGCGATCGATTCCCCCAAGGTTCCTGATTACCCCAAGGTTCCTGATTACCCCAAGGATCCTGATTACCCCAAGGTTCCGTGGCGGAATTCGTTCAAACCCGTTCAAACCGAGCGCCCCGGATGGACGCCCGAGCGCCTTGAATGCGCCGGCCCGTAGCATGGGCATCGGCATGAACCGCGCCTCGATGCCGGCGCGGAACGACATCGCCTTAGGCGCGGAGGTCTTACTTCGGTGTCCAGATCCGGGAGCCACCCGCGCCAACCAGATCCAGCATCAGCTGGTTGAGGCGTCTCACGAACCCGGCCGGATCTTCCAGTTGCCCGCCCTCGGCCAGCAGCGCCTGGTCGAACAATAGATTCGCCCACTCGCCAAAGCGCGCCTCTTCATACTTCAAACGCTGCACCATCGGGTGATTGGGGTTGATTTCAAGAATCGGCTTGGCCATCGGGACGCTCTGGCCGACCGCTTTCATGATGCGCTGAAGATTGCCGGACATGTCGTAGTCGTCCGCCACCAGGCATGACGGCGATTCGGTCAGGCGTGCGCTCACCCGAACTTCCTTGACCTTCTCGCCAAGGGCCTCCTTCACCTTCGTGATGAGGTCCTTGTATTCGGATTCGGCGGTCTCCCGCTCCAATTTGCCCGCTGCGTCTTCGAGCTTCCCAAGATCGAGCCCGCCTTTGGCGACTGACTGGAGTTCCTTGCCCTCGAATTCGTGCACGTGCGCGACGACCCATTCGTCGACGCGATCGAAGAACAGCACCACCTCGACGCCCTTCTTCCGGAACACCTCGAGGTGCGGGCTGTTCTTGGCCGCAAGATACGAGTCGGCCGTCACATAGTAGATCTTGTCCTGGCCTTCCTTCATGCGGGCAACGTAATCGGCGAGCGACACGTTCTGCTCATCGGCATCCGCGTGCGTCGTGGCAAAGCGCAGGAGCTTGACGATCCGATCGCGATTCGCACTGTCCTCGCCGACGCCCTCTTTCAGCACCCGGCCGAATTCCTTCCAGAACGTCGCGTACTTCTCCTTCTGGTTGTCGGCAAGGTCTTCCAGCAAGCCAAGTACACGGCGCGCGCAGCCGTTTCGGATGGCCTCCACGTCACGGCTTTCCTGCAGGATCTCGCGTGAGACGTTGAGCGGCAGATCATTCGAATCCACCACGCCCTTGGTAAATCGCAGGTAAAGCGGCAGAAGCTGCTCGGCATCGTCCATGATGAACACGCGCCGCACATAGAGCTTGAGTCCGCGTTTCTGCTGCCTGTCCCAGAGATCGAAGGGCGCACGGGAAGGTATGTAGAGGAGCTGCGTGTATTCCTGCCGGCCTTCCACCTTCGCATGCGCATAGGCGAGGGGCACCTCGAAGTCGTGCGAAATATGCTTGTAGAACTCGTGGTACTGCTCCTCGGTGACGTCGTTCTTCGATCGCGCCCAAAGTGCGCTCGCCTGATTGACGGATTCCTCGAGGCCGGTTGCCACCATTTCCTTCTTCTCGTCGTTCCAATCGAGCTTCTGCATGACGATCGGGAACGAAATGTGATCCGAATACTTGCGCACGATGCCCTTCAGCCGCGCATCGGCGAGAAACTCGGACTCGCTCTCCTTGAGATGCAGCGTGACGTCGGTGCCGCGGGTCGACTTATCGGTCGCTTCGATCGTGAACTCGCCCGAGCCGTCCGATTCCCAGCGCACGCCCTGCGACGCGTCAAGACCGGCGCGCCGGGTAATCAGCGTCACCCGATCCGCCACGATGAAGGACGAGTAGAACCCAACGCCGAATTGACCGATGAGTCGCGTATCGCTCGCCTGGTCGCCGGTCAGCGCGGCAAGGAACTCCTTGGTTCCCGATTTGGCGATCGTGCCGATATTCCCGATCACTTCCTCGCGGGACATGCCGACGCCGTTGTCCGAGATCGTGATCGTCCGCGCGTCTTTGTCGAACCCGATCCGGATCTTGAGCTCTGAATCACCGGCGAACAGGGCCGGCTGGGCGATGGCCTCGAAACGCAGCTTGTCGGCCGCATCCGAAGCGTTGGAGATCAGCTCGCGCAGAAAGATTTCCTTGTTGCTGTACAAGGAGTGGATCATCAGATGTAGGATCTGCTTCACCTCGGCTTGGAAGGGAAGCGTTGTGGCGGTGGTCATGCGTGCCTCGAGTGTGGGAAGGTGCAAATAGGTGCGAAGGGTCCGCGCGGCAGGTTGGGCCAATTGCCGCCATTTCAACCCCCAGACGCATTGGCTTCGGGGGTCGCGAAGTAGACCTGGTCCTACACGGGTCCTACCCTATGAGGCCGGTTCGATCCTCGGTGTGATGATAGACGCTGAACTTCCCTCCTCGTGTTCGCATGGACTGGCCGCCCGGCGCGCGCTCCTCGCACAGCGGCCGACGATCCTCGGTGCGCTCGGCGGGCCGGAACCGATATCGACCCAAGGCAGTCTGAACGCGGTGCGAAGTGGCGACAAGTTGGCGGCAGCGGCGGTCGCGATACTGGTAGGCTGGCGCACCAGGCACACGCAATCGACGACCCTTCCCGGTATGCTCGCACTGCACGCGGCGCGCCGGCTGGATACCCCCTGAATCCTTTGCTCGACCCCTTACCGCCGATTGGCACATCGTATCGACACACTCTCCCAGTCGCCCTCCAACGCTCCTCTCAGGACACCGGCATGCGCTTTCCTACGCCTTTGCTCGCAGTTGCCGCAGCATTGCTCACCGCCATGACCACCGCCGTACCAGCACAAGTTGCCACCTTGCCGGCGGGCGTCACCGCCGGTCCGTCGGTGGAGGGCATCAGCGAATACCGGCTTGATAACGGACTCACGGTCGTCCTGATTCCAGACGGCTCACAGGACACGATCACCACCAATATCGTCTATCTGGTCGGATCGCGCCATGAAGGGTATGGCGAGGCCGGCATGGCGCACCTGCTGGAACACATGCTGTTCAAGGGCACCCCATCGCATCCGAACATCAAGAGCGAGTTCCTCACGCGGGGTGCCCGCTACAACGGCACCACGTCGTTCGATCGTACCAACTACTTCCAGACCTTCCCGGTCCAGGGCGACAATCTGTCGTGGTCGCTCGAGCTCGAAGCCGATCGCATGATCAATTCCTACGTGTCGAAGAAAGATCTCGACAGCGAGATGACGGTCGTGCGGAACGAGTTCGAGTCGGGCGAAAACAGTCCGTTCTCGGTACTGCGCGAGCGAATGGGCGCGGCATCGTATCTCTGGCACAACTACGGCCGATCGGTGATCGGCAATCGCTCGGATATCGAGAACGTTCCGATCGAGCGGCTGCAGGCGTTCTATCGCCACTACTACCAGCCTGATAATGCGGTGCTGCTGATCGCCGGACGCATCGATGCAACCGAGACGCTGCGGCTCGTTGCCAAGCATTTTGGTCCGATCGCCAAACCGACCCGCACATTGCAAACCACCTACACCGCAGAACCGACCCAGGACGGTGAACGGCACGTCGTTCTCAGACGCGCAGGCAATGTCCAGGTGGTGAGCGCGATGTACCACATCCCGCCGGGCACGCACGCCGACTATCCCGCGCTCGATATCTTTACGCAGATACTGTCGAACGTACCCGCGGGGCGACTGCACAAAGCGCTGATCGAAACGGGGAAAGCCGCGTTCGTCTTCGGCGTGGAGCGCCAGCAACGCGAGGCCGGCGCGGCGTATTTCGGCGCGAGTGTGCGCCAGGACGCGCCGATCGAGCCGGCGCGGGAAGCCTTGCTCGAAACGGTGGAGGGGATCGCCAAACAGCCGATCACCGACGCGGAAGTCGAACGTGCCCGCAGCGCGCTTCTCGGTGAAATCGAGAAAGCGGCCAACAACAGCAGGACCCTCGCGATCACCCTGACCGAATTCGTCGCCCTTGGAGATTGGCGCGTTCTTTTCTGGTTTCGCGATCAGGTTGCGAAGGTGAAGCGTGAAGACGTGCAACGCATCGCCCTCACGTATTTCAAGCGCGATAACCGCACGCTGGGCGTTTTCGTCCCGACCGACAAGCCCGATCGCGCGGAAATTCCGGCGGCCCCGGACCTCGCGGCAGTGCTCAAGGGCTTCGCGGGCCGCGCGGAACTCGCGCAAGGCGAGGCGTTCGATGCGACGCCGCAAGTCATTGAAGGCCGACTCATCCGGCGCCAGCTTTCCGGCGGCATGCGCCTCGCCCTGCTGCCGAAAAAAACGCGCGGGGAAACCGTGGTGGCCAATCTTGCCCTGCGCTGGGGTGACGAGGCGTCGAAGACCGATCGCGGCCTGGCCTGCAATCTCGCGGGCGCAATGCTGGCCCGCGGCACGGTAAAGCACTCGCGCACCGAGCTTCGCGACGCGCTGACAAAGCTGCGCGCCAATGTCAACGTTTCACTCGAGGGCGCGACACTCGACACGATTCGCCCGAGTCTGCCGGCTGCCTTTGCGTTGATGGCCGAAATACTGCGACAACCGACCTTCCCTGCCGCCGAGCTCGATCAGTTGCGTGAAGCCTCGCGAACGAGCCTCGATGTGCAACGCGCCGATCCGTCGGCGCTCGCCTCGTTGCAGATTTCGCGGCATCTGCATCCGTACCCGTCGACCCATTGGTATTACACCCCATCGATCGACGAACGCGTCGAACGGCTGGGCACGATCACGCTCGATGACGTGAAGCGATGCCACGCGGAATTGGTCGGTGCGTCCAACGCGGAGCTCACCATCGTCGGGGATTTTGACGCGGACGAGATAACCAAGCTTGCCGAACGCCTGTTCGGCGACTGGAAGAGTCCGAAACCTTATGCCCGTGTGCCTTCCCGCTATTTCGACGTCTCGGCACTCAGCCGGTCGATTCAAACACCCGACAAGGCGAACGCCGTGTATCGCGCGGGCATGATGCTTCAACTGAAGGACGACAGTCCGGATTTCCCAGCGCTGATTCTTGCCAACTACATGCTGGGCGGCTCCTCGGATTCGCGGCTTTCACGGCGCATCCGCGAAAAAGAAGGGCTTTCGTATAGTGTCGGCTCTTGGCTCACCGCAGGCTCCGAGGATGCCGTCGGCGAGTTCGGCGTCAGCGCGATCTACGCGCCGCAGAACCGGACACGCCTCGAAACATGCGTACAGGAAGAGATCGCCTCGGCGCTGAAGGACGGTTTCGGCAAGGACGAGGTCGAGGCCGCCAAGAAGGGTTTGCTGCAGGCAAGGCGGGTGGCGCGCAATCAGGACTCGACGTTGGCCGCGCGCCTGACCAACTACCTATCGCTTGGTCGCACCTTCGCATGGGACATCGATTTCGAAAAAGCGATCGCCGGTCTTATGACCGACAAGGTGCACGATGCGCTGCGACGCCATGTCAGCCTCGAGCGGATGTCGATCGTGCGCGCCGGGGATTTCGCGCGGGTGACGGCGGGGTCGAATCCAAGCGCGAATTAGTCCAACGCCAGATAGCGCACCGCGACGAGCTCGATATTCTCGACACCCCCTGGCGTTCGCAGCATCACGACATCGCCCTCGCGCGCCTTGAACAACGCATTCGCAATCGGCGAGATCCACGAGACCCGCCCGCGCGACGCATCCGCCTCGTCGATTCCGACGATACTGATCGTGCGCTCTTCGCTCGACCCGACGACATAGGTCACCGTCGCGCCGAAGAACACCTGATCCTGGTCGGCGGGCTGATCGCGCGGATCCGCGACCTCGACATTTTCCAGTCGTTTCATGAGATAGCGGATACGCCGGTCGATCTCGCGCAACCGGCGCTTGCCGTAGATGTAGTCGCCGTTCTCGGACCGATCCCCATTGGAGGCCGCCCATGAGACGGTCCGCGTGACTTCCGGGCGTTCGATCTCGACGAGCTGTTTCAGCTCGCTCTTCATGCGGTAGAAGCCCGCCGGCGTCATATAGTTCTTGCTGCCTGCCGTCGGCGCAGGCAGTTCCGGCACGATCAGATCATCGTCATCGTCGCCGTCGGCTTCTTTGGTAAATGCCTTGTTCATGGTGCGCTCCCGACCGATCACTGCGTCCGCTTGACGCAGGTTCCCGGAGATCCTACGCCGTCCGCGGAAATGTCACGCTGCCGGCGTCGCGATCGCGGATGCGCGGCCCACACGCCGCCAGAACCAGAACGTCGCGCCGAATTGAATGAGCGCGAACGCGACGAAGACGATCGCATAGCCCGATTCCGCATAACCGCCGCCTTCCGCAGGCCAGAAATCCAGCACCGCTCCCACCGCGAACTGCAACGCGAAAGCGGACACGAACACGCACATATTGGCCGACGTTGCACTGCGTCCGGTCAGTGATTTTGCGAATCGCCGCGACAGCAGCGAATAGGTGATGGGCGAGAGGCCGACCGAAAAATGCAGAACCATCCAGGCAGCGATCGAGAATGCATGCCAGCCGGCCGCCAGGACGAGTAGTGACATAGCCTCGACGATGACGCCGGCCATGACGAGGCGTTCCGGACCGAACCCGTACCGGGTCCAGCGATCCGCCAGTTGCCCGAAGGCGAGAAAGCCCGCCACCAGCGCGAAGTTCATGGCAAACAAGTACATTGCCGCCTCGCCGCGCGCGATGCCAAGCACATCACGAAGCCACGGCGCGACCCAGAGCGATTGCAGGCTGAGCGCGGCCCCTTGCGCGCAGATACCAATCAATCCGATCGCCCAGAAATAGCCGTCGGACAACACGAAGCGCAGGCCGTCGACCAGCTCGCGAAACGATTCGGGTCGATCCGTGGTCTTGCGCTCGGGCACCACGCTGATGAGCACCAATGCAACGATCAAGGTGACGCTTCCCAACCCTACGAATCCTTTCCGCCATCCGATCATGCCGACGAGCCATTCCACCGGGGCGGTTCCCGCCATTGCCCCGAGTCCACCCATCGCGAGCAACCATCCGGTCAACGCCGGTTGCCGCTCCAGCGGAAACCACACGATAAATGCCTTGATGCTCGCCATCAGCGCAGCGGAACACCCCAAGCCGATAAGTCCGCGGGCGAGCATCAGCTCGGTTGCGCTCGTCCCCACGGAGAAAAGAAAAGCACCGACGGCAGCGAGTGCGATCAGCGCCGCGTTGACGCGGCGCGGTCCAAAACGATCGAGGAGCAACCCAAGGGGCAATTGCGCCAATCCGAACGCGATGAAGTAGGCAGCCGTCAGAAGCCCAAGCGCCGAGGCCGGGAGACTCAACTCCCCCACCAGATCGCGAAAGATCACCGCGTTGACGACACGGTACAGGTACGAAAGAAAGTACCCGAGACAGAACGGCAGGAAGACGCGAAGGACCAAACGAGTGCGCGGGATGAACGGCTATGAGGCCTGCGTTAGGCGGGACACGATGCGCGACGACGATAGCACAGGCGATGACCAGAGCAAGGCCGTAGAATTTTTCTGTCCACCCACTCGGTGCACCGACGACCTCGCGAAAACGTGACCGGTTGTATCCGTTTGTTTCGGACCGGAACTTCGAGCGAGGCTGCGGGATCGAAGGCGAGTCCGAACGCGGACGGATCCATTCGCGTCACTGAAGAGGAGCCACACCATGCTGCAGACGGAATCACCGGCCGCGCGCCGATCCTTGGCAGGCGCGATCGCCTGCACCCTTGCCCTCGCCGTCGCACCGTACTTCGCGATGGCCACTACCGCACCGAGTACGCCGGCCGCCCCACGCACCCTGCCCGACTTCAGTGCGCTCGTGGAGAATCATTCGGCGGCGGTGGTCAACATCAGCACCTCGCGCGGCGCGGCGCGAATGCAGCTTCCCCAAGCCCCTAATGGCGAATCCCTTCCCGATTTCTTCCGCCGCCTGCCGCCATTCGCCAATGGCCAGCGCGAGCGAGGCGTCGGGTCGGGCTTCATCATCTCGTCCGACGGCTACATCCTGACCAACGCGCACGTCGTTGCCGACGCCGAGGAAGTCATCGTTCGTCTCACCGACAAGCGTGAGCACAAGGCCCGCGTCGTCGGCACCGACCAACGCACCGACGTTGCCGTACTCAAGATCGATGCCAAGGGATTGCCCACCGTGCGCATCGGGAACACCGATCGGCTCCGCGTTGGGGAATGGGTCGCGGCGATCGGATCGCCATTCGGCTTCGAGAGCACCGTGACCGCGGGGATCGTGAGCGCCAAATCGCGCGCGCTGCCAGACGACTCATACGTTCCGTTCATTCAAACGGATGTGGCCATCAATCCCGGCAATTCCGGCGGCCCCCTCTTCAATCTCGAGGGCGAGGTGGTCGGCATCAACTCGCAGATCTACTCGCGCTCTGGGGGCTATCAAGGCGTCTCGTTCGCCATCCCGATCGAAGTCGCCATGCGGGTGAAAGACGATCTGGTGAATTACGGTCGGGTGAATCGCGGTCGGATCGGTATTTCGATCCAGCCGGTATCGAGAGACCTTGCCGAGTCGTTCGGACTTGCAACGCCCACCGGCGCGCTCGTGAACGCGGTAGACCCGGGTGGCCCCGCGGACCAAGCCGGCATCAAGGTGGGGGACATCATTACCAATGTCGAGGGTCGCAAAGTCGAGCACGCGGGCGATTTGCCGCGCAATATCGGTGAGGCCAAACCAGGTCAGACAATTCGTCTCGGTGTATTGCGCAATGGCGTAACGCGCGAGTTGCCGGTGGCCGTTGGCGAGCTGCCCAAGGAGCGTGTCGCAACCGCCCCAGGGCGATCGCGGTAGCGCACGAACGGAATGCCGAAGAATCCGAGCCGGGAGCCGGGCGGATAGGGTGGGGCTAGAATTGGCCACTCCCTACTGTTCGAGTACACCAAATGCCCGATCCCCGACCGCTTGGATTCGACACGCTATCGCTGCACGCCGGCCAGCGACCGGATCCGGTGACGGGTGCGCGCGCAACGCCGATTTATTTCACGACGTCGTTCGTCTTCAAGGATGCCGACCATGCGGCCGCGCTCTTCAACATGGAGCGGGCGGGCCATGTGTATTCGCGGATTTCGAATCCGACCAACGCGGTGCTTGAAGAGCGTATCGCGGCACTCGATGGCGGCGTCGGGGCGATCGCGGTGGCAAGCGGCCAGGCTGCGCTTCATCTGGCGATTTCAACATTGATGGGCGCAGGCTCGCATATCGTCGCGAGCCGCGCGCTCTACGGCGGCTCGCACAACCTCCTTGAATACACGTTGCCGCGCTTCGGAATCGAAACGACATTCGTGCAAGGACGCGATTTCGATGCATGGAAACAGGCGGTGCGCCCGAATACGAAGCTTTTCTTCGGCGAAACGCTTGGCAATCCGGGGCTTGACGTGCTCGATATCGCCCACGTGTCCGAGCTTGCGCATGCCGTAGGCGTGCCGCTCCTGGTCGATGCGACATTCACCACGCCCTACCTGTTGCGTCCGTTCGATCATGGTGCCGATCTCATTTACCACTCGGCGACCAAGTTCCTCGGTGGGCACGGTGTGGCGATCGGCGGTGTCGTCGTCGATGGGGGCATCTTTGATTGGGAAGCCTCCGGAAAATTTCCCGAGCTCACCGAACCCTATGCGGGATTCCACGGCATGGACTTCCAGGAGGAATCGACCGTCGGCGCATTTCTCTTGCGCGCGCGCCGTGAAGGGCTTCGCGACTTCGGCGCGTGCATGAGTCCTGCCACCGCGTTTCAGATTCTGCAAGGCGTGGAGACCTTGCCGATCCGCATGGAACGGCATGTGGCCAACACGCGCAAGGTCGTGCAATTCCTGAGCGAACAATCGGCCGTCGAATCGATCGCCTATCCCGAGTTGCCGTCGCACCCCGATCACGAGCTTGCGAAACGCCTGCTGCCGCGCGGCTGCGGCGCGGTCATTAGTTTCAATCTGCGCGGCGATCGCACCGCCGGGCGACGCTTCATCGAAGCACTCACGGTCTTCTCGCATCTGGCGAATGTCGGCGATGCGCGATCCCTCGTGATTCATCCGGCGAGCACCACGCATTTCCGCATGGACGCCACGGCACTGCAAGGCGCGGGCATTACCGAGGGCACGATTCGCCTGTCGATCGGCCTGGAAAACGCGGACGATCTGATCGATGACTTGACCCGAGGCCTTCGCGCCGCCACGAAAGCCTGACCGATGGAACTCACCACCCAGGCCAAGCGCGCCTACTGCTACACCGGCGGCAAGCCGTTCAATGCCGCGCTACCTGTTGTCGTATTCATTCACGGCGGTGAGCTCGACCATTCGGTGTGGACCTTGCCCGCCCGCTACCTCGCCCATCATGGGTTTGGCGTGCTTGCGGTGGATTTGCCTGGCCACGGCAAGAGCGAAGGTCCGCCGCTCTTTTCGATCGAAGGTATGAGCGATTGGATCGTGAGCCTGCTCGATACGCTCAAGATCGAGCGCGCCGCGCTGGTCGGTCACAGCATGGGTTCACTGATTGCACTCGACGTGGCCGGTCGCCGGCCGGATCGCGCAACGAAGATCGTCCTGCTTGGCACGACGTTTCCAATGCGGGTATCGAATGATCTGCTCACGGCGGCACGTGACGACGAGGGTCGTGCGCAGAACATGATCAATGCCTGGTCGCATTCCGCCTATGCGCACTATCCGAATTATCCAGGCCCTGGTTCATGGGTGCACGGCGCCAATCTTCGCCTAATGCAACGACAGAAGTCGGGTGTCCTGTTCGCCGACTTCAATGCGTGCAACGCCTACAACGCCGGCCATGAACGCGCCGCGGCGACGACCTGCCCTGCGCTGTTCATTCTCGGCAAACGCGACGCGATGACGCCGGCACGCGGTGGACGCGAATTGGCGAAAGCATTCAAGAACGGACGCGTCGTGGAACTGGAAGGCGCCGGTCACAACCTGATGAGCGAACGCCCGGACGAAGTGCTCGACAACCTCCGTGCGTTCCTTTAGGGATCCGTGCCGTGGGCTGCGCGCCTTCCTAGTCGTTCAACCGCAGCAAGACCGGTTGATGATCCGATGCATTGGTAAGCGTATTCACCACGACGTCTTTCACGCGCTCGCGCAAATCCTCGGTGATGAAGATGAAGTCGCAGCAAAACGGATCGCCTGGCCATTGCCCTTTGTCGAACAATCCCAACGTGGGCGCATGCGGTTCGCGTGGATGGCGGACTTTCCAGGCGTCGCAGTATGCCGGTACGGCCGCGCCGATCGGCGCCTGAATCGCGCGATACAAGGGGTCGTCCGGTCGAAAATTGAAATCGGCCGTCAGCACGCCCGACGCGGGCCGCGGCTGCTTTTGAAATGGACTGCCTGCCTTCTCGCGATTGACCGCATCGGCGGCATGCAGCGCGGCTTCACGCTGCAGATTGCAAAGGGCACGCACTTGCGCCGCGCGTTGCGTCACCGAATAGTATTCGAGGTGCGTGGTGGTGACGCGTAGCGGACCGCCCGAGCTAGCGATCACGATTTCGATCGCGCATCGCTGCATGCTGGGCACCGCGGGATCCGCAGGCCAAGGCAAGAGGTGACGGAACACCTGCAGCACCGGGCAACGCGTGAGGATCAGGTTCCCGAATTGCCGGCGGCGGCCTTCTTCGCCAAGCACATCCGTTGCAATGCCCTCGATCGCGGTGAATCCGGGCAACGCGGCCTCGAGGATAGCGAACTGATCCTCGCCGGTGCTTCCCGGCAAATCAGGAAAATTGCGCGCGACCTCTTGCAGGCAAAGCACATCGACATCGGCCATCTCGCGGGCCGTACGAATGATGCGCAGCGGATCGACGAGCCCATCCACCCCGCAACACCATTGCACGTTCCACGTGATGAGGTTGATTCCCATGCGCTGCGGTGCCTCCTTGGCGTTTGTCGAACTCGAATTCAACGCAACGTTCTTGCGTCTATTATTGGCTGCTATTGTCGGTTGACGTCTTCCACGCTCGCGTTGCTTCTGATCTTCCGTCTTCCCTCCGACCGCGCGTGCATGATCATTTTGCTCGATCGCGAGCCACATGAAAAGCCCAACGCGATCCGTTCTGGTCGTGCGCGCGACCTGTCGTCGACAGGCGCTCGAAATTCCATGGCTTGACAACCCGCATCCAAGGCGATTGCCCACTTCGAATCTTCGCCTTCGTGCGTCCTCAACGATAATCAGCCGATGGATAGGCAGTCCGCGTTTTGTCGAAACGACGACCCGGCAGTGCGAATGCGAGAGAATCCAGTGGCCGCCCCCAAAACCGTTAAGGATCTGCCATGCGCCTGACAAGCAAGCTTCGAAACCTCTTGCAAGAGCCGGGCGCCGTCATGGCACCGGGCGTTGCCGATGCGCTCAACGCACGCCTCGTGGCCAAGCACGGATTCGGCGCGATCTATATGACCGGCGCCGGTACCACTGCGGTGCGATTGGGAATGCCGGACATCGGACTCCTCACGATGACCGAGATGATCGACAACGCCGGACGTATCGCCGATGCGAGCGGGCTTCCGCTGATCGCCGATGCGGACAACGGCTATGGCGGCGTGATGAATGTTCGTCGCACCGTCCAAGGCTATGAGCGCGCCGGGGTGGCGGCCATTCACATCGAGGATCAAGTGATGCCGAAACGCTGCGGGCATCTCATGGGCAAGCAGCTCGTACCGGCCGCGGAGATGGTCGCGAAGATCAAGGCTGCGATCGATGCCCGAACCGATCCGGATTTCATGATCATCGCGCGCACCGATGCGATTGCAGTCGAAGGGTTCGACGCGGCGCTCGAACGCGCCGACCGCTATCGGGAAGCCGGGGCCGACATCCTCTTTGTCGAGGCACCAAACGCGGCGCAACTCCCCGTCCTCGCACCGCGCCTGAAAGCGCCATTGCTCTACAACATGGCAACGAGCGGCAAGACGCCGTTCCTCTCGAAGACGCAGATCGAAGAGCTCGGATTCAAGCTTGTGATCTATCCGAACTGGGTCATGCTTGCATCCATTCGCGCGGTAAGCCATGTTCTGCAGACGTTGAAGGAATCCGGATCCATTGCCAGTCTGGCAAACGAGCTGCCGTCGTTTCGAGAGTTCTTCGATCTGCTCGGAATGAATGAAGTCCAGGCGCTGGAATCCCGCTATGGCGTCGACGAAAAGGCCCGCGCACAGTATTGAACCGATGACCGGCATGGCGCAGGCGAACGCTCCGCGCCCTTTTTCCTTCGCCCGCCGCGCGCTCGCGATCGTTGTTCTAATCATCGCGTATGCAAGCCTGCGGCCGTTTCAGGGATGGCGTGATCCCGGGCGCCATCCCTTTGCTTATCTGTTTGCCGCGTCTCCATTCGGTGCCCCGTTCGACGCGCTGTTGAATGTCATCGGCTACCTGGTGCTGAGCCTGTGTCTGACGCTTGCGTTGTTTCCACGCATACGTGGCCGATGGGCCTTTGCGATCGGCGTCCTCGGTCCGGCGCTCGGCAGCGTGACGGTCGAAGCGATCCAGACCTATCTTCCTGGTCGTTTTCCGTCGGTGATCGACGTCGTCATGAACACAACCGGAGCGATGCTCGGCGCGGCGATCGCCGTTTGGTCCACGCCATGGCTCGCGGACCATCGCGGCGGCAAGCACTTTCGCGAGCGCTGGCTCGTTCCCGGGCATGTCACGGAAATCGGTCTCCTCGTCCTTGCCGGTTGGTTCGTTGCGTTATTCGCGCAACGCACGATTCTCTTCGGCACCGGCGATTTCAGAGGGAACTTCGGCGCGACCCTGGATCTTGGCCTGCCGCCCATCATCTATGTCGTGACCGAAGTGTATGTCGTCGCCGCCAACCTTGTCGTTGCCGGCCTGGTGTTGCGTCTGGTCGCATCGGACAGCGTGGCACGGGTGCACTGGTTTCTTGTGCTCGTCGCGGCGGCGATCGCAACCCGCGTCATCGCGCAGCTTACGTTCTGGAAGATCGGCGCGGCGTTCGCTTGGATCACGCCCGAAGTACTGATCGGTGTGATCAGTGGAACGACGGTTGCTCTCCTCACGCTCAGCCTGTCGCGGCGCGCTGCGGCCATGACAGCGCTTGCTCTCGTGGCAACGAGCCTCGCGGTCGTCAACATCACGCCACCCGATCCCGCACTATGGTTGCAATCGAGCGCCCCGCGCGAGCGCATGCTGATCGGGCTCGTTCTAGTTGCCCGCTATACGGCGAAGGCTTGGCCCTTGGCGGCAATCGTCTTTCTGGTGATGGCCGCGATGCCGATCGCAACGCGACGCTCTACGCTGCAAGAATCGGCGCAGTCCCCTTGATCGTCGATCGATGCATGCGCCTTCGCATCTGCGCCGGGTATGGCGTGGCACGATGCATCGCCCGAAAAGTAGAATACAGAAAACCTTTTCGCTTTCACGCTAACAATCGTCCGGGGTTGCCATGGTCATCGACTTTCGTGCATACACCTTGAAGTCGGGCACGGTCGCCCGCTTCATGGAACTTTTTGAGCAGGAAGGCCTCGAGCCGCAGCAACGCATCTGCGGCGGATTCATGGGGCTCTACCGCACCGAAATCGGCAACATCAACCAGATCATCATGATGTTCCGCTATGACGATGCCGGCGAACGCGAGCGAAGACGCGCGGCGCTCTACAAGGATCCCGCGTTTCAGTCGTACCTCGCCAAGGTGCGGGAGTTTCTGCTCGATCAGGACGTGCGGCTGCTGGTGCCATCGGTTTGCAATCCACCGATCGGCGAGCCGGTGCTGCGTTAGCGGAGAAGGTTCGGCCAATGCCCATCCTCGCGCTCATTAAGGCAAGGTTCGATTACACCGTGCCGGTGGTCATCATCGGTGCCGGTGCCTGCGGGCTCACGGCCGCGCTCGCCGCTACCGAGGCCGGCGCGCGAGTGCTGGTCCTTGAGCGGGACGACAGGCCAACCGGCAGCACCGCGCTATCGACCGGACTGATTCCGGCAGCAGGCACCAAACTCCAGCGCGCACATGGCATTGATGATTCCCCCGAGCTGCTCGCGCGTGACATCACCGCCAAGGCGAAAGGTCAAAACGATCCCGCGATCGTCGAGGCAGTCGCGCGTGCATCGGGCCCGACGATCGATTGGCTTTCGGCAACACACCGTGTCGCGTTCACCCTCGTCGAGGGGTTTCTTTACCCAGGTCATTCGCGATTGCGTATGCACGGCACGCCGAATCGCACCGGCACGGAACTCCAAGCAGCGTTGCTCGCGGCCACCGCACGGCTCGACATCGATCTTCTGACGAATGCGCTGGTCACCGATCTCTACGCCGACGCACGCGGGAAAGTTGGCGCCGTGCGTTTCGCGCGCCCGGACGGCGCATTGGAGATTGTGGGTTGCAACGCGGTGATTCTCGCCTGCTGTGGCTATGGCGGCGACAAGGACATGGTGCGGCAATACATTCCCGAAATCGCCGACGCGGAATTCCAGGGTCATGTCGGCAACCGGGGTGACGCGGTGAAATGGGGCTTGGCACTTGGGGCGGCCGCACTCGATATGGGCAGCTATCAGGGCCACGGCGGGGTTGCGCATCCGCACGGCAATCCGATGAACTGGGGGCTGTTGACCGAAGGCGGCTTTCAAGTCAACGCAATGGGTGTGCGATTCTCGAACGAGGTACGCGGCTATTCGGAACAGGCCGTCGATGTGATCGCTCAGCCCGGGCGCATCGCCTGGGACATCTTCGATGAGATGCGCGAGCAGCCGATCTTGGGCTTCACCGATTACCAGGAGGTCATGGCACTGGGTGGAATCAAGAAGGCATCGACCGTGCGCGGACTCGCTGACCTGCTGGGCGTCCCCGCCGATGCGCTGGAACGAACGATGGACGAGGTCAACGAAATTCGATCGAGCCGACGCGTCTGTCCATGGGGCCGTGATTTCTCCAAGACGCGGCCACTCAGCGCGCCTTTCTGCGGCGTGAAGATCACCGGCGCCCTCTTCCACACCCAGGGAGGCGTCGCCATCGACGCGAGCGCCCGCGTTCTGCGGGCCGATGGTTCAACGCTGCCGAATTTATTCGCCGGCGGCGGCGCGGCGCGTGGCCTGTCGGGCCCCTCGCGCTGGGGCTATTTTTCCGGTGGCGGGCTGCTCACCGCCACGACCCTGGGTCGAATCGCAGGCACGAGCGCGGCGGCGCTCGTCAACCGTTCGGGCTGAGCGCGTCGAAGCCCTACTCCTTCTGGTTGAAACCGGCGATCACGGGTTTCACTTCCTGCAAGCGCGGCAACACATGCCGGCCAAACAACTTGATGCTCTTCTCGGTTTCGCCATGCGTCATGAATCCCGTACGCCCGATCATGGCGAGATGGCCGAAGCCACCGACGCTGTCGTAGAAGTTCATGATCTGCTTGTACACGGAATCAGGACTGCCCGCGAACAGGATCCCGCGTTGCATCGCCTGCTCGGGTGTCACGCTCATGAGCGCGGCCGCATTCGCACCCACCGGTGCGACCTGCCCTGCCTTCGGCGCGCCTGCGGCAGCCGGTCGTGGCTTAGTACGGTAGATCCCGGGTGCCGCCTCGGGCGGTGCCGTGCCGGGAAGGAATTGCAGATACTGCGGCGCATGCTTGAGACTCGTGTTGAGAAACCAAAGCAGCTTCGCGCCGACACGCATCCCTTCTTCATCGGTATCGCCCACCGCCACGAAGGCGGCATAACCGAAGCGATCGGTCATCGACTTCGGTAATCCGGCTTCAGCCCGCGCTTTGCGATTGGCCGCGTAGGCCACGCGTGTTCCTTCCGGGCCGCGCAGCACCAGTACATTCACCATGCCGCGACGACCCACTTCGGCCGAGGTGGACGGATCGCCGGTCGCGGCCCACATCCGCGGCATCGGTTGCTGATACGGACGCGGCCAGATGTTCACATGGCGATGCGTGTAGTGCTTGCCTTCCCAACTGAACGGGCCCGCCTGATGCGTGAGCGCTTTCGAGATGAAATCGATGGCCTCCCAGAACCGCTCGCCGTTGTTGATCGGATTCGCGTTGTTGGAGGCCATCTCGCTCAGCCCCGATTTCACGAAGCCGATCTCCAGCCGCCCGCGCGAGATCACATCGGCGGTCGCGTACTCCTCGGCCACGCGTACCACGTCGGGCCGCAGGGTGATCAAAGTGCCAAGGCTCAGGATCCGCGCCTTCTTCATCTGGCGCGACAGGATCCCGACCAGCATCGGATTCGCCCCGAGCAGCGAGTTGATCCCGGCGTGATGCTCGGTGGCGGCGACATTGAAGCCCTCGTCGTCGCACAACATGAATTCGTCCAGACACTCTTCGAACAGATTGGCCGCGATCACCGGATCGCAGTATTTGTTCGGCAGGCTGGCGCGCACCGAATCGGCGGCATCGAGCACGTCTTTGGGGACATGGGGATACGGAATTTCGCAGTGATACCAAACGTCCATGAGGTTCTGCCGGTTATGAGGCCAGGAATCCACCGACCCGCTTCACGAACGCATCGCACTGTTCGATTTCCGGGTGATGTCCGGCCTCTGGAATGAGCTCGAAGCGCGCACCGGGAATCAGCTTTGCGTACGCCTCGCCGTAGGCGGGTTTCACGATGCCATCGGATGCGCCCCACACCACCATGGTCGGCTGCTTGATGCGATGCAGCCAGCGCTTGAGCTGCGGGTTGTACATGTACGGATGCCAGCCGTACCGGCATAGTGAATCCCAGTTGCGGGAGCGAACGATGAGCTGCTCGTCTTCCATCGCGTCGTAGTCGGGCGCCCATTTCGCGGGTGCGTGCCAGCTCCGGCGAATCACTTCTGCCGGATGCGTATTGAAGACATCGAGGATGTCGGGCGTTTCCCGATTGCTGATCTTGATACCCAGCGCATCGACCAGCACGAGTCGGTCAATCCGCCGCCCGGCCTTGATCGCGAGCTCGGCTGCGAGCCATCCGCCGAACGAGAACCCCATCACGCTCACCTGTTCATACGGCAGCGCATCGAGCACATCGAGATAGAGGTGGACCAGATCGTAGACGGTTTCGAATTCGGCCGGCCGCTTCGAGTCGCCGAAACCCGGATGCGATGGAGCGATGATCTCCGCGTGCCGGCCAAGCGATTCGATGAATGGCGCGCTCGGGTCGACATTCTGGAATCCGTGCAGGACGAGGAGCGGCCGGCCTTGGCCGCGTCGAACAATCTCGAGGTCGCACCCTGCAACGGACAACCGCTCGGTTGGAGCGGCGATAGCGTTCGTCATTGGAATCCTTTGATCGTTTGAACAGCGCGAATAAGCGCCAATCCGGTCCGCTCCACACCCGCCGCAGATCCATACCCCATATCGTACATCAGCGCTTTGTTGATCGACAATTTACTTGCGCGCCGCGTTAGTTTACATTGCGCTCGAGCCCACGGCGATCCGTCGCGGCGCAGAGGGGGAAAAGATTCGCATGTTGAACCACCACACGTGCCTCACGCGCGCCGCCGTTGTTTTCACGCTCTTGAGCCTTTTGATCAGCGGCGTCCATGCGCAGGAAAAACGCCTGATCGAAAAATGGCTCGACGGCGAAGTGAAATCGAAGGCGCCCGCAGTCACTTACAGCGGCCCGCCCATTCAACTCAAGTTCTCCACGTTCGTCGCGCCCACGACGGTCACCGGGCAGCTCTATGTCCGCGCGTTCAAGCGCCTCGAGGCGGACACCAACGGGAAAGTGGTGGTGCGCCCGTTCTGGGGATCGACGCTTGGCAATGCGCAGCGCGGCGCGTTCGAATCGATCGGTCAAGGCGTCGCCGACTTCGGCAATTGCTATGTGTTGTTCAACCCGGGTGGATTCACGCTTCACTTCGGCTTGCAACTGCCCTACACGTTCGAGACCTCGACGCAGGCCGCGATGACGATCTACGACCTGTATCCGAAGTATCTGCGCAAGGCGTACGAAGCGCGCGGCGTGTACCTGATGCGCGCATCGACCACGCAGCCGCAGCATCTGATCAGCTCGAAAGAACCGATCCTGAAGATGGACGACCTGAAAGGCAAGAAGGTCTGGGCGCCCGGCGGCCTGTCGCAGGAAATCGCGACCGCGCTCGGCGGCGTACCGTCGAGCGTGCAGGCCTCCGAGCTCTACACCGCGTTCCAAAGCGGTGTGCTCGACATTCCGGTGATGCATGATGCGGGGACGAAGCTTTTTCGGCTGATGGAAATCGCGAAGCACCGCACCGTCGCCAATCTATGGATCAATCCCACCGAGTTCTGCATGAACAAGGCGATGTGGGACAAGCTGCCGAAAGACGTGCGCGCGCATATGTATCACTGGTCCGCGCTCTGGAATCTGATGGAGACGATTCTCTATTTCGACGATGAATCGACCATCGCGGTGAAGGAAATGACCGCGAAAGGGATCAAGTCGCATGAATTGCCGGCCGCCGAAATGCAACGAATGATCAAGGCTTCCGAGCCGGTTGCACAGAAGTGGATCGAGGGCATGGCCGCGAAGGGTGAGCCGGCGAAGCAGTTCGTGGACGACATGCGCGCCGCCGCCGCCAAATGGAAGGGGCTGAGCTTCGACCAGATCACCCAGCGCGTATTGGATGCCCCGCAGCCTGGCATCAATGATTTCTGACGACGCCTTCTGAGCGAACAAAAAAGACTGACCACCGACCGTTGACCCAGGCACCGTCGCGCAAGGCGGGGCCCGCCAGGACCACGCGATGAACACCAAGGAGGAAGGCGGATTCATCGCCGCCATGCGCCGCCTCTTCAGCGTGGCGGCGGTGATTCTCATTCCGGCGATGACGTTGCTCATCACCGCGGACACCGGACTACGCTATCTCGCCTCGATGCCGCTCGTCTGGGCGCAGGACGTCGCCGGGTTGCTGCTGTTGCTCGTATTCGTCTGCGGGCTACCGTATTCATGGCCCGGCGGCTTTCATGTCCGGATGGACATGCTCTACAACCGCATGTCCCAAACCGGGCGCAACGTGGTCGATGCGATCACGGAGATCTCCGCGTTGGTGATCGGCGCCATCCTCACCCAACAGGCCGTCGAACAAACGATCCGGGCATTTACGAACTCGGAAACCACGCCAGGCAGCAAAGTCGTGATCTGGCCGTTCGCCGGTGCGATCGCCGTCTGTGCCGCGCTGTTCTGCGTCGTGATGGTGTTGCAGATCACGAGCACCGTTGTCCGCCACCGCAACGCGCGTCATTGACGAACATGGACCTCCTCACCATCGGCTGGATCGGGATCGTCGCGCTGGTCTCCATGATCATGATCGGCGTGCCGCTTGCGTTCGCGATCGGCATTGTCGGCATCCTCGGGAACATCGCGGTTGCCAATTACGCGCAGACCTCCCTGCAGCTCTACCAGGTGACGTTTCATCTCACGACCGAGTTCGTGCTGACCAGCGTCCCGCTCTTCATCTTCATGGGACAGCTCGTCTCATCGGGCGGGATCGGGCGCGATCTGTACGAGGTCGTCCACAAGTGGCTCGGACGCCTGCCTGGCGGTCTGGCGGTCACCTCGGTTGTTTCTTGCGCGGCGTTCGGCGCGGTCACCGGCATCAGCGCCGCGGCGGTGGCGACGCTTGGCAGCATCGTCATGCCTGAGATGAAACGGTACAAATACAGCGATCGATTGGCCGCGGGCAGCCTCGCCTCCGCCAGCACGCTTGCCATCCTGATTCCACCCAGCCTTGCGATGGTCGTCTACGGGATCTGGACCAGCACCTCGATCGGCAAGCTGTTTATCGCGGGCATCATTCCGGGCTTGTTCGTGACGGCGGTGTATTCGATCTACATCATCGGCGCATGTATGGCGAACCCCACGCTTGGCCCGCGATCCGAATTCTTTCCACTCGCCGAGCGTGTCCGCGCGCTGGTGAAGCTCGCTCCGGTCATCGCTATTTTCCTCTTCTTGATCGGCGGCCTCTACCTTGGCTGGTTCACCCCGACCGAAGGAGCCGCTTCCGGTTCGTTCGCGGTGATGCTGCTGCTTGCGCTGATGAAGCGGCTCACCTGGAAAGCGATCGCGGATGCCGCACGCCAGACCGCGCAACTCTCCATCATGGTGTTCGCGATCCTGATCTCGGTGGGCCTCTTCAGCCGGTTTCTCGTCCTCACCGATGTGACCGGACAGATGGTGCAGTTCATCAATGCGTTCGGACTGAACAAGTACGTCGTTTTCACGATGATCGTCATGCTCTATGTGATCCTCGGCATGTTCCTGGATGGCCTGGGCATGATGCTGCTCACCCTGCCATTCGTGTTTCCGATCGTGGTGGCACTCGGATTCGATCCCATCTGGTTCGGCATCATCATGACGATCATGATCGAGATCGGGCTTCTCACGCCACCGGTGGGGCTCAACTGCTACATCCTCGCGCAGATCGCTCCGCACATCGCGCTCGGCGAGATATTTCGTGGTGTCGTACCGTTCGTGTTCCTCACGCTCGGCTGCGTCGTCGCGTTCACGATCTGGCCTGAGATCGTGCTATGGCTGCCCCAGCAGATGTTCGGCAAGTAGCGGTCGCGGTTGATGGCTGTGTATAGAATAGGCGATTCGACGACGCACCACGCACGACGCACCACGGAGGCTAACAATGGCTTACGAATTCGAGCAGCTCACCAAAGACCTGAACGCGACTCTGAAGCAAGGGCAGGACAAGCGGCAGATCGAGACCGTCCGCCAACTGCTAGGCAAGCTCTTGTCGAACAAAGCATTCGTCACCAAGACCTGCGGCCCCGAAGCCGCTCCAGGACTCCACCTGATGTATGAGGACAAAGAGCTTGGCTTCCAGGTCCTTGCGCACATCAACGAGAAGCACCGAAAATCGCCGCCGCATGATCATGGTGAATCATGGGCCGTGTACGGTCAGGCGATCGGCTACACCGACATGACCGAGTTCCAGCGCACCGATGATCGCAAGAATCCGGACATGGCAAAGGTCGAGGAAACGCGCCACTATCGGCTGAATCCGGGCGAGGTCGGGGTCTATTCGCACGGCGCGATTCATGCGATCGACTACCCGGACAAGTCGCGTTTCATCCGCATCACCGGCACGAATCTCGATCAGATCTGGCGCGTCGCGTTTGATCAGGAAACCGGGCGTATCAAACGCATGGGGCCGCAGCAGGCTTCATAGACCGCATGGTTTGACGGGCCGGGCACGTCGCAGTCGCCGCTAGACGCGCAAGCGGCCCTCTCCACGCTATTCCCCCCGCTCGCATCCCGCGCGCTTGCACCCCGGCACGTTGAGGGTGCGTTGACCATCCAGCCAGATGCGATCGTCGAATAACGCACGATCGGATTCGTTGCCGCGGTTCGCCATTCGCGCCAAGACTTGATCTAGCGCAAATGGGGCGCGAGCTTGCCCAGTACGATCATCTTGTCAACGAACCAGGGTCGGGTCACCTTCGCGGCCCGCATGACCCGACAGGAGGCAGGCATGGCGTACAAGAATATTCTCGTGCATGTGGACGGCGACAAACATGCCTCCGCGCGTATCGACTTCGCGGCGATGCTCGCGCTTGGCTGGGGCGCTCATCTCACCGGACTGCATATCGCGGTCCCAACCCGACTACCCGGGTTCGTCCAGGCCGAGCTTGGTCCCGAATTCCTCGAAATTTCGCGCAAGGCGGATCTCGTGACGATCGACAAGCTTGCGACCGGCTTCAACAACGCCATGCGCCGCCATGGTCTGGTAGGAAGCGAATGGCGAACAGCAAATGGGGATCCGCAGGACGTTTTTGCACTTCATGCCCGTTACGCGGATCTTGTCGTGCTCGGACAGCATGATCCAGACGACGAAGGCGGAATGATGGCACCTGCGTTTCCCGAACTGGTCGCGCTTTCGGTTGGGCGCCCCATTTTGATACTGCCATACGCGGGCGCGTTTGCACCCATCCCGAAGCGTCCGCTGGTGTGCTGGAAGCCGAGCCGCGAGGCGACGCGCGCGGTCACTGACGCCCTGCCGTTCCTCCAGCGCGCCGAGAAGGTCAGCATCCTCGCTGTGAATCCGCGCCCGGGCCAGGACGGCCATGGCGAGGATCCGGGCGCCGATCTCGCCCTCTTTCTCGCGCGTCATGGTGTGAAAGCAGAAGTCGCGACGCAGTCAGGCGTCAAGCTGGATGTCGGCGAATTCATTCTCTCCCGCGCCGCGGACTTGAGCGCCGATCTGCTCGTGATGGGTGCCTATGCGCATCCGCGCTTGCGCGAGGTCGTCTTCGGCGGCGTCACGCAAACAATCATGCGGCACATGACCGTTCCCGTTCTGATGTCGCACTGATCCCATTCCAACAAGGACCCGCTATGTACAGCCACATTCTCGTCGCGACCGACGGCTCGAAGCTCTCCGCCAAGGCGATCAAGGCGGCCATCAATATCGCCATGCCGCTTGGGGCGAAAGTCACCGGCTTCTACGCCATGCCTGAGTACCCGGCACAGGTCTACGCCGAAGGCGCATCGTTCACCGGCGTCGTAACGCCAGGCCAGTTTCTCGCCGACCAGAGGGCATTCGCGACCCGGATTCTTGGCGAATTGGTGCGCGCGGCGAAAAAGGCCGGCATCACCGCGGATACGGTCACCGTGCAAAATCGCTCCCCTTACGAAGCCATCATCGCGACAGCGAACAAGAAAAAGTGCGATCTCATCGTGATGGCCTCGCACGGCCGGCGCGGCCTGTCGAGCCTGCTCTTGGGCAGCGAAACCCAGAAGGTCCTCACACACTCGAAGATTCCGGTGCTGGTCGTGCGCTGATGATTCCGTCGCACAGGGAGAAAAACAATGTACAAACGCATCTTGATCGCGACCGACGGGTCCCGGCTTTCCCGTAAGGCGATCGCCCAAGGCACGGCGCTCGCCAAGGCACTTGGCGCGACGGTGGTCGGCTTTCATGCGCGCCAACCGTTTCCCGCGATCTACTTCGCCGAGGCGGTGATGATTCCTCCCTCCACAGAAAGGCAATACGAGGCGGACTCGGTGAAGCTCTCCCGCGATCGTCTCGCCGAAATCGAAGCGGCGGCAAGGAAGGCAGGGGTCGACTTCAAGGTGGTTCAGGCGGTCGATCAATCGCCGGCAGAAGCCATTATCCGCGCCGCGAAAAAGGAAAAGTGCGACCTCATCGTCATGGCTTCGCATGGACGCAAAGGAATCGCGAGGATCCTGATCGGTAGTGAAACCAGTCTGGTGCTCACACACTCCACGATCCCGGTGCTGGTCACGCGCTAGCGTTCTGTTCGGGATCTACTCTTTGTACGCGCTTGCCTCGATCTCGATCAGCATGTCCGGGTTCATCAGCTCCGCCTGATAGGCATGGCAGATGAAACCGCGTGCAGGCAGGAGTTCCTTCACGATCGCGTCGATCTTGCCGAAAAACTCGCGGCGGGTCATGAAGATGCGCAATTCATAGATGTCCGCGAGCGCATAGCCCGCGTCCTCGCACACGCGCTGGATATTGACTAGCGTCTCGCGCGTCTGCGCTTCGATCGTGGGCGAGAGCTTGCGGGCCTCGATCGGACCCGTCTTGTGCGTGAGCGCGGAAGTGCCCGAAATATGGAGCCATGGCCCGATCTTCACCGCGCGATCGAAATGGCCGACCGGCGGCGCGAGCGTGGCGGGATTGAACGTGATTTTCTTCATTGGGCGTCGTCGATGACCGCGAACGCTTCGATCTCGACCATGAAGTCCGGATGCGAGAGGCGGTTGACGCCGATCGTCGAGCTGGTCGGTAACGCCTCGCCGAAATATTTCTGGCGCACGTCCACCTGTTTGAAGAACTCATCAATGTCGGTGACATAGGTGCAGGTACGCACGAGGTCCTTGAGCGTGGCGCCCGCCGCCTCGAGCGAGAGCCGCAGGTTCTCGCCCACCTGCCGGATCTGCGCGGCCATATCGCCCTTGCCGATCACATTGCCTTCCCGATCACGCGACACGAGGCCCGACACGAATATCGTAGTGCCCCCTTGGACCGTTACGACCGGCGCGTACAGCAGGTGTCCAGAGACGACGCGGCGATAGAGCGTGTCGGGGAAAAGATTCTTGCGTTGCACGCGAGCCATGGCGATTCTCCCAGAAAGTTCCGGGCAGTCAGCGAACAAGGCCTGCAAACACCGTCGCGATGCCCGGAAACGCGATCAGCAAGCCGATGACGAACACATCAATGAGGATGAACGGCGCCGCGGCACGATAGACCTCATGCATCTTCACATTCGGTACGGCACCTTTCATCACGAAGAGCAAGAGCCCGAACGGTGGCGTCAACAACGCGACCTCGAGATTGATCAGACAGACCACAGCAAACCAGATCGGATCGATCCCGGCCGCCTTGACGATCGGCATGAAGATTGGCAGCGTGATCAGCATGATCGCGATCTGTTCCATGAAGCAGCCGAGCACGAGCAGAATCATCTGCATCAGAATGAAGAGGACGATCGGCGAGGCGTTGAACGACAGGACGTATTCGAGCATTCCACGGCTGCCGCCCGAATAGGCGAGAAGCTGGCTGAACCCGATCGCGCAGGCCATGATCGCGAGCATCATCGCGGAGATCCGCAGCGTGCCTTCGATGGAGTCGCGAAAACGCTGCCAGTTCAGATCGCGGTAAGCGGCGGCCAACGCAATCGATCCGATGCAACCGAATGCGGCCGCCTCGGTGGGCGTCGCCACCCCGAGGAACATGATGCCGATCACCATGAATACTATGAACGAAAGCGGCGCAACGTACTTCAACAGTCCGACAATCTTCTCGTTGAATGTCGAGGGGATCACCTCGTAGGCGGGCGCGGCGGTTGGATCGCGCATCGCGCGCCAGACGATGTAGAGCGCATAGATCGCCGCGAGCAGCAGACCCGGCGCGATAAGCGCGATCAGCACCTTGCCGATCGAGACTTTCGCGATGACCGCGAAGATGACCGCCAGTGCACTGGGCGGAATCAGCATCGCGAGCGCACCGCTTGCCATGATGGCGCCCATCGAGAGATCATCGGCATAGCCGCGTTTCTTGAGGTCGGGAAGGAGCAGGCTGCCTAGCATCGCAGTATTGGCGATGGTGGAGCCGCTCAGCGCGGCGAAGATCGTTCCACTTAGAACGGTGAGCAGGCTGAGGCGCCCGGGCACCCGCCCGAGGAGTTTGTCGAGCGCAGAGAGTGCGCGTGCGGCGATGTTGGTCTGCCACAGAATTTCGCCCATCAACACGAAGAGCGGAATGGGCAGCAGACTGAACGAGGTGACCGAACCGTAGATGCTATGGATGAGTTGCTGGAAACCGCCCGCGCCACCCTGCAGGATCGCCGCACCGGCGATGTTCACGATGAGGAACGCAAACGCAACCGGAACACCAATCGCCAACAACACGATCAACGAACTGAAAATGATGGTGAGGATCAGCCACCAGTCCATGCGGTCCGGATTCCTTTCCTGGCGAATTCGACTGCAGTAAGCGCGAAGCCGATTGGGATCGAGACATAGATGAGCCACTGCGGTGTCTGCAGGACGTTCTCGATGATTGCGCCCTTCCGGAAGCTCTCGAACGTCACCACCCCGCCCCACCATGCGACAAATGCGCAGCTAAACGCCACCAGGAGGAACATCGCAGCCTCGAGGATCTGCTTTACGCTTGCACTGAGGCGGGTCGTCAGCACATCGATCACAACATGGCCGTTGTGCCGCGCGAGCCAAGCCATCCCGAGGCAAGGCACCATGAGCAGAATGTATTCGGTGACTTCGTACACCCAGGTGATCGGTGCGCCGAACAAATATCGGCTACCGACGTCGATTGGCACGAAGATCACCGTGAACACGAGCATCGCCGATGCGACAAAGGCAAGTGCGTCCTCGACCCGATCCAAGGTTCGGTGCATCACTTCCATCGCTAGCAAGTTCCATTCAAGGGCCGGCACCTTGCCGCGAAGGTGCCAACGCAACCACCACGGCCCTAGTTGCCGAGCTGCTGGAGCTTCCCGAGGAGGTCGGGGTTCGCTTTGATGGCCGCCGCGTTTTTCTCACTGAAGTCCTTCCAGCCGGCTTCATAAGCGGCTTTGATGTATTTCTCGGCATCAGCCGGTGAAAATCTGAGGAACTCGATCCCGAGCTTCTTCAGCTTCGCGTCTTCTTTCTTCAACTGCTCCGCCATATAGGCGGAGTGACGAATCTCGAGTTCGGCGCCCACTTCGTTCATTGCCGTTTGCACGTCGGCCGGCAGCTTGTCGTACACGGCCTTGTTCATCAGCACCACGGTGTCGAGCGAATAGAACGGGTGGTCAATAACGAACTTGGACACTTCATGCAAACCGAGCGTGTCGATTCCGGTGTAGGTCCAGCCGAATCCATCGACGACCTTGCGCTCAAGACCGGTAAAAATTTCGCCGGGCGCCATCGATATGGGTGCACCGCCCAGCGCGTTGACCAGCGGCGTATAGACCGGTGACACGCGAATCTTGAGCCCCTTGAAATCGGGCTTGTCGATTTTCTTTGCCATGTAGATACGGAAAGCACCGCCACCCGCCGCGGTGTTCGCGAGGTAGATGACCCCGCCCTGATCGAGATGGATCTTGCGCATCAGGTCGTAGTAGCCGGACTTGCGCAGCTCGGGCGGCGTCTTCTGCACGAACTGGACCGCCCAGGCCATGGGGACTTCGGTGCGGTAGTACGCCGCCGCGCCGAGCAACACGTCGACGACGCCGTTCTTCAGCGCCTGGAACTGCTGGTTGGGCGCCGCGACCTCCGGACCACCGACGTAACTCACGGTGACCTTGCCTTTCAGCTTCTCGTTCACCATCTGCTGGAAGGTGAAGAAGCCCTTGCTCAGATCGTAGTCGGGCGTCCAGGGCGTGATCCCTCTTAACGTAATCGGCTGCTGCGCAAGCGCGCTGCCGCTCATTGCCAAGGCCGCCGACAATGACAATGCGACGACACGATGCCAGTCCATGTTGATGCGTTTCATTATCCGTCTCCCCCTTGTGGTGCGGCCAGTGTAGAAGACGCCAATTTGCACGTCAATGCATCGGCAGAACCGAAATGTTGAATGACCGGCGCATCAGTTGCGGCGCAGGAAATCGACGACTAGCCCAAACGTTTCCGGCTTCTCGGTCATCACACCATGCAGCGTGTCGGGGATGATGTGTACTTCCGCGTTTGGCATTCGAAGCCCCATCTCGCGCGAATGCCGGGCAGGCGTGATCATGTCATCGGCACCGCATAAGAGGAACGCCGGCATCGTGATTTCGCCAAGACGATCCCAGGTATCGTGATTGAGTATTGCGTGGCCCATATGAAGAAATCCATTGACCGGCCTCTCCACGGCAATCAGGGCCTGCTCCGCGCGAGCAATGGCTTCAGGATGCGCGTCGTAGAACTCGGCGGTATAGAAGTACGTCAATTCGCCCGGAAACAGTCTGGCGAATCCGATGGCGCTCGCCGAATCCATCCACCACCTGACCATTTTCCTGGCACGGCCGTCGAGTCGCGCGGTCGTTGAAGTCATCGCGAGACAACGCACGCGATGCGGCTGCTCGATCGCTACCCATTGCCCGATCGCCCCGCCCATCGACTTGCCCAGGATCCGTGCACGATCTATCCCGACGTGATCCATGAGGCCAAGCGTGTCCTTCGCCAACATCTGCGTCGTGTACGGGTAATCCGGTACGTCGCTCCCGCCGATACCGCGGTTGTCAAACGCGAGAACACGGTACGCCTTCGCGAGTTCGGTGAGCATCGAACCCCATGATTGCCAATTCGAGCTCGCATAGCCGCCGATCAATACGAGCCATTCTCCCTCCCCCTGGATCGTGTAATTGAGGTTGAGGTCTCCCACTTTCGCCAATGGCATGCGCGCTTCTCCAGTCGCCTGCGTTCGTCCGGTGCCGTCCTTGCAAACGCGGTCATATTGCGTGAATATACCCCATCGCTTTTTTGTCTACGGTCGACTCCGGGAGCATTGGCATGGCGAACAGGAGGCACTGCATTCGGAACACAGTTGCCTGGACTCTGTTGGCGACGACCGGTGCCGTCGGCTTTTGTCCCGCAGCAGTTGCACAAAGTGCCTATCCCAGCAGACCGATTCACTTGATCGTCCCATTCGCCGCGGGCGGCGCGGCCGATCTGGTTGCGCGCCAAGTGGGCGGGCAATTATCGAAGCGACTCGGGCAACAGGTCGTCGTGGAAAACAAGACCGGCGCATCCGGCAATATCGGGACGCATCAAGTGGCGATAGCCGAGCCGGATGGATACACGCTGCTCCTTGCGTTCGACGGAACGCTTGTCATCAATCCCCACATCTTTGCAAAGCTGCCGTTCGATTCCATCAACGACTTCGCACCGATCGGCAAGATCGGCGACGTACCACTATTGGTCCTAGCGAATCAACAGGTGCCCGCGAAGTCGATCGCCGAGTTGATTGCACTATCGAAAACGCGTTCCGGTGGACTGGCCTATGGAACAGCCGGGACCGGCAGCACCCAGCACATCATGTTCGAGCTTATCCGGCAGCGGACTGAAAGCAATTTCATTCACGTCCCCTACAAAGGTGCCGTTCCAGCGATGATCGACGTTCTGGGCGGCCACATTCCGTTGGTCGGCGCGGCATTGGCGGGTTCGCTCGACTACATCAAGACCGGCAAGCTCCGCGCGTTGGCCATTTCCACTGCGCAACGATCGAGGTATTTACCGGACGTGCCCACCCTCGCCGAGAGCGGCGTGGGTGATCTCGTCATCACGGCGTGGCATGGTATTGTCGCTCCGGTGAAGACGCCCAAGGTCATCATTGATCGCCTTACCGCCGAGCTGAATGCGGCTCTCGCGGAGCCCGCAGTCGTGGAGCGGCTGGATGCGATCGGCAGCATCGCCGCGCCCGGATCGGCGGATCAATTCGCCGATCAGATCAAGCGCGATCTCGTGCGCTACGGGCAAGTCGTGAAGGCGGCGGGTATCAAGCCGGAATAAATTCTGAGGAGCATAGCCATGGCACTCATGCCGTTCCATCTTTCGGTCCCGGTCACCGACCTCCCCAATGCCCGGAAGTTCTACGGCGCGCTACTCGGATGCAGCGAGGGACGCAGCGCGGACATGCGCATCGACTTCAATTTCTTCGGTCATCATCTTGTCACCCATGTCGAACCCGGGGACGCCGCACACAGAACAACCGATATCGATTCATTCGGCGTCATCACGCCATGCCGGCATTTCGGCGTGGTGGTCGATCAGGGCGATTGGGAACGGCTCGCTGAACGCCTGCGCAAGGCAAAGGTGAGTTTTCATACCGAGCCGCAAACGGTTTTCCCGGGCCAAGTGAAAGAGCAAAGCATCATGCTCATTCACGACGGCTGCGGGAATATCGTGGAATTCAAGGCTTCGCCGAAGTACGGCTTGTTCCAAAAAGAGAAGTAACGATCGGCGACACGCTATTCAACTAGTCAGACGCCACCGTCCCATCCAGGTGGCGCTTCGAAGCCGCGATAGTCACGCTCCAGAAGCCGCGCGATGGCGATGCAAGTGCGATCGCCGCCCGGCGGGCCGATGATTTGTGCGCCAATCGGCAACCCCTCGCTTGATGTTCCGATCGGGACGGCCGTCGATGGCAGATAGAACGCCCCCGCATAGCCCGCCCAGAAAAGCATGTTGGCAACCGTCTGCTTGCTGCCGTCCACATCGATGGTGCGCTCGTGGCGTTCTCCGACATGGTTGTGTGCAAACGCCGCGGTTGGCGCGATCGGCGCGATCAGCACATCGTACGTCTTGAAGTACTCGAGCCACGCCCCGAGCATCTGGTAGCGTCGATTATTGGCAATGACCCAATCGCGATGGCGCAGCGTGTTGCCGCGAAGCATTTCGGCAAGGTAGGTGTGATCATCCGACACAAGCGCGTCGGCTTGCGCGATCATTCGCCCGAACCCCACTGGATCGCTATGGCCGGCAGAGGTTGCCGCGCGCAGCAGATGCACATAGGTCGCGAAGTATTCATCCATCGAGAACACGGGCCTGGCCGTGTCACTGACATGGGCCTTGTTCTCAACTAGAAACCGTGCCATCGCGCGGATGCTGTCCTGCAATTCGATTGCAACCGGAGCGATCGTTGATGTCGTCACCACGCCAACGCGCAATTCGCGCAGCGTGCGCTTTGCCGGTTTGGGCAGCACGCGCCGATGACCCAGCACATCGTCGGGCCCCACGAGCACGCGCATCGCCAATTCCAGGTCTTCTGCACTCCGCGCAAGCGGCCCGGCCACCAGCATATCGAGTGGCGCGACCATGCCGGGCAACGCATGACCCTCGGTTGATACGAGCCCGAACGTCGGCTTGTGGCCGTAGACGCCGGTGAAATGCGCCGGGTTGCGAATCGAGCCGCCGATGTCGCTCCCGATCTCAAGTGCAGTCAATCCGCCGGCAAGTGCGGCCGATGCACCGCCCGACGAGCCGCCCGGTATGCGGGCAATGTCCCATGGATTGTTTGTCGTACCGTAGATCGGATTGAAACTTTGCCATTCGGCGAGCAGCACCGGGACGTTGGTCTTGCCGAACACGATCGCGCCGGCATCGATCAGGCGCTGCACGGCGGCCGCGTTGCGGGCCGCGCGATGGTCCCGATGCTCGACCAGACCCCAGGTGGTCGGCAGGCCCGCCACATCGAAAGATTCTTTCACTGTCATCGGCAGTCCATGCAGCGGACCGAGCGACTGCCCGCGTGATCGCGCCCGGTCGGCGGCCCGCGCGCGCCGTTTTGCGGTATCGATATCACTCGCAATAATCGCGTTCAGTTTCGGGTTGTAGCGCTCGACCCGCTTGAGATAATGCGTGAGTAATTCGTAGGCACCGATGCGGCCCGCACGCAATTCACGCATGAGGCCGCTAGCCGAGCGAAAGGCGATGTCCGTCATGATAGGATCTCCGGGCGGGACGGCAAGGAGCATGAAGGATGATCGATCATGCGTCAATGCGTGCCGTGAATCCGGCGCCCCTTACCGACCGTGTAGACGCCGCGCGACAACCGCGAACAGCGGGTCTCCGTAAAGCGGACTGCGATCGAGCGTGACGATATCGACCCAGTTCCCGGCCGCGCGAACGCGTGACACAACGAAATCGAGACGACCGCCGTCATCGAGATCAAGCCATGGGCCGGCGACTTTGGTCGGAAAGCAACGATTTGAAAACGTGATGACCAGCCCTCCACCAGGCTTTACGATCCTTCCAAGCTCACGCAATACAGCGGTCGGTTGCACAAGGTAATCGACCGAGACGCAGATCAACGCCGCATCGAAGTAAGCCGGATCGAATGGCAAGATCGGATCTTTGTTCAGATCGTGCACGACGTAGCGATCGAGCCTGCGATTCTTCGCAAGCTCTTCGGCGTTCATCCCGACACCGACGACTTCGGCGTATGAAATGTCCGCTGGAAGATGACTGATCCAGCTCGACATCAGATCGACTACGCGTGTGTCCGCCGCCAATATTTCGCGATAAAGTGCGGTGACCGCCTCGATCGCCGCATCATCGATATGCGTGACGATCCGCGCGAAGGAGTAGAACGCAGCGTCATCGGATTCGTCCTGCCTTGGCAATGGCTCGGGCCAGTCAGCCATTCGCGTGGAATCGGACGAAGGCATCGTTGATTACCGGCTGGTCTCTGTCACTTACGCCGCCAGCACATCTGCCGCCGCACACTCGATAACGGTCCCTTTGAAGAACGTCGGATTGTGTGTCCCCCAAACCCGCACTGCGTTCGCGAAGGTGAAGTCGCGAAACGCCTCTTCATCAAGGAGGCCGTGTTCGAGAAGCTCGTAGGCCTCGGGAACAACCTGCGTGATGTCGGGCACATCGAAATAGCCGATATCGGAACCGAACATCGCATTCGGGCCGGCACCAAGCGGATTCACCTTTCGATTGAACGCCCAGGCGTTGGCGTGATCATCGGCTTCGCAGCCGAAATAGAAGCTGCCCGCGAAGAGCTGCAGAAAATCCTCCGGCTGCTCGATCTTGCACGCCGAGAAGTCATCGAGATTCGCAATGCCACCGGTCGCCCGGTTTTCGGCATCGCTATCGATCCGCCCATTCACCTCCCGGATCTTCTGCAGAAGCTCACCCGACGCATGCGCTTCGGCAATCCTCAGCATGAGACCCCCGTCGATGCGGCCCGGCTCGGTTCGCTGCAGCCCCTGCGCGTTGCGCTTTTGGCCGAGTTGGCGCGTAACGTATTCGATCTCTTCGATGGCCTCATCGGGGGTGTACATCGGGATGATCGCGGCCGGGCACATGCGATCGGCGTACGGGCCGAACTGCTCCGCGACGATCACGTTGTACGCGCGGCATGTCGCCCTGCGCAACTCCGGGTCCATGATTCGTACGATCGGCAGCCCGGCGGTCGGATAGATCACCGCGAAATCGATGCCGAGTTCGTCCAGCCGCTGATAGAGCAATTTCGGCATCATGACCGTCGCGCGGTCGGTCGGATCGTTCGGAGACGACCAAAAGGCTTCTTGCGGCACGCGATTCTTGCGACGCTCCTCGACCGACGCGTTCAACGACGCGCCAAAGCGCTTCTGCGAGTCGGCAAACCCCATCGCGGCCCGCTCGCCGCCAACACGGCGCATGCGCTCCTGCATGGCCGGCGGAAACTCGAGCCAATGTCCATCGGCGTCGAATATCGGGTGATTCAGTTTCGCGCGTATCGTCGCGGCGCTGTCATGTGCGCTCATTGCCTTCTCCACATCCACATTCGGGTGCCCGCGGATCGCCCGAGGGTCGGCGCGGTTTCCCGCGCGGACGCTTGGCGTTTACCCTTCGGGCCGATCAAGGAATTCGATCGCTGGCCGCCTTCATCTCCTTGTAGAACGCCGCGAGCTCGGGCTTCCCTTGCGTAACAATATCGCCCACGGAATTGAGCTTTTGATAGATTTCCTTCTGTTCCGCCTCTGACAGGCGATTGGTCTTCGTGCCGCGGTCTTCCCATTTCTTTGTGAGGCTCGCATTGAAATCATCGGAGACTTTGACGCCGTTCGCGTACTGGGCGCGGCTCTCCTTGATCACCATCGCCCGCATATCGGCCGGCAGCTTGTCGAGCCACTTCTTACTCATCGCGCAGTACGAGATGATCAGCGTATCCTCGACTTGCAGCAGTTCCTTTGAGATCGTCTCAAGGTTGAAGTTGACCCAGATCGTAATGCCGCTGCCGGAGCCGTCGACCGTGCCGTTCTGCAGCGCCGTGATCATGTCGCCAAGGTTCATGGCCACCGACGTCACGCCGAGCCGGCGGAAGCGCTCGCGTTCGGCATCCGTGCCGTTGATGCGCATCTTCTTGCCGTTGAAATCCGCAATCTTGTGCAGCGCGCCGCGCAGCATGTAGCGCACGTCCGCCGTGGCGACCTGACCGCAGCCGATGATGCCCTTGGCGTCGAGCATGGTGGAAATTTTCTCGGCGATGACAGGATCGGCCAGCACGCGGTTGGCATGCACGCGGTTCTTGAACAAGAACGGGAAACTCAGCACGCCCATCCTTGGATCGATCCCGGAATAGAAATCAGCCGGGGTGATGAACGCCTCGATCGATCCGAGCTGGAGACCCTGGATCGATGCCGACTGCGATCCGAGTTGACCACGCGTGAAGATCTGCGCTTCGATGCGGCCCTTCGAAGCGGGCTCGATCGCCTCCTTCACCAGACGCAGGTAATTCGTTTCCGCGTCGTCAGCGGACACCACGCCCATTTTCATCGTGAATTCGGCTGCCGTCGCAGTGCGAGCGGTACCGAGACCGCCGACACCCATCGCGATCCCAAGTGACAGCGCGAGACCGAAAGTGCGCGCGCGTGCGCGGTGGTTCCTGATTTGCATTTGCCATCCCTCGTTGTGAATTGCGGATCGACCTATCGCCGATTCGCAAAAGCTTAATCCAATCGCCGCGGTCGCGCCAATCGCCAAGGCCGCTTGGCGCCTAAAGCAGATAGGGCAGGATGAAAAGCGACAATGCCGGAATGTAGGTCACCAGCATCAATGCCAGGACGGCCAGGACCACAAACGGTATCAACCCCGGGAACAAGACATTCGAGGGCGTGTTGAACAGGGCCTGGAATACGAAGATATTCAATCCGAACGGTGGATGGAATCCGCCGATGGTGAGGTTCATTACCACGATCACGCCGAAGTGAATCGGATCAACGCCGATCTGCCTGGCGATCGGGAGCAGCAGTGGCGACAACACAAGCAGCGCGGTACCGGTGTCGAGAAAACATCCGACGACGAGCAAGGTGAGGTTGATCATGAGCAGAACGACCCACGGCGATGCCTGCATCGCGATGATCGACTTTGACACCGTGCCCGCGACCCCGCTGATCGTAAGGAGCCAGCCGAACATCCCGGCGACCGAAACGATGAGGAAGAACGTCGCCGTGAGAAACAGCGTGCGTGCCGCGCACTCGAACAACTGGGCGAAGTTCACCTCGCGATAGACGACCATCGCCACGAAGATCGCGTAGACGCAGGACACGCCCGCCGCCTCGGTCGGGGAGAACACGCCGGAATAGATGCCACCGAAGATGATCGCAATCGCCCCGAGCGGCCAGATGCCTTCCCGTGTCGCATTGATGAACTCCGGCCACCTGAACTTCTGCCGGACGTCGATGTTCTCCTTGAAGGAATGCAGATAAATGTAGAGCGCGAACACGCCGCCAAGCACGAGACCGGGAATGATGCCGGCCGCGAACAAGTGCGCCACCGAAGTCTCGGTCGCGATGCCATACAGAATGAACGCGATCGAAGGCGGGATCAGATTGTCGAGCGCGCACTCGGACACGATCAGCGCGGAGGCGAAGCGCTCGCTATAACCGGCCTGCCGGAGCCGCGGATAGGTGATCGATCCGACCGCCGCAACCGACGCCGTCGTGGCGCCTGAAATCGCACCGAAGACCGCCGCGAAACCAAGCGACGTGAGCGGCAAACTCGCGCGAAAGCTGCCGAACATCGAGGCGACCCAGCGAAGCAGCCGCGTCGACAGGCCACCGCGGGACATGAGTTCGCCGGTGAAGATGAAAAACGGCACCGCGATCAGTGGAAACTTGTTCAGCGCGTCGAACAAGACCTGATGCACGACGGTATGCGGAAGCGGGGAAAAAAATACGATCGCGGTGATGCAGGTCGAGAGCAGCACCAGAAAGATCGGTATGCCCATCAGCAGCAGAATGATCGGCATGAGCACCATCACCCAGCCCATATCAAGCTCCTCGTCTCCATTCCGGGCGTCCGCTCTGGTGGATCGACGCCACCCGCGGCTTCGGCGCTGGAGCGCTCGTCAATTCATCTTGCCGGCCCAATAGGAACGGACCCGAACGATCGCCGCGACCGCCATGAAGAAGAAACCCACGAGAAGCGCGGCATGCGGATAGACGAGCGGGATGCGCGCGCCCATGCTGGTCTCGCCGGTCATCGAATAGAGCTGCAATATCTGCAGGCTCTGGCGCATCACGAAGACCGCGCAGATCACGATCAACACGACCGTGAACCCGCCGATCAGCCGCGCGCCGAGCCCATGCAGGTGGAGGATGAGGAGATCCATCTTCAGGTGCAGCCCCTGATACGTCAACGCACCGATGGCGACGAAGACGCCCCAGACGATCATGTAGCTCACGACCTCTTCGGCCCATGGCACCGGCGCACTGAAGACGTAGCGGCCGACCACGTTGAAGATGTTGATCGTGATCGCAACGAGCAGGATCGCGCCGCAAATGAAATACGGGATTCTTACGAAAACGAAGCGCGATGCCGAAACGGCGGGCGGCGGCGCATTGATCGTTGCATTGGCTTCTCGTTCCTGGACCTGAGCCACGGTTGCTCTCCCCTTTTTCATCCGCCGGCCGCGACTGTACCATCGTAGAGTACCGACGGAATTCCACGGAATGCTTGATGGGGTGATGATCTTGCCCGGCGCAGCGGGCGCCTGGTTGCGGCACGTATGCGCAGCCAGCCGCCAGAAGACCCATGACAACGAGGAACGACCATGCCGATCACGGAGAAGATCAAGCACCATATCGAGAATGCCTGGGAGGACGGTTATCCGTGCATGGTGGCAACGACCGGGAAAGACGG
This sequence comes from Burkholderiales bacterium, assembly GCA_046160305.1. Lineage (GTDB taxonomy): Bacteria > Pseudomonadota > Gammaproteobacteria > Burkholderiales > SG8-39 > SHXR01. The sequence continues at coordinate 152,671 of JBJXGX010000216.1, forward strand.
TCCCAATATCAGTCCGAAAGGCAGCATGCTGGTATTCGACGATCGACATCTCGCCTACTGGGAGCGATCCAAAAAGAAAGCGCTGGAGAACGTGAGCCACGACCGCCGGGTGTGCGTGATGTATGCCAACTTCAAAGCCCAGCGCGAGGGCGCGATGCAGGTCGAATTCCTGCGCTTCTGGGGCACGGCCGAGCTTTACGAATCAGGCCCGATCCACGATGCCATTTTCGCCAAGCTCACCAAGCGCGAACAGGAGCATGCCGGCGCCGATACCGGCATCGGTGTGTTGGTGAGGATCGACCGCGCCACGGATATTCAGGGCAATTCGATCATCTAGGCTTCCCGCCTCGCCTCAATAATTGCGACGCACTCGGAACCTTCCAAGTGCCGGTGCAGCGGTATGCGAGCGCAAATTGGCACGCTCGTCGGCCAGCGGGTGAGTCATTGAATAATGCGAGGTTCCGCTCTCCCTTTAGTTCAATACGTTCAATGATGATCTAACGCATTGATTTGCAGGCGTCCAGGGGCACTCTGGAACATTTTTTGGAACACTCGCACGGCGACCCAATTGAGAACAGACGCGTTGAAACCATCAACGGCCATGAGTGTTCGTCGATCGCACGAATCCTCGTGCGCTGTGCTTCACTGCATGCTTTCGGAATCCTTCCTTCGCAATCCTCCGTACAAGATCGAATTGAACGAGCGCGGAACGAATGAGTGCGCGACGAGTTCATTCCAAGTCCCAATCAAGGCTTTGTCCTACGATTTCCTGGGGTACAGAGTTTGCAAGGTAGGGCTATATAGCGCGGACAAGTGTCGCGGCCGACCGAGTATTGACCACCCGTGCCGATTGAATATTGACCAGGTCAGCCTCAATGCATACAATGCAATCATTGATTGCAAGCAATGAGGAAAGCCGGTGGCGAGCATCACGATCCGTAACCTAGACGAGCAGACGAAAGCGCGATTGCGCGTGCGCGCTGCACATCACAGCCGCTCGATGGAGGACGAGGCCCGTAACATTCTTCGCGCGACCCTCGCGAAGGAGTCGGTTACACCACGCAATCTCGCCGACGCGATTCGGTCGCATTTTCAGCCATTGGGGGGCATCGATCTCAAACTGCCCACGCGCGAGCCCATGCGCGCCCCCCCGAAACTCAGGTAGAAGATAGTGCCGCGGCAACGCTCTGCCCAGCCGCAAGAAGGAATGAATGACGGCGCCACCAGCCCGCATTTGCAGTGCCCCGTCCTAGCCGCTGCAACGAGCGCAGGTAGCAAGTGATCATCCTCGACACAAACGTGCTTTCGGAGCTGATGAAAGCGGCGCCCGACGAACGGGTCCTGCGTTGGACCGCCGCTCAGCCGGCAACCAGCCTCTACATCACGAGCATTACGCAAGCCGAAATACTGCATGGAATCTTACTTCTGCCCGCGGGTAAGCGGCGTAGCGCAGTCGAAGCGGCCGCTCGGACGATGTTCCAAGAGGAGTTCGACGGCCGCATTCTTCCCTTCGGCAGTGACGCCGCGCAACCCTATGCTTCGCTGGCAACGCAGCGCCGCCGTGCCGGCCGACCCCTCTCCGCCTTCGACGCGCAAATCGCAGCGATTGCCCAGTCCATTGGCGCTCAGATCGCAACGCGCAACGTGGCCGATTTCGCGGGTTGCGCCGTCAAAATCATAAACCCGTGGGAGGGCTAACCCGCACTCAGCCCCGGTTGTACGTTTCTAAAGATTGCGCTGAGATTAGTCAACAGTATGGCTCCGTCATCGCGAATCTGGGTCAGTGAGATCGTATCCGATCCGTTCACCCGGGGGCGCAATGGCGATGTCCCGGAATCTGTTGAACCGTGGAGGGCAGCGGTTGCTGGTTGGTGTCGGCGGCGAATTCGTAAAAATAGCGCGGCCCGCGGTTTGGGTGCAGTCTTGCGCATCATTGTGACCGTGGTAGCGTGCGATCAATGCGCGAACTGGCTCGCCTGGCGATTCATTTACTCGTCACCCTTGCAATGCTGCTTCGCCTTGGCGGTGTTCGCGCAGTTCTCGCCGCATCGTTGCTACTCAAGCAGCTGATTCTGATTGGCAATCGATCCCGGCAGCGCGCCCCGAACCTGGCAACCCTCGACCGCCTCGTGCTCGGATTGGTTACGCTGCGCCCAAAGCCACACCGAATCCCAAAGGTGGCGGCAGCCCTCAGTCCGGCCACGCTATTCAGATGTCACCGGACCTTGATCGATGCGAAGTACCGTCTGCTCTTTTTTTCGGCGCCGCCTCGATAGAAGCCCGGCCCGAAGGGGCCGTCGCCGGAACTCATTGCGGAGTCTTGTCCAACGAGGTTTGATCCTGAACCGAAGGACGTGATTCCAATGAGGTTTGATCCTGAACGGCGCTTACCAAGACGGCGCTGGGATGAGACAGGGAGTCGATCATTGAAGGATGGTGATCG
>JBJXGX010000217.1:0-7523 GCA_046160305.1 Burkholderiales bacterium
GCAACGTAAGCCCGTCCGGTGCGCGCAGTTGGCCACTCTCGAATCCGTGGCGCAACCCGTCGAACATCCGCGCGGATTCGGCTGCCGAATAAAGCAGCGAATTGACGCCGACGATGGAAGCGCCGATACGATAGAGATGCCGAAGCGGCACGCTCGCCATCCCGTCACCTGGCGCGACGATCACCGCAACGCGACCATACCTGGCGAGCGCGTTGATCGATTCCTTCAACCAGTACCCCGGCGTATCGAAGATCATGTCGGCGCCATCGGGAAAGTGCTTGCGCACACCCTCGGCCAGCGATTCCGGTCCGCCAAGTAAGATCGATGCGAAGCCGCGCGACTGGAGCGCCGCCGCCTGCTCGGTTCGACGTACCGCACCAACGACTTCGGCGCCCCGCATCCGCGCTAGATGCATCGTCGCGATGCCCACGCCGCCCGCGGCACCGATCACGACGACCTTGGTGCCGGCTTTCACTTGCGTGTTCTCGACCGCGAACCATGCCGTCACGAACGGGACGCCGCAACTGGCCGCTTCGGCGAATGACAGCGACTCAGGCTTGATCGAAACGGCATCGGCGGGCAGCAACAGATACTCGGCATGGCTGCCGTCGCGCGTGAACCCGATCTCCTTGCCGCTGCCGAACACCGGCTTGCCGACGAGCGAGGCCGGCCCCTGTTCGACCACGCCTGCGAAATCGCGCCCCGGAATGCGCGGCACCGTCGTGTACGGAAAAAACCCCGCTACGTTGGAGACATCGCTCTTGTTGAGGCCGGCACCTTTGACCCGCACCAGTACCTCGCTCGCGCGTGGCGCAGGCGTCGGACAATCGATGTACTCAAGATTGGCAATGTCGCCTGCTTGCTCGAATCGCAATGCTTTCACGCCGCTGCCCCTTTCTTGCGCACTGCCGCTATCCTTCGCCGCCGATGATTTTCATCGGCCGCGTGCCCTCGATCGCGAACTTGAGTAGCGCGGCGAGGCGATAGAACCCGTGCACGAACCTGCCATAGGGAATGGTGAGGAAGAGCGCCATCACCACCGCGAGGTGCACGACCAGCAGCACGCCCATCGCGCTCGTCGTGCGCAGGAACAGCAACAGAAGACCGGTGAGACTCGTAAGAAACAACAGGGTGATGAGCGCGTTGCCGCCGCCTTCGCCCGCGGCATCCTGCGTGGCCGGATCGGTGCGCCGCTTCAGCCAGTAAAGCGCGGGCGGCCCGATCAGCAATCCGATGCCACCCACCGTTCCGAAAATCACCGGCAGGCTGCTGAATGCGTACGGCGCCTTCCAGCCGAAGCCGTAGTGGTAGATCGTGCCGATGGTCGTCGCGGCAAAGCAGAGCAGGAAACCGTAGAACGTGAGGTGGTGCGCAAGACGCCGCGCTTTCGAGCGATGCTCATCGGTTTCGGAACAGCCAACGCCACCGCCATGCAGGTATTTCATCGTGAACGCATCGGCGAGCGCCTGGCGCCATGCGGCCGGCCGCGCGAGTTCCGCGATGGGTTCGCCGATATCGCGCCATGCGCGCAGACACCCGATCATGAGCGCGAGCAGAATGAAAAGCCCCACCGCGCCAAACGTCCCGGCCATGATTTCATGCGGAATGACGCGATAAAAATTGCCATCGGGCGCAGCGCCGAACAGCCGGTCGGTGCCGGCAAGCATCCACGTCCCGGCGAACATCGCGATCGTAAGCACGATGATCATCGCGATCGCGGTGCTGACACCGTTGGCTGACAGCGCACGCGACAGCGGCTGCGGCCATGCGTATTGGTGGTACGACTCGGTGCGGATCTTCGCGAGCGTCTGCGGCACGCTCACATTGAATTCATGCGGCGGGGCGTACTGGCATGCGTGATAACACTCGCCGCAGTTATGGCACAGGTTGGCGAGGTAGCTCATATCGCCCGCGGCGAAATCGAGCCGGCGCTCCATCGCCGGAAACACCGCGCAGAAGCCCTCGCAGTAGCGGCAGGCATTGCAGATCGTCATGATCCGCTCGCCCTCTTTGATGAGATCAGCGAGTGACATAGGCACCTGCCTCCCGTCCGGCGATGCGGCCGAACACCGTGCCGATCGTCATGCCGATGCCTGCTAGGTAGCCTTTGCCGAGCACATTGCCCGCCATGATTTCGCCCGCGGCGAACATGTTCTCGGACGGTGTTCCGTCATCCATGCGTATTCTCGCTTGATCGTCGACCTCGACGCCGAGGTAGGTGAAGGTGATGCCCGGGCGGAGCGGATAGGCCGAAAAAGGCGGTACGTCGATCGGCAGCGCCCAGTGCGTTTTTTCCGGCGTGAGGCCGACGGTGCGGCAGTTATCGAGTACGCCGTGATCGAAGGTGCCGGGCTGCACCGCGCGATTGTAGGCATCGACGGTCTGCTGCAAGGTGTCCGCCCGCAATCCAAGCTTACCCGCCAATTCACGAATCGAGCCGGCGCGGATCGCAGGAAATACCGAAGGCATGAATTTGCCGATCGCCTTCGCATCGATGATCGAATAGCCGATCTGATCCGGTTGCATCGCGACCAGCCGCCCCCAGATCGCGTAGCGCTTCGGCCAGAAATCCTCGCCTTCATCGTAGAAGCGCAGGGCGTCCTTGTTCACGACGATGCCAAGCGACACGCTATCGAGCCGCGTCGCGATGCCGCCGTCGAATTTCGGCGCGCGCGCATCGATCGCCACCGCGTGGCATTGCGTCGGATCACCAATCGCTTTCACGTTCTGCTGATGCAGCGACTTCAGCACGAGGCCGGTGTTGTGCGGCGTGCCTCGAATGAGAAAGTTATCGGCGGGCGGGCCCCACGCCTCTTTCAGCCATGCGAGGTTCGACTCGAATCCGCCGCTCGCCGCGACCAGTGCCTTCGCGCGGACTTCGATCGTCTTCCCGTCGATCATGACGGTAGCGCTGCGAAACGCATTGCCATCGAGGGTGACGGACTTGACCTCCGCTTCATACACGACTTTGATCCCGGCTCGCTCTGCCGCCACGAAAAACTCGTTGACCAGCGCCTTGCCGCCACCCAGAAAAAACGCGTTGGTGCGCCCCAGATGCAAGGTGCCGGTCAGCGACGGCTGGAAGCGCACGCCGTAGTGGCGAATCCAATCGGGGCATGCCGCCGATTCGCGAATAGTCAATCGCGCCAGGTTCTCGGTCGTCTGCCCACCCGTTACCCGCAACAGATCGGCGTAATACTCGTCCTCGGGATAGCGCTCGGTGAGGATGTCGGTCGGCGCCTCGTGCATGCAGCGCAGATTGCGCGTGTGCCGGCTGTTGCCGCCACGAAGGTGGCGCGGCGCGCTTTCCAGAATAAGCACGCTCGCACCTTTTTCGCGCGCGCAAAGGGCGGCGCAGAGGCCGGCATTGCCTCCGCCAATCACCAGGAGGTCGAAATTCGAAAGGTCAGAAGGCATGAATGGGAGGCGGATCGTAGTCGCGGCTCGTGGTCGGAAGCCGCCCGCAGCGGCGCGCAATGATAAGGCAATCGCGGTCATGCTGATACGGTAGTCAAGCGGGTTCCCTCCGTTTCCGGTAGGGTGGGGCCCCCTTTTAGGATCCTACGGACTGGAAAACGGGTTTCGCGCGCGTCCCCACGAATTCAGGAGCCCGAGCTTAGCGCGCAAGGTCGAACACGAGATCAGGATCGCAGGCGCCGGCGTCAAGCTGGAATAGATTGGAGAGGACGTTGTCGTACGAAGACGAGCAATCACCGAATTTCAAATCCCCCGCCCTCACCTGCGATGCGCACCTTCATGTGTTCGGCCCCGCCGATCGCTATCCGCACGGAGCCGGCCTGCGCTACGCCCCGCCGCTCACGCCACTCGCTGAATATCGAAGTATTGCGTCAATGCTCGGCATCGAACGCATGGTGTTCGTGCAGCCAAGCGCCTATGGCCGTGACAATCGCTGCATGCTCGATGCAATGGCCGAGGTCGGCCCCGAGCGATGCCGCGGCATCGTCGATATCGATGACAACATTGCCGATGCCGAACTCGATCGCTTGAACGCGATCGGTGTTCGCGGGGTACGGATCAATGTATCGCCGGTGCAAGCGCAGGAGTCCGGCTTGATGGCGAAGCTGCTGCCACGCATCCGACGCCTCGACGAGCGCTGCGAAGAGATCGGCTGGCACCTTGATTTTCTGTTGCCGGGTTGGCTCACCAAGGATCTGATGAAGGTGCTGCACAACCTGAAATGCGAGTTCAGCCTTGCGCACATGGGTATGTTTCTCGCGAAAGACGGCATCTGGCAACCGGGGTTCCAGCAGTTGCTCGATCTGTTGAATCACGGCAATGGCGGTGCCTGGGTGAAGCTTACGGGCGCCTATCGGATCTCGACCGCACCCGGCTTCGCCGATGTGCTGCCCATGGCCCGGGCCCTGATCGATGCAGCATCCGATCGCGTCCTCTGGGGCAGCGACTATCCGCACCTGTCGTTCGCCGACAAGGTGGGGCCGGTTGCATCATTCAATCTGCTCGGGAACTGGGCACCGGACGAGGCGATTCGGCAGAAGATTCTCGTGGAGAATCCGTCGCGGCTGTTTGGATTCAAGTAGCGGCTCGTCGGTACGCTGCAAGGCCGGCAATGTCGTTGGCGGCGGAATTCGTCCAGGTAGTGCCGATGGATCGTCGCGCCACTACCTCAGTTCTCCCAGGATTTCCTTTCGCACGTCGGTGATGTCGCGCGCGCGCGTCACGGGCACCCCCTCGCAATGGCCTAGTCTGAAGTTCCTCCCTGCGCCGAGCGAGTTTGTTCATACACGACAGGGGTTTGGAGTGAGATTGGCGTTCCGGTTGCTGCCTACAACCGGATCTTCTCGATGAGTTCGAGGGCTCGCTGTTGCGTCGGGTTGGGCGTGATGGTGACTTCGAAGGTTGGCGTATCGGACCGGGCCATGGGCGTGCGGCACGTATTGCGCACGATGGTGGCGAGCTCAGCCAGCAGAGTTGCGAAGCTATGCGCCGGCGTGCCGTCATCGCGGGTGTGGCGTGTCACTTTGGTCAGTGCGACCTTGGATTGCTTTGCCGGGGTCACCGGATCGCGCGTGGCCTTGGCTTGTTGATCGGTATCGGCGAACATCAACGCGCGCCAAGCCTCGCGCATGTGCCACTCCACGTAGTAGGCGAGCATACACAGCAAGATAGGCGCGCGCACCCGATCGGCGGTACGGTGGTGGATCGGACCCACCCGTAGAGGTCGTCCTCGTCGCAAGCGGCCACCCCGAAGTCCTCGGCCAGCTTGGTGTGGGGCGCCACGATGCGCGCGGCCACCATCGCCAGCACGCGCTGGCGTTCTGGGCAGGGCTTGGCGGCGATCAGCGCGGCGAAACCCAGTTGGTGCATGGCCAGCGCGACGGCCTGCACGTGGCCGTGCGCACGCGAGGCGGCGATCTCGAACGACTGCGATATCGACATCAAGGGCTCACCGCGCAGCGCTGCGCGAATCGCCTCGACTTGTGAGCCCGACAAGCGCGAAATTGGCCAGCGTTCGCTTACCGACCCTGGCGCCCTCGCGGTAGGATTCGCGCAGCAGCACGGTGGGCGGGGAGCCGCGATTTGGCATGATGTGGAGGTGCATGCCTACGACATTAGATAATTCACTCCTTTACTTCAAGATGTATGCATGCCTACATAAAGCGGACAAAACACCCTCCAAAAATCGCCGACTCAAGAGGGAATTGGGTACGAATTGATCAAGGTGTAGCCGAGGAACTTCGGGCTAGCGATGCCGCGCGGGGTGAACGTCATATTGCGATTCACGTATCGCGGAGCTCAGCCCGCCTTGACCGGATGCGGATGGGCACGGCGAATAGACGGTGACACGACTTTATCCGAGACGTGAAAGTCCCAGACTGACGCGCCGCCTGTCTTGGCGTGCTCCGCAACCAGCTTCGGCAGGTCATCCAGACTCTTGAAGGTCTTACCCTGTAGGCCGAATCCCCGCGCGATGCCCGCGAAATCGCAGTAACCGAAGACCGACCCTTCCTCGGGCATTCCCTCCGCGCGGAACTTGTGCACCTCGGAGCCGTACGCGCCGTCGTTCAACACGATAATCAGGATGTTCAGCCGATGACGCTTGATGGTTTCCAGCTCCTGCACATGCATCATCAGGCTGCCGTCGCCGTCGAATAGCACCACCGTCCGGTCCGGTCGTGCGGCGGCCACGCCCATGGCGAATGAGATGCCGTTGCCGATCGCGCCGAACTCACGGATGGAGAGGAACCTCTCGTAGGGACGCGAGGGCATCTGCGCAGAGAACCATGCACAGTGCCCGCCCGAATTCACCATCTCCCAGTCGGGCGGCAACGCTTTTTCGAGCGCCGCGATCACATCGCGCGGATCGAGCAGCCCCGGCTCGATGTCGAACACATGGCTGTCGGGCTTCGCATTGCGAATGCGCGCCGCCATCGCGTCGCTTCGCCACGCCCGGTTGCGCGCCGGCAACGCGGCGGTCAGCGCCTCGACGCCCAGACGCGCGTCGGCCCGCAAATGATGACGCGCCACTTCCTGTCCCTGGCTCACCGCCACCGGATCGACATCGATCTGCAGAATTTTCGCTTTGGGCCAGAGCTGGCCGCCACCGCCTGCGTGGTAGGCGAGCGAGCAACCGACGGCGATGATCAGGTCGGCTTGCGCCAAATACTCAAGCCCGAGCTCGGGGGTGAAGCTTCCCGATATGCCGATGCAAAACGGATCGTCGCTGAACAGTCCTCGTGCGGGAAGTGTCGTCGAGAGCAATCCGCCCGTCTTGGCGGCCAATGCGCGACATGCGGCTCCCGCCTTTGCATCGACCACACCGAGGCCGGCGAACACGACGATCCGTTCGGCGCCTGCCACGAGTTGCGCGGCGCTCGCCACATCATCCGGATGCGGCGGAATCGGCGACGGGCGCGGCAACAGTTTGTGCGAGGGGGTCGGCAGATTCACTGGTCCGTCCCAGGGCCTCGCCTGCAAATCAAACGGAATGCCGATCACCACCGGCCGCCGTTCGCGGCGCGCCTGCAGGAACGCATCGCGCACCGCCACCGGCATGCGCTCGGGCATGTGCAGGCTGTGATAAGCGGCACCGGTCGCGGTGATAAGCGGGGCCTGATCGATGCCTTGGTTGTACCAACCACTTTTCAGGGGCGCTTCCCCGGCGAACACCACCAGCGGCAGATGGGCGCGCACGGCCGCGGGGAGCGCGGTGATCAACTGCGTCACACCGGGCCCGCAGGTGACGGTCGCGACGGCGACATCCCAGTCCTTGCGCGCAAACGCCATGGCGGAGGCGAGCGCGCAATGCTCGTGCCTGACATAAATCATGCGGCAACCCTGCTCGGACATGCGCGCGGCCCAGTTCATGTTCGCATCCCCAAGGAGCGCGAAGCACGTGCGCACGTTTTCCTGCATGAAGGCCGTGGCGAGGATGTCGTACACGCGGGGCTTGGCGTCGCTCTTCATCGTTGGAACTCCTGCATTGAATTCATCTGGAAACGTACTGTAACCAAGCGCTCAGCGGCTGGGCCTTGCTTGTATTC
>JBJXGX010000218.1:0-4250 GCA_046160305.1 Burkholderiales bacterium
CGGCAAAGGTGCAGCCGCACAGGCGATCCAGAACGCGAACCTCATGACCGGCCAACCCGAGACGGCTGGGCTTGGGGCGCTACCGGTGTGGCCGTAGATCGCGCCTTGCCTGCAGACCTCCGGCGGCCTCAAGAACTCAGCGTTGCCGCCCCCGCCATCAATCGCGCATGCATCGCGCTTGCGCCTTGCATGGTCACCCCGTCGATGAAATCCTCCTGCGTATAGCCGCGCGACTTGACGCACGGAGGACACGCCCAGATCGTACCGCCACGGCGCACGAAATCTTCAATGAGCGCTTTGAGCGGGTCAAGCGGCGGGACTTGCGTGAGATCGACCGCGCGTTTGCGCACCAGATCGACCGCGGCGCTGGTCAGGAACGCATAGACCTTCAGCCCGGCGGTGATGCCGCCATTCGCGATGGTGAACGCGACGGACGATAGTTCGTGATCGGCCCCTTTGGTCATGAGGACGACCAATTCCTTGGATGGTTCCGCCATGTGATGACTCCTCTTGTGTTGGACCACCTGTCGTTATACCCGCGTCGGCGAATGAGCGGCCCGAATCGAAGTGCATCGTGAATCGACGCCGACAAGGCCCGCAGACCCTTTTCCACCCGCGTGTTTCGCGCCGGCTCGGCTACCCTACCTGTCGGTAAAGAAGTAGTAGTCGGCGGCGTACTGAACGCGGGCGTGGGCGCCGACGGCAGCTTGCGAACAGTCGATACGTGGCGCCACGCCGCCCACGGTATTGACGCGTTGGATGCTCGTGACCTTGCTGAACGCACCGTCCGAACCGATCGATTTCGCGCCAAGGAGCAGCCAGGGGATCGCGTCGGCCAGCGGCGCGTCGGCACGTTCCTTCAACGTGCCGACGATCGTGCTGCGATCGGTTGATTCCCAATGCGGCCCGGCATAGTGACGGCCGATTCTGTTTCCGCGCAGGTCGAAGAGATCCGCCTCGGGGCCGACGAACGCCCACTCGTAGTTGTCGGACTGATCCTTCTTCGCGCGGCATTCGTAGATCTGCACGCCCTTGGCCGGGACAACGATTGCCATCGACTCATTCGCAGCGGGCTGGAGCTTGTCCGGCACCTTGATGCGAGCGCTCGAAGAATCAAGCCCCGTGCAGCCGCCCAGATTGACCACGAGCAGTAATGTCGCCAAGCCGAGAGCTTTATGCATGCTGGTTCCTCCGTGAGCGCTAGTGCGTGCACTCTAGCCAGCAACTGCATCGGGGGCGTTTCACTTCGGGCCGGTATTGTTTCGTTTGTTTCACCCGCGCCTGGCCGGTGCGGCATCGGTCCGCGCGGATTTTTACGGTCCCGGCAAGAAGTGATACTGTCTCGCCACGGCACCGTGCGCGAACGCACTGCCATACAACAGGAGACATAACGTGTCCGCACAACCGCAAGCCACGGTCGAGCGATTCGCCAATCCGGCGCTGAGGCTCCGCTATCTTTCCCACGGCACGCTCGAATCGAAAGACCTCGAACGCGCGCGCCGTTTCTACACCGAGTTCCTCGGCCTGGAAGTGGTTCGCACCAGTCCGATCTCGCTGCTCATTCGCCTGGGCGGCACCAACACGATCGCGGTGGTCGAGCAGAAAAAGCGAACCGACGTCATGTCGATGCTGTACCACAACGGACTCGATGTCGAAACGCAGGCGGAGGTCGACGAATGCCATCGCCTCGTCTGCGAGAACGCCGAGAAGTGGAATATGAAGAAGATCGGCAAGCCCGCGCTGCAGCACGGCACCTACAGCTTCTTCTTCTGGGACATGGACGACAATTGCTGGGAGATCCTCACCAATCCGCCCGGGGGCTATAGCTGGCTCTTCGAGATGGGTGACCAGACCGGCAAGGGCCATCTGGACCGGAGCTTCAAGCGGCCAGGGAGTTAAGGCGCGGCGTCCGCGTAGGGCGATTCGCGAAGCTTCTTTCGATGTTCGATCATTGAGGAAATATCATGCAGATACGATTCCCATGGCTTTCAGTTGTTGGCGCGTGCATCGGTCTATTCATGCAAGCGCCTGGTGCGATCGCACAGACCGATCTGAAGTTCGCTGATTCGCTGCCGAAGTCGTTTGCGTACCACAACGCGGTGCTCGCCTTCAAGAAAGCGGCCGAAGAGAAGAGCAAGACCCTCACGATCCGGCCGATGCTCGAAGGCGTGCTCGGCGATCAGAAGTCGCTGATGGAGGCGACCAAGGTCGGCTCCATCGAGATATGCGTCGTTGCCTCGCCGGTAACGCAGCAACTCGTGCCGGAGCACGGCATCTTCGGTCTGCCGTTCGTGTGGACGAGCGACGAGGCATTCAACAAGTTCCTCTCGTCGCCGGTGGCCCTCGAACTCGGCAAGAAAATGGAGGCGCACGGCTTGCGCGTGCTGACCTTCGCCGATGCGAGCCCGCTCTCGGTCATGAACAGCAAACGTGCGGTGAGGACGCCCGAGGACATGAAAGGGCTCAAGATCCGCGTCATGCAGGATCCGATGCAGGTCGACATGATCAAGGCGATGGGCGGGATTCCGGTGCCGATGGGAACACCCGAGGTCTACACCGCGATCCAGCAGGGTCAGATCGACGGCAATGCCACCAGCCCGCAGCTTCTCTGGGCGCTCAAGAACCATGAGGTCGCCAAGCATTTCTCGCAGACCCGGCACGGTTATACCGCGGCGGTCGTCATCATGAATCTGCGCAAGTGGAACGCGCTCTCGGCCGAGCAGAAGGAAGCCATCGAAGCCGGGTCGAAGGCATTCGTCGTCAACAATCGCGCGTACTATCTCGACAGCCCGACAACGGGAACCGTGCAAACGGTCGCAGCCATGAAGAATGCGGGGGTGACGGTGACCGAACCTGATCTCGATGCGTTCCGTAAAGCAACGTCTTCGGTGGTGCATGACTTCAAGAAACGGGTCAAGTCGCCGCTGGTCGATCGGGCGCTCGACGAGGCGGGCTACAAGTAGCACCCGCGCGCCGGGTAGGAATCGGTTCGCAGGGATCGGCATCGGCAAACGCCTGCACATCGCAACGGATGAGAGTCGATCCCACGGGACTTCAAGGCGCGCTCGACGATACCGAGTGGATGAGCGCGCATGAACGCGCGCTATTCGAGAGCGCACACGCGATGCTGCCCTCACTCGCCGCGACGGAGTCGTCAACGCGGAATGCGCGTGAAGTCCCGGCTGAACATATACAGGCGTTGCACGATGCGGGTCTCATCCGGATCCTGCAACCCAGGCGATTCGGCGGCCTGCACGGCAATACGCGGGTTTTTTCGCGGATCGTTGAAGAACTCGCGTTAGGGTGCTCGGCCACCGCATGGGTCTACGCGGTGTTCGGTGAGCATCAATGGGTCATCGCATGTTTTCCCGAGCAAGCGCAGATCGATGTGTGGGGCGCCAATCCGAACGCCGTCGCCGCATCGAGTCTTGTGCCGCGCGGTACCGCGCAGTCCGTCGCGGGCGGCTATCGGTTGAGCGGAAGCTATCCGTTCTCCAGCGGATGTGGCCACGCGCAGTGGGGCCTCGTCGGGGCGTTCTGCATCGACGCCGAGAATCGCCGCTATCAACGCTACTTCCTGATCCCGATGGACGACATCAAGGTGAAGGACGACTGGCAAGTGCTGGGGCTGGAAGGGACCGGAAGCCGCAGCCTGGTACTGGAGGACGTTTTCGTGCCGGCGCATCGCACGGTACCGTTCCGGGAGCTGATAGAGGGCACGCCACCCGGCGCGGCGGTGCATCCGGACTATCCGATGATGCGGGCGCCCCGCAACATGTTCGCGCCGTTCTCACAACCGCCCGTCGTGTTGGCGCTGGCGAGGCGACTTCTCGGTCTCGTCACCGAAATGGTCAAGACCCGCGTGTCACGCGGTGTGTCGAGGGTCGCCGATTCGGAAGTCACGCACGTCAAGCTCGCCGAGTCCGCGGCTGAAATCGAATTCGCCATACGACAGTTCCGGTGGCGTTGCGAGCGCAGCGTGGCAGCGCTGTATTCCGGCGTGCCGATTCCACTTTCAGAGCGATTGGCGACACGTCGCGACATCGTGTACTCGCATCGATTGACGCGCGCCGCGACGGAGCGCCTGTGCGAGTTGGCGGGCGCAACGTTCGTCTACGACGAAAGCCCCTTGCAACCGATCATTCGCGACATCCAGACGTGCCTCACGCACGGCGTGGCAAATTTCGAATTGGGGATGGTGCCGTACGGCCGATCGATGCTGGGTCTCGAAGCACTGCCGCCGGTGTGAT
>JBJXGX010000219.1:0-3442 GCA_046160305.1 Burkholderiales bacterium
TTCGACTTGACGTGGGTGAGCGGCCCTTCGAGCAGCGCCCATTGGGGATTCGGCCCGCGCGCCGCCGCCCACTGCGGCAGCTTGTCGAAGAGCATCGATCGATCCGCGCGCGCGGGGTCACCCGGCCATATCCACACCATGCCCATGTGCTCGGCGACCGGGTAGGCGCGCACGGACGCACCCGGAGGAATGCGATCCTGGCCCGGCGCGCGAATGCATTTTCCAGTGCGATCGAAGGTCAGGCCGTGATAGCCGCATTCGATCGCGTCGTTCTGGAGCGTGCCCTTGGATAGCGGCAATAGCCGGTGCGGGCAGCGATCGAGCAGCGCGACGGGTTGACCGGCCGATGTGCGGTATAGCACCACCGGCTCGCCAAGAATCGTGCGGGCGAGACACTTGCTGCCCACCTCCCCGCTCCAGGCGGCCACATACCAAGTGTTGCGAAGGAATGCCATGATCCTGCCTCTCCTCGGAAGATTCGCGTGTCCCGGATCGCGACTGATGCAAGTGTACCGCTCAGACTGCAGATTCCCGTCGCCCGTACCGGGTGGGAATTGCCGCACCGATCATCAAAGTTGCGCTACGCTCCCACATCCTGGGCCCCGTTCGAGGAAACAACATGAGTGAGCTCTTTGATGTCGTACTGAAAGGTGGCCGGGTGATCGATCCGGCCTCCGGAATCGACGGCGTACGCGATGTCGCCATCAAGGGCGGTCGCATTGCCAACGTCGCGGAAAACGTACTGTCCGGCGCTGCCCGCGAGACGATCGACTGCCGCGGCAAGGTCGTGTTGCCCGGGCTCATCGATACGCACGCACATGTGTTCCAGTATGTGACCGGCCGCTTTGGTCTCAATGCAGACATGTGCGGCATCCATTCTGGCGTCACGACCCTCATCGACCAGGGCGGCCCAAGCTGCATCACGATGCCCGCGTTTCGACACCATGTCGTCGAGCCTTCGCAATCGCGCGTGCTCGCATTCCTGTCCGCCTACATCGTCGGCGGCCTGGAAGGTCACTACTACCCCGAGCTCTATCGACCCGAATGCCTCGATGTCGATGCGACGGTGCGCTCAGCCAAGGAGAACGCCGATCTTGTACGCGGCATCAAGGCCCATGCGGAGATCGGCGGTTTCTCGCGCTGGGGCATGGAGGTGATGAAGCTCGCCGCCGAAATCGGTCGCCAGACCGCGCTGCCCGTCTACATCCACTTCGGTCAGCTATGGCCGCCGATCGAAGGCAAGTCGTTCGATCCGAACCGCATCTTCACCGAATGTCTTGATCTGCTTAAGCCGGGTGACGTGCTCTCGCATCCGTTCAGCCGCCATCCTGGCGGATTCGTCAATGTCGATGGAACGATGCACCCGCTGATCAAAGAGGCGATCGCACGTGGCGCGAAGATCGACGTCGGCTACGGATCGCATTTCAGCTATCGGGTAGCGCGCAATGTGCTGGATGCCGGCATCCTCCCCGACACGCTCGGCGCGGACATGCATGGCTACAACACGCATATTCCGAAACCGCGCGGCACGCCGGATTCGCATCCGGATGACGAGATGCATATGTTCGCCGGCAACGCGCAGTTCAGCCTGGTGCAGGCAATGACCGGACTCCTCGCCCTGGGCGTTCCGCTCGAGAAAATAGTGCCGATGGTAACGACCAACGCCGCGAAAATGGTGCGGATGGAAGGCGAGATCGGCACCTTGAAACCCGGTGCGATCGCCGACGTATCGGTGTTGTCGGACGAACGCGGCCGCTGGACCTTGCAAGACAACGAAAATAATCGCGTCACGACCGAGCGGATGCTGAGACCCGCTTTCTGTCTACGTGCCGGCAGGCAAATCGTCGCGGATGCGCCGATCCTGCCGCAAGGAATATCCGCGGATGACCGCGCATATTCCTGAGGGCCGACACGCACGTCGGCCGCCATGCAAACGGGCTTTGAGAATCCAAATATGAATAGTGATTTACTGACTGCAAGGCCGTCTGAAGGAAGTAAGTGTCTTCGTTCAGGATTGCGCGGGGGTCGCCGCGCGCAATCCTCGCCTGATCCGTGAATAGCGCCGGCAACAAGGGGATCGGCGCGCGTCTTCGCCGCAAGGAAGACGCGCGTTTTCTGCATGGGCAGGGCGAGTTCGTCCCTAACATCGCGATGGTTGGGATGCAGAATGTCGCGTTCGTGCGCTCGTCGGTCGCGCATGGACGCATCCGATCGATCACCAAGCCCGCCGGATTCGAGGCAGCGGTGTTTACGATCGACGATCTGGTCAATGTCAAGCCGATCGTCGCCAATTCGAGCCTGCCCGGCTTCAAGGCATCAAGCCAGCCGGTCCTCGCGAAAGACAAGGTGCGATTCGTCGGCGAGATGATCGCGATGTGCGTCGCGCCCTCACGCGCCGAGGCCGAAGACATCGCTGCGCTGGTGGGCGTCGAAATCGAGGCGCTCCCCGCAGTCACCGACATGCTCAGGGCCCGCGACACGGATGGGCCGCGTGTTCACGAGCATTGGTCGGACAACGTGTTCCTCGCCACGAAGACCGAGGCCGATCTCACCGATATCAAAACCAACGCCGCGATCAAGGTGCGCAAACACATTCGGACCGCGCGCCAGTGCATGGCGCCGATCGAGGGGCGCGGCGTGGTCGCGACCTACGATCGCAGGCTCGATCAGCTCCTGATGTACAGCGCCGCGCAGATGCCCCATATCAATCGCGCCGGGCTGTCGGAGTGCCTGGGCATCGACCAGGGCCGCATTCGCGTGATCTCGCCGGATGTGGGCGGCGGCTTTGGCTACAAGGCGCTGCTGCTCGCCGAAGAAGTGTGCCTCGCCTGGCTCGCGATGCGTTTGCAGCGGCCGGTGCGCTGGATCGAAGATCGTTATGAGCAACTCTCGGCCGGCGCGAATTGTCGTGAGCACGATTACGACATCACCGCCTACGCGGATGCGAACGGCCGGCTGCTCGCAGTGGATTGCGAAGCGACTGTCGATTCAGGCGCGTACTCGCTCTATCCCTTCTCCGCGTGTCTCGAAGCGGCGCAGGTCGGGTCGATCCTCCCCGGCCCCTATGTGATGGAGAAGTTTCGCTGTCACACCTGGTCGGCCTGCACCAACAAGCCGCCAATCCTCCCCTATCGTGGCGTGGCGCGAACCGGCGTGTGCTTTGCGATCGAGTTGATGATCGATGCGGTGGCACGTGCGGCCAAGCGCGAGCCCTATGAAGTGCGGCTTACCAACCTCGTGCCACCGGAGAAGATGCCGTTCTGGAATATCACCAAGAAATATTTCGACAGCGGTGACTATCCTGAAGCGGTGCGGCGCGCGGTCAACGCGATCGATCTGCCTACGTGGCGACTGCGCCAGAAGAATGGCGAGCCGGACGGTCGCAGGATCGGCGTCGGTTTTTCCGTCTATTGCGAACAGGCCGCGCACGGGACATCGGTCT
>JBJXGX010000220.1:0-14877 GCA_046160305.1 Burkholderiales bacterium
GGGCACCCTGAAGTCCATTTGATTGCCTACCGGATCCTAGCCAAAGGCAGCGCAAGACTATGAATCGATATCCGCTTTGGGTCTACATCACGGTCGCGGTAGCGCTCGCGCTCGGCTTCCTCTATACACTGCCGAATTTTTTCGGCGAGGCGCCCGCGGTACAGATTTCCGGCGCGCGCGCCACCGTCAAGGCGGACGCGGCAACTCAGAGCCGGGTCGAGGGAATTCTGAAGAAAGCCGAGCTTGCGATCGAAGGGTCTTCGTTCGACGGCAACAGCGTTCGCGTGCGCTTTTCCGATCCTGAAGTGCAATTCAAGGCACGTGATCTGATCGATCAAGGGCTGAACGCCGGCAACAAGGAGGATCCCGATTACATCGTCGCAGCGAACTCGGTGCCGCGCTCACCGGCGTGGCTCCGTACGATCAACGCGCTGCCGATGTATCTCGGACTCGATCTGCGCGGTGGCGTCCACTTCCTATTGCAGGTGGACATGCGCGAGGCGATCAAGAAGCGTCTCGATGGATTTGCCGGCGAGATCCGCACGCAATTCCGCTCGGACAGCATTCGCGCGAGCTTCCGGCGTGAGGGCAATTCGATCGTGCTTGGATTCCGTGACGCCGAGGTTCGCGACAAAGCACGCAAGGTGTTGAATGAACGGTTTTCCGATCTTGCGCTCGCCGATGTCGCCGCCGGAGCCGACGTGCAGCTCATCGCGACGATCAAACCGGAGGCGGAAGTCCGCCTCAAGGAAAGTGCACTCAAGCAGAATATTTCGACCCTGAATCGCCGGATCAACGAGCTTGGCGTCGCAGAACCGGTGATCCAGCAACAAGGCGCGGACCGCATCGTCGTGCAGCTCCCGGGTGTGCAGGACACCGCCCAAGCGAAGAAAGTCATCGGCCGTACCGCGACGCTCGAGTTGCGCATGATCGATGAAGAGAACAGCACGCCGAATGGCATTCGCGACGCCGAACAGGGGCGGCCTCCGGTCGGCGCGGAACTCTTTCGCGAAAAAGGCGGCGGACCGGTCCTGGTCAAAAGACAGGTTGAGCTGACCGGCGACCGGCTGACCGATGCGCAACCCGGCTTCGACAGCCAGACCCAGGAGCCTGCCGTTCACCTGACGCTCGACAACACCGGCGCCACGATCTTCAAGCAACTCACCCGCGAGAATGTCGGCAAGCGGATGGCGATCCTGTTGTGCGAGCGCGGCCGGTGCGAGGTCGTGACCGCGCCGGTCATTCGCACCGAGATCGGCGGCGGACGCGTGCAGATTTCGGGTCGCATGACCCCCGCGGAAGCGACGGAAACGGCGCTGCTGCTCCGCGCGGGATCGCTCGCCGCACCGATGGAGTTCGTCGAAGAACGATTGATCGGGCCAAGTCTGGGCGCCGACAACATCGAGAAAGGCTGGAAGTCGACCCTTGGCGGCTTTATCGCGATCGCCGCCTTCATGATCGTCTACTACACGTTGTTCGGTCTCTTCTCGGTGATCGCGCTCTCGTCGAACCTCCTGTTCCTGGTGGCGCTATTGTCGATGCTGCAGGCGACGTTGACCTTGCCGGGTATCGCCGCGATCGCGCTCACGCTCGGCATGGCGATCGACGCCAATGTGCTGATCAACGAACGCATACGCGAGGAATTGCGCAACGGCCTCCCGCCGCAGGCCGCGATCTATGCCGGCTATGACCGCGCATTCGGCACGATCATCGATTCGAACGTGACGACCTTGATTGCCGGACTCGCGTTGTTGATTTTCGGGTCCGGCCCGGTGCGCGGGTTCGCGGTCGTGCACTGCCTCGGAATCATGACGTCGATGTTCAGCGCGGTCGTCGTATCGCGGGCAATGGTGAACCTGTACTACGGCCGCATGCGAAAGCTGGAGCGGGTGGCAATTGGGAACACTTCGTGGACTTAACCGCGATGGAAAAAGAGAAACGGGAAATGCCAAGAGCAATCTAGCCCACTTACGGGTTTGAACGAAGTTCTTTAGTTCCCTTTCCCCATTCCCGTTCGACAGATCCGGAGCACACATGGAATTCTTCAAGATCCGCAACGATATTCCGTTCATGCGTCATGCCTTGACGTTCAACGTCATATCGCTTGCGACATTCCTATTGGCGGTGTTCTTCCTCGCGACCAAGGGATTGCATTATTCGATCGAATTCACCGGCGGCACGTTGCTCGAGATCTCGTACAGCCAGGCCGCTGACATCAACAAGATCCGCGGCGCCCTCGAGCGGGCCGGATTCACCGACACCACCGTTCAGAATTTCGGGTCTTCGAAAGATGTGCTGATTCGCGTTCCGGTGACGCAAGGCAGCGCGGATGCCGCCAAGGCGGAGGACAAGCAGGCGAACGAAAAGGCGGCGCAAAGCTCGCTATCGGAGCGGGTGAGCGGGATCCTGAAAGCGGAAGACCCCTCCGCCGAGGTGCGGCGCGTCGAATACGTCGGCCCGCAGGTCGGCGCGGAACTCGCGGAGAACGCAGCGCTCGCCTTGCTGATTACATCGATCGGGATCGTGATCTATCTCGCCTTTCGGTTCGAATGGAAGTTCGGCATCGCGGCGATCATCGCCAATTTGCATGACGTCGTCATCATCCTCGGTTTCTTCGCTTTCTTTCAGTGGGAGTTTTCCCTCCCGGTTCTCGCAGCAGTGCTTGCCGTGCTCGGCTATTCGGTCAACGAATCCGTGGTGATCGCCGACCGGATCCGGGAAAATTTTCGCAAGATGCGCCGTGCGTCGGTCACTGAAGTCATCGACAACGCGATCACGAGCACCATTTCCCGCACCATCATCACCCATGGCTCTACACAGTTGATGGTGTGCTCGATGCTCATTTTCGGTGGACAGGCGCTCCACTACTTTGCCGTCGCGCTCACGATCGGCATCTGCTTTGGCATCTACTCGTCGGTGCTCGTGATGGCGCCGATCGTGCGCTGGCTCGGCGTGAGGCGCGAAGACCTGGTGAAACCGATCAAGGTGAAAGGACCGGATGCGGTCGTCTGATCAACTTTCGTCCGGCAACGCGGGGATCGAACGCAAGTAGGCAAGCATCGCGGCGAGGTCGGCGGGCGTGAGCTTGCTGAGCGTATTGGTAATCACCTCGCCCATCGATGCGGCGACCACGTCACCGTCCGGCGTGAGGCCAGTGGTGAGAAAGTCGGTGAGGTCCTTGTCGCTCCATTTTTTCAGCTTGGTCGGCGTAATGTTGGGAATACCTTTCCCGTCAGGGCCCTTGCCGCCGGCGAGGAATCGCGATCCCTTCGGGCCGCCGAGGAGATTCCTGGGGGTATGGCATTCACCGCAGTGACCGAGCGCCTGTACGAGATACGCGCCGCGGTTAATGACCGGGGTTTGCTTCGCATCGGCCAGGAGCGGGCCTGGCGTGAAGAACAGGAATTTCCAGAACCACAACACGAACCGGAAACGGAATGGCAGGTGCAATTCGTGCGGCTTGCTCGGCTGCGCACTGGGTGGAAGGCTTCGCAAGTAGGCAAAAAGATCCTTGAGATCGCTGTCGGCGATCTTTGTGTAGGACGGATACGGGAACGCCGGATAGTAGTGGGCGCCATCGGGGCGCGTGCCATGACGCATCGCGCGAATGAAATCCGCTTCGCTCCAGTGGCCGATGCCGGCTTTCGGATCAGGCGTGATGTTGGGGCCGTAAAATGTTCCGAACGGTGTTTTGAGCGCGTTGCCGCCCGCGAATTCGGTGGATCCCTTGGCTTCGGCGGTATGACAGGCCAGGCAACCGCCCGCCTTCGCGAGATATGCGCCGCGTTCGACATCGCCTTGGGCGAGCACGGCGCCGAATGGCGCGGCAACGAACATCGCAAGCGCCGCGGCACGCAGCGCCTTACCGATGGGGACGGCCATGACAGGGATCCTCAAAATCAGTAGAGATACGAGAGGAGAGGACACATCCCCTCTTGCTCTCCAAAGCCGGGGGTAGCGCGGTCATTGTTCAACAAGGTCGCGGAAAGAGAAACACCCCGCCGTGGCGGGGTGTTTCCGGGAACGCGACTTCGAATCGTTACTGCTTCTGGCGGAAGTTATCGTGGCAGCCGCCGCAGGACTTGCCCACGTCACCGATGGCCGCTTTGATGGCGCCCTCGTCACCGCCCTTGGCGGCGGCTACGAGCTTGGCGACTCCACCGCCAAACGCATCTTGACCTTCCTTGAACTTGCCCGCTTCCGTCCAAACGGCGGGGAGCGAACGGGTTTTTTCATCCTTGGTACTGGCATCGAATCCATCCCACGGCATTTGCGCGAGCACTTCGAGGTACCCCGCGTTCCGCGTCACGACTTGGGCGTTGAAGGGAACCTTGCCCGAAGCCATTCCCGCCATCGGGCCATAATACTTGCCGATCAGCGTCATGGCCGACTGGCGCTGCTTCACCAGCACATCGGGCTTGGCCTGCGCGAATACCGTAGCGACGTAACCGGCCGACATCGCGACCACCAGACCCACTGCACAAAGCTTCAATCGCATTTTCTTCTCCTCGTTTGATGAAGGGGTGCGCGCATCGAGCAACCGCCGTCTCCGCACAGAAATCTACAACAGCAGAACAGCCCGGTCTATTCCCGGTATCAGGATATGAATCTGATTGAAATAGCGAGCACTCGAGATTGCCCTACCGCCACGGATGGGAACCGTCGCGGCAATCGGTAGACGCGCGGGCGTATCCGCCAGCCTCCAGCGCGCACTATACTATCGCGTCCGACGCTTCGCTGCCAAGTGGAGCTCCGAAACGCCCACCGGGACTCCAACAACCGATGCCGGAATTACTGAATCAGCCGGTCGTGCAATTCGCGGCCGCGCCGTTCATTATCGCTTTCTTCGTCGCCGTGCTCGGGCGCGCGGTGCGATTGTCAGGTCTTGCATTGGCTGCGGGATTCGCGATTTCCGTATGGCTCGTGATGGGTGTTCGGCTCCTGCCGCTCAATGCGCCGCGCCTGATCATCCTGGTAACGCTCGCCGCATGCGCCGCCGGACTACTGCTCGATTTCATCAATGCCCATGCGTCCCGGACGCGCTACCTTATCGCAGGGGCCGCCGCGGTTCTCGTCGTCTGGCTGGTGTTTCCAGCGCTGTCGCAACGTGATCCGTTCAGCGCGTGGGCGGCAGGGATCGGTCTCGCGCTCTATTGCGCGCTGGTTGCAACCGGCATGGATTTCCTCCATGGCCGCCCGATCAACGCCGCGGTGGCGGCGTTCTCGCTCAGTCTTGGCATCGGCGCCGCGGCCATCATTGGTGCCTCACCGCTGCTCGGCAATCTCGGGTTCGCGGTGAGCGCGGCGAGCGCAGCGGTGGTGATCGTGCAGATGCTGACCGGACGCCCATGGACGATCGGGCGCGCGTTCACGCTGCCTGCCGCGATGTTCGCCGGACTGGCCGGCGCAGAGGTCGTAACGTTCGGCAAGTTACCGTGGTACTGCCTGGTCCCGTTTGCCGGCGTACCGCTTTTGGCCGGCACCGCTATTGCTCAGCACCAGACGGTGTGGATTCGCGCGATGATGCTTGCCATCGCCACGCTCGCCTTCAGTGCGGCGGCGGTGTTCATTGCTTGGCGCGAGCTTGGCTTGCCACCGATCTGAGGCGCTACCGAGAATTACGGATAGGGGTCACATCCCTATCCGCACGACGTTCCCTTCTCCCCCCGCGGGACAACACGCGAAGCTTGTTGCGGCGAACACTTACCTTCAGGTTAGTGGAAGCCACAAGGGCTAGGGATGAGGGGGCTGAGCGTCGTGACGCAGTGACGTAAAGCTCAGTAGAAATCTGCGCGGTTGACAGCGCAGATTTCGCTAGATTCGTGCGGCCAACGTGGAGGCAAGGCCAATGTAGGTGGCCGGCGTCAACGCAAGCAGCCGCGCGCGCTCACCTTCCGGAATCGGCAGCGATCCGATCAGCGCGTGGAGGCTCTCCCGCGTAATGCGACGGCCGCGCGTCAACTCTTTCAATTTTTCATAGCCGCCGGTCACGTTGTATCGGCGCATCACCGTCTGAATCGGTTCGGCGAGCACTTCCCAATTCGCATCGAGATCGGCTGCCATGCGATCGCGATCGGCATCGAGTTTTGCCAGACCTCGCCGGCACGATGTCAACGCGATCAAGGTGTGGCCAAACGCGACACCGATGTTCCGAAGTACGGTCGAATCGGTGAGATCCCGTTGCCATCGCGAGATCGGCAGCTTCTCCGAAAAATGACGGAGCAGCGCATTGGCGATACCGAGATTGCCCTCGGAATTCTCGAAATCGATCGGGTTCACCTTATGCGGCATCGTCGACGAACCGATCTCGCCTGCCGCGACTCGTTGGCGAAAGTAACCGAGCGAAATGTAGCCCCATACGTCCCGATCGAAATCGACGAGGATGGCATTGAAGCGGGCCAGTGCATCGAACAGTTCGGCGAGCGTGTCGTGCGGCTCGATCTGGATCGTATAGGGATTGAATGCAAGGCCCAGCGACTCGATGAAACGACGCGAAAACGCTTCCCAGTCGAGATGTGGATAGGCAATGACATGTGCATTGTAGTTGCCGACCGCACCGTTGGCCTTGGCGGTGAGTCGGACCGAAGCAACACGATCGCGCGCGGCCAGGAGTCGATGCACGACGTTCGCGATCTCCTTGCCCATCGTCGTTGGCGTGGCGGCCTGCCCATGCGTGCGTGAGAGCATCGGCGCATCGGACAAATCATGCGCAACGCTCTTCAACGCATCGACCAGCCGCGACATCTCCGGCAACAGTATCTGGTCGCGCGCCTCCCGCACCATCAGCGAATAGGCAATGTTGTTGATGTCCTCGGACGTACAGGCGAAGTGAATGAACTCGCCCGCCTTCGCCACTTCAGGCAATGGCGCAATGGCTTCCCGCAGCCAATATTCCACCGCCTTGACATCGTGATTCGTGGTGCGTTCGATCGCCTTCACACGAGCGGCGGCCGCCTCGTCGAACCGATCGATCAGCCCGCGCAACGCTGCGATCGATTCAGGCGAGAACGGCGGAACCTCGGCGATCGCGGGCTCGGCCGACAATGCGATGAGCCATTCGATCTCCACGCGCGCACGAAGCCGGATGAGGCCCGCTTCACTGAACCAACGCCGCAGCGGTTCTGCCTGCGTATGGTAGCGTCCGTCGAGAGGAGATAGGGCGGAGAGATGCAAAGACATGGAGGGGAGCGTTTTCGGGATCTCTCGCGACGCGGACCGGAATGAAAACGCGGAGCAAGTCTATCACGCACCAATTGCCGGAGCCAGCCGCGGAATCAATCGAATCGCTGCTGGCGGAAGTGCGGGCGTGCCGCCAATGCGCCGGGTGCCTGCCGCATGGTCCACGCCCGGTGATTCGCGCAAGCACGACCTCACGCGTGCTGATTGTCGGGCAGGCGCCCGGACGGCGGGTCCATGAAACCGGCATTCCCTGGAACGACCCCTCCGGCGACCTCTTGCGCATCTGGCTCGGCATCGATCGGGAACGCTTCTACGACGAGCGCCTGATCGCCATCGTACCCATTGGTCTTTGCTATCCCGGAACGGGCGCGTCCGGCGACCTGCCGCCGCGACCGGAATGCGCGCCGCTCTGGCAACCGCGGATCCGCGCACAGCTTGGCAACGTGCGCCTCATCCTCTTGATCGGTGCCTATGCGCAGGCGTTCTACCTCGGCCGCCTGCGGAGGCGAACATTGACCGAAACGGTGCTTGCCTTTCGCGAGATACCACAACCGTATTTTCCCCTTCCCCATCCAAGCCCGCGCAATCGCCAATGGCTGCGTGATCGCCCGTGGTTTGAACGTGACGTAATCCCCGCAATGCGCGTCCGATTCAAGGATGCGCTCAGTTAAATGCGCGCCCGATTTGAAGTTGCGCTCGACTGGCTTGCTATACTGAATCGAGCATGTTGCGATCATTCCATTCGGGCCTCGATCGCTTGACGACACGCCGCACCCCACCTCCCCATTGCATCCCTGTTCATGAAGCTCATCGGCACGCACGCCAGCCCGTTCACCCGCAAGGTTCGCATCGTCGCTGCCGAAAAGCGTATCGAGCTTTCATTCGAAATTGACAATCCGTGGCAGGCCGCGCCACGCGTTCTCGCGACCAATCCGCTCGGGAAGGTGCCTGCGCTGGTGCTGGAAGACGGCTCGACCTTGTTCGATTCCCGGGTGATCGCCGAGTACCTCGACGGCGCATCACCGGTCAGCAAGCTGATTCCTGCGGCGAGTCGGGCCCGGGCGACCGTCAAGCGCTGGGAAGCCATCGCGGACGGCGTGCTCGATGCCGCGATCGCGGTCCGGCTGGAAGGCCAGCGTGACGAAAACATGCGGAACAGCATCTGGATCGACCGCCAGTGGGGCAAGGTGCAGCGCGGCATCGATGAGATGGAGCGCGAGCTCGGCACCGATACCTGGTGCACCGGCATCAACTTTTCGCTGGCCGATATCGCGGTCGGTACCTGCCTTTTCTGGCTCGACTTTCGCTTTCCGCAGCTCGACTGGCGGGCCCAACACCCGCACCTGGTGAAACTCACCGCGAAACTCGAGGAGCGCGCCTCGTTCGCCGATACCCGGCCACGGGAATAAAGCTTCCTTTCGGGCCGAGGCTGGCTGCGGGCAAGATCGAACGCCATAGTCGAAGACCATAGCGAACCCGCCTACTGGATGATGCCGCCGCCAAGGCAGACATCGCCGCCATACAGCACCATCGATTGCCCGGGTGTCACCGCCCACTGCGGGCGAACAAATTCAAGCGCACAGTGTGTTTCGTCCAGCGCTTTCACGACGCAATCCGCATCACCTTGACGGTAGCGTGTCTTGGCACCGTACGACGCGGCAGCATCAGGCGGCGTTCCGGCCACCCACGCCAGATCACGCGCCACCACCTTCGTGGAGAGAAGGCGGGGATGCTCGTGTCCCTGCACGACCACAAGCTCGTTTCGTTCGGGATCTTTCGCGGCCACGTACCACGGATGGCCGTCGCCGTCGCGCGTGCCCCCTAAGCCGATGCCTTTTCTCTGACCGATCGTATAGAACATGAGCCCGATATGTTGGCCCAGTACCTTGCCCTCTTCTGTTCGGATGACCCCGGGCTTATGCGCGAGATAGCGATTGAGGAACTCGCGAAACGGGCGCTCACCGATGAAGCAGATCCCGGTCGAGTCTTTCTTGGCGTGGACCGGCAGGCCGGCCTCTTTCGCCAACCGCCGCACATCGATTTTGATCATGTCGCCCAGCGGAAACAGCACGCGCGATAGCTGCGACTGGTCGAGGCGGTGCAGAAAGTAGCTCTGGTCCTTGGTGGCATCGCGGGCCTTCAGCAATTCGAAGCGCGCATCCGTTTCCCGCACGCGGGCGTAGTGGCCGGTCGCGATCCGCCGCGCGCCAAGGGACATCGCATGATCGAGAAACGCCTTGAATTTGATCTCGGCGTTGCAGAGGACATCGGGATTCGGTGTGCGGCCGGCGGCGTATTCACGCAGGAACTCGCTGAACACGCGATCCTTGTATTCCGCCGCGAAATTCACGACTTCGAGTTCGATGCCGAGGACATCGGCCACCGACGCGACATCAACGAGGTCTGCGCGCGTCGAGCAGTATTCGTCGTCATCGTCGTCTTCCCAGTTCTTCATGAAAAGACCGACGACGTCGTATCCGGCGCGTTGCAAAAGCAGCGCGGCGACCGATGAGTCGACCCCACCCGACATGCCAACGACGATTCGCTCACGCATTGGAGCTCGCCCGGACAACCACTGCAAAACCGCCTGCCTTCATTCGAAATGGGTCAGGAGATCGAGCGAGAACCGGGCGCCCGCGATGTAGTCTTCCACGCAACGCAATACGAGTGGGCTGCGATGCTGCGGTCTGGTCGCCAGGATCTCTTCCAGGGAAAGCCAAACGGTGCGAACGATTCCCGCGTCGAGTTCCCGATTCACGTCGCGCTCGCCGACCCGACCGGTAAACGCGAAGCGCAGGTAGGTCGTCGCGCTCGGCGGCGGACGCCAGCGGTAGATGCCCACGAGTGCGGTCGGCATGAATGGATAGGCGGATTCCTCGCTTGTCTCGCGCGCGCAGGCAGCCTGCAGGGTTTCGCCTTCCTCCCAATGTCCGGCCGGCTGATTGAGCACCAGTTCCGGACCGTCACGCTCCTCGATGAGGAGGAACTTGCCGTCCCGTTCGATCACCGCTGCAACGGTAACGGCCGGCTTCCAGACGCTTCGTACCATTACGCGGCACGGCGCGCGTTGGTGGTGATGAATTCGGTCATCCGCGCGATCCCGGCTTCGATTGCCTGTTTCGATGCGGCATAGCTGAAGCGAATATGCTGGCCTTCGCCTGCGACACGACTGCCGAAGTGAATGTCGGCGAGAACCGCCACGCCCGCTTCGTTGAGCAGGCGCTTGCGGAATTCCTCGGAATCCTTCGCGCCGATCATGCGGCACGCTTCAGTGATGTTCGGCCATGCATAGAACGCACCGCCCGGCGTCTTGCACGTCACGCCCGGCACCTTGTTGAGCAGACCGACGATAAGATCGCGCCGATCGAGGAACGACTTTCGCATGTTCTCCGCTTCGGTCTGCGGTCCGTTGATCGCCTCGACCGCCGCCCACTGGCTGATGTGCGACGCGCAGGAATCGGTATTGGTGACCCAGCGGATGAATTGCGGCGCGAGCACCGGGTTCGATGCGAAGCCGATTCGCCATCCGGTCATCGCCCAGGTTTTCGATGCGCCATCGGAAATGATGGTGCGCTCAACCATACCGGGGAGCGAGGCGATCGACGCAAACGTGCCTTCATAGCAAAGGCGCGAGTAGATCTCATCGGCGTAGATCCAGATCTCGGGGTGCTTGCGCAGCACCGCGGCAATATCTTCGAGGTCGCGCTTGGTGAGAATCCCACCGGTCGGATTGTGCGGCGAGTTGAGGATCAGGAGCTTTGTTTTCGGCGTGATGCGCGCTTCGAGCTCGGCCGGGTCGAACGCGAAGTTCCGTGATTCACGCAACGCCAGCGGAACAGGCACCGCGCCGCACGCAAGAATCTGGGATTCGTAGATCGGGAAGCCGGGGTTCGGATAGATGACTTCGTCGCCCTTGCCGGCGTCGGTGGTGGTGAGGATCGTATAGGCGATAAAAGGCTTCGCGCCGCCGCCGATGACGACATCATTGGGGGAGATCTTCAGGCCACGCATCGCGCCCATGTAATTGGCCGCCGCCTCGCGCAGCTCGTTGATGCCGGCCGATGGCGTATAGCCGTGACGACCCTCGCGAATCGCTTTGACCGCGGCGTCCTGGATATGAATCGGGGTATGAAAGTCAGGCTGCCCGATGCAAAATGAAATGATGTCCTTGCCTTGACGCGCAAGCTCGTTCACCTCGGCGAGCACAACGAAGGCGTTCTCGGTTCCAAGCTCGGCGGTACGGTGACTGATGCGTGGCATGGCGGGGATCCCGTATTGAAAGTCCGCCATTGTACCGATTGAGAAGACTCATTCCGCGTCGGGCAACATGAACCACCAAGGCACCAAGACACCAAGTTAGATTCTGACCTTCGTCGTGTACCGTCGTGCCGTCGAGCCGTCGTGGTGCGCCATAGAACCGCACTGCCCTCAGGCTTGGACACGACGACGCAACGGGCACGACGATCACGATGATTATCGAACCCCTTGGTGTCTTGGTGCCTTGGTGGTTCCCATCCTAATATGACCGAGGCAACCCCAGCACCCGCTCCGCGATGAACGAAAGAATCATCTCCCTGCTCACCGGAGCAATACGCGCGATCATTGCTTCGCGCATCAGCCGCTCGACGTGAAATTCTTTTGCGTACCCCATGCCGCCATGCGTGAGCACGGCCGTCTCGCAGGCACTGAAGCCCGCTTCCCCGGCGAGATACTTCGCGGCGTTGGCTTCGGCACCGCAGGGCTTGCCGGCGTCGTACAGCGCTGCCGCCTTGAATGTCATCAGATTGGCCGCTTCAAGCTCAGCCCATGCCTTGGCGAGCGGATGCTGGATCGCCTGGTTCTTGCCGATCGGGCGATCGAACACGATGCGCTCGCCCGCGTAACGCGTGGCGCGCGCGAGCGCGGCACGGCCCAGGCCGACCGCCTCGGCCGCAACGAGTACACGTTCGGGGTTGAAGCCGTGGAGGATGTATTCGAATCCCTTACCCTCTTCGCCGATGCGATCGGTGACCGGAACAGGCAGCGCATCGATGAACAACTGATTGCTGTCGACCGCCTTGCGGCCCATCTTCGCGATCTCGCGCACTTCGATATGGCGGCGATCGAGATCCGTGTAGAACAGGGTCAATCCGCCGGTTGGCTTGGTCACCTCCTCGATCGGCGTGGTGCGCACCAGCATCAAAATCTTGTTGGCGATCTGCGCGGTTGACGTCCAGATCTTCTGCCCGGTGATGACGTACCGGTCACCGTCGCGCACCGCGCGGGTTTTCAGACGCAAGGTATTGAGACCGGCATCGGGTTCGGTGACCGCGAAACACGCGCGATCAGTCCCCGCGATGAGCGGTGGAAGAGCGCGCCGCTTCTGATCCTCCGACCCGAACACGACAACGGGATGCAGACCGAAGATGTTCATATGGATCGCCGACGCGCCTGAGAACCCGGCGCCCGATTGCGCGATGGCCTGCATCATGATCGCCGCTTCGGTGATGCCCAATCCGGCACCGCCGAATTCCGCCGGCATGGCGATGCCAAGCCATCCCGCCTTGGCGAACGCCGCATGGAAATCGTGCGGGAAACCGCCTTCGGTGTCCTTTTCCAGCCAATAGTCGTCGCCGAAGTCGGTGCATATCCGCCCGACGGCGTCGCGAATCTGCTGCTGTTCCTCGGTGAGGTCGAAGTTCATTCGATGCTTACCGATCGGCACGCGCGAGCGCGGCGTTGAGCAGGACATTGACACCGGGCATCGTATTCTCCAGGTCAGCGAACTCGTTGTTGTTGTGGGTAATGCCATCGCGGCATGGGGTGAAGATCATCGCGGTCGGCGCGACCTTACTGACATGGTAGGCGTCATGGCCGGCCTGACTGGCCATGTCGATGCATCGAACACCGAGGCGAGACGACGCTTCGCGCAGAAGGCCGATGCATTCGGGATCGAAGCGCTCATTGCCGAACAGCCATTCCTGAACCACCTTGAATTCGACATTGGCGCGCTTGGCGAGCGAGGGCAACTGCGCGAGCATCTCGGCCTTCATCTGTTCGGCGGATTGCGGATCGAGATGGCGGAAATCGCAGGTCACCTGCGCCCAATCGGAGAGGATGCCGGGCTTGTTCGGCCAGGCGACCAGGCGCGATGGCGTGGCCTTGCCTGCCGTCGAATGGAATTTCCAACCGATGTCGTTGACGGCAACGGCCAACATCGCGGCGCCGACGAGCGCGTTCTTCCGCTTGTCCATCGGCCAGGGGCCGGTGTGCGCCGTTTCCCCCTGCACTTCGACGACCAGACCCCGCACGGCATAGCCCTTGGTGACGATGCCCACGGGAATCTTGCCCGCCCAAAGCGTCGGCCCCTGTTCGATATGGAGTTCGAAGTATGCATCGAGCGGACGTCCACCCACCGGCGCGCCGCCGTCATAGCCGAGCCGGCGCAGCTCATCGCCGAATCCGATGCCATCGTCATCCTTGAGACCCAGCACCCAATCGACCGGATACACGCCGGCGAATGCACCGGCGGCAACCATCGGCGGTGAAAACCGCGCGCCCTCTTCGTTCGTCCACGATACGACTTCGATGGATCGCTTGGTCCTGATACGCTGATCATCGAGGGTGCGCAGCACTTCGAGGCCGGCGAGAACACCGAGCACGCCGTCGTAGCGACCGCCATTCACCTGCGTGTCGAGGTGGCTGCCGATCACCACCGGCGGCAGGGCATCGTTCTCGCCCGCGCGCCGCGCAAAGATGCTGCCGAGCCGATCGATCGACACGGCGTACCCGGCCTCGTTGCACCATGCAACGAACTGGTCGCGCATCAATTTATCGTCATCGGAAAGCGCCACGCGTTTCAACCCCCCCGAACGGCCGACGCCGATCTGATCGGAGCGTTCAACGGTCCGCCAGAATCTGGACGGATTGATGCTTAAGGCGGCGGACGTGCTCATGTCGTGGACCTCATGGGCTGGGATTGATCCGAAGCGCCGCAATGCCGAACGATGGACGCATCGAGTCGATCGGCGCTGCGACCAACAGGCGGCTATCAATTCGCGCAGCGGTTTGCGCGCGGGCGGGCAATGGCGCACGATGGTAGCAGGGTTCAAGGCGCCCTCGCACACGGCTCCCGTCGCTCGAACGCCCGCGCAGGGGGCGCAAGGAACGTGGCTCCAAGTGTCGTGGCGTAATATCGCTGGTTTCCCGAAAGGGCCGCGAGAACATGGCCGACAGCGAGTCGAAAAGCTCCATTCAAGTGATCGAGCGGATGACCAAGCTGCTCGATTTGCTTGCGCAGGCCGCGGACACGGTGAGCCTCAAGCAATTGACGCAATCGTCGGGCCTGCATCCTTCGACCGCGCATCGCATCCTCACCGCGCTGATCGCGGACCGGCTTGTCGAGAGGGTCGATCAGGGCAGCTATCGGCTCGGCATGCGACTGCTCGAGCTTGGCAATCTCGTGAAGTCGCGTTTGTCGGTTCGCGAGCGTGCCCTGCCCTTCATGCGCGAGCTGCACGCCTCCACCGGCGAAGCGGTCAATCTGTCGGTGCGGCGCGATGATGAAATCGTGTATGTCGAGCGCACGTCGAGCGGCCGATCGATGATGCGGGTCGTCAACATCGTCGGCGCTCGCGCGCCATTGCACATCACCGCGGTGGGCAAACTTTTTCTGAGCGCGGATCGCCCGGACCAGATCAAGGACTACGCGCAACGAAC
>JBJXGX010000221.1:0-13666 GCA_046160305.1 Burkholderiales bacterium
CCCATGCATCGCAGCGCCTGCGCCCGTGGATCGCTGATGGCGATGTACGCATGCGATTCATCAGCGCCGTCCACCGTGAAGCCCGGCGTGCACGCCTCGATCCGGAATTGGTCCTGGCATTGATCCAGGTCGAAAGCACGTTTCGCCAGTTCGCGGTCTCATCGCGCGGCGCGCAGGGCTATATGCAAGTGATGCCGTTCTGGGTGAAGGCCATCGGGCGCGATGACCATGATCTGTTCGACACCAATCTTAATCTTCGCTATGGCACGGTCATTCTCAGGCACTACCTCGATCTCGAAACCGGCGATCTGTTTCGCGCGCTCGCCCGCTACAAGGGCACGCGCGATCGGGACGACTACGCGAAGATGGTGATCGATACCTGGCGGCAATGGCGCCGAACCGATTTGCCGGCCCCTCGCGATCCGGTACGGGTGGCGCGGGTCGAGGCACGGGAATAGGGCAAGCGAAAGCAGGAATCAGGAAGACAGAAAAACAACGCACTCCACACGAACAAGGAGACACCGATGGCGACCCATTCCAGCAATCCGCTCGAGCGCTTCAGCGTCGACCGCGCATCGATCCGCTATGTCGGGCAGGATCTGCAGCGCCCCGAATGCATCCTGGCCGAACCGAACGGCGATCTCTGGGCAGCCGATGCGCGCGGGGGCGTCATGCATATTCGCCCGGACGGTACGCAGACCTTGATCAGCCAGAAGCTGGAAAAGAAATTCGAGGCCGCCGGCGACCTCGCGTCGCGCTATACCCAGGGCACGCTTCCGAACGGACTCGCCTTCGCAAGGAACGGGGACATCCTCATTTCCAACTTCGGCACCGATCTGCTGGAGGTGATGACGCGTACCGGCGAGACCCGCACGTTGTATGACCGGATCGACGGCAAACCGATCGGCAAGGTCAACTTCGTGCTGCGGGACTCGAAGAACCGCATCTGGCTCACGATCTCGACGATGGTCAATCCCTGGACGTCGGCGGCAACCACCCGCGTGCGCGACGGCTACCTCGCGCTGGTCGACGAGAAAGGGATTCGCGTCGTCGCCGAGGGCTTCTACTTCACCAACGAAGTCCGCATGGACGCCAAGGAAGAATGGCTCTACATCGTCGAGACCACCGGTCCCCATATCACCCGGATGCGCGTGCAGCCGGACGGCTCACTCACCAATCGGGAGGTCTTCGGCCCAAGCAATCTGGGCGGCATGCCCGATGGCATCGCCTTCGATGCATTCGGCAACCTATGGTGCACACTGATCATGGTCGATCGGCTGATCGCGCTCACGCCTGCCGGTGATCTTCGCGTTCTGCTCGACGATGGCGACCCTGCCGCGAGCGCCGCATTCATGGCACATGCCGACCGCGGCACGCTGACCAATGAATTGATGTTCGCGACCCACGGCACGATCGCGCCCTGGATGGCGAGCGTGACGTTCGGCGGGCCCGACCTGCGGACCGCGTACGTCGGCAGCCTGCGCGGGACCCGCATCCCGTATTTTCGATCGCCGGTCGCCGGATTGCCGATGGTTCACTGGCCAAGCTGAGTCTTGGTTGAGGTCGTCAGCAAAGCGTTTGCCCTGCATTTCCAAAGAAACGGCAATTTGCGGGCAATTGCCAAATAATCATGTTGTTACCTGTTTTTCATTGCCTCGACGGGTTTTGCCCTGCAAAATGCAGGGTCGGCTATTTTGCGGGGCAAAGCGTTGAATTTCAATGATGAGCAACTTAGAGTAATCGCTAACTTACGCCAGTTCTATGAAGTCTGGATCGATGCCGATCGGGCGCGGGAAGGTTTCGACTACCAGCTCACATGGAAGCCGCGCGGTGGCCGCGACTATCTCTATACCGTCGTCGATCGGAACGGCAACGGCACCTCGCTCGGACCCCGGTCACCCGCGACCGAATCACAATTCGCAGCGTTTCAAGCCGACAAGGCTGCGGCCGTCGAACGCGAACGCGCGAGCAGCGCCGCCCTTGGCGATGCCTGCCGCATCTATCGAGTGCTCAGGCTCGGTACCATCGCGAGTGCCGCCGCCGCGGTGTTGCGGGAGGCCGATCGTCGCAAGCTGCTCGGGTCTTCGCTCATGGTCGTCGGAACCAATGCGATGGCGGCCTACGAGATCGAAGCAACGCGCCGCTTCGCAATCGGCATGGACGCCACCGAGGATTTCGATCTCGCATGGTCCGGCTCGATGGTGCTCGCCGGTGTGGGTTCGACCGCACCGATACTGGGTTTGCTCAAGGCGGTCGACGCGACCTATACGGTCAATGTCGAGCGGCCGTTCCAGGCCCGCAACAAAAACGCGTATGAAGTCGAGATCCTGCTTGCACCATCGGTTGCTTCGAGTTATCCGAAGCTCGAACGCCTGAAGCCGATCGCGCTCCCGGAACAGGAGTGGCTATTGCTCGGCACGCGCGTCGATCAAGTCGTCTGTGGCCGCGACGCAACACCAGCGCGCATCGTGGCACCCGACCCGCGCTATTTCGCGTTGCAAAAACTATGGCTCGCCGAGAAACAGACCCGCAATCCACTCAAACGACCGAAAGACCGGCGCCAAGGCGAAGCATTGTTGAACGCCGTCGCCACATCGATGCCGCACTATCGCCTCGACGATGCGTTCGGTGCCGCGCTGCCGGTCGAACTCGCGCCGCATTTCGATGCGTGGCGGCGCGCGGCCTGATCACTCCGGCGCGATACCCGCCGCTCTGATCACAGCACCCCATCGTGCAATCTCCTCGGGTACCAGCTTCGACAGGTACTCGGGGCTGCGTCGTTCGGCGGGCGCGATCTCCAAGCCGAGATCTTCGAGGCGTTTCCTGACCGACGGATTGTCGAGCATGTCGCTCATCGCCTTGTTGAGACGGCGCACGATCGCATCGGGTGTGCCCTTCGGCAGGAAAAAGGCATTCCACACGCTCGCTTCGACGCCGGGTAATCCCTGCTCTCCGGTGGTGGGCAACTCGGCGATGATCGGCACGCGCCGCTCCGACATGACCGCGATGCCCTTCACGGTCTGCGCCTTGGCCTGCGCCGCCCCCGTCTGGATGGTGTCGCACATGAAATCGATACGCCCGCCGATCAGATCCTGCATCGCGGGGCCAGCGCCGCGATAGGGGATGTGCGTGATGTCAAGACCCATGGTCTTGATCAGCAGCGCACACGGCAGGTGCGTGCCGGAGCCAACGCCCGCCGATCCGAATTGCATCTTCGCGTGATTCGCCTTCGCGTAGGCGATGAACTCGCGCAGATTGCTCACCGGCAGGTCTTTGCGCGCGATCAGGATGCGCGGCGATTCCGTAACGAGCCCCACCGGCGCGAAATCGGTCGCCGCGTTGTAGTGCGGCTTCTTGTAAAGCGACTGCGTGAGCGCATGCGTTCCGGTGTTGCCGATGAGGAACGTATAACCATCCGGCTCCGCACGGGCAACGCGCGCAGAACCCACCATACCCGCGGCCGCCCCGATGTTTTCGGCGATGATGGTCTGGCCAAGCAATTCCCCCATGTGTTGCGCCTGGATCCGCGCGCTCGCATCCACCCCGCCGCCGGGTGCGAAGGGAATGACGAGCGTGATCGGCTTGGCGGGCCAAGCCTGCGCGAACGCAGCATTGCCGAACACGACCATGAAGACGAACGCGCAAACATGCCATCCGAATCGATTCATCATGCCGGTCTCGCAGATAGGTTCAAACGGATCATGGCCGGCTGCTCGTCCATTCAGGGCAGATAGCCGCCGCCATTCACATGAATCGCCTGCCCGGTGACGAATCGTGAATCCGGCCCGCACAGCATTCGCACCATTGCCGCCAGCTCCTCCGGCTCACCGCGCCGGCCAATCGGAGGAATGGCCTTGCGCTCTTCGGAGCGATCCGGCGCACCCGGTAAGCCACGCATCGTGTCGATCGAACCGGGCACCACGCAGTTGACCGTTATCCCATCGCCGGCCAGATCGATCGCCATCGCCTTCGTCATCCCCGCGAGCCCCGCTTTCGCTGCGATCACATGCACCCGCTCACGCGCACCCTTGTGGCCCGACTGTCCGCCGATATTGATGATCGTGCCCACCCCGCCACGCACAAGATGCGGCAGGACCGCCTGGCTGCAGAGGAAAGTGCCGTCGAGCACGGTGCGAATCACATGCTGCCAGTCCGCGAGTTTAATGTCGGCAAAGCGTGCTTCCATGCGAACCGCTGCGTTGTTGACGAGAATATCGAGCCGGCCGAATCGCTTCACCGTCGCATCGACCATCGCGGCGACCGCGTCAGCATCGGTGACATCGGCATAGTGAATGGCCGCATCACCACCTGCCTTCTTGATCAACGCGAGCGTGATCTTTGCGTCATCGCGGGACGTCCGCGCGTTGATCATCACCTTCGCGCCGCCTGCCGCGAGGGATCGCGAGATTGCGCGACCGATGTTGCGCGCGCCGCCTGTTACCAGCGCAACCTTGCCTTCAAGATCTCTACCCGCCGTCATCCCGATGGTCGATGGCTTGACTTGTGTGCTTGACACGTGATCTCCTGTTCGCATCTTCCGTCCGATTTCGCGCGGAAGATGGATCGACACACCATGGTCGCACAGGATTTCGATGATCGCTACGAGCGCTGCCGCGCGCCGGGCTTCGCCATGAAAATTTTTTCGCTCCGCCGGATAGTGGCTTCGCTCGCTGTCGCCATGGTGGGCACGCACGCGCTTGCGCAATCTTTTCCATCGAAGCCGGTCCGCCTGATCGTGCCGTTTCCCGCGGGCGGTGCGGTAGACACCGTTGCACGCGCCGTTGGCCAAAAATTGGGCGGCGTGTGGAATCAGCAAGTGCTGGTGGAAAATCGCGCGGGTGCGGGCGGCAACATCGGTGCTGATGCGGTGGCGAAATCCGCGCCCGATGGCTACACGCTGCTGATCACGACGAATGGACTGGCGATCAGTCCCAGCCTGTACAAGAAGCTGCCGTTCGATCCGATCAAAGACTTTGCACCGGTCACGCAGCTCACCGCCTCGTACCTCGCCCTGGCAGTCAATCCGCAACTGGGTGCGAATACCGCCAAAGAGCTGGTCGAGCTCGCAAGAGCGAAGCCCGGCAGCATCAGCTACGGATCCACCGGCGTCGGCGTTGCGCCGCACCTGGTGATGGAGCTTTTCAAGGCAGCGACGGGGATCGACATGCTGCACGTTCCATACAAGGGCGATGCGCAAGTCGGCCCCGCGTTAGTCAGCGGGGAAGTGCAAGCAGCATTTCTCCCGCCTTCGGCGATCGTGGGGTATGTCAAGGCCGGCCGATTGCTCGCCCTCGCGGTTACCAGCGCCGGGCGCGCCGCCGCGCTGCCCGATGTCCCGAGCATCGTCGACGCCGGTTTCCCGAGCGTGGAATACGCGGGCTGGCTTGGCGTCCTTGCCCCGGCGAACACGCCTCGCGATACGATCAATCAGATTCAGCGCAACATCGCGACCGTGCTATCGCAACAGGAGATGAAAGACCGGCTACCGACCTGGGGCTATGAACCGGTCGGCACGACCGCGGCGCAGTTCGACGCGCGCTACAAGACCGACATCGCGGCGTTCGCGAAGTTGATCCAGGATGCGCGCATCCCGATGCAGGAGTGAATGCGATGCGAATGATTCCCCGCATGGCGATCGCCGTGTACATCGCAATGATCGCGCTGGTTGTTCACATGGGGGCAGCGTTCGCACAGGTTTATCCCAGCCGACCGATCCGGATCATCATCGGCTTTGCGCCCGGCGGCGGCGCGGATATCAACGCCCGATTGCTCGCACCAAAGCTCGCCGAAATGCTGGGGCAACCGGTGGTGATCGAGAATCGGCAAGGCGCCGGCGCCAACATCGCCCACGAGCTGGTCGCGAAAGCCGCGCCCGACGGGTACACGCTGCTGCTCACGACACCGTCGGTCACCACCGGCATGGCGCTCTACAAGAAGCTGCCGTTCAATACGCTGCGTGACCTGACTGCGGTATCGATGTTCTCGACCGGCCCACTGGTGCTGGTGGTGCACGATTCGGTGCCTGCCAAGACTTTGCAAGAGTTGGTCGATCTGGCACGTGGCAAACCGGGTGCGCTAACCTTCGGTTCGGCGGGCACCGGCACCGGGCAACACCTGGGTGGTGAGATTTTCAAGCTCCGCACAAAAACCGACATGTTGCACATTCCCTACAAAGGGACCGGCCCAGCGCTCACGGCCGTGCTGGCGGGCGAAGTCAGCATGAGCTTCACGACCATCCAAGCGGCATTGCCGCACATCAAAGGGGGGCGATTGCGCGCACTTGCTACAGCCGGTGCGAAGCGATCTGAGCTCATGCCCGATGTTCCGACCATGTCGGAGGCTGGCGTGCACGGTGTGGTGACGGAAATCTGGTACGGTGTGCTGGCACCGGCCGCCACACCGCGCGAGATCGTCAATCTTCTCTCGAATGCGATCATCAAGATCGCCAATATGCCGGAGATCCGGCAGCGCATTCTGGAACAAGGTGCCGAGCCGGTCGGCAACACGGCCGAGGCGTTTGGAAAGATGCTGCGGGATGAAGTGGCGCAATGGATCGAAGTGGTGCGCGCATCGGGGATTCAGGTGGAGTAAAGGTGGAGTAAGAGTGGCCGCCCGAGGGGGTTATCGATTGGACCAACAGGAGACGCGTAATGCAACGAAGCGATGTACGCATAGCAGCAACCGGCGGCGGTGAATTCGACTGCTATGTCGTCGCCCCGGAAGGTAACAAAAAAGTGCCTGCGATCGTGCTCGCCTCGGCGATCCACGGCGTTACCGACACGCTTCGCGCGATGGCCGATGAATTCGCTGCGCACGGGTTTCTTGCCGCCGCGCCGGATTTGTTCTGGCGGACGGTGCCGGGCCCGTTGTCGCGTGATGATCCACGCACGACCCCGCGAGGCCAGCCGCGCCTCGAAGTGATCAAGCAGGGCGAGGCCGACATGGTCGATACGCTCGCGCTGGTGAAGAAGCACGCGCTTTGCAACGGGCGAGTCGCAGCGATCGGCTATTGCTTCGGTGGGCCGTATGCCGTGCTAGGGCCGGCACGGCTGGGCTACGATGCCGGCATCTCGTGTCATGGGACGCAGATGCTCGATTACGTCGGTGCACTCGAAGGATTGAAGAAGCCGGTATGCATCATCTGGGGCGATCAGGATCACGCGGCACCAGCACCAGTACTCGAAGCCTATCGAACCGCCACCTCCCGCATGCCGAATACCGCGCTGCATATCTTTCCCGGCGTGCAGCACGGCTACATGTTCAATGACAATCCGAAGGCCTTCGACGCGAAGACCTACGCATTCTCTGTGGGGAAGGCGCTAGCGATTCTCAAAGGGCTGCGCGCTGCGTCAACCTCGTAACGCGCCATGAGGTCCCTTCGCTTCAGGTGCCCAACTGGGGCTTGAATGCGCGCGGGTTCCCATGCCCGGCAATGCCACGGAGTCGCAGTGTGCGCATCGAGGTCGCACGGCGGTTCCACCGTAACCGAGGTCGTCCGGGCCGCGGCCCTCGAAGGTCGCGCCGCGTCCTCGCCGAAATTCAAGGCGGCGGTGGCGTTCTATCCGGGCTGCGACCGTCCGCTTCAGCAGAAAGTGTACGCGCCAACAATGCCGCTCCTCGTCCTGCACGGTGCGGCGGACGATTGGGCGCCGGTGGCACCCTGTATCGAACTCGCTGAACGGCTGAAGTCGGCGCGCTTCCCGGTGCGGACGATCGTGTATCCGGACGCGATGCACGGGTTCGACGCGCCGGCAACGCCAGTGCGGCATCTGCCGAATGTCTACAACCCCAGGGTTCCGGGCGATCGCGGTGCGCACATCGGCACGCACGAGGCGTCGCGCCTTAAGCTGATCGAGGAAACGCGCCGTTTCCTCGAGCGCAACCGGACGATGGCGCTGGCGCTTTGATCGATAGCCGTCTGCGAGCGCGCTGAAATCAAAAGCCGAACGCAATCCTTTTTTGAAGACGGCTAACGCTTATTTGATCAGCCCGGCTTTTGTGGCGAGTTCCTTGATGGTTTGGGACTCCTCGCGAATTGTGGCGGTAAGCTTTTCGGGTGGTGCATAGCCTTGCACGATACCGAGCAGCGCCAGCCGCTCGACGATTGCCGGAGACTCCGCGGCAGCTTGAATCGCCGGTACGAGTATCTTGACAACATCGGCCGGGATGTCAGCTGGCGCAAAGAAGGCGAACCACACACTGAACATGCGCTGTTTGTAGCCGAGGTCTTGCATGGTCGGAACGGTGAGATCGGGAAACTTGTCCGAGATCAACAAGCCGCGCAGCGATCCGTTCTTCACGTGCGCACTGAGAGAGCCAAGCGTCGATACAACGCCGTCAATGTGCTCGCCCCGCAACGCGGTCACGGCGGGAGTTGCGCCGTTGAATGCGACCGGCGTGAAGCCCGCATCGGCGAGACCATTGATCAGATAAATCGCGAACTCCGCCGCCGAGCCCACCCCTGGCGTGCCGAGGCGCAATTGCCCCGGCCTCGTCTTCGCGAAATCCAGCAGCTCCTTGAATGTCCGATAGGGCGCTTCGCCTCGCACCGTCAGCATCAGCGGCGAACGCGATGTTATGCCGAGCGGGGTGAGATCCTTCATCGGGTCATACGGCACCGTCTGAGGCTCCATCACCGGTCGGTAGGTCACCGCAGGATTCGGTGCGAACAGAAGGGTATAGCCGTCCCGAGGCGCCCTGACGACGCTCTCTGTGGCAATTACACCGCTGGCGCCGGGCCGGTTAATGACCACGATCGAGGTCTTGAGAATCTTGGACAACCCGTCTCCCATCGCGCGTCCTGAAATGTCGCCGGCGTCACCAGCCGCAAGCGGGATAACGATGTTGATAGGGCGATTCGGATACGTCTGCGCTTGCGAAAATGAGCCGATTGCGGTCAAGACGCCCACGATGACTACGCGTAGTGCTACGGTCGATGCATTCATCCCGCCTCCATCAATCGAAAAAATTCCGCTCTACCGTGTCGCGCAACCACTTCGGCGAGCGCCGTCCAATAAACGGATCGCCCCCGACATTCTGTCTCAATCGAATCTCAAGTTGGCGATTTTCGCCAGCTCTGCGCCCGTTGCGCGGCTCTTGCGCGCGAAGGCCGCGAGCGCTTCGGGCGAGCCGCCCGCCGGAGTCACGCCAAGCGTCGTGAGGAATCGTTGCACAAAAGCGGGATCGGCGATTACCCGATTGACCTCAACGTTCCACCGCCGCACCGGCTCTCCCGGTACACCGCGCGGAAAGTAGAACGCGAGCCAATTGCGAAAATCGAGGTCGTAGCCCTGCTCCGCGAAAGTCGGCACATTGGGCATTGTCGGTGTTCGCGACGAACCGCTCACCACCGCGAGCACCCTCGCCTTGCCCGATGCGACGAACGGCGCGAAAAGCGTCGGCGTCAAGGTCGTCACATGCGTCTCGCCACTCGCCACCGCGTGGAGCGCCTGCGGCGATCCTTTATACGGAACATGGACGAAGCGCGCGCCCGTTCTCGCTTGCAACCATTCCATGTAGAGATGCGCGGTGCTGCCGTTCCCAAGAGACGCCCAACTGAGCGCGCCGGGATTCGCCTTTGCATACTCGACCAGCTCGCGAATGTTATTGACCGGCAGTCTTGCGTCCACGCCGATCGCCTGATCAAAGTTGACGATATGAACGACCGGGACGAGGTCTTCCACCTCGAAGGGCATCTTCGCGTAGGCGAACGGATTGAGCGCGATGATCGCCCCGCTCGCCATGCAGATCATGTAGCCGTCGGGCGCCGCGCGGGCGCAGACTTCCATGCCGATATTGCCGTTCGCCCCGGCGCGATTCTCGATGACCACCGGATGGCCGAGCGCTTCCCCGACCCCCTCGTATCGCGCAGGCGTGATTATCCCCGCGGTCGGGTTGCATCGCCCCCGCTACCCCGACCCGTTGCGTTCGGCCCGATTCCGACACGCTCCGAATCGCGAAGGTAAGATGGCGCTGGAAGATTAAACTCAACCGCACTGGAGCAATCGATGATCGAGACCCAAACCAATATTCCAACGCGCGCAGGCAGTGTCGACACCTTCATCTGCCGGCCCGACAAGGACGGCCCGTGGCCTGGCATCGTCTTCTACATGGACGCGCCGGGCATTCGCGAGGAGCTGCTCGACATGGCGCGCCGGATCGCGACCGTCGGCTACTGCGTGCTGCTGCCGAATTTGTACTATCGCCACGGCCACGGCACGGTGCTGTCACCCGAAACGTTCATTGCCGACAGTGCCGAGCGAAAGCGCATGTATTCGCTCATGCACTCGCTTTCCAATCAGGCCATCGCCGAGGACACCGGCGATCTGCTCGCCTTCATCGACAAGCAACCCACCATTCGCAAAGGCGCGCTCGGTGCGGTGGGCTATTGCATGAGCGGGCCGTTCGTCTCGGTGGCCGGCTATCACTATCCCGAGCGTTTCGCCGCGATCGCTTCCTACTACGGCGTGTCGCTCGTCACCGACAAGCCGGACAGCCCGCATCTGCAGGTCGGCAAGATCAAAGGCGAGGCGTACTTTGCTTTTGGCGAAACCGACGAGCTGACCCCGTCGGCTCAGATTGAACAACTCCGCGCCGCGCTGAAAGCAGCCGGCACACGCGCCACGATCGAGGTCTATCCGGGCGTGGGGCACGGCTTCGCGTTCCCGCAGCGGCAAAAATACAACAAGCCCGCGGCCGAACGCCATTGGGAACGCCTATTCGCGTTGTTGCGCCGCAATCTCAATTGACCAGCGAGGAGCCCGTGTTCCTTCGCAATGCGTGGTATGTCGCGACCTGGTCGAAGGATCTGGCTGCGCAGCCGATGGCTCGCACGTTTCTTGGCGAGCAGGTCGTGCTGTTCCGCGGCGCCGACGGCAAACCCGCCGCCATCACCGATCGATGCCCGCATCGCGCGGCGCCGCTCTCGCGCGGCGTGTGCGTCGATGGCCTGTTGCAATGCGGTTATCACGGCCTGCGGTTCGATCCGGCCGGACACTGCGTGCGCGTGCCGGGTCAATCGCATATTCCAGCGGGCGCATCGGTGCGGTCCTACCCGGTGCACGAGCAATGGAACATCATTTGGATCTGGATGGGAGACCCGGCACGGGCTGATGTCGCCGGCATCCCGAATCTGTATTGGCTCGATAGTCCGGATTGGGAAGCGGTGCCCGGCTATCTCCATGCCAATGCGAATTACGAACTCATCGTCGATAACCTGCTCGATCTCACGCACGTCAGTTATCTGCATAGCACGACGTTGGCGGGCGATCCGCGCGAGGCGACCGTACCGATCAAGTTCGAGCGCATTCCGGATGGCGTGCGCATCAGTCGTTGGATGCTCGGCTTCACGCCACCGCCATTGTTCGCCAGGGCCGGCAACTTCGACGGCCCCGTTGACCGCTGGCAGGTCGTGACCTGGCATCCGGCGAGCGTCGTTTATCTGGATGTCGGATGCGCGCGCGCCGGAACCGGCGCACCCGAGGGCGACCGCAGCCAGGGCATATCGTTCTGGTCGACACACCTCGTCACGCCGGAGACCGCCGAGTCGACGCACTACCACTACGGCTTTACGCGCAACTTCGCGCTTGGCGATCCGGCCATGTCAACTTTGCTGATGGAGGGCTCGCGTGCGGCGTTCAGCGAGGATGTTGCGATGGTCGAGGCGCAGCAGAAGAACGTCCGGGCTGGCGAGTTGAAAGGCCTGATCGATATCAATGCCGATGCGCCGCCGCTTCGGGCGCGTCGTGCCCTGCAGAAATTGATGGACGAGGAGAGTGCGCGAACGACAAGGTGAGTGCGAATAGGCAGGTCGAGTTCGTTTCATTCCGGACGCACGGTGAGGCGCGCGACGACATCTTTTTGGCTTCTGCCGCGGTCACCGTCGCACCGTTTAAATCCACGCGCGCGACGAAATGCCGAGCACCTTCGCGATTCGATAGTACGTGTTTCAATCCACGCGCGCGCCGTGAGGCGCGCGCGACACCGCGCAAGTAAGTTGAAGTTCTGCCTCGCAAATTCCATCGACTCGCGCGAGCCCTGCCAC
This sequence comes from Burkholderiales bacterium, assembly GCA_046160305.1. GTDB lineage: Bacteria > Pseudomonadota > Gammaproteobacteria > Burkholderiales > SG8-39 > SHXR01. The sequence goes on from JBJXGX010000221.1 coordinate 12,044, forward strand.
GCGCGGCAACGCTGGAAGGCCTTTGATATTCGAGAATCGAAAATCCATCCTGACTTCAACAAGTTGCGCGGTGCGCGAACGCCCCGCGGCCAAGGCGGTCACTTCGGGTTCGCGCTGCTCATTATAGAACCAGCGGTGCATCGAAATCGGTGGCCTTGAACTTGCCGTGCTCTCGAACCTCGCAGCCCTTGGTGTCGGCCAGGCGGTATAGGCGCAGGCAGTCCTGCTCCAGTTTCACTTCGACCAGAAGCCTCCGCTCCAAGTCTTCCATCTGCATCAGCGTCACCTGACATTCGAATACGGATTTCTGGACCCTTTGCCCCGTGCCTTCACATACCTTGGCGACCCGCCGCAGCCTGCGGCGGCCCTCGCGTGTTTCGGTGTTGACGTCGTAGCAGATGATCACGAGCATGGTCTCTACCTCGCGATAAACGGAAAGTAACCCTCGGCTTGACCGCGGACGTGTCGCGCGAGCAAGCGCGCCTGCACCAGCGGCACGACACCGAGCGGCACGGCCTCGGCCAGCAGCGGATGGGTAAGCGCATCTTGCCTACGCTCCTGGAACGCCACCACGACGGCCTTGCGGGCATCACCTTGCAGTAGTACGGCACCACCTTCACGCAGCTCAAAGCCATCCGCGCCCACCTGGCTGGAACTACCTCATTTTCGTAGACGGTTGAGCGCTGGGGTGCAGCGCTTATCCACAGGGGGGCGCGGCGGGCGCCTCTAACGCCCGTGGCCGCGTCAACGCGAACATGAGCCCACATCGCGTCGATCATCGTTCCCTCCGTGGAGTGTCTTACGGGTGAATGCTGCCAGGACTCAGGCTCCTGGCGTGAGCCTCCAGCGATTTTTTAACGTCCCAACCGTTGTTTCGCCACCATCGCCGCCGTGAACGCCGCTGGTCCGGCCACCCCCGCCTCCCGCACGCGCCGCGAGTTGTCCATCACGAGTTCGCATGGATCAGCGTAGGGCAAGTCAAGTAGAAATCTGTTGTCGTGTCCCCTCCGATGTCTTGACGATTGCGTCCTACGCACCGGCGGTGCCGCGGTCAGCGCTCATGTTTGACCGACCCGCGCGTTCCCCGGCATTTCAATTCGCCGAGCTCGAGCAACTCGTCATGCCCGATCGCGATTGGAGGTCGCGGACGGATTCGCTCAGCGGGTAGCGGATCAGCGGCCCACAGTCGAGCGCGACTTCGATGCTCGCTGCGGTGCGACGGCGAAGGCACGCTGGATGCGTGCAGTCACGGCTTTGCGCACCTGTGGGTCGAGGCGCGTGTCGGCGAGGCGTATGAGAAGCGTCGCCCGCTTGACGATTCGATGTCGTGCTAACTCGCGCGTGAATGCCAAGTCTTTCTCCCGGCCGGCGACGCACTTCGCGATCGCGAGATCGTGCACTTCGAGGCACAAGCCCTCGACGCCGCCAGTGTTCGCGTTCTTGATCGCGACGAGCCGATGCTCCCATCCGGCGGGCAGAATTGCGGTCTCGGGGCTGACGCCTTGCGCGTAGTAGCCGAACTGCTCGTGAAAATACGACCCCTCGCCGATCGAGCCGTCGACGAGCTCGGCCAACTCGGGCTTATTCGCAGGATAAAGATCGGCTTCCATCGAGACGCGTAGC
>JBJXGX010000222.1:0-9687 GCA_046160305.1 Burkholderiales bacterium
GAGTGAACCGAGCCGATCGAACCCGGACGGGCGGGCAGTCAGGGTTGCTCCCGTCTGTGCCAACCCTGCCAGGCTGTGCAAGATCGCTCCACCGATGACGATCGCCAGGGCAAATGCTTTCATGCGCCGGACTCCACAGGGTACACACGATGAAGCCACGTCACTTCGATCGCTTCCAGAAGGCAAGCAGTCGGTCAAGCCAGGACTGGCGAACGGGATCCACGGGTATGTCCTTCCAGGTGCCGTCTGGCTGATGCACCGATTTGAACGGCGATCCATGAACGTGAATCTCCGTCCCAGGCGCATGATTGACGAACTGGAGAAGGTTTGGGGCTAGCCAGTAGCTCGAATCCAGGGTTTCAAAGTACACGTTGAGGGCGTAGTCAACCTCGGGCCTGCCAATGACCTTGACGCCTGTCTCCGACGGAGTGGTTTCGCCGTAGACGTTGCCGATCAGGTCGGCAATGCCCAGTTGTTCCGTCTCGGCCGTGCGAAGGACCCGAACGTTGTCGCCATATGAAATGCTGGCCGACACAAGCAGAGCCCGCCGCCTAACGTACGCGATCAGCGGCGGTGCCCAGTCGGCGCGCCACTTGCTTGCTCAGACCTTTGAGAGACGCTGGCGTCGGGTGCAAGTGGCGTGACGACGCGCGACGACCACTGCATCGCATAGTTAGGCAATGAATCTACGTCCACGCTTGTTCCTAAGCTTGTACATCCGCTGGTACGCGCGGCGTTGTTTGGTAACTTCGTAGAGAACGATTCCTGACGTTGTCCCCAGATTGAGACTCTCAATCATTCCGAGCATTGGGATGTTGATGCAAAGCTTGCTCCGCTTGACGGCAAGATCACTGATTCCCCTTGCTTCGTTCCCGAACCATACGGCCAACTTGTGGTACTCGGTGTAGTCACCTTCGTGCAACACGACGTTCTTCTGACCCTTGATGTGCGGCGACGTCACTACTGACACAAAGTTGTTCTTCTCCAGGTGCTGCAGGCACTGTTCGGTGCTGTCGAAGCGTTTGACGAAACTCCACTTTATGGCGGACGCCGAAGTTGCGGACAGGGACTTTCTATCCCGCATTTCCTGCCAGTCGTCCGGCAGGGATTTCCGAGGGTCGACGATATAGGTCTTCTCGACCCCTAGGGCACTGACGTTTCGAACGACCGTGCCGATGTTCCGTATGTCATGCGGGTCCTCGATAACTGCGATTAGGAACTTGCATCGATATGCCTTGATTGCGTCCGCACGCAGTCGCTTGCTGCTCTTTTTTACGATCGGCTTTTCTGCAGTCGTCATAAATTCATTGCCTAACGTTCGCGTTGAGCGGGCCGCGCGAAACTGCTCCAGCGCGCCGCAGGCGTAAAATCTCTCCGCGCGCCTGCGGCGCGCCACCCGCAAGCTTTCACGGACCGCTCCAACGCATAGTTAGGGGGTATAGATATATCCCGCAATAAAAAACAATCCAAACGGCATAAGTGCGATTGACCCGCAGTATTCACGGTTCCCGCAGGCTAGCGCGTCACCAACTTGCCAAGATTCATCAGTTCAGCTGGATTCAACGTTTCGTACTCCCACCGCGGCAGCCTAGACGTCTGACCGCCAAGCGACTGGAAGTAAGCATCAATCCGCTTCTTTGCTTCTTCTACTGGAATTCCCGAAAATCCAAGAATAGGCTGAAGACGAATGAACATCTCCCGCGATTCCGCCCTGGCAAAAATCTCAAACGGCCCGCGCTGGCGAAAAGCGTAGAGTAATGTTTCCGGCCACCACTTCATCATCGAATCAGGCTGTCCTTCGAGAGACGCCCTCATAAAGACTACAAAGTCCGCCTGCATTAGCTGAGCTTGGCTGATTCCAGTTCCTTCGCACCTCTCGATTAATAGGTCCGCTCTCAAAGAAATGCGGCGAGAACTAAGGCGCTTGTTCCGATGTTCAAACGCCTCGATGTAGTGCCGAATAGTGTGATACGCGAGCATTGGATCGTCACGGTCAAGATTGGGCATGTAGTAGCGGTTATCGAATAGATAGCCCACCTCATCGAAGCGCTCATACTTCAAGAGCGACGCAAGCACGTACAAGAAGATCTCGTGAACAATGAACCGATAGTTCGAAGCGTGAAACTCCTGCCAGCCAGAATTAGAGGCCGGTCGAAACTCATAGGGCCTAAGTCTTTCGATGAATCGATGCAAGGTCGCAGCTAAAACTCGACCAGACCGAAGTCGCGCAACTGTCAGTACCAGCTCGATTAGCTCGTTTCGAAACGGTAGAAACTGCTGAACGCTCTCGACAATCTGATCGTCGTATCCCGGCTGTCCGTCGGGAGTTATACGAAATGCCTCTAGATTGTCCGTGAATCGTTCGAAATACTCCTCAAGTGAACCTTGAGCGTAGCTTCTATCGTTACGTACAGCGTCGAGAGCGCGTTGGAACAGAACCGTGGTGCGAAGCGACGGTCCCGGCGTATCGTCTATGAAGGCGGGGACTTTGCCCAAGTCAGGTTTCGCGTGCAACGGTTTATCGAATACCCACCTTAAGAGTTGCTCTAGATTTCGGCCGTATGCTTCTGCATCGCTAAGGTCAACGTGAATTCTTGAGCCAACAAATACCGGTAGGTACGGCTGCCCGCTTTCATCCCTCTCCGCTATCACGGCTACAAATTTTGTCTGATCGGTTTTCGCGTAAAGCTCTGGTGTAATAATCTGCGTTTCGGTGCCAACTCCACCGCGCCGCGTATTAGCTTTTTCAGCGTATACACGATCACATATCAGCACGACCTTCTTGATCTCAGGGTCGGACACCATGCGCTCCATAAAAGCGTGAGCGTCTTGACCCTCCCTTAAATCCCACTTGTCCAGAATTACATCGACGCCCGCCTCCCGCAACTGGGTGGCCAGCCTGATCACCCAGGCTTGATGATCTTCAGTACTCCAACTGTATGAAATAAACATTTTCGGATTCAAAGGTCGCACCTTCCGAATGCACTTGATTCGGTGGTCAATGGCGAACTCGGTTTGGAATTATCAAGTCTTCGGGAGTCTGAGCATCTCGTCAAGTTCAGCTATTGGTGATCTGAAATGCTGCAACAGTCGGTGACGTCGGATCAATCTCACCGCAGTCACCCACTCGGTTTGCTTCCTTACCAATCCAGTTTAAGCTGGTGGCGACAACGTGTCGCCGCTCCGTTCGCCCACGATCAAGAAACTGCCCGTTCGCGAATTTACCCTCGCAGCTCAAGTGATACTGCGCGAGCACTTCGGCGTACGTCTTGAGTTGATCGGGACGGACTGGCTTGCCTGTTTCACGATCGAAGACGTTTGATAGCGCCCGCGCTGGGTCGCTGTCATAGGGTGCGATCGGCGCCAGTGGCTCAGCAATTGGCGGCCTACCTCGCTTCAAGTCACTGATAGGTGTTTCCGCGATCGGTGCAAATAACCCCGTGCGGGGCATGAAGGACAGCAGGAACCCAAAGGGACGTATCTGCTTCTCATACGGTTTGTTGTCATTCCAGCGAGCCACCCAATTGAGCAGCTGAGGGCTGGACGCCGTATATCGGATTGCAGCGGGCGTTTGAAGCTTTGGATGCCAATTCAGAGAAACGGCGTCTGCGTGACAGAGTAGCGCTGCCTCAACGATTTTGTACCAAAAGTCGTACTGCCAACGTCTAATGCCAATCTCCTTGAGCGGGACACAGGGCGACGGGATCTTCGGTGGCGCCTCCGCTTCCGAGTAAGGATCCAGGAAATGGCCTAGTCCGTGAGCCGAAGCTTTGCGCAATAGAGGCCGGTTTCTCTTGCTCATATTGAACAGCACATATCGCTTTGCGGAGATCGCGAGGCAGAAGAGTGGTTCCAGCTTGTTGCAACCAATCCCGCAATTCAGATCCTCGACCTTGAGGATTGATCCGGGCTTCCTGTACGGGTTAAGCGGCACAAACCAGTCAATAATCTTCTGAGTTCGCATGCGGAACTCCTGTCGCAAGATGTTCTTTGGCCTGACGATGGCCAGCGAATCGGTATCGCAAAACGCCCAATCGAGCCCGAGGTCGAGCGTTCGTTTCTCTGCGATGCCCAGCATCAATCGAGCGGCGCCCGTGATGAGCACCCCCAGCAGCGGATTGAAGTAGCGGCCCGGATCCTCGATGGACCTAGTGGTGACTTCCATTCGCTCCCCGTTAGGACCAAACACCGTGAGAGGTTCAGCCTTGGGCGCATCGTCGCGATTTACCTCGATGAAGATGCCGTAACTTGTCGAGTTGGCTATGATCTTGAGGGCCTTTTCACTCGGGTTTCCTTGTGCCTTCGCCTCATCGCGCAGATCGACCAATCGCGTGAAGAAGCCCTCGCTCGTCGGATCGATCGCGAAGTCATCACGCCCGAGGATCTTCGTAGAGACGAGTCCTTTCTGGGGTGGACCAGGCCGATACGTGCGTGCCTTATCGATGCGCGGACAGCGGCCCGTCAGTAGTTTCGAAACGATGCAATCAGCCAGCGTGTACCAGAGCGGTTTTGACGTTGTCAGGTAGTTGAGCCCAATCGTGTACGTCTCCCCGTCGTACTGGGCGCGAACCGGCAGAATGTCGTCGTTGGCTTTCAACCGAACCAAACAGTGAAGTTTCTTCCACGTCTCTGGCTTCCGAAGGTCTTTGAGTTCGATGGCTTCTAGAAAGGCCTGGGTTTCTCGCGTCGTATCCTCGACCGACATCCCGTCAGCAATGACGAAGTCCCACAAACCCATGAGACTGTTGACCGTGGGGTACATGGACTTGAAGTCGCAATACAGCACCTCGCATACAACGCGGCGATTGCGCACTTCGGCTCGGCCTCCGTAGTAGGCACATAAGATCTCGCCGAACCATTCGCGTGGAAATGAACGATCGCATCCTAGGAGTGGCTTGATCCCCATCTGTTGCAAGTAGGCCTTCCCGATGCTTGCCTCGCTGAGCATCCGATCTGGACTCCTAGCCAGTCCATGTTCACGGTATCGCGCGATCAGTTCGCGGTAGCACTCCCACGTCACTTGAACATCTGCTCGCGCGTAGTCGAGGTAGGCTTTTGTCATGCGCCCATGTTCTTTCGTCTCGTGCTTCCGAGTCTCGGTGCCGAGGTGAGCTGCCAGCGTTTGCAATGAAAAGCGTTGGCTCAGCAGTGCGGCTGCCAGCGTCTTGATATCAACAAAGTGCCCCCGATAGGCCGGTACATACCTGCCGCGCCTTCTCCCAGCCCGAGGTGTGGCCTGATCGCCAGGAATGCCGAAATCGGTCAGAGCCGCGCGGGGACTGAGGTGCTTGACCCGTACTCGCGGATCAACATCCTTGCCGGTCAAGTCGAAGCTGAAGCCGCCTCGCATCTCGCCGCGAGCCGACCCGTGACCGACCGCGATACGGGAGATATCGAAGGGGAAGTTAAAGCCAACGATGGTTGCATGCCGTCGGTATCCGTACTTGAGAAGCACGTCCGTTCGAAACTGCGCGACCGTCAATAACTCGATTCCATGCTCCCGCGTGAACGTGCGTAACAGGGCCTGCTCAGCCTTCGTGAGTGCATTGGGATCGCAGAAGGCGCCTTCACGTTCCAACACCGCGCCCCGTCGAACCTGGAAAAACCCAAGCTTCAATCTTTGGGCGGCGTCAATCGTGGTCTCGCAATCGAGAACCAGTGTCCATTCGGACGCTTCGATTCCCGCACTCGGGGGCCGCGAACCCAAGGGTTTACGGTCCGGTCGCTCGCTATAAGCCCGGACTGCGATGGGCATCTCGATGCAAGTGTTCACGCCGTAACGAGTCGCGTCGATTGCCCGAGAAGCCACGTCCCGAACGCTTTGAGCGTTTCCACGATCATCGCGAGCAGGTCCGCGAGGCCTAGCAGGTAGTGACCGATCGTCGCCATGGGTCCGATAGGCCTAGCAGGGCCGTGCACCACGTGGTCTTTCTGCTGCTCGGAAAGTTGCCGATGGCAGTTGGCGCACTCGATGACGACATCGTCGTGGCTTCTCTTTCCAATATGGTGAAGTTCGAAAATCTCCGGGTGGTCCGGATCACATTTGCCGCAGGTCACGCACGTCGGATTTCTTGTGCCTAAACGTCGACAGTGCCGCTCCAAGCGGTCTTCGCGATCCAGAGGCTTCTTGGGCATGGCTGTGCTCTCCTTTAAGTGTTCGAAGTGATCTGGTAGATCTCGTGAAAAGGCGGGGAGTCCATCGCAGCGATTCGATGGAGGGCATTGGGATCCGTTTCCAGTACATACCGCCGACCGTTTGCCGCCTGGACCGTTCGGCCTCTAAACCGCTTGAGGAGCTTTGCTGCGTTCGTGCGGACAAACTGACCAGCGGCGTGATGGTGCTTGCCAACGAGTTGCGCTTGTTTGAATCCGCGCACTGTAAGGACTCGAATGCGACCGCCCGTTATGGTTGCAACTCTCCTGAGCTGCTGGTCGTGTATGACCCAGCGATTGCCTTTGCGCTTAAGCAGACGCTTGCGTTTGAGATGTGCTCGGAGTTCCTTCGCCGACAGGCCGATTGCACGCGCGGTCGCACTGAGCGAGCGGCCCCGGTTCATTTCCCGAACGGCTATCTCAAGTCGCGGATCTGCTTTCGGCGGTCGCCGACTACGCTTGGCGCAATATCCAACCACTGCTCCCTTGGGTCGGCGTGTTCGTGTAGCGGGCTTTTGGGCTTTTCCAGACTTGGACAGTCGCCGTTGCGGGCGCTTTGGCGCCTTGCTCTGACGGCTCTTCGAGTTGGCTAGCTTGCGGCTATCGGCCTTGGACGACCCGCGCGTCGGCCGACGCCGAATACGCCTGCTCTTCATTGACTTGCCTTTGCGTCGAGCCATGTCGTGCGACCCATGAACTGGCCAGCGTCGCACCGACTATCGAAATCCAAGGCGCTGATTTCAATGTGAATAAACTGCTGCGCAGTTTATGCAGTTTATTCGGATCTCTCGCGCTTGTTGGCTACCTCCCCGATGATCCGTTGAATTGTGGTGGTTCGGTAGCCTTGCATGCTGTCGAGATGCCGAGCGTCCTTTCCGCGCAAACGCGCGCGTACCTCGCGCGCTTGATCTCTTCGATGAGGTATGGCTCGGAAGGCTGTATCCGTGTCCCACAGTTCTTCCACTGCTCTACGAATCTGATCACGGGTATTGCGTCTACCTTGCTTCGGTGCGCTGCTTTCTTGTGATTGCAAAGCTTCGGCACCGTCGTCCCCGCTTGGTGGCGGTCTGACGACTCGAATATCGAAGTATGAAGCGTTACCGACTGTCAGTTGGGCCTTGCCCCAATGGATATCGGGTCGCTTATTCCGTTCTCCCGCTTCATCCACAAAAAACGGCTGCCGGGGAACGCGTGTCAGTTCGTCAGTGCCGTCGGGAAGAGATCGATAGCCGATCGCCCAAAGTCGTCCCGCATAAATCTCTTGCAAGAGATTAGTGCGCTCGTTTCGGGTCGCGATCTCAAGCTTTTTCGCACGGCTTTCTGAGGAAATGGGCAGCCAACCCTTGCTCAATTGCCGGTAGCGGGGATGGTCCAGCCCGAGCACATCGGCGTCATTGCATGGATCGGTACGCAACGCGCGAACGGCAAACGCGTCCAGGAATTCAGCGAATTCGATCCAGGCGGAGTCGAGTGGGACACCCGACTTCCACAGCGCGGCTAGCGCGTCTTTTGTTGGCCTAGATTCGCTCATTTACGGCAAATAGACGTATAAATCCAGTATAATCAAGCCTTTACAGGCGAAATACTATGCTGCGGATAGCGGCGTCAGCCGATGATTCAGAATCAATGTACAGCGATCGCTGTAAGTTCTGGATCGCAGAATCAGAGCGCAATGTAGCGCGTCATGTTCGTGAACGGGAAGCAGCGCCTATTATCTTGACCGGTCACGGCTTGGCGCTACGCGTTGAGAAAGGCTCCCTGCTCATTCGGGATGGCCACACGCATTTTCCAGCACAACAGCGTAAGCACAGGTTCTTCCCCGCCGCGTTGGACGTGCCGCCCGCAGTCGTAATCCTGGATGGCTCCGGTGATATCACCTTATCTGCCATCGATTGGCTAGCAGCGCAGGGTATACCGTTAATTCGCCTGCGCTGGAATGGCAAATTCGCATCGGTGCTGACATCTGGAGGCCAAGCAGCATCGGCCAGCAAGGTGCATTGGCAACAGACAACCCGCGATAATCCTCGCGCTCGACTGGCATTCGGCGCAAACCTCGTCCGCGAGAAGGCTAAAAATTCCCTTCAAACGCTGGAAGAGTACATACCGCCATCGCCACTGCGAGATCAGGCCTGCGCGAAGCTCGCTTACCGGGCCAAATTGCTCAGTCGGAAGCCACCCCGGACATTCGCGAGCTTGCTTGGCTTTGAAGGGGCAATTGCTGGCGACTACTTCCGCGTTTGGACTGGCATCCCCTTGAAATGGAAGTCGCTTAAGCGGCATCCAATATCCGAAGAATGGAACAAGTACCGGTCAAGAATCGCGCTGCGCTATGGAATCCGGTTGCATGGCAAGGGAGGCGGCTATAACCGAGGCGCTACGCATCCAGTAAATGCCATGCTCAACTACGCGTATAGCGTCCTGATAGCGCGGCTTCAAATACGTCTCATCGCCGATGGCTACGATCCAATGCTTGGAATCATGCATCAGAAGAAGCAGTTTCGCGGAACTAGCCCCGCGTTCGCGTTGGACCATATGGAGCCGATGCGCCCCGTGGTTGATCGCGCTGTCCTGCGGCTGATAAACGAAATGACATTCACGGGTGCTGACTTTTCGATACAACGTGACGGCGTTTGCCGGTTGAATCCTGAACTTGCGCGACGAGTGGCGCAGCTCGCGATGGAGTATTGCGAGATTTTGGAGTTGCCGAAGCGAAGCAGTCGGTATCAGCGCAGGCGGAGTCCGTGAGCCGTTGATTCAGGCACCTGATCCTTGGGCCAGATTTAGAAGCCTCGACGCTGCCAATCGCCAAGATTTTCAGGGATTCAGCACCATCACCATCGATGTGACCTCGCAGCTTCAATGCGTTTCCAAACTTCCCCATCAATTTTGTTCGGCCACACGCCACCGAGAAGACTAGCCACTTGCGGATTCTCCCGCGCCAGAGATTCGACTTCAGTGATCATCTCTCGCCCGTGGTGTACCAAGAGTTCCTCCATCGGGCCAGCTGCAAGAAGTCTGATTACTCGAGGGTTTTGGTTGCGCGCCACAATTTTCAGAATTGCCGACCAAGCTTCATGGGGTTGCTCAATTACCAATGTGCAGAATTGATCAAACGACCAAAAGTTTTGTTTGGCGATCTCGCTATCGACGTCGGCGAGCGCGTACGCAATATATGCGCTTAGCATGTCCTCGCTAATTGGTTGGCTCGTCACAGTGTTTTCTGCGTTCTCCAAATCAGCAGACACCGACTATGGCGTCAGAGATTTCGTAGCCCATTCCGGCGCACTCGGGTTGTAAGCCAAGCACCCCACAACGTGGGCTTGATTAAGTAGATTCTTGAGCCGCTGCTGCCAGCCTTCAAACTGATGCCGATGGCCCTCGCGAGACATCGGACCAAACTCTGGCAACTGAACCGCGCCGGGTTTCCCGGAGACTCCTTACTTTGAGAGGATGGAGTCATGAGCGCAACATCGAAGCGGTACCCGACCGAGTTTCGGGAGCGGGCAGTGCGGCTAGTGGCCGAGCAGCAGGGCC
>JBJXGX010000223.1:0-20764 GCA_046160305.1 Burkholderiales bacterium
GGCAGGCGCTCGAATCCCCGGAATTGCGGCGAATGCGGGAACGCCGATTGCGGATCCTTCCACGTGCCGTAGAGCATATGCAACAGGAAATTGCTCGCGACGTAGTTGAGCATCAAGGTGGAAATGATCTCGTTGACACCGAGCCGCAGTTTTAGCAGCGCGGGCGCCAGCGCCCACACGAGGCCTGCGAGCGCGGCGGTCGTGAACATCAGCGCAAGGCGCGTGCTCTCAGGACCGATCTCCAGAATCGATACCGCCGTGGCGCCGATTGCGCCCCAGATCATCTGACCCTCGAGCCCCAGGTTCCAGAAGCGCACACGAAACGCGAGCGCCGCGGCGAGCCCGATCATGATCATCGGTGCGGCCTGAAAGAGGACGGCCTGGACGTTCTGCTGGTCGAAGAACGTCTGGATAACGAATTCGTTCAAGAGGTCTTGCGCGGAGACGCCGGCGGCAATCAGGATGATGGCTGAGATGAGAGCGCCCGCAAGAATCGCGAGGCCGAGAATGATCGCTTGCCGCTGCCACGAGAGCTGCTGGCGGATCTCGAGGGCGAAGCGATGCCGCCCGACCTTCCGCGCGAGCGTCATGCGTGGTCGACCATGGCGCTCCCGATCGCTTGTCGATCGGCGGGTTGCGTGAATTCGGCGACGATGTGCCCGCGCGCCATCACGCCGATGCGATCCGCAAGCGAGAGCACTTCGTCGAGATCCTCGCTGATCAGGAGCACTGCGGCGCCGGCATCGCGCGCTGCGAGGAGGCGCGCATGGACTTCAGTCGTGGCGCGCGCGTCCAACCCACGGCTTGGACTGTGCGCGAGCACGAGCATCGGTTGCTTGCTGAATTCGCGCGCGATGACGAGCTTCTGCGCGTTGCCGCCGGAAAGGAGGGCCGCCTGGTGCCGCACCGATCGCGCGCCTTGCACATTGAAGGCGCGCATCGCGGTTTCGGCCGTGGCAGCCATCGTCGATTTCCGCAAGCGCCAGGCCGCGCCGAATGCGCCGGTATGCGCCGCGCCGATGCCGAAATTCTCGGCGACCGACAGACTGCCGGCCAGCCCGACGCCATAACGATCCGCCGGAATTGCGGCGATGCTGGCGTCACGCCGCCGTACTGCCGGTTGATTGGCGATATTGCCGAGCCCTTCGATGTGAATCTCACCGGCCACCGATAGTGTATCGCCGCCGGTCAATCCCAGGATCGCCGCCGCGAGCTCCGATTGTCCGTTGCCGCCAACCCCGGCAATACCGTAGATTTCGCCGGCGCGGACTTCGATGTTGATGCCGGTATGTCCGCGCGCCTCGCCACGCATCGCGAGTTTCAAATCGCGCAATCGCAGCCGGATATCGCCCGCCTGTCGCACCGTGCGCGCGGGCGGATTGATCGTCTCGCCCACCGTGAGCTTCACCAGCTCCGCCGTCGATGCCTGCCGCGGGTCCATTGTTTCAATGGTGCGACCGCCGCGCATGATCGTGACGCGATCGGCATAGGTCTTCACGTCCGCCATTTTGTGGGTGACCAGTACGACCGCGGTGCCCGAGCGCGCGAGTCCGTGGACGGTGCGAAGCAATCGATCCGCTTCGGCATCGGTCAGTACGGCAGTCGGTTCGTCAAGAATGAGGATCCGTGCGCCGGCCAGCAGTACCTTCAGAATTTCCACGCGCTGCTGCTCGGCGATCGAGAGCGATCCGACTCTTGCCCGTGGATCAATGGCAAAACCCAAGGCCTCGGCGCTTTTGCGAATCGCCGCTTCGGTTTGCGCGAGCTTGGCGCCATGACGGACGCGGTCATGGGTTCGAGGATTGGCAAGCAGGATGTTCTCGGCCACCGTGAACGGTCGCACCAGCTTGAAGTGCTGGTGCACCATGCCAATCCCAAGCAGGGCGGCGTCGCGCGGTCCAAGCAACCGTGCCGGCGTGCCATCGACGACGATCGCGCCGGCCTCCGGTGCGTAGAGGCCGGCCGCGATATTCATGAGCGAACTCTTGCCCGCACCATTCTCGCCCAGGAGCGCGTGGACTTCGCCCCAGCGCGCCGCGAAATGCGCGTCATCGAGTGCTACAAAGCCATCGAACGATTTGCGAATACCGCTGAGCGCGATGGCATTGGTTGCCTCGTCGGCCGCGGGCATCGGCTATTTCTGCGTGATCACGCCCTTCACGAACCATTCCATTTTCCACAGATCGCCATCGGAGAGCACCTGTCCGGCCGCGACCCGTTCCTTGCCCTCGCGATCGACGAGTGGTCCGGCGTAGACGTGTTTGCCTTTCACGATCGCTTCGCGTTCGGCCATGATCTTATCGGTGTTCTCTTTCGAGACCGCCGGTCCGCAGCATGCGATGTCCGTGCCGCCCGCCGAAATCGGCACGAACGCGCCGAACGGCTGGGTCATCCACTTGCCGGCGGCGACTTTCTTCAACTCCGGTGTCAGGAACTTGTCCCATACCCACACCGATGAGCAGAGCGTCGCTTTCGGCGCGAACTGGCGCATGTCGCGATGATGGCCGGTCCCGAGCACGCCACGCTCCTGGGCAACGATCTGCGGGGTCGGCGTATCGACGTGCTGGCCGATGACATCCGCGCCCTGATCGATCAATGCGCTCGCGGCAGCGCGTTCTTTCACCGGATCATTCCATGCGCCGGTGTAGATCACGGTGACGGTTGCGTTCGGATTCATCTTCTGCGCGCCCATGGCGAACGCGTTGATGGTCCAGTTGACGACCCCGAACGGGTTGGCGGCAACAAACCCGAGCTTGCCCGATTTGGAGGCGGCACCGGCGGCCATGCCGCACAGATATTGGCTCTCATAGGTGCGGCCGTAGAACGACTGCAGATTGGTGCCGTTGGTCGTACCCGAACCATTCAGGAACGCGACATTGGGGTACTTCGCCGCCAATTCCTTGAACGTATCGGAATAGCCGAACGCCGTGCCGATGATGACATTCGCGCCGCGCTGGATAAAACGTTCTGCGGCGGGCCGAATCGCCGAGGCGTTCTCCGGTACTTTTTCGACGAACTGGATCTTCTGCCCAAGACCCTGTTCGATCTTGATGCGCGCTTCATCGAATGCCTGCGTCCAGCCGCCGTCGGTCTTCACATCGAAGTAGAGCATGGCGATGACCGGCGGCCCCTTCAAACTAAAACCGTCGCCTTGGGCGGCGACCGGCATCGGGGCGGCGGCAAGAATATTGGCAGCGAGCGCGGTGAGGGCAAGGCGTTTCAGCATGTTGTTCTCCTTTTTGGTCACAGCATGAAATTGATTCGAAAAACGTTCAACTCCGGATCGATCAGGACCGCCTGATACCAATTGTAGTAGGTCTTATAGGGCGCTTTGACAAGCTTCGCGCCCGCCGCTACCGCGAGCGGCACCAGCCTGTCGACCTCGGCCTGGCTGTCGACATCGATGTTGAGGAGGAATTTGATGCCACGCGTGTCGGCCTGGTCGGCAAGCTGCAACAGACCGTAGGCGTCATGGGCGTTGAAGCCAAGCGCACTCTTGCCGGTATCGAGCCCGCGAAAGATCGGCGAGCGGATCGCCTCGATCTCCTTAAAGCCGAACAGACTCGCGTAGAAGCCGCTCAGCGCGACGATGTCCTTGGCGAAGATGTTTACATACGAAAGATGTGCCATCGTCAGCCCGCCTTCGGCTGGTCGCCGCCGAACGTGGTCTGCTTGAGAAATTTGTTGCGCAGATGATCACCGGAGGAAATCGGCGCGTACTTGGCTTTCTCACCGGGCGCGAGGCAGCTTGGCAGGCATTCCACCATCGCGTCGTAGTTCGGCTGATGGAAGTACACGAGCGATTGCCGCAGACTGTCATTGGCGTGCTCGCGCGGCGGGTTCGCGACCCGGTGCAAGGTCGAGATCCACTGATCGTTGGTCCACTGCATCATGAGATCGCCGATGTTCACGACGAACGAGTTCGGTACCACCGGCACGCTGATCCATTCCCCCGCCTTGTTGCAGACCTGCAGCCCGCCCGGCCGGTCCTCGATTTTCAGAATGGTGAGGCTGCCGTAATCGGAGTGCGCACCCGCACGCAGTTGACCGGGTTCCGGCGCTTCGGTTTGATTCGGATACGACAGCACCCGGAACATGCTGATATGCCGGTCGATCTTGTCATCGAAGAAGTGCTCGGGCAATCGGAGCCCAAGCGCGAAGATCCGCATGAGGTCGACCGCGAGGCCGGACATCGTCTCGAAATACTCCGACCAGCTCTGACGAAAATCGGCGATCTGCGCGGGCCACAGGTTCGGTGCGAAATGCGGGCCGGCGCCGGGACCGGTGAAGTACTTGTCGCGCGGCGGATCGATCGGCCCGATCGTGAATGATTCCTTGAGATCCCCCGGCGCTTTCTTGCCCAGGCTGTAGGAGAGCCCTTCGTTGCCCACCGCGCTGTAGCCCCGCACCTGGTCGTCCTGCGGTCGATTGAGTGCCTGCTTGGCAGCGAGCGGCAGCTTGAAAAACCGCCGCGCGGTGGCGTCCACCCGGTCGATCAATGCCGGTGACACGCCGTGCCCGGTAATCACGAGAAAGCCGATGTCGCGGCAGGCCTTGTCAACGGCGGCGACGACCGCAGCTTTCGCCGCGGCGGGGCCCATGCGGTAGGGTGCGATGTCAATGATCGGTACGGACAGCAGCGTCATGGAGTGCTCCTTTATCGCGGCAACCGTTGCGCGATCTTTGTTTCGGCCATCACCCAGTCTTGCAGCGCATCGCCCGGTGCGAAGCGTCTCTGCTCGGCACGAAAGTATGCCGCAATCGCGATCATTGGGTTGCGCTCGGCCGCGTTGGGCGCCGTGGAGAACCGTGGCGATGGCGCATAAGCATCAAGCATGCCACCCGATGCGTGAGGAGGGATGGCAAAGGATCGCGAGCAACTGCACCACGCAAGAGCATCGGCCGCGCTTCATGCACCGTCATGCGTTGCGCTCGATGGCCCGCCAATCAGGAGGCACGCTTGCGCCATGCGGTCGCTCACTGCCTGCGGCAACGCAGAGCGCGCGAGCATGCGCGGGTACGCCTCCTTAGAAATCTCCTAGTACCATCACGACTAGGAGAACAATGGGCGCGATCGTGCGGGCCGCCTCCGCCACATCGGCAACCATCACTGCGGCCCCCTTGGCATCGATCACAACGGAGCATTGGCATGACGACCAGCAACAACGTTTCCTGGACGCGTGAGGACTGCATCGCCCGCGCGACCAAGCTCATTCCGGCGCTGCGCGAGCGCGCGCAGGCATCGAACGAAGCGATGTGCCAACCTGAAAAAACGATCCAGGACTACTGGGATGCGAACCTTTGGTACATGCTCAAACCGCGCAAGTTCGGCGGTCCGGAACTGTCACCCGATTGCATGTACGACGTCGCGGCGGAGCTCGCCCGGGGTGACGGTTCTGCAGCGTGGATTTTCTCGTTGATGAGCATCCATGATTTGTTCATGGCGTATTACCCGCTTGAAGCCCAGGAAGAGTATTGGTCGAAGCCGACGCTCTCCTCGTCAAGCTTCACACCGGGGGGCAAAGCGACTGTGGAGAGCGGCGGCTTTCGCGTGTCGGGCCGGTGGATGTTTTCGTCCGGCATCGATCACGCCGACTGGGTGCTGCTTGGCGCCGTGTGCGGCATGATCAGCACCGATCCGCCAATACCGGACATGCGTTTTTTCATGTTCCCGCGCACCGACGTCAAGATCATCAACGACTGGCAGGTGATGGGCTTGCGTGGCACCGGCTCGAAGAGCTGCACCGTCGAGGATGTCTTCGTGCCCGCGCACCGGGTGCTCGCGCTTGCCGCGATCAGCGAAGGCACATCGCCGGGAAGCTTGATTCATTCATCGCCGCTCTACCGCGCGCCGGTCTGGTCGATTTTTCCGTTCTCGATTTCAGCCTCGGCCTCTGGCATTGCACGTGGCGCGTTTGACACCTTCATCGACGAGATGAAGAGCCGCGAAACGCATTTCGACCATACACCGATGGCGAGGAAGGCGCCCACCGCGATGCGCGTCTCGGAAGCCGGGGCGCTGGTCGACGCCTCGAACCTGCTCTATAACCGCTCGCTTCGGGAAACGATGCAGAAGATCTACGCGGGCGAAACGCTGTCGATCCAACATCGCTTGCGCAGCCGCCGCGACCAAGCCTACTCGGTCCACATGGCGAAGAACGCCGCCGAGATTCTCATGAACGGCCAGGGCGGCAAAGGGTTGCACGAGTCAAATCCGGTGCAGCGCGCTTTCCGCGATCTGGAAGCCATCAAGGCGCATATCGTCGGCAACTGGGACATGCCGGCGCTCAACTACGGCACGGTGATGCTCGGCGGCCAGCCGACGGATTTCTTTTTCTGACGGCCGCTCAGGTCACGGTGATGAAAACGCCATCCGGTTAGCTCCGCCATCCGTTCCCGCGCTGATTGGGATGCACCGGCTTCTGATCGACCCGGCGCACCCGGCTCGATGATCAAGGCGCCTGTTCCAGACTCGACACTTCGTTCGTGAGCGTAGTGCGGTGCATGTCGCGCACTTGCAGCGGATCGTAGCGGCGCCCACGGTGCATCGTCACGCGGTTGTCCCACATCACCAGGTCCCATTGCTTCCAGGCATGCGCGTACACGAACGGGCGCTGCGTTGCGTGCTCGGTGAGATCGCGCAGGAACGACCGTGCCTCGGGGACCGACATGCCTTCGATGGCGCCGGCATGGCTGGCCAAATAGAGTGACCGGCGCCCGGTGTTCGGATGGCGCCGCACCAGGCGCTGGCGCACCGGTGCCCATTTCTCGCGCTCCGCCGCGGTGAAATCGTCGAAGCCCAGGATGCCGCGCGAAAAAATCTGACTATGCAGGCAGATGAGATCGTGCACCGCGCGCTTGGTCGGCTCGTCCAGCGCGTCGTAGGCCGCGCGCATGTCGGCGAATTCGGTGTTGCCGCCCGCGGCTGGAATCTGGCGCGCCGACAGTAACGAATACTTGGCCGGCACTTCCTTGAACGAACTGTCGGAGTGCCACAGCAGGTTGCCCAGGCCAAACAGGCGCCGCCGGTCGTCGCGGGGCAGCAGCTCGCCATGCTTGTCGAGATTCGAGATGTCGTTGACATCCATGCTCAAGCGCCGGTTCTCCGGGGCCTGGATATCGCCGGTTGCCTGTTCGAGCGGACCGAGTTGGCGGCTGAAGGCGATCTGCTGTTCATCATCGAGGCGCTGGTCGTGAAACACGAGCACGCCGAATCGGTCCATGCCGGCGTGGATGGCAGCTACTTCGGGATCGGTGAGGCGCCGGGTCAGGTCGATGCCGGATACTTCAGCAGCGAAGAATGCGCGGCTCGTGGGGTCGAGGGGCTTGAGGGCCGAGGTCAACTTCTCGTGCCTTTGATACGGCTCGCATTGACGATCGCCGCGACCACGCCGCCGCCGGCCGGCCCCTGCTGCAGCGCCGCCACCGAGCAGTACACGGCCGGGTCGCCGATCGCCGCCGCCGCCACGGCACCCACCGCGCCTTTGGTGTGATGGGTGTGATGGATATCCGAATCATTGAGCGAGACCAAACGCCGGCCACGCAATCGCCCCGACGGATGGGTCTCGCATTTGATGAAGCAATTCACCAGCGCGTCGCCCAGATCGCTCGCCCGCGCGCGTTCGGGCAGCGGCAAACCGGCATTGCGAATCGCCTCGTAGATGCCCTCGAAGTCGATCGAATCCTTCATCACCGAATGGCCGATGCGGAAGTCACCGCCGATGCCGCGGCGATTGCCGACCAGTACGATTTGCGCTTCATCCTGTTCCACGCCCGAGGAGCATGACGCAACCGCCGAATAGAGCGAAAGATCGTGGGCGATCTGTTCGGCGCGCGGCAGCGGAAACTCACCCACGCCGACGCCGATTCCCAGCGCGGCCGTGGCGTTGGAGACGGCCATCGACTCCATCGTGTCGGTCATGACGCAGGTTTGCCCGCGCGACTTCGCCGCGGCGATACGCTCCGAGGTCAAGAGCGGGGTCTTGGTCTGTACGAAGTGCACGTCGGCCGGATCGGTGATGCCGGCATCGGCCATCGCCCTCCTCACGCCGGCGGCGACTTTCTCCACCATGGGAAGCCGGCCGATTTCCTCGGGGAGGATCTTCTCGGAGACCGTAACGCCTACCGTGAGGCGCAGCTCATTCTTCGATGCCGCGGAAACCGCACTGTCCGCGATGCGTGCAAAGACGTTCATGTGGGGCGAGATGACGCCGTCACACCCGCCCGATAGCGCGATTGGCACCTGCAGGGCTTGCGCGCGCGTGCGGGATCCTTTTGTGGCCAAGAAATCGCGCAGCACACGATCGACCAGAATCCGCGACATGTCGTTGACCCCGCCATTGCCTTCGGTCTTGCCGACGAGCGCGACGATGTCATCCGCGCCGAACCTGTGTTCCTTCATTGCCGCTTCGATGCCGGCGGTGTCCTGCACACTTTCCATTGGAATCTTGCATACGATAAATGGCATGGCGTCCTCACGTTGGCGAAACAAAACGATGTGCCAAGTCTAGTACGAACTTGTCCCGAACTCATCGGCACGGTACCAGCCGTACCCCGTACCATTACCCGATGATCCTTGACGGGTCCGTTGCCAATCGATCAGGATGGGCATCGATACGGCGTGCCGCGGTATCACGATAGTCGCGATGGTCACGATAGTCCGGACGCGCGTTCCCATCCTACCGGAGAGAAAATCATGACGGCACCGAAGGCAAAGCTCGCGATCCTATGTGGTGGGGGTCCGGCGCCCGGGATCAATTCAGTCATCTCCGCCGCGACGATCGAGGCGGTCAACACAGGCTGGGAAGTGGTGGGCGTGCTCGACGGATTCCAGCACTTGATCGAGGGGGTGACCGATCAGGTGCTGCGCCTCGACATCCTGGACGTATCGCGCATCCATGTGCTCGGCGGGTCGATGCTCTACACATCGCGCGCCAATCCGACCCGGCGTGACGAGGGCGCAAAGGATCCCGAGTGGCGCATGAAGAACACCGTGCGTGCGCTGACGGCGCTCGGCGTCGACATGCTCGTGACGATCGGTGGCGACGATACCGCCCACTCCGCGCACCTGGTGGCTGAAGCAGCGGGTGGTGCAATCCGGGTGGCGCACGTTCCGAAGACGATCGATAACGATCTGCCGCTCCCGGGCGGAATTCCGACCTTCGGCTTCGAGACGGCGCGCGCCGTGGGCGTCGACCTGGTGAACAACCTGATGACCGACGCGATGACCACGCGGCGATGGTTTCTCGTGGTCGCGATGGGTCGCACCGCCGGGCATCTCGCGGTCGGCATCGGCAAGGCGGCCGGCGCCACGCTCACCTTGATCGCCGAAGAATTCCCGCGCGATCGTCCGATCAAACTCATGCATCTCGCCGACATCATCGAGGCCTCGATGCTGAAACGCATCGCGCATGGCCGCCCGTTCGGTGTCGCCATTCTCGCCGAGGGCATCGCGCTCAGGCTCGACCAGGAAGATTTCAAGAAGACCATGCCGCATGTCGAGCGCGACGAACACGGGCACATCCGGTTGGGCGAGTTGAATCTGGACGAGGTGCTCGTCGGACTGATCAAAGCGCGGTTCCAGGCGCGCGGCGAAAAGATCACCGTCGTCGCCAAGAACATCGGTTATGAGTTGCGCTGCGCCCCGCCGATCCCGTTCGACATCGAGTACACGCGCAACCTCGGCTACGGGGCGATCGATTACCTGCGTACGCTGCGTGCAGAGGGTCGCAACGACGTGGGCGCGATGATCACCTTCCAGGAAGGCGAGATGGTGCCGATGCGATTCGGATCGTTCTCGGATCCGGCGAGCGGTCGCACGCGCGTGCGCGATGTGAATGTGGCGAGCGAATCGTTCAAGGTGGCGCTGGAGTACATGATCCGGCTCGAACGCCACGATCTGGAAGATCCGGCGCGGCTCGCAGGTATCGCCAAATCCGCGAAGATGACGCCCGAGGCGTTCGCTGCGCGCTTCGGGTATCTGGTGGAGATGGGCGAGGCGCCGGCGGCGTAATGCACGCACCGATCCCCGCCTGCGCCGGATGTGTGCTGAAATCCGGCGCGCGCACCGTCCCTCGCAGAGCGCAGGAGGCCTCACAATGCGTAAAAGCGTCCCGGCCATCGATATTGGCCCGTGTCTAGGCAACGAACCCCGCTCGCGCGCCGTCCCCGACGTAGTTCGTCGGACCTGCGAGTGCATCGGTTTCTTCACTATCGTCGGGCACGGCATCGAGTCCGGACGACTGCGCGCCGGCGCACACAGCGACTATGGCACCCTGACGATCCTTCCCTCGGAGAACGTGTCGGCGGGACTGCAAGTGGTGAACAAGGCAGGGGACGTCCCGAAGCACCCGCCGGTAGCGGCTTGGCCGTATCGCATGCAGAAGTATGCGCAAGAACGTCGCAAGGCGGAGTGAGCGGCGCGTGGCGACGTTCGTGCTTCTTCACGGCTCGTGGCAAGGGGCGTGGGCATGGGGAGCAGTGACCCCGCTGCTCGAACGCGCCGGCCACCGCGCGCTCGCGGTTGATCTTCCGGACGAGTGCTGGAAGCAGCAGCGCGAGCGGCCGGTGACCCTCGCATGGTTAGCCGATCACGTCGCGAGCGTCGTCGCGACTGCCACACCCCCGGTCGTCCTCGTTGGACACAGCGCGGGCGGCATCCTCGCTTCGGAGGTCGCCGAACGCTGTCCCAAGCGGCTCGCCTGCCTGGTGTATCTGTGCGCCTTCATGCTGCGCGACGGTGAATCGATCGAGACGTTCTATGCGGCGCACCTACAGCCATGGATGCGGGGGGCGAACCGTCGCGCCACGTTGTCGAGCGACGGACTGTGGACTCGCATCGACCCCGCCGACGCGATGGAAGTGTTCTACCACTGCGCCCCGCTCGAAATCGGACGTGCGGCGGCAGCGCGGCTTACCACGCAGCCCGTGGCGCCGGCGAAAACGGCCTTGCGCCTGACCAGCGAACGCTATGGGAGCGTGCGTCGATATTACATCGAGGCATTGCAGGATCGATCCGTTCATCTGGAGCTGCAGCGCACGATGCTTGCGAGCCAGCCGTGCCACGAGGTGTTCTCAATCGATACCGATCATGCTCCCCAGCTCTCGCGGCCCGCCTTGCTCGCGGGAATGTTGTTGCGGATCGCTGATGCGCAGGCCTAGAGGAACAAACCGCTTGTACCGATTAAGCTAAGCTTGGTGAATCGGCATGGGCGACGCCGCTCCCGGGAGGTCGGGGACCGCAGTTGACGCATCGCCCGGCGCTAATGACCCGAAAGGACGAAATGGATGGTCACCTCGACGCAGCCCTCCCCATCGCACGTCGACGCGGATGCTTCCCTGGTGGTGGCCGAGCGCATTGACGCGGCGCTGGTCGTTCGCATCAATCGGCCTGACGCCGGTAATGCGGTCAGCCATGATGTCGCGCTCGCGATGCGCACACACGTCGACGCCGCCGCGAGCGATCCATCGCTGAGTGCGCTCATTCTTACCGGCGCCGGGACGCGCTATTTTTGCA
Source organism: Burkholderiales bacterium (assembly GCA_046160305.1). Taxonomy (GTDB): domain Bacteria; phylum Pseudomonadota; class Gammaproteobacteria; order Burkholderiales; family SG8-39; genus SHXR01. The sequence continues at coordinate 11,516 of JBJXGX010000223.1, forward strand.
GCGGCGGGGACCTCAAGGCCTACGCGCTCATCGAATCGCCGGATGAGTTGAACCGGATTTTCGGCACGATCCGCGACACGCTCGATGCGCTGGAGGCGCTCGATATCCCGGTCATCGCCGCGGTCAACGGATTCGCGCTTGGCGGGGGCGCCGAGATTCTGCTTGCGTGTGACGTTCGAATCGCGGAAGAAAGCGCGCGCATCGGCTTTCCGCAATCGCGCCTCGGCCTCTTGCCCGGATGGGATGGCACCGAACGGTTGCTTCGCATTGTCGGGCGTGCCCGTGCGTTGCGCCTGCTCGTTGGCGAGCCGCGTCTCCACGCAAGCGAAGCGATGGCGCTTGGGCTGGTCGACGAAGTCGTCGCGGACGGCGCCTCGCTCACTCGCGCACTCGCCGTTGCGGCGAGCTTCGCTGGTGTCGCACCGCTTGCGCTGCGCGAGGCGAAGTCGATCCTGCGATCGGGAAGTCAAGGTACGTTCGCCCAGCGCCGGCAACAAGGGCGCGACGCCTTCGCCAAGCTTTGGTTCACCACGGATCACAAGGAAGCCGAAGTTGCCTTTGCCGCGAAACGCAATCCAAAGTTCGTCGGGTACTAGCGGAATCGCTGAATCGCTAAATCGAATTGCAGACCAAGGATTGCCCTCATGATTTATCGCCGTTCGATCGTCGCACCGATCCTGCTCGTCATGCTGTCGCATGCATTCGCGCAGGGCGCGGATTTTCCGACCAGACAGCCGATCCGCCTGATTGTCGGCTTTGCACCGGGCGGCGGCACGGACGCGATTGCCCGTGCGCTCAACACGCGACTTGGCGAAGTGTTGAAGCAGACCGTCCTCGTCGAGAACCGCGCGGGCGCGGGCGGCGCACTTGCTACCGATCTTGTCGCGAAAGCGCCGCCCGATGGCTACACGGTGAGTTTCGCGCTCAATTCGCACGCGATCAATCAGGCGCTCTATTCGAACCTGCCGTTCGATACCGAGCGCGATCTTCGTGGTGTTGCTTTGCTCGGTGCATTGCCGCAAGCGCTCGCCGCGCATCCGAGCGCACCGGCGAACACCGTGCAGGAATTCTTGCAGCACGCGAAGAACAAGGCGGATCAGCGCGGACGCACGTACGCCAACGGCGGTGTCGGGTCGCCGGGCCATTTCGCAGCCGCGTATCTGGAATCCCTAGCCAATGTCGAGTTTGTGCATGTGCCGTATCGCGGCGCGGGGCCGGCGATAGTGGATGTGATCGGCAATCAGGTGCCCTACATCCTTTCGACGCTCACCGGCCTGTTGCCGCACATCAAGGCGGGCAAGCTGAAGGCGATTGCGCTGACCTCATCGGAACGTTCACCACTCTTGCCGAATGTGCCGACCATCGCCGAGAGCGGGTTCCCGGGCTACGACATGGACACGTGGATCGGCATGTTCGTGCCGCGCGCCACGCCCGATGCCGTGGTGAAGACGCTGTTCGAGGCGACGATGGAAGCATTGAAATCACCTGCCGTACGCGAACGCGTCGAATCGCAGGCCGGGCGTGTCGCCGGCGGCACGCCGCAACAACTCGATGCGATCGTGGCGGACGATATCAAGCGCTATCGCAAGATCGTGCAGGAGCGGGGCATCAAGGCGGAGTAGGGCTGCGCCCCTTTTTCAAGGGGGCAAGCCGGACTTCACAACGTGCCTATCTCTTCCCGCACGCGATAAAACGCGTTGACCCCCGCCGCCTCGCGAACATCGGGCGCGTCCTGCCCACCGGCGGCGGTTTTGTAGGGAATCCCGATCGCATCGGCGATGCGCACGAATCCGTGGAAGCCGGCCACGGTTGCCGCGACATCGACGAGCGCGGCGTCGCCCATCGTATTGCGAACGGCGTCGCGCGCCACGCGAATGCGCTCCGGGTCGCGCGCGACCACTGCTTCGGCGAACGCAACCAACATCGGCGCATTGGCCACCGCTGTGCGTTCGCTCAGTCCCGCACTGACGTCTTTTAAATCAACCGCCTCGTTCGTGAACTTTGAGCTCTCACGGAGCATCATGGAGTGGGCCGTCGTTCAATACGCACACTGGTGCAACGCGGAGACTCTCGCCGCGAGAATCTCGGTCTGCGGGCGGGAGATCGCGCGAATCGACTGATCGAACTTGTACACATACTGGCCGGGCAGATAATGGCAGTTGGCCATCGCCCAGTAGTCGCGCATCGATTGCGGCACCATCGACAGGCCCCGGTAGATATAGCCGGCCTTCGGGCTCGGGTACATCGGCCCGTCGCCGTCCACGACATCCTCGGGTTCGACGATCGGCAGCCATGCCGCTTTCTTGCGGGCACCGGGCGGACGATAGCGCGCCGGATCGCCACCGACCGGTCGCGGCAGCGGCTGGTCGGGGAGGCCAAGACCAAGCGTGCAGGTATCCAACATCATGACCATCGCGATGATGCCGACGATCTCGACGTATTCGCCATCGGTGAGTCCGCTATCGAGGATCGACTGCGACCACTTTTCGCTCAATCGACCGGGATCGGCGACGGTGCGGTGGACAAGCTCGATCGCAGGCGCGGACAACGCGCCAAGCGAAGCGTGGGCACCGCGAACCGCGTTGGGCGATAACGCCGCCTTGAACTCACGACAGATCGGGCAATGGTCGCGCGCGTGCCGGATTTCGGCAGCGACCGCGAGCCGACGTTCGGAAGTAAGCCATGTGCCCGGACTCGCGATGCGCGACCACGCGTTCCGGTGCGCATCGAGGAGGTCTGGTCGGACCGGCACTTCACATCGTGCCAGCGAAAGCGGATCAGCGGATGGCGATTGCATCGATCAGTCTCCGAGTGCGGCGATCTGGCGATCCGTGAGCTCGATCGACTTGTAGTCGGCCGGATGGGTGACCTCGAGCATATGGAGATTCTTTGACCATCCGGTCACCGCATGTTTGATGCCCGCGGGCAGCATATGCACATCACCCTTCGAAAGCTTCTGTTCCCCGCGCCCGTCATACCAGAACTTCACCCACCCTTTGAGCACATAGACCAGCAGGAACTCGCAGTCCGGATGGACATGGTGGCGGATCGGCGGCTTACCGTCCGCCGCGCGAATGACATGCGCGGAATACTTGCGCCCGGTGGCCTCTTCGATGCCGAAGTGGCGATACTCGAATTCCTTGCGGAGGCCGCCGCCTTCGAACTTGCCGTCCTTCGCGCGCGCGATCAGCAGCGGATACTTGGTCTTGGTGGGTTTGCGAGCCGCGGGGTTCAGTTTTCTTGCAGTGGCCACGATGGTCTCCTTGCGTAGATGAGCGTCGGCTGGGTTCCCGGAGCGCGGCTTCGAGCGCGACAGGACACCACACATCGGATGTTATGCCGCTCGCAGGGCGACTACAAGGTGGACCCGTTCGCCCCGCCACCAAGCGGCCATCACGATGCTCCATGTCGAAACGACCTACGTGTTACCTGCCCGTAAGAAGACGAGCAACCTCTACTTCAACATCGGCAATCCGCAGAACATCTCGATGCCATCGTACAACGAGGCGACGATCATGCGGGTCGACGTGAAGACCGGTGTGCTCGAGAACGTCGCGAGCGGCGTGCGTAATTCGGTCGGTTTCGACTGGCATCCGGCAACCAAGCAGCTATGGTTCACCGAGCATGGGCGTGACTGGCTCGGTACCGATCTCCCCGCTGACGAGTTGAATGTCGTGACGAGGAAAGGGCAGCACTTCGGCTTCCCGTTCTGCCATCAGGGCGATACGCTCGATCCGATCTTCGGCAAGAACCGGTCATGCAATGAATTCACGCCGCCGGTGGTCAAGCTTGGCGCGCATGTGGCGCCCGACGGGATCCGCTGCGATGGGTCGCTGCTTGAATCGGACGACCATAACGGCATCGTCTATCGCGTCAGCCACAAGGGCAGCCCGGTCAGCGCGAAGAAGTGATCGGAGCGTTGCGCGGAGCATTGCAATACGGCGCGGGGGCGATCGCTGCCACCGCGCTGATCCTCTCGATCGCACCTGGCCCGGCGCTCCTAGGACTGCAGCATATTCCGCGCGTCGCCGGCCAGCATGCGCAATACCTGCGAACGCAGTTGCTCGGTTTCCAAGTGGCTGTACAGTGCGGAGTCTCCGCGCTCATCCCACCTGCATCGATCACCCAACATGAAAACCTATCGCATCGCGACGATCCCCGGCGACGGCATCGGCAAGGAAGTCGTGCCCGCCGGCCAGCAACTGCTTGCAACCCTGGCCGGCGCGACAAGCAAGTTCAAGTTCGAATTCGAGGCCTTCGATTGGGGTGGCGACTACTATCGTGCGCACGGGGTGATGATGCCCGACGACGGTCTCAACGCGTTGCGCAAGAAAGACGCGATTCTCTTCGGCTCGGCGGGTGATCCACACATCCCCGATCACATTACGCTCTGGGGCTTGCGTCTCAAGATCTGCCAGGGGTTCGACCAGTATGCCAATGTGCGTCCGACGCGCATTCTTCCCGGCATCGATGCGCCGTTGAAACGTTGCGGCACGAAGGATCTTGACTGGGTCATCGTGCGTGAGAACTCCGAGGGTGAGTATGCGGGCATGGGCGGTCGGGCCCACCAGGGCCATCCGATCGAGGTGGCCACCGACGTGACGATCATGACCCGCGTTGGTGTCGAGCGCATCCTCCGGTACGCGTTCAGGCTCGCGCAATCGCGTCCGCGCAAGTTGCTGACCGTGATCACCAAGTCCAACGCGCAACGCCACGCAATGGTGATGTGGGACGAGATCGCGCGGCAGATCGCAGGCGAATTCCCCGATGTCTCGTGGGACAAGGAACTGGTCGATGCGGCAACCGTTCGGATGGTCAATCGGCCCGCCTCGCTCGACACCATCGTCGCCACCAACCTGCATGCCGACATCTTGAGCGATCTGGCCGCCGCGCTTGCGGGCAGCCTTGGCATTGCGCCGACGGGCAATATCGATCCGGAGCGCCGCTATCCTTCCATGTTCGAGCCGATCCACGGCTCGGCTTTCGACATCATGGGCAAAGGCCTGGCCAATCCGATCGGCACGTTCTGGTCGGTGGTGATGATGTTGGAGCATCTTGGCGAGGCAGCGGCGGCCAAGATAGTGATGCAGGCCATCGAGAACGTCACGGCAAACCGGTCCCTGCACACCCGCGACCTGGGTGGGTCCGCGACGACCGAGCAGGTGACGGCAGCGGTGTGCGAGCGCGTCCGGGCGCATTTGAAAGCGCGCAACGTCGCCTGACCCCGGACAGCTTTACAAAGAATCGGAGAACCATTGATGAATCGCATCTTCTTGGCGATCTTTGCATTGAGCGCCTGTGCGCTCGCACAGCCCTGCCCCGAAAAGAATCTTCTGGCAGGCCTTTCCGCCAGGCGGGGAGTCGGACATTGCGGCGCGCCATCAGCAGGTCGTGCCCAAGCGTATATGCCCGGCGATTGAAACGATCATCCAGTGATTGGGTCGACGGCGCATACCGTGGCATCAGCGGCGCGAAGTCCACGCCGCCCGAGGTACGTAAACGCGTGTCGGATCTTTGGACCACGCTCAGCGCCGACGCCGAAATGAAGGAGTTTGCGGCCAAGAGAGGTTTCGAGTTGGTGAATGTAGCCGTGGACAAGATGGATGCGTTCATGAAGGAACGAGTGAAGGTCTACACCGAAGTCGGGAAGCAGATGGGTCTTGGCGCGAAGTAGTCGTTGCGACGATTACCGCGGGTCGAACGCCGGCGTGGCGGCATCGATCGCCCGGCCGGCGGCGAAGATTCAGTCGACAACACGTAACGTCGCGACTGCACTGCCACGCACGTCGAGATCATCGACCCAGTCGAATTCGAAATCCCCCGATTCTTTCGCGCGAGTGAAGAAACGGAGATACGGATTGGCAGCGATGCCTGTGCTGATTGCGGCGCGAAAAATTTCTTTTCTGCCGTAGCGGCACACTAGCGATCGAATCGCGTTGTGCGGCGTGCGACGCCCAAGGGAGTCGTAGCGAAACCCAGTCTCAATCGGGTGCCGAATGATGATCCGGATTTCGATGATTTCGCCGCGCTTCGCAGTGGGCGGCAGTTGTATGCGCGCGATCATTGACGTCACGTGCCGTCGTGGCACGCGGCCTCGTGGACGACGATATCGGCGGTGTCGTACCAGAAGCTGCCATCGGATAATTGAGCGATTGCGGTGATGCGCTGCGTGCCGTTCAGCCGCACGCGCGCGCTGATTTCGGCGCGTCCCGCATCAGGGCCGAGGAAGAACGTCCCCATGTGGGGTACCGGGTTCTTTTCCGACACGAGATCGATCCGCTTGACGTGATCGGCGTCGGTCATCGGACTGTCGACCTGCACGGTCATCGGACTGCCGACCTGCACGGTCATCGGCACCGAATGGCCGGTCTCGGCGCGGGCAGGCAAATCGAGCTTCACCCGGCCCTCCTGCATGGAGGCACCGCCGAGAATGGTCGCGAGAACACCCTCGGCGGTATATCCGACGCGCGCATCGACCCCGACTTGCGGTCGCCAGCCTTGCCCGAAGGCGTGTCGGCCGGTCGCGAGCGCAGCGGTCATGGCGAGCAACGCCCGTCGTTGCAGACCGCTGCGGTTCATGGTTACCCGATCATCGGAAGCTTGCGGATGCGCTTGCCGGTTGCGGCGAAGACCGCGTTTGCGACCGCCGGCGCAACAGGAGGCAAGCCAGGCTCGCCGACCCCTCCTGGCTTCTCGGTGCTCGGTACGATGTGGACGTCGACCTGAGGCATCTCCGGCATCCGCAGCATTTGGTAGTCGTGAAAGTTCGACTGTTCGATGCTGCCGTTCTTGAACGTGAGCCTGCCGTAGAAGGCCGCGGTGAGGCCGTACACGATCGAGCTTTCGACCTGGCGCTTGACGATATCCGGGTTGACCGTCATTCCGCAGTCGATCGCTGCCACGACGCGATGCACCTTGGGCTTACCGTCCGGCTGCATCGAGACTTCAGCGACTTGCGCGCACCAGCTTCCGAACGAGAAGACAACCGCAATGCAACGATGCATCCCGGCCGGCAGCGGCTTGCCCCATTCCGCCTTCTCGGCCACCAACTCGACCACACCCTTGTAGCGTGGTTGCTTGTCGAGCATGACGCGGCGAAACACGAACGGGTCCTTGCCGGCGGCCTGCGCGAGCTCGTCGATGAAGCTCTCCATGAAGAAGCTGTTCTGCGAGTGCCCCACCGATCGCCAGAACCACACCTGGGCGCCCGGTTCCTTCTGCGCGTATTCGACGTGGATGTTCGGCACGTCATACGGGAAATCCTCGATGCCTTCGACTGCGAAGTGATCGACCCCGTTCTCCGGCAGCTTCATGAAACCGGACCCCTGCATGATCGATGGCGAGGCGACCACTGCATTGAATGCCACGAGTTTTCCGCTCGCATCGAGCCCGCCCGCGAAGCGCGTCACCGATGGCGGACGATAGAAGTAGGCGCACGTATCGTCCTCAAGGCTGTACACGAGCTTCACCGGCTTGCCGATCATCTTGGATAGCACGGTGGCATCGATCACTGCGTCGGGCGCAAAGCGCCGGCCGAATCCGCCACCGAGATACATCGTGTTGATCTTCACGTTACCGGGCGCGACGCTCGACACCTGCGAGAGGATGCCCCGCAACGGCCCCTGGGACTGCGTGCCGGCCCAGATTTCGACGCTCCCGTCTTTCACCGACGCCGTGCAGTTCAGCGGCTCCATGCACGAATGCGAAATGTAGGGTGCTTCATATTCACTTTCGATCATCTTCGCACCGGCGACTGCTTTGACATCGCCGACATTGCGACCCGTCTTGCCGCCGGCGACCGCAGCGTCATGCAGCATCTTCGTGATGCCCTCGGATGAGAGGTTGGCATTCAGCCCCGCGTCCCATTTGATCTCGAGCGCATCACGCCCGAGTTTGGCAGGCCAGTAACCGTCGGCAATCACCGCAACGCCGTTCGGAATCTGCACGACTTGCTGCACGCCTTTGACGGCTTTGGCTTTAGTATCGTCGACCGATGCGACTTTCGCCCCGAGCACCGGAGCGCGTGCGACGACGGCGGTGACCATGCCGGGCAGATAGACGTCGATGCCATACTTGGCCGAACCGTTCACTTTCGCCGGGGTGTCTAAACGCTTGATGCCGCTCTTGCCCAGGATCTTGAAGTTGGCCGGATTCTTCGTTGGGACGTCCTTGGGTGGTGTCATCTTCGCCGCGCTTGCGGCTAGCTCGCCATAGCTCGCCTTGTTACCGCCTTTGTGGAAGGCCATGCTGCGCTCCGTTCGACAGTCGGCCGCATTGACCTTCCACTTTTCGGCTGCTGCTGCGACCAGCATTGCGCGAGCGGTGGCGCCCGCCTTGCGCATCGGTTCCCAAAGGCCGCGCACCGCCGTCGAACCGCCGGTCGCTTGCATGTTAAATATCGGATTGTTGAACGCCTGATCCACCGGTGCCTGTTGCACCCGCACCTTGGACCAATCCGCATCGAGTTCCTCGGCGATAAGCATTGGAATTGCGGTGTGCACACCTTGTCCCATTTCGGACAAGCCGCAGATGACCGTGATCTCGTTGTTCGACGCAATCCGGAGGAACGCGTTCAGTTGCGCTGGGGCGTCGGCCGCTTGCGCGAGGCGACTGACGGAGGGCAAGGTGAAACCGATCAAGAGCCCGCCACCCGTTGCGGTGGAGGCTTTGAGGAAATTGCGGCGCGAAGTATTCATTGCTGTTGTGCGCATGATCAGGCCCCCTTCGTCATGACGGCTGCGTCTTTGATGGCCGCCTTGATCTGGTTGTAGGTGCCGCAGCGGCAGACGTTGCCGGCCATCGAGGTATCGATGTCCGCGTCACTGGGCCGCTTGTTCTCGGCGAGCAGTGCCGTTGCGCTCATGATCTGCCCGGATTGGCAGTAGCCGCACTGAGGAACGTCATGCTTGATCCAGGCGGCTTGAATCGCGCGTCCGGTAGGTGTTGTTCCGACCGCTTCGATCGTGGTGATTCTCTTGCCCGCCACGCCTCGAACCACGCATAGCGATTTCGTCCGGTGGTCAGGAAAATTTGGCATATCCTTCGCCGGGGTGAATGAGCGGTTCAAACGAGTTCAACTGGAGGGCGGAATGAGCGCGATATTCATCAGCTATCGGCGGCAAGACGCCGAAGGTCAAGCGGGTCGATTGTTCGAGGATCTTGCTTCGCAATTCGGCAAGGAACTGGTATTCATGGACGTGGCCGGCATCGAGCCGGGCCGGGATTTTCGAAAAGTCATCGACGCGAATG
>JBJXGX010000224.1:0-4307 GCA_046160305.1 Burkholderiales bacterium
CAACGAAGGATGTCCCCTCCTGCTTGGTCCATTCTTCATCTGGTTCGCGCCGGCCACGACGTGGAATGAGCCGTACCGTTTGCCCTGAGCCTGTCGAAGGGTGAATGCCGGAGAATCGGTCTACGGACATTCGCGCCCCGTCGACAGGCCTGCGTTACCCTTCGACAGGCTCAGGGCGAACGGAGGCTTGAGGCCAGACAGGTTAAGTAAGTGCCATTCCGCTCTGGCCCCTGTTGCTCTCCATTTTTGAAGTTCCTACTCGCATTCGCTCGCCCAACTCGCACCGGCCGGGCGGCGCGGCGAGGGCAGGGCAGTCTTGGAAATCGTCGCGAGTGGAAGCCCAGTCAACACGAATGCACCGATAGCGATTCGACGCCGAGCGATGGACATTTTCATACTTGTTCTATCTGACTGCGATCGGCACTACCTCAGTAGGTAGTCCGCCCGCATCAATGCCGCGCGCGGAATGGTGTACCCGAGCGCCTGCACCTTCTTCATGTTGATCGCGAACTCGAGCTTGACCGGTTGCTCCACCGGCAGATCACCGGGCTTCGCGCCGTTCAAGAGCCGATCAACATACCGTGCGGTCTGCTTCATGATGTCGACGTAGTCCGGCCCGTAGCTCATGAAGCCGCCCAGATCGACGAAATCGCGCTTCGGGTAGAGCGTTGGGATGCGCATCTCCTCGCTCACCGGAACGATGCGATCGAGGTACGAGAAGTACAGGTCGTCGTCGGGCACGAAGGTCAGGGCTTGCAGGCGCAGCTCGCGGAACAGCGCTTGCGTCACCTCCCGGTTCGTCAGGCGATGCATATCGATCGGGACGACGTGGAGCTTCATCGCACGTCCGGCCGCAAGCATCTCGCCCTGCCGGTCGTCGTAGTAGGGTCCCTTTGGATTTGCGAGGACGCCGATCGTTTTCGCTTCGGGCAACGCCGCCACGAGAAACTCGAGCATCTTGGGGCCGATGCTTGGGAAGTTGGCCGAGTAGCCGGTGACGTTGCCCGTGGGGCGCGCGATGTTCTTGACGAAACCTTTGCCAAGCGGATCGTGCACGCCGCCGATGACGATCGGGATCGTGGAAGTGGCCTTCATCGCGAGCTCAGTCGTCCACATGCAGCTCGTCACAATGACGTCGAAGTTAGCCTGCGCCATCTCGTTTGCGTAGTCCGCCATGCGCGGATCGGGATACCGCGCGGTACGCTCGACGAGCACGAAGTTCCTTCCCTCGACGTAGCCGAGCTCGCGTAGTGCGTCGCGGAAGGAGTCGTTGATCATCTTCCACCGCGGCGGCTCGCCCGAGGTGAGCTTGCCGATGCGGATCGTGCGATCGCCCGGCGGCGCGGCGAGCACGCTCGATACACGTGCCACCAACGGCGCAGCCGAAGCAGCAACCGCAGCAAGCAGAATGCGGCGACGTGACTGGGACATTTTGATCTCCTCGTTATCGATACCGGTGTGTCGAACTACTTCATCAAGTAGTCCGCCCGCATCAAAGCCGCGCGCGGAATCTCGAACCCCATCGCACTCGCCTTCTTCACATTGATCGCGAACTCGAGCTTGGTCGGCTGCTCGACGGGCAACTCCGCAGGATCCGCACCGTTCAGCACTTTGTCGACGTAGTACGCACTGCGGCGGAAGATCGTCTCCGGGTCGACGCCGTACGCGAACGTTGCGCCAAGATCGACGAGATCGCGCTTGGTGAAGAACGTGGGGAGCCGCATCGCTTCACTGATCGGGAAGATGCGATCGAGATACTCGTAGTAGAAATCGTCGTCCGGCATCACCATCATTGCTTGAACACCTTGGCTGCGTAACGCTGCCGTGAGCGACTCTTGGGTAGAGGTGCGCTGCAGCGCGATCTCGACCATCGACATATCCATCGCGCGGGCGGCCGCCTGGATCTGCGTCGAGCGCTCGGCGTGGGTCGGATTGCTCAAGTTCGACAGCATGCCAATCACTTTTGCTTGGGGCACGGCAATGCGGATGTATTCCATCATCTTCGGTCCAAGGTCGGGGATGTAGCCGGTCGACCCGGTCACGTTGGTGCCCGGGCGCGCGAGGCTCTTGATGAAACCACGACCGATCGGATCATGCATGGCACCCATGATGATCGGAATCGTCTTGGTTGCTTTCAGCGCCGATCCGGTAGACCAACCACAGCTGGTAATGATGATGTCGACGTTGCTGTCGACGAGCTCCTGCGCGAACGTTTCCATGCGCGGATCCGGCCAAGTCGCCCTACGCATCGTGAGGACAGTGTTTTTGCCTTCGATGTAACCGAGATCGCGCAGTCCACGCACGGTTGCGCCCTCGACGAGATCCCAGCGGATCGGAATACCCGAGGTCAGAATGCCGATGCGAAATGTGCGGCCTTTGGGTGGCGCGGCGAACACATTCGATACTCGCGCGGCGAGTGGCGCAGTAGCGGCGGCGACTGCGGCGAGCAGGATGCGGCGGCGTGACAGGGACATCTCGATCTCCTTGTTGTTGTCCGTGTTGAGCTACTTCACGATATAGTCTGCGCGCATCAACGCCGAGCGGGGAATGGTGATGCCCAGTGCATTGGCGCGCTTGAGATTGATCGCGAGATCGAGCGAGGTGGGCTGCTCGATCGGCAACTCAGCGGGATTCGCACCGTTGAGGACGCGATCGAGATGGACGACGGAGCGCCGATAGATGTCGTACGAATCCGGTCCGTAACTCATGAAGCCACCCGACTCCACCAGGTCACGGCTGGGATAGATGATCGGCAGTCGTAACAGAACGGTCGCCGCGTGCAGCTGATCGAGGAACTCGGCGACGAGATCGTCGTCCGGGAGCGTTAAGAGCGCGGACACTTCTGCGGCTCGAAGCGTCACAATCGCCGCCTCGACGTTCTTGATGCGATGCCAGTCGATCGCAGTGAGCTTGAGATTCATCGCGCTTGCTGCTGCTTCGGCCTCGACATAACGCGCTTGGTTGGCTTTGCTGCGCCCATCCATCAGCACGCCCACATGCTTTACATCGGGCAGAGTTTCACGGAGCAACTCCAACATCTTCGGGGCGAGCTGCGGCACGCGGCCCGTCCGGCCGGTGAGGTTGGTGCCGGGCTTCGCCAGGCTCTTCACCAAGCCGCGACCGACCGGATCAGACACCTTGCCGAAGATGATCGGCGTGATTGAAGTAGCTTTGCTCGCTGCCGCCGCGGTCCAGCCGCAACTGGTGTAGATCGCATCGAGTTTCATGCCCGCGAACTCTTTCGCGTAGCTCTCCATGCGATCGTCGGGATACGTGCCCGCGCGGCGTGTGAGCACGACGTTGCGCCCCTCGGCGTAGCCGTGCTCGCGCAGTCCGTCGATAAGAGCACGATCGATCAGCTCCCAGCGGACCGGGCTCCCGGAGAAGAGCACGCCTACGCGCACTGTTCGGTCCGGCGGAGCGGCGAGGGCGCGGGACAGTCCGAACGCGAAGGGTACTGCGCTCATGGCTGAGACACCAATCGTGCCGCGCAACATGCTGCGTCGCGATTCGTTCATGGAGCGCTCCCTGTTAGGCGACGGTTACGAAATCGAACGTCGGTCGAGCGGAGATGACCAGCTATCACAGTTCAGAGTAGCCCTAAAGTCCTAGCCGGAGCATTGCCCGAAAGGGCTAGCCCTTTCGGGCATGACAGTGGCTGCGGCGGAAAGCCGGTCGTGGCATTCCACCGACTTTGCGTTACGTCGCGACCTATGCGGCCCTTCGCGCCACCGACCAAGCCGAAAGGGTCGGTGCGAGCTCGGGGGCAAGGTCACCGCAAGCAAGTTGGAAATCAGGGAGTCGAATGGCATTTACTTAGGCAGAATCCCGGATCGAAGCTCGGTATTCACTGGCTCCCGCACCGGGGCCACACCATCCTCTTCGCGTGCGATCGAACCGGAACGCGCGCCGCCCACGCCAGCCGCGGAACCATGCGTCATCACGAAAAACTATCGAGTAGCCGATAATCCGGGTCATCGTCGAACTCAATTGCTTCCAAGGTATCGTTGCAAGACGCGCGGAAAATCCCCGTCCAGAAGAGCCGCCCGACCAAGTTCTCAACCCGCCCATGCGTGGGCAATATTGTGAGTGCTCAACATGCTCCGAACGAACCCGCCGTTTCGCGCCGACCATGTCGGCAGTCTCCTCAGGCCTGCTGCGATCAAAGTTGCGCGGGAACAACTCGCCAAAGGCCAAATCTCGCAGGCTGAATTGAAGGCGATCGAGGATCGCGAGATCGCGCGCGTCATCAAGCGACAGGAAGAGATCGGCTTGCAGGCCATCACTGACGGCGAATTCCGCCGTTC
>JBJXGX010000225.1:0-56063 GCA_046160305.1 Burkholderiales bacterium
TCGCCCTGAGCCTGTCGAAGGGTAACGCAGGCTTGTCGACGGCGTGCCGTAGTCCGCTCACGAATTCTCCGGCATTCACCCTTCGACAGGCTCAGGGCGAACGGTCAATCTCGCTAAGTAAGTGCCATTCGAGAATGAGGGGAATTGTTGCTTAATCTTGCCACTACGTCTTATCGATTGACTTGAATTTTTCCGCCAAGAAGCGGATCGCGCGTACCCGCGCCTTCACCGAACGATTGTCCGACTTTAAGCTCGACGCGCCTACCCGCATCTCCAAACGGAACCGGCATTGGTGCCGATGTCACCGATGCTTGGCCGGTGTTGGTTGGCTGATCGTTGATCCAAACCGTCGAGCGTCCACCGGACCGGGTGACATAGCCGTTCAAGGTCACGTCCTTCGGTGGCTGCGGTGCAACGATGGGTGTCTCCACGATCTGGCGTGGCCGCGGCGGCGCCTTGGGCGGTTGCAGACGCAAGCGGTCGAGTTCGGCGCGCTGTTGCGGATCGAAGAAGAGCCTGCCGAGATCGGCAGCGCGCAAATCGTGAGAGATTCCGGCACCGGCACTCCATACGATCGCGAGCGCCACAACGCGACTCGCAGTACGAAGATTCCAAGGAATGGTTCGAGCCGAGCGCCGACGATTCATGATCTCGCTCATGTTGGTCCGACCCCTCGATCGCGAATGGTGATCAGGTCGATATTGCATTCGGCGCGAAGCTGTGGCCCCACAGCGGCAATGGTTCCGAGGCCGCCGCGCCCCGAGACACGGTCCAACTTGCAAGACCGAACCACGACGTGTGGGGCGAGTCGGCGCTTGATGTCAGCAAGCGTGTCGATGAGATCGCCCTCGTGGAGCACCATGACCTCAAGACGCAGGCGGCTCACCCCAAACTCGACATCGCCTGTATTGCGGAAGCCGGGGTAGTCGACCGGACGGCGGGGATCGATGGTGTACTTGAGATCGAAGAGCTTGCGGTCGTCCCGAATCCGCTTGATCTCGTCCACCCAGTCCAACCGTCGCTCGTCGCCGATTACGCCGCGCTTCAGCAACTGTTGGTAGCCCACCAGGCGCTTGCGAATAAGCTGCTCTTCGTCGGTTGCCTGAAGGAGCTTGGTTTGCATGGCCATCCGCTCGCTTCGTACCCGCTCAAGCTCGCCGATGGTCTCTCTGCGAATGCCATCAATCAGCGTCAACAGCGCGATGCCTGCGCCAACGAGGATAAGCGCCATCAGGGCCGGAAATGCCAACGCGCGCAGGGTTTCGCGATTCATGATGCGCCCGAGCGTTTGCCGAAGGTGACCTGGAACGAGGGGACTTCCCGTTCCTGCTTTTCCGAAATGTCGCCGGTCAGGGTCGTCTCGGAGCCGAGATCGAACGGCAACTTGACTGTGAGCACGACAACCCCGGGCTGACGTTTGATTTTCTCGACCAGTTCATCGACCGCTCTGGTGAGCGCGCGGTAATCCGATGAAGCGACGTTGCGGATCTTTCCGGTCACATCGACTACGTCGTATCGCCCCTCTCCGCCGGCCTGCTTCGGGTCGGCCTTGGCCGCCGATTTCTTTGCATCCGCCCGCGGATTGCGAACGCTCACACCCAACTCCCATCGCAGGCTCTCCAGTTCCAACTGAGGCGACGTATTGAGCGCGGTCGCCAAGTCGATGAGCATCGCCTCGGGGGGGCGGACCTGCTTCTCCAGCGTCTCGAACTGCTCGACGGTGAGTTTCAGATTGTCGCGCGTCGTTGGAATGTTCGGAAAGCTTCGCGTCACACGCGAATAGTCTTCGGATACCGCGCGCGCGCGCTGCAGCTCTTCGGCGATCCTCGAGCGGCCATCGAGGACGTTGAACCACTGCACGGCCGAGAAGAGTGCGCAGAACGCGCCCAGCGCGCCGGCCCCTGCAAGGAGCGCCACTTTGCCCTGCCAGGTTCGGTATTGATGTCTGAGACGCTCCCCGGCGTATTGTTGCGCAGGCGCTTGCGTCGCAAGCAAATAAAGAAAAAGTGCTTCGGCGCCCGCATCGGCAGGGAGGTCTTTGAGCCCGATGCGTTGCGCGGCGTCGCTTACGTCCATGACCTGATACTGCAACTGCGGCGAATCGGATGCTGCAGCTTCGAGAAGCTGACGCCGACCAGACGGCGCGATCAGCAGCACGTCCAACGGTGGGCCTTCGCGCGCGACGGTTCGAACGGCCATCAGGTACTGATGAATGCGGAGTGTCTCGCCCGCGAATGCGGCGGCAACACGGGTTGGCTGCTCGGCATCCGCTGGTTCAAGCGGCCCTAACCGGCTGAAGCGAACCTTGCCGCCATCGATCAGAGACTGCCTGAGTCCGGCCGGCTGCAAGCTGACGGTGAGGCACGGCGCTTTCACGCCGTAACCCAGTCGTTTGGCCAGAACCGCGGCAAGAAGCGCAACGGAGTAGATGCCAACGATCGGCAGATCGCTGTTGCGCAGTACGCTGAGCCACGGCTGGAACAACTGCGTATTGGTGAACGAGCTCAGGAGAATGCGCTCGTCGCGCCGCTGCGTTTTCTCCGTTCCGAGCGAGATCGACAGTGAGAGACTGGTGTCCCGGTAGCGTTGCGCCAACCGGCGGTCGATAAGCTGTTTGCGATCCCCGCCCCGTACCGAAGGAATGAGATCGATATGGAAGTCTTCTTCGACTACGTCCGCCAGGACGTAGAGCAAGGTACTCCTGGACAGATCATTGAGGAAGACCGTGAACTGTTGGTAGCCCTCTTCGTCATTCGTGAAGGACGGCCCGATTGTCAATGCGCCACGGCGCGCGGCGTACACCGTGGCGCGCCACGATGTGAGATAAATTAGCCGGCGCTCCGCCATGGTCTTCTCGCTAGATCTTCAGCTTGGAAATCGTGTCATAGATCGGGCCGAGTACGGAAAGCATTACCCAACCCAGCATCACACCCAGCACCAAGGTCATGGCCGGCTCGATCATTACCTGGAGCCGGGCAATGCCCTCTTTCACCTCACGATTGTAGAAGTAGCTCACGTTCATGAGCGCGACATCGAGATTGCCCGTGTTTTCCCCCACGCGGAGCATGCGAATCACGAGCGCGGGAAACATGTCGACTTCCTGGAAGGCCGCCGTCACGGTCTTGCCCTCGGCAATGAGCTGACCGGCCTGGCGCAGGCCTTCCTCGATCACGCGGTTCCCGGCGGTTTCCTCGGAGGATCGAATTGCATCGAGAATCGTGATGCCGGACGAGTAGAGCAATCCGAAAACGCTCGCGAATCGCGAGAGGATGATCTTGCGAAGTACGTTGCCGATGTAGGGCATGCGCAAAACGAACGCATCCCAGCGGTATCGCATGGCGGGATTCGTTCTGACCAGGTAGCTGATCGTGGTTGCGGCGCCAACCGGCACGAGGACAATCAGATACCAGAAATTCAGGAAAAAATCCGAAACCGCAATGAGCAGCTTCGTATGGAACGGGATCGTCTGGCCCATGCTCTTGATGAAGCTCATCATCTGCGGCACGAGGTAGATCATCAGGAAGAAAATCACCAGCACGACGAGTACCCCGACGATGGTCGGGTACATGAGCGCGCGCTTCGTTTGCGCGGCCAACTCGTCTTCCCAGCGCAGCTTGTCGCCGATGTTCTTGAAAATTTCCGGCAGGCGCCCGGTGTCTTCACCCGCCTTGATCAGCGCGCGAAAGACCGAATCGAACACCGTTGGATACTGCGACAGCGATTGCGAAAGGCTTTGACCGCCCTGGATGCCTTCGAGAACACTCGATATCACCTCTTTGAAGCGCGGATTCTCGAGGCTGTCGCGAAGATCGGACAACCCATCGGTAAGCAGCACCCCCGACCGGGTCATTTGTTCGAGATGGAAACAGAAATTGATCAGGTCGGGGCGCTTGATCTTCGCGCCGGAGAGCGCCATTGCGCGTCTTGCGTGGCCGCCGACGATGAGATCGAGCCCCATTCTCTTCAGGCGAAGCTCGAGATCGACGATGTTGATGGCCTCCATCTGCCCCACCAACGATTTGCCGATGGTGTCGACCGCCTTGTATGAAAAGAGTGCCATCGTGCGCTATCGCTTCGGTTCGTGGAGATTGCGGGGCATGGCCGGCGCGCCTCGCTACGAAACTCGGTCGGTCATGTCGACAACCCGGAACAGCTCGTCAAGCGACGATGAGCCATCGATAACGCGCCGCACGCCATCATCGGCCAACGTACGGAACCCGCGAGCGATTGCGACCTTCAGGATCTCGCGCGTGGTCGCGGTGCCGGCGATCATTTCATCGAGATCGCCATCGATTTTCAGGATCTCCATGATCGCAAATCGGCCGCGGTAGCCCTGATATTCGCAGTGGTCACATCCCATAGACCGGTAGATGACGGGCGGCTTATCTGGCGAGACGCCTAGCACCGCGCAGTCCTGGGCGGTCGCTTGGTAAGGAACGCGGCAGTGGCGGCACAGCTTGCGAATCAACCGTTGGGCAACGATGCCGATGATGTTGCCGGCCATCAATTCCCGTTTGATCCCGTTGTCCCAAAGGCGGGGCACGGCACCGATTGCACTGTTCGAGTGGAGGGTCGAATAGACCTGATGGCCCGTCATCGCGGCGCGCAAGGCCATTTGCGCGGTGTCCTCGTCGCGGATCTCGCCGACCAGAATGACATCGGGATCTTGTCGCATCAACGACCGAATGCCATTCGCAAAATCCAGCTTGGCCGCCTCGTTGATCGACGTTTGCCGGATCAACGCCATCGGATATTCGACCGGGTCTTCCAGGGTCATGATGTTGACCCCGTCATGGTTGATGTGATTGAGCACCGAATAAAGCGTGGTCGTCTTGCCGCTGCCGGTCGGACCGGTGACGAGGATCATGCCTTCCGGGCGCGCGATCATTTTCTTGAGCAGACCGAGCTGCTCGGCCTGCAAACCCAGGCCATCGAGGGGGACGATGCCTTTTTGCCGATCGAGAATCCTGAGGACGATGTTCTCGCCGTGCGTGGTCACCTGCGAGGCAACCCGGAAATCCACTTGCCTGCCGGTCAGCGATAGCGAGATCCGGCCGTCCTGCGGAGCGCGCGTTTCCGCGATGTTCATCTTCGACATGACCTTGATGCGCACGCCCATCGCCGGCCAGTAGGTCTTGTGAAGGGAGCGGATTTGCCTTAGCACCCCATCGATCCGGTAGCGGATCCGGAGGAAGTTCTGTTCGGGCTCGAAGTGGATGTCCGAGGCGGAACGCTCGACCGCATCGGCAAGCAGCGCGGAGATGAGCCGGACCACCGGCTGGCTGTATTCGTCGCCCGAGGACTGCAGACTTTGATAGTCGATTTCCCCGGTTTCAATTTCATGGAGAATGCCGTCGATCGACAGCTCGTGCCCGTAGAAATGTTCGATCGCCCGGGCGATTTCCGATTCACCGGAAAGCCGCACTTCGAGGTCGAACTCACCACGCAATTGCGCTCGGACCTGGTCGATCGCAACGATGTTGTTCGTATCGGATACCGCGATGATCAATCGGCGGCGATCACGATCCAGCGCGACCGGAAAGATGTTGTGGCGCCGGGCGAAATCGCGCGGAACGAGCCGGAGCGCGCCTGAATCGACGATGATCTGCGTC
Source organism: Burkholderiales bacterium (assembly GCA_046160305.1). Taxonomy (GTDB): domain Bacteria; phylum Pseudomonadota; class Gammaproteobacteria; order Burkholderiales; family SG8-39; genus SHXR01. The sequence continues at coordinate 5,613 of JBJXGX010000225.1, forward strand.
AGGTCGACGGAAACCAGTCCGAGCTTTTCGGACAACGCGTCGCGGAGCGTCGCCTCGGAGACGAATCCCAACTGAACAAGCAGCTTGCCGAGCGGCTGTCTCGACTTCATCTGCTCGAGCAAGGCGATGCGTAATTGATCCTCGCTCAGGATCCCCTGTGAAATGAGGATCTGGCCGAGATGGCGCTTTGCCTGCTGTGCAACCGGGGAATTCATGGTTTGCTCGCCGCAGCGACTGCTACCGCTGCAATTCCTTGACGCGGGTTGCCGTTCGGGTGCGGTCGAACGCGACCTGCCGCCCGTTCGATAGCCGCAGAGCGCGCTCGTAGTATTCGAGCGCAAACTTATCCTGGCGAATTTGATCGAGACTGACCGCGAGATTGAACGCGAAATCGGCATTCTCCGGATCGCCGGAGAATGCTCGGAAATAAGCCTGCTGTGCTTCGTTCCACCGAGACTGCGAGGCGTATTGATTACCCAGAACGAAGTGCAGCATGGCGGAGTCGGGCTGCTGGGTGAGCAGCGTCTTGATTCGACTTTCGGCCTGAACCGGATCCCCGGCGCCGCGAATGGCGGCGAGGCCAGCCAAAGCATGGGAATCGCGCGGATCGAGTTCGAGGAGTTTTATGTATCGCGACTCTGCACTGCTCAGGCTCTGAGTGCGCAAGTCAACCGCAGCCAAACCAAGCTGCGCGTCGCGGTTGGTCGGGTCGGACTGCACGACCCGCATGTACAACTGTCGCGCCGCGTCAATATCGCCGCGCTGAAAGGCGATATAAGCTTCATCAAGGGTCGGATCTAGTTTTGGCGCAGCCCGGGTGATCGCAATGGGCGAGGCCACGTCCTGGCCAAGTGTTCCGGTTGGTACTGTCGTGCCGGCTCGGGGTGCCGGAACACGCTGGGTGGTCTGGGCGCGAATCGGGTCGCCCGCGCTGACGCTACGAACCGGTCGTTCCACCGCGCCGGATCGTGCCGTTTGAGGGATGCCGCTTGGCGGGGTTGGCACTCTTGCGCTATCGGCCGCTCGCGGGGCGGAAAGTGGGGAGGCTGAGGCGGCGGGACCTGAATCCTGACGCCGATCGGGACTGGTGGGTATCGATGGCGGGGGATCGAGCCGCGCAATGGGGGTTTCGATGGCCGGTATTGGCGTCGCCTGCGCGGCGGGGGCCGCAGTGCCGCTCGATATCGGTGCGACGGGTGTTCCGGCCGAGGCGGGTGCTTGTGCGACGGTAGGTGGTGAAGGCGCGGGCGTTAGTGGGCGTGCCTGCGGCGGCGTTTGGGCTCTAGGCGGACTCGAAGAAGACGAAGCGAAATTGGTTCTCGGCTGGAGTTCCCACCAGAAGTAAGTCACCGCGCCCACCGCCACGCCGACCAGGATCCCGAGCGCAACGTAGAAAGGACGCCGGGGGCTGAAGTCACCACCCTTGCCGGAAAGCAGGCGCCGGGCGGAATCCCGATCCTCGGATACGTCTGCCGTCCATGACCGGGTGGTTGATGCAGAGCCCTGGGGACTGGCGGCCTCTGCACGATTTGCGGTGCTCGTCCCCGACGCTTGCGAAGGCGGTGATGCACGCCCGCGCGTGGACGCTCCAGGTCGACCCGGCATTGTCGTGTCCGTCAATGCGAAGTCGAGCGTGCTGCTTCGGGTTGGGTCGCCGGAGGGTAGTTGATCCGCGATCATCTCAAGGGGCGCGTCGATATCGGGCAAACGGTCCCGCGTCATCAACGGCTCGAGCGACGGAGCGTCCTGGAGATTGTCGGTCGTGCGCGTGCCGCTCGAGCCGATCGGCAGCGTGGTGTCGTCGCCACGACCGCCTTGCTGCGCCGCCTGCTGCTGTTTGGCTAACTCCGCCTTCTTCAGTGCATCAAGAAGCAGGCTCACGAAGACCTCCGATTCTCTTCAATTTGTCCCTTTGCCGGGATTGGGCTGCGACAAGAAATTGTCGCCCGGCAGCAACACCCGATATCCGCGGTAGTCTGCTTCGAGGCTCGGATCCTTGACAACCAACGGCCGCAAGAAGACCACGAGCTCGGTCTTCGAATTCTGCTTCGTGTGGTTGCCGAATATGTTGCCGAAAATCGGAATCCGATTGACGGCCGGGATACTGTCTTCGTTGTTGACGACTTGATCCTGGATCAACCCGCCCATGACGGCGATCTGCCCATTGGTGACGCGGATCAACGACTCCATTTCTCGCGTTTGTACCTGCGGGATTCGACTGATGATCGCCGGAATATTGCAGTTTCCGGCGCCAAGGCCAACCCCGCCCGCTGCAAGGCATGGATTGCGCAGAACCGGGTTCGGATCTTCAATAAACGCCGCGATACGCGAGATCGTCGGCTTCAAATTGAGCGTTATATTCTCCGTGTCGCTGATCTGCGGCGTAATGTTCATGACAAACCCTACGGGCACCACATGCGGCGTCGACGTGAAGGTTGTCGATGAAGTGTTGGCCGTCTGATTCGTATTCGACGTGATCGTGAAATAGACAAGATTCTCGACCACCTTGAGAATAGCGGTCTGGTTGTTGAGCACGCTCAGGCGCGGGCTCGAGAGCACGCGCGTGGTGCCAAACGACTCGAGCAATTTGATCGTTGCGTTGATCGTGTTGGTGTTGTAATTGGTCGTGAGGATCGAGGCGTTCGGTGTTGCCGTCGCCTGGCCTGACGCGCCTTGAAAAAAGCGGAATCCGGACGGTGCGCCGCGCCCGAGAAACGCCCAGTCGATACCTTGCTGATACTGGTTGCTGAGCTGAACCTCGACGATCGTGGCTTCGATCAGAACCTGGCGCCTGGCGGAAACCAGCACCTGATCCAGGAATTCCTGGATCTTTTCGTGCTGTCTTGAGGTGGCGCGGATCGAGAGGATCCCGGCTTCCGGATTGGCGATTACCGACGCGGCTTCGCGAAATTGCATATTCGGGACCGACGGAACATTCGGCGCCGCCGGTAGTGCGCCGGGCGGCAAGGACTGAGGCGCGGCCGCAGCGGAAGCCTGCGCCTGACCGGCGCCGCCTGGTTGCCCTGGCGAGGTACCGGGCAAGAGTTTGTCGGTTTCCCTCAACAGTTCTTCGACGTTCTTGATCAACGTTTCCCAGAACTTGTTGTTCGAAGTATTTCGAATCGTTACAGTCGATGAGTTTGCGCCGGCGCCGCCGCCAGCCCCTCCCCCACCACCGCCGCCCGCGCCACCACCGCCCTGCGCCCCCGCGATCTGCGCGGACACGCTGACTGTCCCAGTGGTTTGGCGCTCCATATTTACATAGTCGACCTTGTAGATGCGAAGAAACGGCGAGTCCGGCATGACGATGAGATTCGGTCCGTCAAGCTCCCAGCGCATATCGACCTGTTTGCCGATTCGATTGAGCAGCTGCGGCAAGGTTTGGTCGATGGCATTCAGGGTGATGGCCCCGACAATGCCGGGATGCACGTCGACATTGATCCGGGCATCCCGAGCCAAGGCGAACAGCAATTCATGAACGCGGACGCTGTTGACGACGACGCTGTAGGTTTCGGGCCGGCTCGATGCACGGGGTTTGGGCAGAATCGTCGTCATCTGAACCGGTGCCGGGATGTTCGGCGCGGGCGCCGGTGCCGCCGATTCAGGCCCGGGAATATTCGGGAGATGGACGGCCGAAGGCCGCATCGGTTGGAAGCATCCGGCCATCATTGATGCCGCGAGTGAGCACGCAACAATTCGTTTGGGCATAGCAGCTCGCGAAAAAATTGGGGTCAAAGGATAGCCTTGACCAATGAACGAATGGTGGAGCCAGTATAACAAGACTTGCGGGGGCTAAATCCGCCGGGAACGCATTTAACGACTTCCCGAAACTTACTGCTGGGCAGTCAGTTGGCGCATGACCGCGACGGTTTCGGGGTACGGTTTGTACGTTCGAAGCGGTCCGGGCAGCACGGCGATCGCCGACAGGGACTGCTGTACCGAATCGTAGGTGCCGTAGGTAACCCGGTAATTCATCCGCCCGTTGACCCGCCAGCTGTACAGGTAAAGGTCATCGGAACTCACCAGCTCGGTCGCCTTGCGGAGGAAATTCTCCATCCACGCAACGTCACCCTCGGTCGCCGTCAAGAGCTGGATCGAATACCGCTCGGCCGGTGTACTTTGCAGCCAATTGTGCGTCGCTTTCACCCTTGCGATCGCGAGTTCGCTTTGTCCTTCCCACCGTGGCGGCATACCTGGTGCCGGCGGCGGGTTTGCGTCCTTGGATTCAAGGGCGCTGACACCCTGCGTCGTATTGGATGGGGTCGTCCCACGGCTCTGCGAATTGATTGCACCTTGGCCCGGGATTCCGGCGACGGCACTTTCGCTCGCGACCTCTGCAGGTGAAGGCGCTGCAGCCAGGGGCCCAATCGGCGGTTCGCGACCGGCGTTCGAATCTGCGCCGGGAAGCTCGGCGAATTTCCCATTACTCATTTGATCGGCGGATGCGCTCAGGGCCGTGTTGCGTGTATTTGTGCGTTGGGGATCAGCCTTGCCAAATAGGGAAGGGGCGAACTGCGATGCGATTCCCAGCAGGAGCCCGGCCGCCATGCCTGCTCCCGCAAGCCACCATGCACTGCGGGATCTGGAGAAGCGCCGGAAGTCGGAGTCCTTGGCTGCCGCGCGCGCATGCCTGAGGGACACATGGTGCTCATCGTCGGCAAACGCGGCCAGCAGCGATTTGTCGCACAAGATGTTGATGCGGCGGGTCAGTCCTTGCGAGACGCGCGCAATGAGTTTCAGCGCGGACTTCGAGAAGGCGTTTGGGCCTCGATAGCCCGCCGCGCGCATTCGAAAATCGACATAGTTCTCGATATCGGCCCGAACCAAAGGTTCCAGCTTGAAGGAATGCGTAATGCGCTCCTTCAATTGACGCATGTTCGGATAGTCGAGATGCTCATCGAGTTCCGGCTGGCCAAAGAGGACGATCTGAAGCAATTTGTGACGATTCGACTCAAGATTCGATAGCAGACGAATTTCTTCCAGGCTCTCGCTCGGCATTGCGTGCGCTTCGTCGATCAGCACGACGACCCGTCCGCCCTCTGCATATCGCTGGATCAGGTGTTCCTGCAATGCGCGCAGGAGCAGGGTGGTCCGCTTCGATTTGATCTCGATGCGCAAATCCTCGGCGATCGCCCGCAGGATTTCTTCCCGCGACAGCGACGGATTCGCGAGGAAAATTGTTTCAACATTCTTGGGCAACCGATTGATCAGGACGCGGCAAAGCATGGTCTTCCCGCTGCCGACTTCCCCGGAGACCTTGACGATTCCCTCGTCATGGGTAATCGCGTAGAGCAACCCTTCCAAGGTCGCTCCGCGATTCGCACCCTCGAAGAAGAACTCCGTATTCGATGTGATCCGAAACGGTGGTTCGTCCAATCCGAAATGGCTAAGGTACATAGAGATTCGATCAGGCAGGTTCGATCAAGCGGGTTCGATCAAGCGCGCGGCATGGGCCATCGCGCCCAGGAAAAGCAAACGCGATAGCCGTCGATATCGACAATTATCCCACTAGTGGTCACGGGCGCGAATAGGCGCTCGATGCAACGGACAAGCCGGGCTTGAACCACGGCGACTCAACGAGCCCGCCGAACCCGACGAATTTAGCGGCGCGCCCGCGCTTGAGGATCGGAAAGCCGACGGGGCTACTGCTTCTGCAGGGATTCCATCCGGCTGTACAGCGTGGTGCGGTTGATGCCGAGCAGCTTGGCCGCCTGGCTTACATTGCCGCGGGTCAGCTTCATCGCCGCCTCGATATAGCCCTGTTCCCAAGTCTTGAGAAGGCTGTCCAGGCTGAAGCTTCGCTCCCGCTGCAGGTGCTTCTGGGCTTGCTCGATGAGATCCTCGGGATCCGTTGGGATCGAGAACCCGGTTTCCACCGCGACGGGCTGCGGTGTCGATTCGGAATCGAGTTCGGGGTCGAGGTCGAGCGCAGAGAGCCGCTGACCGGCATATTTCGTCGTGAGGCGAATCACGATGTTCCGCAGCTCACGTACGTTGCCGGGAAATCTGTACTCGCGCCACAACCGGCTCGCGCTGTCGTCGAACGAGAACGGCGCGACTTTGGCTTGGTCCGCATAGAACTTGCTGAAGTGTTCCAGCAGCACCATCTTGTCGTCGTCCAGCTCACGCAACGACGGGACATTGATCGTGAACACCGAAAGCCGGTGATACAGATCGGCGCGGAAATTACCCTTCTTGATTTCCTGTCGCAGGTCGCGATTGGTGGCCGCGATGACGCGCGCCCGGCTCAAGCGCTGATGCGTCTCGCCGACGCGCTGGTATTCGCCGTTTTCCAGGACGCGCAGGAGCTTCGCCTGCAGGTCGAGTGGGAGTTCGCCGATCTCATCCAGGAACAACGTTCCGTCGGCGGCGTCTTCGAAGTATCCCGCCTTGTTGGCGACCGCGCCGGTGAAGGCACCCTTGACGTACCCAAAGAGGGTCGGTTCCACGAGGGTTGGCGAGATGGCCGCGCAGTTAAGCGCGAGAAACGGCTTCGTATTGCAGGAAGAAAGCCGATGGAGCGCTTTCGCGACGATTTCCTTGCCGCTACCGGATTCACCCTCGATCAAGGCGGGGAAAGGTGAATCGGCGTACTGCGAAATCTGGCTTCGCAGCTTCTGCATGGCCATACTCTTACCCATCATCGCACTGTTGTCGACGCCGAGGCTCGTTGAAATCTCGGCCGCGCGGAATTGCAGGGCGTGATTGAGAATCTGCTTCAGTTTTGCGGGTTCGCAGGGCTTTGCGACAAATTCGGCCGCGCCAAGCGTGCGGGCATGACGGGCATTCGCCGCATCGTTCTGACCCGAAAGAACCAGAATCTTCATGGCCGGCGAGTGCGCCAGGAGGTCCCCGATCAATGCGAAGCCCTCGTCGGGCCGATGGGGGACGGGCGGCAGGCCAAGATCGACCAAAGCCAATTGCGGGGCGGTATCCAATTGCCGGAGCAGGCTGATTGCATGCTGGCGCGAGTCGCTTAGCAGAACGTCGAACTCGCCGCTGAGCGCAAATGACAACGAGTCCGTGATCAACGGGTCGTCATCGACGATCAGAAGTGAAGGCTTGTTGATTGGCTCGGCCATGGGCGGGTGTCTCGATACAGCGCAAAAACGCTTGTTCTATAGGAACTTGGCCGTAATCTTGGCACAGCTGGCTAGGTGAACCCGCGAAATAAGGCACACCCCGGTGCAGAACGATTACCCGGTCGCAGATCTCTTCGATGTCGGGGAGCGCATGGGAAGTGAGGAAGATCGCCCGCCCTGCCGCGCGCGTTTCCGCCATCAGTTGCTTCACGCCGGCGCGCGCCTGGGGGTCGAGTCCGCTCATCGGTTCATCGAGGATGCAGAGGCGGCGATCCGCGAGAAATGTGGCGATCAGGCCGAGTTTTTGCGTCATTCCCTTCGAGTAGGATCGAACGGATCGGGTCAACGCCCGGGGATCGAAGCTCAGCGTATCCATCACATAAGTGACTCGCGCCGATTCGAATGGATGCCGGTAGAGTCGGGCCGCATGCCGAAGAAAGTCGGCGCCGTTCAAATAGTAGGGCGGCAGAAATCGCTCGGGCAGGAATGCGATGCCCGCTCGTGAATCGGGCTCGGTGTTCGACCGTCCCGACAGCTTGATCTCACCGCTATCGATACCGCAGAAATCGAGCAAACACTTGATGAGCGTGGTCTTTCCGGCGCCGTTTACACCGGCGAGCCCGACAAACTCACCCGGAGCGACATGGAGATCGACACCGCGAAGCACGTGGGTCGCCCCAAAGCGCTTGAAAACGTTCTTGAATTCGATTTCTGCCAGGTTCATACGCCGCCCGTACCTCGTTGATTGACCTGCTTCGGGAGTCTGCGTGAAAAGCCGCAGGTGGATCAAGTCGATCGCGATGCGATCACGCAAGCGATGTGTGTCCGCGCCGGGCGTCGGAGTTGGTGAATGCTCCAAGGCTCACGTAGAATCAATGCGTTGCTTCGAGTTCTTCCGAGATTTTTTTGAATTTTGGCGCTCACTAATCGTGGCTGATGAACCAGTCGTAAGCATGCGGAACGTATCGTTTGGATATGACCGCACGCGACTCATCCTGTCCGACATCTCGCTCACGGTCCCTCCCGGTAAGGTTGTTGCGCTCATGGGCGGCAGCGGCTGCGGCAAAACAACGCTGTTGCGACTGATTGGCGGTGTGGTCCGGCCAACCAGCGGGTCGGCGCGCGTATTTGGCGCCGACATGGCGAGTCTCAAGGTCGACGAGCTTTACGCCCTGCGGCGAAAGCTGGGGATGCTCTTTCAGTTTGGCGCGCTGTTCACGGATTTGTCCGTGTTCGACAACGTTGCGTTTCCTCTTCGGGAACGCACGGATTTGCCGGAATCCATCATCCGCGATCTGGTGTTGATGAAACTGCACGCGGTTGGATTGCGTGGCGCCCAAGGGCTCATGGCGCATCAGTTGTCGGGTGGCATGGCGCGTCGCGTTGCCCTGGCGCGCGGCATCGCGCTGGATCCCAGGCTCATGATGTACGACGAGCCGTTTACCGGGCTCGACCCGATCTCGCTCGCGATCGTCGGACAATTGATTCGTCGCCTGAACGACGCGCTCGGGGCGAGTTCGATCATCGTGACCCACGATGTTCGGGAGTCATTGCGAATCGTCGATTACGTCTATTTCATTGCAGATGGCCGCATCGTTGCCGAAGGGACGCCCGCCGAGGTCCGGGAATCGACGCTGCCGTTTGTGCGCCAGTTCGTCCACGGCGAGGCCGACGGCCCGGTTCCGTTTCACTATCCGGCGCCGGCTTATCGCGATGACCTGCTGACCACCTGATGCGATCCTTTCTGGCTGTGATCGAAGCGCTGGGCGCACGCATCAACAACGCCGTCGCGCGCCTCGGATTCGCGAGTCGCTTCATGCTGGCGGTGCTGCGGCACTCCGGTCCGAGCCTGCTTCGATTCAGGCTCACCATTCGCGAGATCTATTTCGCCGGGGTCATGTCGCTCATCATCATCAGTGTGTCGGGGCTATTCGTCGGCATGGTCCTCGGACTGCAGGGCTACGATATTCTGGTCCGGTACGCATCGGCCGATGCAGTCGGCTCGATGGTTGCGCTTTCATTGCTACGGGAGTTGGGACCGGTGGTCGCGGCCCTGCTGTTCGCAAGTCGTGCTGGATCGGCGATCACCGCCGAGATCGGGCTCATGAAGGCGACCGAGCAGCTCGCCGCCATGGAGATGATGGCCGTCGAACCGATTGCCCGAGTGGTCGCGCCACGGTTTTGGGGTGGCGTACTGTCCATGCCACTTCTCGCCGCCATCTTCTCGACGGTCGGGATTTTTGGTGGCTACCTGATTACCGTCGTATTGATCGGCGTCGACGAAGGGGCGTTCTGGTCCCAGATGCAGGCGTCCGTCGACCTGCGGAGCGACGTCGGAAACGGCATCATCAAGAGTTTCGTCTTTGGCGTCGCGGTGACATGGATCGCCGTATTCGAGGGCTATGATGCCCCCCCGACGGCCGAAGGCGTATCGGGTGCGACCACCCGCACGGTCGTGATTTCGGCGCTGGCGATCCTCGCGCTCGATTTTGTCCTCACGGCCTTCATGTTTCGAGGTGCGTGAGCGCATCGACATGGGCCGGCGGCCAGAACGCGATGGCGGTGATCGACCGTCCAGCCGCGCATTTACTTCAATGGAGTCTGCATGAATCGCAATCGTCTTCTCGATCTTTGGGTTGGCCTGTTCGCCGTGATTGGTTTGGTGGCGCTTCTGGTGCTCGCCTTGAAGGTCGCCAACGCGTCCAGCTTCAGCGCGGATGCGTCCTATCGCGTCAAAGGCAAGTTCGACAATATCGGTGGCCTGAAAGTGCGCGCGCCGGTCAAAAGTGCGGGCGTGGTCGTTGGGCGGGTGGCTGACATCGGCTTCGACAACGAAAGCTTCGAGGCCGTCGTCACTTTCTCTATTTCCGACCAATTCAAGTTCCCAAAGGATACGTCGGCGAAGATCCTCACATCCGGGCTCCTCGGCGAGCAGTACATCGGACTGGGCGCGGGCGGTGACACCGTCAACCTCAAGGATGGCGACACGTTGAAGATCACGCAATCGGCGGTCGTGCTCGAGAACCTGATCGGGCAGTTCCTCTACAACAAGGCGGCGGAAGGCGGCGCCGGCGACAAAAAGTAGGGCAATACAATACGCCACGCCGAGCGCCTCTCCCGGCTATGTCTCGGTGTATGCGGACATGCATTGAGCAGAGGAAACATGAAAAACACCAATAAGATCGCCTACTACGCATTGCTTGCCACCAGCCGTTGTGCGCGACTACGCTCAACCGTGATTCGGGTCGGTGTCGCGCTGATGTTTGGTGTATCCGCCGGCTGCGCCAACGTGAATCCGCGCGATCCCATCGAACCGTATAACCGCGTCATTTACAGCGTCAACGATGCGATCGACCGCAACGTCCTCAAGCCGGTTTCTGAAGGCTACAAGTTCGTTGTGCCGCGAACCGCGCGCGTCGGTGTTCGAAATTTCTTCGCCAATCTGGAAGACGTGTGGATCGGGACGAATAATCTGCTTCAACTCAAGATCGGCGATGCGCTTTCCGATTGGATGCGTGTAGTGCTCAACAGTACGTTCGGCATTGCCGGCCTTTACGATGTGGCGAGCGACGCGGGTTTGGAAAAACACAACGAGGACTTCGGGCAGACCCTCGGGTGGTGGGGCGTGCCGAGCGGCCCCTATCTCGTTCTTCCGCTGTTCGGACCCAGCACTTTTCGCGATGCGCCCGCGCTCTTCGTGGATTCCAGCGCCGGCGCCTATGGCGCCGCGGCCAGTGCAATCAGCAAAGACAACGCGAATCTGGTGCGTTTCGGGTTGATTTCCCTGCACACCATCAACCGGCGTGCGGATGCGCTGGAAGCCACGACTCTGCTCGATCAGGCGGCATTGGATCGCTACACTTTCATGCGGGATGCGTTCTTGCAGCGCCGGCAAAGCCTCGTCTATGACGGGGATCCGCCGCGCGAAAAAGAGTCCAATGGCGACACCGAATCCGACAACAATGCCGTGAAGTAAATTTCCAAGCAATAAAGCCGAAAGGTAGGAACGACGATGCAGACCACTTGCCTTGCCCAACTTGTTCGAATGATCGTTGCGGCCGCGTTGGCCCTCCAAGCCGGTTCGACCCTTTATGCGCAGGATCTCGCCCCCGACGTGCTCGTGAAGTCGGTAGCCGCCGAGGTGTTGGATGTCATCAAATCCGACAAGGAGATCCAGGCCGGCAACCAGAAGCGCGTGATGCAGCTTGCTGAAGAAAAAGTCCTTCCGCATTTCAATTTTGCCCGCATGAGCGCCCTTGCAATGGGGCCCAGTTGGCGAAAGGCGAGCCCCGAGCAGCAAAAGCTCGTGGTCGATCAATTTCGTACTTTGCTTGTTCACACCTACTCGTCCGGCCTGGCCGCGTATCGAAACCAGACCATCGACTACAAGCCCCTGCGCAGCAAGCCTGCGGATACCGAGGTGATCGTGCGCTCGGAGATCAAGCAATCCGGCGCGCAATCGATCCCGATCGACTACAACATGGAGAAGACCGAAAAGGGCTGGAAAGTATTTGATGTCTCGATCGGCGGGGTGAGTCTGGTGACCACCTATCGCGACACCTTTGCACAGGAGGTTCGCGCAAGCGGGATCGATGGCCTCATCAAAACCCTGGTCGAGAAGAACAAGCAGAATTCGGACGCACACAAGTGATTAATGTCGAAGGACACCGGCTGCTCCTGAGCGGACCGCTCAACATGTCGACCGTGGCGGGCGAGGTCGAGGCGGGACGGCGAGCGGTCGCCCTGGGCGCCAAGGAGATCGACCTGTCCGCGGCGACCGAAATCGATTCCGCGGCGGTGGCGTTGCTGCTGGATTGGATTCGTACCACGAAGAAGCCCCTCAAAATTACCGGTATGCCGAAGGCCATGGCAAGCCTCGCGTCGCTTTACGGCGTCGACGGGTTGATACCCCGGCCGAATTGACCCAACACGGCGCCATCGATGTTCGTGGCCTTGCCAAGCGTTTTGGCAAGTTGCAGGCGCTCGACCATATTGATCTTCGCATCGAGCAGGGCGAGTTCTTCGGCCTCCTTGGTCCGAATGGTGCGGGCAAGACCACGCTGATCAGCATCATCGCCGGACTCACCCGGGCTGATGCGGGCGAGGCGCGCGTCATGGGGCACGACGTCGTGGTCGATTACCGTGCGGCGCGCCGGGCGCTGGGTGTGGTGCCGCAGGAACTCGTGTTCGATCCTTTTCTGACCGTTCGCGAAACGCTCGAGTTCCAGGCCGGCTACTACGGGGCGAGAAACAGTCGGGCGTGGATCGAGGAAGTCATCGAATGCCTCGATCTTGGCGACAAGGCCAATATCAATATGCGCGCGTTGTCCGGGGGCATGAAGCGTCGTGTGCTGGTCGGGCAAGCCCTCGTCCACAAGCCGCCGGTGATCATCCTCGATGAGCCTACCGCGGGGGTGGACGTCGAATTGCGGATGACGCTCTGGAAATTCATACGGCGGCTCAACGCCGAAGGGCACACGATCGTGTTGACCACGCATTACCTGGACGAGGCCGAGTCGCTATGCGGTCGAATTGCGATGCTGAACCGCGGTCGCATCGTCGCGCTCGATCGGACCGATGCGTTGATGAAGATGCACCACAGCCTGAATTTGCGTGTTCGCCTCGCGGACGCGCCGCCGCCCGCCGCGCTGCTGTCGCGACGCGTGGCCAACGTGGATGATGTGCATACCTTCGCGCTCGATCGGTTCGACGATGTTGAAAGTACGCTCGCCAGTCTTCGGACCGCGCATTGCCGCGTGCTCGAGATGGAACTCCTCCAGCCCGATCTCGAAGAAATATTTGTCGAGATCATGCGTACCGACACGATCCGGCAAAACGAGGAGCAACGGTGAGCGGGTTCAGGGCGCTTGCGCGAAAGGAGCTGCTGCGATTCTCCAAGGTGAGCTTCCAGACGGTGTTCGCCCCGATCGTCACGACGTTCCTGTACCTTCTCGTGTTCGCGCACGTCCTCGAGGACCGGGTGCAGGTCTATGAAGGCGTGTCCTACCGTGCCTTCCTGATCCCCGGGCTGGTCATGATGTCGATCCTGCAGAATGCGTTCGCAAACAGCGCATCGAGCCTGGTGCAATCGAAGATGACGGGCAATATCGTCTTCGTACTGCTGCCGCCTTTCTCGCATCTTGAATTTTTCTGTGCGTACGTGTTCGCTGCGATGGTCCGCGGAATCACCGTTGGCATCGGCGTGCTGATCGCTACGTCTCTCCTCGTGCCGATCAACGTTATGTTTCCGCTCTGGGTGCTGGCCTTTGCGATCCTCGGTAGCGCGGTGCTTGGCGCGCTCGGCGTGCTGGCAGGCATCTGGTCGGAGAAGATCGATCAGCTATCGGCGTTCCAGAACTTCCTGGTGGTCCCGGCCACCTTCCTGTCCGGCGTGTTCTATTCGATCGACTCGCTGTCGCCGCTCTGGCGTGATGTGTCGCTCGCAAACCCGTTCTTTTTCATGATCGATGGCCTTCGCTATGGATTTTTCGGACAATCCGATGTTGCGCCGCTGGCAAGCCTTGCCGCAGTATTGGCGGCATTGGTGGTGCTCTCGGCGATCGCGCTTGCGCTCCTGCGCAGCGGATTCCGGATGCGCGCCTAAGGAGTGAAGCATGAACAGCAAAGAGCAAACCAGGAGCAGCAGTCATGGTCAGACCTGAAGACGTCAAAAGCTACATCGAGCAAGGCCTCGCCTGCGAACATGTGTCGGTGTCCGGTGATGGGCAGCATTTCGAAGCGGTCATCGTGAGCGCCGCATTTGCCGGCAAGAATCGCGTGCAACAGCATCAACTCGTCTACAAGGCGTTGGGCGATCGAATGCGCGCCGAGATCCATGCGCTCAGCATGCAGACGCTCACGCCCGAGCAGTGGCAGAGCAAGGCGTGATTCGGATCATGTATCAGGAATCTGCGTGGCAGACCGCGCAAGTTCCTGATGGCAGACGCTACTCGCCTTCATTTGCGCGAATGCGCCAAGCGATAACGCCGAAATCGAGAGAACTTCGCTCGAAAGCGTCGGTTTCACAAGATTGCGTCGGCTTCAAGGAGTGTGCGCGCACTGCCGCGCACACTCCTAGAGCGCGGCCAGTTTTTCGCCACCATTGCGGGCGAAGCTCACCCGGACGCCGCGCGCCCTGCAACCCAAGGGCGTAACGCAACCAATCAGGAATGCTTCGGAGCGCCAGGTATGGACAAGCTGCTGATTCACGGGGGTGTGCCGCTGGCGGGAGACGTACAGATCTCGGGTGCGAAGAACGCCGCGCTACCCTTGATGTGCGCGGCGTTGCTGACGCGGGAACCGCTCACGCTTTCGAACGCGCCCGACCTGAGAGACATCTCGACGATGCTTGCTTTGCTCGGCAAGATGGGCGTCGATGTTGAACGGAACGAGAAGGGCGTCATCCGGTTGGACGCCGGCCGGCTCGACAAACCGGAGGCGCCCTATGAGATGGTGCGTACCATGCGCGCCTCGATCCTCGTGCTGGGCCCGCTCGTCGCACGGCTGGGGCATGCGCGGGTATCGCTGCCGGGCGGATGCGCGATCGGGCAGCGGCCGGTCGATCTTCACTTGAAGGGCCTGCAAGCGATGGGCGCGACGATTTCCGTCGATCACGGCTACATCTCCGCGCGCGCCGATCGACTGCGCGGCGCGCGGCTCGCGCCCGAACTGGTCACGGTGACCGGAACCGAAAACCTGATGATGGCGGCGTGTCTGGCCGATGGTGTCACGACCATCGAAAACGCGGCGCGTGAACCCGAAGTCATCGATCTGGCGAATTGTCTCAATGCCATGGGCGCGCGCATCGTAGGCGCCGGGACGAACGTGGTCACGATCGAGGGCGTGTCCTCGCTCAAGGGGACGAGCCATCGAATCATGCCCGACCGGATCGAAACCGGGACGTTTCTCGCCGCGGCCGCGGCAACCGGCGGTGAAATCCGCCTGTTGAATACCGACGGCGCCTTGCTCGATAGCGTAATCGCCAAATTGTCGGAAGCCGGGGCGCGGATTACCTGCGAGGCCAACACCATCAAGATCTCGATGAGCGGCCGGCCAACGGCGGTGAGTATCGAGACGGCGCCCTATCCGGACTTCCCCACCGATATGCAGGCGCAGATGATGGCCCTTGACTGCATCGCGCAAGGGACCAGCGTCATCACCGAAACGATCTTCGAGAACCGTTTCATGCATGCGCTCGAATTGCAGCGACTCGGCGCAGACATCGCCACGTCGGGCAACACCGTCACCGTTCGCGGGGTGGCAAAGCTGGGGGGCGCAACCATCATGGCAACCGACCTGCGCGCCTCGGCGAGTCTGGTGATCGCAGGCCTGGTTGCCGAAGGCGAGACCATGATCGATCGCATCTACCACCTTGATCGAGGATACGATTCGCTGGAATCAAAGCTTCGGCATCTGGGCGCGCGCGTACGGCGCGTTCAGTGACGCGCCCGAGCAGCATGATCGCCTGAGGGCCATGCCTCCTGGCGAAGGGGTGATGCGATGCCTTCCCGCCACTCCCGCTACAATGCACTTCAGACTCATCATGGTGCCGCAAGGCCCTTGCGGATCGCGCAGCGCTCCGCTGCAATCCCCGTGCAATCACGATTTCCCGCGCCTTTGCTTCGCTCCAGCACCGCCTGACCGTGTCCACTGTAACGATCGCCCTTTCCAAGGGAAGGATATTCGATGAAACGCTCCCGCTTCTCGCGGGAGCGGGTATCGAGCCGTCCGAGAATCCGGAAACGTCGCGCAAGCTCATCATCGGAACGAGTCGGCCGCATGTGCGCCTGATCATCGTGCGCCCGACCGATGCGCCGACCTATGTGCAGTACGGAGCCGCCGATCTTGGCGTTGCGGGTCGCGACGTGCTCCATGAGCATGGCGGGGATGGCCTTTACCAGCCGATCGATCTTGGCATCGCCCGGTGCAGGCTGATGGTCGCGGTTCCGGAAGGCTTCGATTACGAACGCGCGGTACGGCAGGGCAACCGTTTGCGCGTCGCGACGAAGTACATGCGTGCGGCGCGTGAGCATTTCGCGGCAAAAGGCGTGCACGTCGATCTCATCAAGCTGTACGGATCGATGGAGCTTGCGCCGATGTCCGGTCTCGCCGATGTGATTGTCGACGTGGTGAGCACCGGCAACACACTCGCTGCCAACAAGCTGACGGCGGTCGAGCACATCATGTCGATCAGCGCGCGGCTCATCGTCAACCAGGCGGCTTTGAAGTTGAAGCGGCCGCTGGTGCAACCGATCATCGATGCTATCGCCAGAACCGTGAGTGCGAATGCCTAAGATACGCAGGCTTTCGACCGGGGCGCTGGATTTCATTGCACGGCTCGACGCGCTCATCGGCTTCGATGCGGCACAGGATTCCCATGTCGATCACGTCGCGGCCGGTATCCTTGCCGACGTTCGTGCGCGGGGCGATGCGGCGGTGCTCGAGCACACCGCAAGGCTCGATCGGATGATCGTGCGTGACATGTCCGCATTGACGCTGACAAGCGCCGATCTTGCCGGTGCACTCGATCGCATCGGGCGGGCAGAGCGGGACGCACTCGAAGCTGCGGCCGGCAGGATTCGCACCTATCACGAACACCAGCGGCTCCAGTCGTGGGAATACACCGAAGCCGATGGCACGGTGCTCGGGCAGCGCATCACCCCGCTCGATCGCGTCGGGCTGTACGTGCCCGGTGGCAAGGCGGCTTATCCTTCTTCGCTCCTCATGAACGCAATTCCCGCGAAGGTAGCCGGTGTCGCGAGCGTCGTGATGGTCGTGCCGACACCCGATGGTGTCCGGAGCGATCTGGTCCTCGCCGCGGCCGCGATCGCCCGCGTCGATCAGGTCTTCACGATCGGCGGTGCGCAGGCCATTGGCGCGTTGGCCTACGGCACTGCATCGATTCCACGCGTCGACAAGATCGTCGGCCCCGGCAACGCTTATGTCGCGGCAGCGAAACGGCGCGTGTTCGGCACCGTCGGCATCGATATGATCGCGGGCCCCTCTGAGATCCTGATTATCTGTGACGGGCAAACCAATCCGGACTGGATCGCGATGGATTTGTTCTCGCAAGCAGAGCATGACGAAGTCGCGCAGGCGATTCTCCTCTCGCCGGATGCATCGTTTCTCGACGCGGTCGAACGCTCGATCGACAGACTCATCGAGACCATGCCGCGGCGGGAAATCATTACCGCTTCGCTGGCGGGGCGTGGCGCGCTGATCCAAACCCGTGACCTCGGCGAAGCGTGCGACGTTGCGAATCGCATCGCGCCTGAGCATCTGGAGCTGTCGGTCGAAGAACCCGACCGGTGGATGGACCGGATCCGTCACGCCGGTGCCATTTTTCTTGGCCGCCATAGTTCGGAGGCGCTCGGTGATTACTGCGCTGGCCCGAACCATGTACTCCCCACGTCCGGCACCGCACGGTTCTCCTCGCCCCTGGGTGTCTATGATTTCCAGAAGCGTTCGAGCATGATTCGCGTATCCGCGGCCGGCGCGCAAACACTCGGTCGTATCGCGGCGACCCTCGCGCGGGGCGAAGGTCTTCCCGCGCACGCGCGCGCGGCGGAGTTGAGGATCGATTCATGAGCGACGCTGTCGACAGCGGAAACGTCACCCCTCGGGGCCTGGTCCGAGAAGATATCCTGAAGCTCTCGGCCTATCACGTGGCGAGCGCGGCGGGGATGGTCAAGCTCGATGCCATGGAGAATCCGTACCGGCTGCCCGACGTGTTGCGCGATGAAGTCGCGCGCGCGGTCGCGAACGCCGCAATCAACCGCTACCCGGACCCTGCCGCGCCGGAGTTGAAAGCGCGGCTGCGCGAAGTCATGCGGATTCCCGCCGCGAGCGACATCCTGATCGGCAACGGGTCGGACGAAATCATCGCGATCGTTACCCAGGCGCTCGCGCGTCCCGAGGCCGTTGTCATCGCGCCCGAACCGACATTCGTGATGTACCGCATGAACGCCGGCCTGTCCGGTGCGCGGTTCGTGGGGGTGCCACTCAAGGCGGATTTCTCGCTGGATACCGGCGCATTGCTTGATCGCATCAAGGAAGAGCGGCCCGCGCTGGTATGGCTTGCCTACCCCAACAATCCGACCGGCAATCTGTTTCCCGCCGCCGATATCGAATCCGTTATTCGCGCGACCCCCGGACTGGTCGTCGTCGACGAGGCCTACAACATATTCGCGGGGCGCACCTTTCTCGATCGCGTGCCGGAATTCTCCAACCTGATGGTGATGCGTACGGTGTCCAAGGTCGGATTGGCGGGAATTCGCCTGGGCTACGCGGCGGCAGCGCCGGCATGGATCCGGGAATTCGATAAAGTGCGCCCACCCTATAACGTGAGTGTCTTGACGCAGGTGGTCGCCGAGCGCGTGCTCGCGCATATGCCCGTGTTCGAAGAGCAGGCGGCAAACATCAAGAAAGAGCGCTCCCGGATGATCGACGCGCTCGCCGCCATGGGGCGAGTGCAGATATTTCCAACCGAGGCGAATTTCGTTCTGATCCGGGTTCCGGATGCGCCGAAAGTGAATGATCATTTGCAGCGCAGCAAGATCCTGGTACGAAATTTCCATGGATCCCATCCGATGCTTGCAAATTGTCTGCGTCTGACGGTCGGCACGCCGGGTGAGAACATTCTGCTGCTTGCGGCACTTGCTCAGGCACTTTAGGGGCGAACATGCGCAAGGCCGCCGTTACCCGCAATACCAACGAGACCAAGATTCGCGTCACGCTCGATCTCGACGGCACGGGCAAATCGAAGTTCGCGACCGGTGTGCCCTTTCTCGATCACATGCTTGACCAGATCGCGCGCCACGGTCTGATCGATATCGAGGTCGAGGCCGATGGGGATCTGCACATCGACGCCCACCATACCGTCGAGGACATCGGGATCACGATCGGACAGGCGTTCGCGAAGGCCATTGGCGACAAGAAGGGCGTGCGCCGATACGGGCACGCTTACGTCCCGTTGGACGAGGCGCTGTCACGCGTGGTGATCGATTTGTCGGGACGCCCCGGACTTGAATTCCATATCGTGTTCACGCGCGCGATGATCGGCGAGTTCGACGTCGATCTGGTCCACGAATTCTTCCAAGGGTTTGTGAATCACGCGCTGGTGACCTTGCATATCGACAACTTGCGCGGCACCAACTCGCACCACCAATGCGAAACGGCATTCAAGGCGTTCGGTCGCGCCCTGCGGATGGCAGCGGAACCCGACCCGCGCGCGAGCGGCTCGATCCCCTCGACCAAGGGTTCCCTCTAGGGTCTCTTGCGGATTCCCAGGCCAAGCATTCAATGACCACGATCGCGGTAATCGACTACGGCATGGGCAATCTGCGATCCGTGTCGAAGGCGCTCGAGCATGTCGCGCCCTCGGCGGCGGTCACGGTCACGTCGAACCCGGAGATCGTCGGGCGCGCGGACCGGGTGGTGTTTCCAGGGCAGGGCGCGATGCCTGATTGCATGCGTGAAATGGATCGGTTCGGTTTGCGCGGCGTGATCCGGGATGCTGCGGCGCAAAAGCCGTTTCTCGGCATTTGCATCGGACTGCAAATGTTGTTCGATCGGAGCGAAGAGGGTGACATCGAAGGGCTCGGTATCTTCCGAGGTACCGTTCGCCGGTTTCCCGAAACGTCGATGCACCTGGCCGACGGCTCACGCCTGAAGGTGCCGCACATGGGGTGGAATCAGGTCTCCCAGCGGATGAACCACCCGCTCTGGGCAGGGATCGACGATGCGACGCGGTTCTATTTCGTCCACAGTTACTATGCTGATCCATGCGATCGAGCGTGCATTGCGGGCGAAACCGGATACGGAGTCCCCTTTACCGCGGCGGTCGCCCGGGATAACATCTTCGCGGTGCAGTTCCATCCGGAAAAGAGTCACGCGCACGGCCTGCGGCTACTTGCCAATTTCGTTGCCTGGAAACCGTAAGCCCCTTCACGCCTGAATCGAATAGTGATGCGCATCAACGCGATCCTCGCCGACCCGCGGTTCGAACGCCGGTGTCCTTGCGGCATCCGGGGGCGCACCGTTACCGAAGTCCAGTCCAAGCAATTCCCTCCACGCAGTTCGTTCACTTCGTTTGTGGCACTCTCACATGGTCATCATTCCGGCGATTGACTTGAAGGACGGTCGTTGCGTCCGGCTGCAGCAGGGCGACATGGGCGCTGAAACCATCTACTCCGAAGATCCGGTCGCCATGGCACGGCACTGGGTCGAGCAGGGGGCGACCCGATTGCACCTGGTGGATTTGGACGGCGCGCGGGCCGGAAAGCCCAAGAACGAGGCGCTGATTCGCAACATCGTCACGGCGGTAGGCCCGAATGTGCCGGTCCAACTGGGCGGCGGCATCCGCGACATGGACACGATCGAGCGCTATCTCGATCATGGCGTAGGCTATGTGATCATCGGTACCGCCGCGGTGAAGAACCCCGGGCTTTTGCATGACGCGGCGTCGGCGTTTGCCGGTCACATCATCGTCGGTCTGGACGCGAGAGACGGCAAAGTCGCCGTCGAGGGCTGGTCGAAAATGACCGGGCACGATGTCATCGACCTCGCCAAGAAATTCCAGGACATGGGGGTCGAGGCGATTATCTACACCGATATCGGGCGCGACGGGATGCTCACCGGCGTCAATCTCCAGGCCACGCGAAAGCTCGCGCAAAGCATCAGTATTCCGGTGATCGCATCGGGTGGCATTTCGAGCCTTGATGACATCCGCGATGTCTGCAATCTCGAACCCGACGGTGTATCCGGTGTCATTACCGGGCGGGCGATCTATCAGGGCACCCTCGATTTCAAGGAAGCGGTCGCCTTTGCCGAAGGGGCAGTCGCCAAGTAGCGATACCGCCTGGGAATCCGCGCGGCAGATCGCGTAGCTTCCTGATGGCAGACGCCAAGAGTCTTGACCGGCTAATCATGGGACTCGCCAAACGCATCATTCCCTGCCTCGACGTGACCGCCGGTCGCGTCGTGAAGGGCGTCAACTTCGTCAACCTGCGCGACGCGGGCGACCCGATCGAAATCGCCAAACGCTATGACGATCAGGGCGCCGACGAACTGACTTTCCTCGATATCACCGCGAGCTCCGATGACCGCGACATCATTGTCTCGGTGATCGAAGCCGTGGCCGCGCAAGTATTCATCCCGCTCACTGTCGGCGGTGGCGTACGCAAGGTTGAAGATGTTCGCCGCCTGCTGAATGCGGGCGCGGACAAGGTGTCGATCAACACGGCCGCGGTACAGACCCCGGCCCTCGTGGATGAGACATCCGGCCGCTACGGTTCCCAATGCATCGTGGTGGCTATCGACGCCAAGCGCTCGTCGACCGCAAGCGGCTGGGAGGTTTTCACGCACGGCGGCCGGCGGCCGACCGGACTCGACGCGATTGCATGGGCCCTCGCGATGCAGCGGCGCGGGGCAGGCGAAATTCTCCTGACCAGCATGGATCGCGATGGCACCAAAGCGGGATTCGATCTTGAGCTCACGCGTGCGGTCGCCGAGGCAGTGACCATTCCGGTGATCGCATCCGGTGGTGTCGGGAATCTCCAGCATCTTGCCGATGGCGTGCTGATCGGCAAGGCCGACGCCGTGCTCGCGGCGAGCATCTTTCATTTCGGTGAGTACACCGTGCGCAACGCCAAGCGATTCATGGCCGATCGCGGCATCGAAATTCGTTGGTGATCGCCATGTCCTGGCTCGATGAAATCAAGTGGGACGATCAGGGCTTGGTTACGATTATCGCGCAGGAGGCCGCATCCGGTCGTATCCTGATGGTCGCGTGGGCCGATCGCGCCGCGCTCGCCGAAACCGCATCGACCGGCGAGGCGGTGTACTGGTCGCGTTCGCGCGGCCGGCGCTGGAAGAAGGGTGAAGAATCCGGCCATGTGCAACGGGTCGGCGAAATCCGGCTCGATTGCGACAACGACGTCGTGGTGCTCACGATCGAACAGGTCGGCGGCATCGCATGCCACACCGGTCGCGCGAGCTGCTTTTACCGCAAACTCGAGGCCGGTCAGTGGGTCACGGTGGATCCTGTACTCAAGGACCCCAAGGAGATCTATCGCACATGAGTACCATGCTCGAGAGGCTCGCCGACATCGTCGAGAGCCGTCGCGACGCGGATCCCGACAAATCGTATGTCGCACGATTGCTTCGTCGCGGTGAGGACCAGATCCTCAAGAAAATCGGCGAAGAGGCCACCGAAGTCGTCATGGCCGGAAAGGACGGCGAACCCGCCAAGATCGTCGCCGAAACTGCGGACCTTTGGTTTCACTGCCTGATTATGCTGGCGCACTACGGATTGCGGCCGCAGGCGGTGCTGGATGAGCTTGCGCGCCGTGAAGGGATATCGGGGCTGGATGTGCAGGCCGCCCGCAAGGAGGCCGAGCGTGCCCAAGGTGATCAAAGCCGGGGGAATCAAGCAAGAGGGGATCAACCATGACAACCATGCGTCACGACCCCGATTGCATTTTCTGCAAGATCGTTCGCGGCGAGATTCCGTCCAAGAAGGTGTTCGAGGACGACGATGTGTTCGCCTTCCACGACATCCATCCGATTGCGCCGGTCCACTTCCTGATTATCCCCAAGCAGCATGTGGCCTCCCTCGCCGAGTGCGAGTTGAGCCATCAGGCGGTGCTTGGCAAGTGCCTGGCGGTTTCGGGCCGACTGGCGCGCGAACAGGGGGCGACGGACGGCTTTCGGGTGATCATCAACACCGGCCGGGTGGGCAGGCAGGAGGTGTATCATCTCCATGTGCATATACTCGGTGGCCCGGATACGCTGGGCCCGATGCTGAGCAAGCGTTAGCGGGCATCGAAATTTGATCACGGCTTTACCGCGAGAGGAGATTCTCATGGGCTCGTTCAGCATTTGGCATTGGCTGATCGTCCTCCTTATTATCGTGCTCATTTTCGGCACGAAGAAACTGCGCAACATGGGTTCCGACCTGGGTGGCGCGGTGCGGGGATTCAAGGACGGCGTAAAGGAAGGCGCTGACAAGCAGGCGGACGCCAACGCCCAAGTCGCGCAAAAGGTGGGTCAGACGATTCACACGGAACTCAAGGAAACGCCAAAGGTGTAGGCGGGCGGCGTCCGCTCCGTCGGCGCGCGCCCGAAGGCGAGTATCGGCGCATTTGAGTACCGACTGGCGCGCTGATTCCACCCCGATTCCGGCGCCTGGAACCTTGATCGAACCTCGGGCTATCGTCATCCATGTTTGATATCGGCTTTACCGAGTTGATGGTGATCGCGATCGTCGCGCTCGTGGTCATCGGCCCGGAGAAGCTGCCCAAGGTCGCGCGGACCATCGGTGCCTATTTGGGGCGTTTGCAGCGCTATGTGAACGACGTGAAGGCCGATATCAACCGCGAGCTCGAGCTGGACGAATTACGGAAGTTCAAGCAGACGGTTGAAGACACGGCGCGAAGCTTCGAGTCGTCGGTGCAATCGGAAGTGAGCGGCGCCGAGGCGGAGGTCAACAAGATCGCCCAGGTCGTGGCCGAACCGCTTGCCAATCTCGATCCAACCGCTTCAACTGACGTGCTGCCCGCCGCCACGGATGTTCCGGTTCCTGCGATCGAATCGCCCGCGCTTCATAGCACCCCCACCGTTGCGATCGCGGAATCGGGCGACCATGTAGCGCAGCCCGCCCTGCAGGCGGCCGATGCACGCAGCGGCTCCGCCGCGCCAGCGGAATTGGATTCGGCCTCAAAGCGCGCCGCATGAAGTCCGCGGCAAATCGCGCTACCCGATGAGCACGCAAGAGACGTTCATCTCGCATCTGGTCGAGTTGCGCCAGCGGCTGATCCGCGCCTTCGCGGTCGTCATCGTCCTGTTCTTCTCGCTCTTCTTCTGGGCGAGCGATATCTATGATCTGCTCGCCTATCCGATGATCAAGGTGCTGCCCGAAGGCACCAAGATGATTGCAACCGGCGTGATCACGCCATTCCTCGTCCCGATGAAGGTGACGATGCTGGTCGCTTTTACGATTGCGCTGCCGTATGTGCTGTATCAAGCGTGGGCGTTCGTTGCGCCGGGTCTGTATCACCATGAAAAGCGCCTCGTGTTTCCGCTGGTGATCGCAAGCACCGCGCTCTTTCTCATCGGGATGGCGTTCTGCTACTTCGTGGTGTTCGGCGCGGTATTCAATTTCGTCTACAGCTGGGCGCCCAAGTCCATTACGGTCGCGCCGGATATCGAGCAGTACCTGTCGTTCGCCATCACGATGTTCGTGGTGTTCGGCGTCACGTTCGAAGTACCCATGGTCGTCATCATTCTCGTCCACATGGGCATCTTCACGATCGAGCAGCTCAGGTCATTCCGTCCCTATTTCATCGTCGGCGCGTTCATCGTCGCCGCGGTCGTGACACCGCCCGACGTGCTCTCGCAGATCCTGCTTGCCGTGCCACTTTGCATCCTCTACGAGCTCGGCATCATCGTCGCGAGATTCATGATCAAACCGCGTGACCGGGTGGGCATTACCGATCAAAGCGCGACCGATGGGGCGGCAGAGGCCGCGCCCGCGCCCGAGAGCGATCGGAAGTAGCGGCGGGTCCGCCTGCCGTTGCGGTGCCCTGCGTCGCCGGCCATCGCTTTCACCGCGACCATTCGATCCGCACAACCTTGACGACGCGTTCGTTCACTCAACGCCGCGCCAATTCGAATCGAATTCCGCCAAGCAGTCGTGCGGTTGACCCGTCGTGACCGCGCGCCAATTTTGGGTCAACGCTGCCGCGGGAGCGCCGGACGTTTGCCGATCACCACCGGCACGTCGAGCGCCTTGCGATCGCGCCAGACCTTGAGCGGCACGCGCTTCTCCGGGGTCAGCGAGGCGACCACATTCAGCATCGACTGCCGATCGGCGATCGGTTTGCCGTCGACGGCGAGCAGTACGTCCCCCGCCCGAATTCCACCGCGCTCGGCCGGGCCACCCCGTACGACATTCGCAATGAGCGCGCCACGGGGCTCAGGCAGCTTGAACGAGTCCGCGAGCTCGCCGGTCACCTCTTGCGCCTCCACGCCAATCCATCCGCGCGATACGCTCCCGGTGGCGATGAGCTGCTCGACGACGCTCCGCGCGGTCGATACCGGGATGGCAAAGCCGATTCCGAGCGATCCACCGGAGCGCGAGTAGATGGCCGTGTTGATGCCAACCAGATGGCCGCTGGTATCAATCAGCGCCCCGCCTGAATTGCCGGGATTGATGGCGGCATCGGTCTGGATGAAATTCTCGAAGGTGTTGATATCGAGATTGGAACGTCCGAGCGCGCTCACGATCCCCATGCTGACCGATTGCCCGACGCTGAAGGGATTCCCGATTGCCAGGACCACATCGCCTACCTTCAACGTATCGGACTGGCCGAACGTGATCGCCTGTAGCTGGTCGCTGTTCACGCGCAACACCGCGAGGTCGGTATCCGGGTCGGTGCCGACAATCTTGGCAGGTAACCTCTTGCCGTTGGCGGTGGCGACTTCGATTTCGTCGGCAGCTTCCACGACATGATTGTTGGTGACGATGAAGCCCTGATCGGACACGATCACGCCCGATCCGAGGCTCGACGTTCGTTGCGTTTCGCCTTCAAAGAGTTCACCGAAGAAGCGCCGGAACAAGGGGTCTTCAGTGAACGGATGGCGCGCCGAACGGACCGCCTTCGCGGTGTAGATGTTCACGACCGCCGGCGCCGCGCCCTGGACCGCGTCGCTGTACGAATTGGCGCGGGCTGCGAACGTGTTGGATGGCATCGCCTGCGGCTCGAGCACGGTCAGTGGCGCGCCTGGCGGGCGGTTCGCCAGCCATTCGGGCTTCAGTGTTTGCACGACAAGCAATCCGGCCAGCAGGATCGTGACGGCTTCTGCAAAGATCAACCAGAGTCGGCGCACGGTGCGAAAGGTGCTTCGTGATGGAAAATGCGGGGTGGGGCAACGACGCGCAACAACGCGATTATGGGAGCCGCCCCATTTTCACCGGCAGTGCGCGATCAACGGAGCGTGATGCAATGGAACGAAATGACCTGGCGCGATATCTCGACGAGTTGCTGGTGGTCGGCAATTTCAACGATTATTGCCCAAACGGACTGCAGGTGGAAGGCCGGCCGCGCATCGAGCGTATCGTCACGGGGGTCACCGCAAGCGCCGCACTGATTGAAGCGGCAATCGTCGGGCAGGCCGACGCCGTGCTCGTTCATCACGGCTACTTCTGGCGGGGTGAGGATGCGCGCCTGCGTGGTGTCAAACGCGATCGCATCGCCCGGCTCATCCGTGCCGATTTGAATCTCTTCGCGTTTCATCTACCGCTCGATGCGCATCCGCTGGTGGGCAATAACGCGCAACTCGGCCTTCAGCTCGGATGGCCGATCGAGGCGCGCTGCGGAGACCAGGATCTCGTCGCGATCGGCACGCTTCCGGTGCCTGCTTCGTTTCGCGAGCTTGGTCGCCTGGTCGAATCCAAACTGGCGCGATCGCCGCTATTGATTGGCGATCCTATGCGGCCCGTCGCACGGATTGCATGGTGTACGGGCGGCGCACAGGGGTTTTTCGAGGACGCGATCGCCGCCGGGGTCGATGCGTATCTGACCGGTGAAGTGTCCGAGCAGCACTACCATCTGGCCATCGAGAGTGGGGTTGGATTCATCGCAGCGGGCCATCACGCGACCGAGCGCTTCGGCATCAATGCGCTCGGCGAGCATCTGGCGCAGAAATTCGGGGTCGCGCATCAGTTCATCGACATTCCCAATCCCGTGTAGGCGCTCCAGACGTCTTTGCGAGATCGTTTTCTTCGCGGTTTTTTCATTTTATTCAATCAGTTACCCATAAAAATTTGGAATTCCAGGGGGGCTTCGGCTATAATCCCGCGGCTTTGCTGCGACCGCTTCGGAATGCGTTGTCCGACCCACGCGCGGGTAAGCGGCCATTCAACTATTCAAACAAGCAATCTCGCCCCTCAAGGAGCTGTAAGAATCCCATGAGCGACCCAAAAAGCGTCGACCAGACGCGGCGCAATCTCGTCGTCGGTACCGCCGCAGCGAGCGGACTTGCCGGCGTCACGGCGGCCTGGCCCTTTGTAGACAGCATGAATCCTTCGGAGCGTGCGAAAGCGCTCGGTGCGCCGGTCGAAGCGGACATTTCCAATCTGAAGCCCGGTCAGCTCCTTACGGTCGAGTGGCAAGGCAAGCCGGTGTGGATCTTGAAGCGCACGCCGGCGATGAACGAGTCGGTCAAGAAGGCCGATGCCGTGGTCGTCGATCCCGATGTGAAAACCGGCAAGCAGCCCGCCGACCTGAAGGGCAAGAAGCTTCGTGCGCAGAAGGACGACATCTTCGTGGCGGTCGGGATCTGCTCCCATCTTGGCTGTTCGCCCAAATTCCAGCCCGACCAGGAAATGTTCTTCTGCCCCTGCCACGGTTCGAAGTTCGATCTGGCCGGCCGCGTCTATAAAAACGTTCCCGCGCCCACCAACCTCGTCGTGCCCCCGCATGTGTACGTCTCCGACACGCTGATCCTGATCGGCACGGACAAGAAGGAGGCCTAGAGCGCGATGGCAGCCAACAAGCAAGTCACCACGACCGGCCTTCTTGGTTGGATCGACGAGCGTTTCCCGCTCACCGCCAACTGGAAGGCGCATCTGTCCGAGTACTACGCGCCGAAGAATTTCAACTTCTGGTACATCTTCGGGGCCCTCGCGCTGCTGTTGCTGGTGAACCAGATCGTCACCGGCATCTTTCTTACGATGCACTACAAGCCCGATGCGCTGCTTGCCTTCGCTTCGGTCGAGTACATCATGCGCGAGGTGCCGTACGGCTGGTTGATCCGATATCTGCACTCGACCGGTGCCTCGGCGTTCTTCATTGTCGTGTACCTGCACATGTACCGCGGGCTCATCTACGGGTCACACAAGAAGCCGCGCGAGCTCATCTGGATATTCGGCGTATTGATCTTCCTTACGCTGATGGGCGAGGCGTTTTTCGGTTATCTGCTGCCCTGGGGACAGATGTCGTACTGGGGTGCGCAGGTCATCGTGAACCTGTTCGGGTCGATACCGGTTATCGGCGAAGACCTTTCGCTCTGGATCCGCGGCGACTTCGTGGTATCGGATGCGACCCTCAATCGATTCTTCGCATTTCACGTGATCGCGCTTCCCCTCGTGATCATCGGGTTGGTCGCGGCGCACATCCTCGCGCTGCACGAAGTCGGCTCGAACAATCCGGATGGCGTCGAGATCAAAGCGAACAAAGATCCCAAAACCGGCATTCCCCGCGATGGCATCGCGTTCCATCCGTACTACACGACGAAAGACCTGTTCGCATCGATGGTGTTCCTGTTCGTCTTCTCGGTGATCATCTTCTTTGCCCCGGAGATGGGCGGCTACTTTCTCGAGTACAACAACTTCCTCCCGGCCAATCCTCTGGCGACCCCGGAGCACATTGCACCGGTCTGGTACTTCACGCCGTACTACTCGATCCTGCGGGCCATTCCGCCGATCGGCGAATCGCAGTTCCCCGGCGTCGCGGCGATGGGCCTTTCCGTCATGGTGTTTTTCCTGCTGCCGTGGCTTGACCGATCACCGGTGAAGTCGATTCGTTATCGGGGTTCGAGCTTCAAGAACTGGATCGCCATCTTCGTGGTGAGTACCTTGATTCTTGGTTATCTCGGCACGGTGCCGACCGATGTCTGGGGGAAGTTCTCGCCCAGCACGGCAATCGTGGGCGATACGGAAGTGGCAACCTGGGTGGCTCGGATCTTCACGATTCTCTACTTCGCCTTCTTCGCCCTCATGCCGTGGTACACGAAAAACGAAAAGACGCTGCCGGTTCCGGCGCGGGTGACATGACATGAGAACAATCAAAAATCTTCTAGCCTTGATCTTCTTCCTCCCGCTCGTTGCGCTCGCCGCAGGCGGCAGCTGGCCGCTCGAATCGGCACCGCTGCGTCCAACCGATGTCGCGAGCCTGCAATCGGGGGCACGCGCGTTTGTCAACTACTGCCTGAACTGTCATAGCACGGCGCATGTGCGCTACACGGCGCTCAAGCAGATCGGTCTTACCGAAGCGCAGATCCGCGACAACCTGTTGTTCACGCAGCCGAAGGTGACCAACATGATGACGGTATCGATGCGCCCGGAAGACGCGAGCAAGTGGTTCGGTGTGCCGCCGCCCGATCTTTCGGTGATCGCGCGTGTTCGCGGTGCCGATTGGCTCTACGGCTACCTGCGTACGTTCTATCGCGATCCCGGCACCGATACCGGCTGGAACAATGCGGTATTCCCGAATGTGGCCATGCCCCATGCGCTTTGGCAACTCCAGGGTGAGCGCGCCGGCAAATGGGTCGCCGAGAAAGACGGTCATGGCGGCGAACACAAAGTTCTCAAGCTCGAACCGGCCAAAGGTGGATCGTTGTCCGCTTTGCAGTACGACGAATTCACGGCAGATCTGGTGAATTATCTGGTTTGGGCGGGCGAGCCGGGCGCAGTCGAGCGAAAGCGCATCGGCTACTACGTGCTAATGGCACTTGGCGTGCTAATGCTGTTGTCGTATCTCCTCAAGGCCGCATTTTGGAAGGATGTCCATTGATTTGAACGCGGCGGAAGGGCGCGCGCGTCGCCGTTCATAGACGCTCGCGCCAGTCGTGGTGGGGCACGCGATTACTTGAGGCCTGCCCCGCCTTGTTATCCCGCCCATCGCGGTTCCGTTTTTTTACGCTTGGTCGCCCCGCAACGGGGCTGAGGGTTGCTTGCCATGATGAATCTATATTCGGGGACGACGTGTCCCTTCAGTCAACGTTGCCGCATCGTGCTCTATGAAAAGGGCATGGATTTTCAGATTATCGATGTTGACATGTACAACAAGCCGGAAGACATCGCGGTGATGAATCCGTACAACCGGCTGCCTGTCCTGGTCGAGCGCGACCTGATCCTGTACGAGGCGAACATCATCAACGAGTATATCGATGAGCGCTTTCCGCATCCGCAGTTGATGCCGGCCGATCCGGTCATGCGTGCCCGGGCGCGGTTGTTCCTGTTCAATTTCGAAGTCGAGCTGTTTTCGCAGATCGATGCGATCGAGAACGGCAACGCGAAGCAACAGGAACGCGCACGACAACATGTGACCGACCGGCTGAACGAGCTCTCGCCGCTCTTCACCAAGCAGAAGTACATCCTCGGCGAGGAATTTTCGATGCTGGACGTCGCGATGTCGCCGCTCTTGTGGCGCCTCGATCACTACGGGATCCAGGTCAGCAAGCAGGCTGCGCCGCTCATGAAATACGCCGAGCGAATCTTCAGCCGAACGGCGTTCATCGATGCCCTGACGCCCTCGGAGAAAGTCATGCGAAGGTAGCGAGGCGGAGCACGGGATGGAACATCAACCCGGGTCGACCAAGCCGTATCTGCTGCGTGCCCTCTATGAGTGGTGCGTCGATAACGGTTTCACGCCCTACCTCCAGGTGGTCGTGGACAAGAACACGGTCGTGCCGAAGGAATTCATCAAGGGCGGCGAGATCGTTCTCAATGTCGGTCCGCTCGCCTCGAACAAGTTGAAGATCGGCAACGAGCACATCGAGTTCCAGGCGCGCTTCGGCGGTGTTGCGCGCGATCTCTATGTACCGATCACCGCGGTCGCCGCGATCTATGCGAAGGAAAACGGCCAGGGAATGTCGTTCGAGCCCGAACGGCCGGACGAAAGTCGTGCGGACTCCATCGGCCCGGCCCATGACGCCACCGCCGCGAAAGAAACGAGCTCGCATCAAACGGATATCAAGGACGCGAGCGCTCATCCGAATCAATCGGAGCCACCGCCCAGATCACCCACTCCAGGGGGGCGGCCGGCGTTGCGGCGCGTCAAGTGAGCGTTGACCCAGGAATTCCGACCAGCAAGTCGCGATCGCCGAAGGCAGACTGGTAGACCCGACCGGCAAGGTGTTCGCGCACGGCACGACAACCTGTCTGATCTTTCCGCTTTAGAGACAGTCCTTTGTCGTGTGTGTGTGAATTGCAAACCTTACGCGATGTTGCAGAAAATCATCTTTGCCGCGGGGAAATCGAGTGAAGATTCGTTACTATGCAAAACAGGTCACGCGTGCGAACCGTGGCCATGCGCGTCGGGTTCGTCGCGCGCGAATGTAACGGATCAATCGATTACTCCGTCGGCGGTCGGTCTTCCAACCGACTGCACTCTGGCCGAAGCCGGTTTCCGGCTTCGGCTCTTTTCTTTTTGTGACGCCGAAAGTGCCCTCCGCTTTTGAAGCGTCTGCTTGCCTGTAATTTCCGGCAACACCGGACGATCATGCCGGCGGCGCGCCCCCCTGCTACGATTGCACGCCCCGCTTACCTGACCAAAGGAGTCCGCGATCATGGCAATCACCGGAAAATGGGTTTTCACCGCTGCGATGGATGTCGATGCCGACAAAGAAGCAATCTTCAACGAGGTCTACGACACCGAGCACATTCCGCTCATTCTCAAGGTCCCCGGCGTCGTCTCCTGCACGCGAATGAAACTGGATACCTTGCGCCTTACGATGGGCGGCGAGACCAAAGAGATCGATCCGCAAGGTGCCCCGCGCTACGCGGCAGTCTATGAGCTGAGCAGCCCCGACGTGCTCACCAGTCCTGCGTTCGCGAAGGCGGTGGACCACGGACGTTGGCCGACCCATGTGCGCCCGTTCACGAAAAATCGCAAACACACGATGTACAAAGTGATTTGAGCCGAAGCGGGAAGAGGAAAACGGAGAGGGAAGCCTGACGGCCGAGGTGCTTCCCTATAATGCGTGCACGTTGCCGCTACCCGGAGCCTCTGATGTTGAAGATTCTCGTTGTCGTTGGATCGCTGATCGCGTGCATCGGGACCGCGAGTGCCCAGTACCCTAATCGCGCGGTTCGTATCATCGTGCCGTTTCCGGCCGGCTCGGCCACCGATGCGATCGCGCGTGTTGTCGCGCAGCCGGTCTCGCAGGCCCTCGGCCAGCCGGTGATCGTGGAGAACAAAGCCGGGGCCGACGGCGCGATCGCCGCCGCCGATGTCGCGCGCGCGGCACCCGATGGCCATACCTTGCTGCTTGCGACCAATAGTCCGATGGCGGCAATTCCCACGATGCGGAAGAAGCCGCCCTACGATGCGGTGGCCGATTTCGCGCCGATCTCGCTCGCCGGCTACTACTCGTTCTATCTGATGGTTCATCCGGGCGTCCCCGCGAAAACGCTCAAAGAGCTTCTCGATCACGCCAAGGCCAACCCGGGAAAACTCAACTACGGCACCGGAAATACGACGGGCATCATGTCCAATCTGCAGCTCATGTGGCTGGGCGGCATCAAGATGACGCACGTCCCGTACAAGGGCGAACCGCAGGCGGTGACCGACATGTTGAATGGCCAGATCCAGGTGATGTTCGTTACCTGGACCACCACGGCGGGCCATGTCAAAGACGGGCGCATTCGACCGATCGCCACGAGCCTCAAGCAGCGCACCACGTATTTGCCCGATGTGCCGACCATGACCGAAGCGGGTCTGCCCCAGTTCAATGTGCTGTCATGGGCCGCATTCTTCGCACCGGCCAAGACGCCGAAGGATATCGTCGAGCGCTTGAATCGAGAGATCGTCGCCGCGACGAACCGGCCTGAGATTCGGGAACAGTTCGCCAGGATCGCGGTCGAGCCCGCCACTTCAACACCCGACGAACTGGGCGCGTTCGTGAAGGACCAGATCGAGGTGTGGAGGAAGACGATGGCGGCGGCCGGGGTTGAGCCCGAATAGTCGCGGGGACAAGAGAAACGCGAAGCGACAGCCGCGCTCTGCGAGAATACGGGCCAGGTCAAACTCAAGAGGTCGTCCCGATGCAGATGAAAGACCAGCGCGAAGAAACGCGAATCGTCCATAGCGGGCGCCATCCGGAAGAGTGGTCGGGTATCGTCAATCCGCCGGTCTATCGTGCCTCCACGGTGCTCGCGCGCTCGGTTGCCGATTTGCGCGAGAAGAGCGCACGCCGCGGGCGTGACGAGGAGGGTATCTATTACGGTCGCCATGGCACGCCGACCACGCGTGCATTCGAGGAGGCCATTGCCGTCTTCGAGGGTGGGTATCGAACACTCGTGTATCCGTGCGGCCTGGCAGCATGCACCGCCGCGCTGATGTCCTATGTCGCCGCGGGCGATCACATCCTCATCACCGATAACGTCTATTCGCCGGCACGCAATTTCGCGGATCGCTTCCTTGCTCGATACGGTGTCGAGGTCACTTACTTCGATCCGTTGATCGGCCGCGGCATCGATGCGTTGTTTCGACCGAATACGCGGCTGGTCTACACCGAAGCACCGGGATCGCATACCTTCGAAGTGCAGGATATTCCGGCGATCGCCGAGGTCGCACATAAGCGTGGCGCATTGGTGGCAATGGACAACACCTGGGCGACGCCCCATTACTTCCGCGCGTTCGAACACGGGGTCGACATCTCGGTGCAGGCGGCGACCAAATACATCGTGGCCCATTCGGATGCGATGCTGGGCACCGTCACCACCAACAAAGAGGCGTGGTCGAAGTTGAGTGAGACCCATGCGCAAGTGGGATTTGCTGCGTCACCGGACGATATCTATCTTGGCTTGCGGGGTCTGCGCACGCTCCACGTCCGCTTGCCACGCCATTGGGAAAACGGCGTGCAGCTTGCGCAATGGCTGCAACGCCAGCCGGAAGTGGAGCGCATCCTGCATCCCGCACTGCCCGGTGATCCGGGGCACGCCATCTGGAAGCGCGACTTCAAGGGTGCGTCAGGCCTGTTCGGCGTGATGCTGAAGTCGGGTGTTACGCAGGCGGCGTTCGAATCGCTGATCGATGGGCTGCAACTCTATGGCATCGGCGCGTCATGGGGTGGGTTCGAGAGTCTCGTGCTGCCGACCGATGTAGCAAAGAATCGAACCGCGACGAAATGGGCGCCGCCCGGGCCGGTGTTTCGCATCCACGCGGGCCTTGAGCATATCGACGACCTGATCGCAGATATGAACGAAGGGTTCTCCCGGCTGCGCAAAGCACTTTGATCAGAAAATCGTGGACATCCAGTCCCTCATTCGCACGATTCCGGATTATCCAAAGCCGGGGATACTCTTCCGGGACATCACCACGCTTCTCAAGAATCCGGTGGCATTCACCGAGACGATCGAGCGAATGGCGGCGCGTTACGAGAACCGTGGCGTCGAAAAGCTCATCGGGATCGAGTCACGCGGCTTCATCATCGGCGCGGCGCTCGCCATACGACTCGGCGCAGGATTCGTCCCGATCCGCAAGCTCGGCAAGCTGCCGGCCGCGACGATCGCCCGCAGCTACGATCTGGAGTACGGCACCGATCGCGTCGAAATGCATATCGATGCGATCGCGCCGGGCGAGCCGGTCCTGCTCGTCGATGACCTGATCGCCACCGGCGGTACCGCCACGGCCGCGGCGCAACTCATCGGCGATGCCGGTGGGCGGATCATCGAGTGCGCATTCGTGATCGAGTTGCCGGATCTTGGTGGCCGCGCACGATTGGAGGCGATGGGCCTTGGCGTTCATGCGCTGATGACGTTCGCCGGCCATTGATCAGGTAGAATTTTCGGACTGCCAGCGTTTCGGCACCCAACAACCAGGAAAGAATGAACCACGAAGGCACCAAGACACCAAGGAGATCAAGGATCGCCGTTCACATCGCGTCGTCAAGTTCAAGCCTGGGGCAGTCGGTTCCACGGCACACCACGAACGCTCGACCGTGCGATGATGCAGGACGTGGGACTGAATCCAACCTTGGTGCCTTGGTGTCTTGGTGGTTCCAAATCTGAGGTCGTACCATGGTCAAGCTTCGACTCGAAGGTTCGTTTGTCGCCCTCATCACGCCATTCAATCGCGACGGCTCGATCGACTTCGAGGCGTTTCGCGCGCTGATCCGGTTCCAGCGCGACAACCGCACGCGGGCCATCCTGTTCATGGGTTCGACGGGCGAATCGTCGATGCTCGCACCGGAAGAAAAGAAGGCGCTGATCATCCAGACCGCGAAGATGAAGCCCGCCGGCATGCACTTCTTCTACGGCTGCACCGGCAACAACACGGACAGCACGATTGCGAATCTGCGATTCGCCAAGGACAACGGGGCTGACGGCGCGATCCTCGCCGCGCCCGCGTACATCTGCGCGCCGGAAGAAGATCTCGTCGATTTCTTCATTGAAGTCGCCGACGCCGTCGAATTGCCGCTTGGTCTCTACAACAACCCGCCGCGGGTGAAATCCGACATGCACTGGGACCAGTTGCTCAGGATCTTCAAGCATCCGAACTACGTCGTGCACAAAGAATCGACGACACGGGTCGGCCAGGTCGCGCAGCTTATCGCCGCGAAGCCCGATGTCGCGATCATGTGCTGCGATTCACCGAATCTTGGACTAGTGCTGCCCACCATGTCGCTTGGCGGTCACGGCACCGCGAACATGACCGGCAACATTGCGCCGGCTGAGATCGCGACCATCTCCGCCCCATGGCAGAGCTACAAGGAAGCGGTGGACTTCAAGGAAACGTACCTGCGGATCCTGCCGCTCTGGCACTACGTGTATTCGCACATCAATCCGGTCGCGCTGAAGTCGCTCATGAAAGCGGTCGGTTTGCCGGCGGGTGATCTCAGGCGGCCGCTGAAGAATCTGGAAGGCGAGGCGCTGATGAAGGGCGTTCGCATTATTCGTGATCTCGAGCTCGACAAGAAATACGGATTCAAGATCGGACCGGAGCTGCTGAAGGCGGCGTAGGCTTACTTCAATCGCGAACACTCTCGGGGGAAACACGACGACGGTCTTTGCCGGGACCGTCGTGCTCGTCGTGTTTCGCCGTGCTCGCCGTGTTTCCCCTTGTCTACACTAGACACCCGCGTGCCCGACTAGAAAGCAAGGTGAACCGAGCCTGTTACGGCAGATACTGCGGGCGGGCCTTCTCGCCCATCGCGCGGATCAGGCATGTCGCGTTGCTGGTTTCGGCGACGAACAGCCCGTTCGCGTCGCGATCCTTGCCTTGAACCTTGAGGGTATAGCGCGTCCAGTCCGGGGGCAGGCCCACATGGTTCTCCTCGAACAAGAGCCGCCCGAACTGCCAGCACCGGATCTGGTATTGCTGGCCCTTGTCAACCTTGTCGGGGGCGGGTACCACCGTGACTTCTCCCGATTCCCCGGCGGTTACGCCGGCCGTTCCCGCGGTCGGGACGAACAGTCCGGTCGCGATGAATAGGCACATCAGAGGGGTACCGGCTGCCCGCACTATGCGGCGCAGAGGCTTACTTTGCAGCGTTGACATGGAAGATCTCCTGGGCAAGCGAACCGGAACTGACGTTTTGGAAGGCTTCACGAACTTGATCGAGCGAGGCTACCGGCAGGGGCTCCAGATCCCGGCCCACCACCTGGGCAGGTAGCGTGCTGAGTACGTCACGCGGGGTGGCGAAGCAGGCAATCGTCTCCTTGAGGCCTTTGTTGTTCATGAAGAGCTTGAATCGCGAGGTGCCGGGCAGTGCCAGCGTCGTCGACGCCGGCACCAGTGCATCTTTCGTGAACCGGTTCGGGAAGAAGCGGGTGATCTTGGCCGCTTCGTCCTGCAGGTAGCAGTACACGTAGGCATCGCCAGTGGTATTCACCACGAGGTTGATCGGCTCACCCTTGGCGAACTGCTGCCGGTTGTTTGCGGTTGCCAGCGCCAGACGCAGCGGCCCGCTCGATTGCGCGCTTGCGACCGGTGCGGCGGGCGCTGGGATCGTCGTTGCGGCTGTCGGCGCGACGGGTGCCGACGCGGTTGGCGTGGGCGTGCCGTTTTCTTCAAACTGGGCCGCTTTCGATGGTGCTTTCACCTTCGAGTGGTCCGCGTCGAGGAACGCGAAGAAAAAGGCCTGATCGATAACCGCTTCCTTCGACATGCCAAGGGCGGCGCGATAGTTGGCAATCGCTTCGTCGATGGCAGGGCTGAAGCGCCCATCGATCGGACCGGCGTAGAAGCGGCGATGACGGAGCTGGTTCTGGAACCAGGCGATGATCTCGCCGGAATTGGAGGCCATCGAGTAGAACCAATCGGACATTTCCAGCTTCACATCGTCGTCCGTCTCGTTGGCACCAAGGCATTTCCAGTACGGCAGCTTCGTGAGCTTGCCCATGAGTTCGATGACCGCGAGTTCGACTAGGCCGCGGAGGGCTTGCGACTGTCCCTCGGACTGATTGAAGGTCATGCTGAAGCTGATGCCGAACTTCTTGTAGGCAGCATCGCCATCGACGCCTTGGCCTTGCTTGAAGATCACCACTGAATTGCGCGAGGTCACACCCGGGATCACCGACATGTCACTCGTGGAGAGTACGCTCAGATCCAATCCAAGGATCGAGGCGGCCGCGTCCCTCGATGCACCGAGGTTGACATACGGTTGAACGCCGATGCCAAGATCCTTCTGGTTACGGATGACGTTTTCGTCCCACTGCGTGACCGAACCTTTGATGTCATAGGCGGGGGTCACATCGTAGGCATTCTGCCGTTGGGCATTCTGATTGAAAGTGATCAGGTTCAACGTGTCCTTGCCGAAGGCCACGACGCGCGTTGCACGGCTGCGCTGGGTCATCACCGACATCGCCGAGATCAGCATGTCGCGGGTTCCTGCGTTCACCTTCTTGGTCGAATCGGCGATTTCCTCGACCAGCATGGACAGGTCGCGCACGCCGTAATCGATCATCATGTTGTCCATGCAGCGGAGCGCGGACGAAAAACTGGTGATGGACCGGTGTGGTGCGCTCTCCGGGCCTTTCTTGGTGGTCTTAAGCTTTTCCACGACCTGCGGTTTGACTTCCAGGGTGGAACAACCGGCCAGCCCCGCGGCAATCGCCAGGGGCAGCGCCAGACGGCGGATGAATGTGGGGCTGGGGCGTGTCATTTGATTCTCCTTGTTGGCTTAATTACAGCCGCGCGAATTGACGACGTTGATCGAGTTCGGCGCGAATACGAAGACCTCTCGCGGTTGGCTGCCGGGCCGTCCGCCGGTGTCGACGTTGCCGATGTTCTGGCTGCCGCAATCAGCATCGGCCCGGTTGCCGTCACTTTGATTCTGGCGGCGTTCCTGGAGCGTCTGATTGGCCTGCTTGGCCTTCTCTTTCATGATCTTCGTGCGGAACTTCGTGTCCACCTCCTCGTCGCCCGAGAACAGCGTGCCGGCGAACACCGGACTGGCGATCAGGCCCGCTGCGGCGATGAGGAGGAGTCTGTAGGAGGGAGTGCGCATGGTTGTCTTTCCGGGGCTGCGAATGTCGGGATCGATACGGGGGGACTTCTTGCACATCAGTTGCGCATAAAGCTCGGATGGTTCTATGAATCCGCCGTTGCAAAAGAAAACGCCGCGGCGCACAGGCGCCGCGGCGTTCGAGGAACCGCCTGGTTGATTACTTGACCACGCCAATCCGCTGCTCGGCACGGGAATTCGCACCCAGCGATTCGTTCTTCGCGAACGTCGCGACGATTGTGGAGTCCTTGATGAGGCCGTTGCCCGATGCTTTGCCGATCTCTTGCACGGCCACCGAGTTGGTGCCAGTCGCGTAGTTCGTCGCTTGGCGCGCATCGATTCGTGTGTTGCGGATCTCGCCGTTTTCCAGCGCGACGCCGATGCCTTGGAAGGCTTTGGAACCGGTGCCGACGGCTTCGTTGCGGGCATTGCGCGCATCGACCGTCACGTTGTGGAGGTGGCCGTTGCCTTCGGCGTATCCAACGCGCTGGCGAGCGTAGCTGTTGTTGCCGTGCGCGTGGTTCGTCGCACCGTCGGCCCGGATGGTCGATTGGTGGATCCGGGCGCCCGAGCCGTCGGCGACGCCGATGTATTGGAGGGCCGTGCTGTTGGATCCGAACGACTTGTTCGCGGCGGTCGAGGCGTCGATACGGGTGTCGCGGATTTCACCGGCCATCGCGCTGACGGAGGCCAGACCAATGACGACGAAGAGGGCTGACTTGACGAAGGATTTCATTGCATATGCTCCAAAGTAGGGTGATCTAAAGTGATCTGAGTTGGCTGGTGGCCTTGCTCAATTTCGTGCCATCCGTGCCATCTGTTGCAAAGCCCGTGCCGGTGGTTCAGTGTTTTTTGGAACACTGGAACTGCAGGGTGAGTGGGTGAATGGGACCAAGCACACGGGGAACACATCGGCCCGTCGGCGCAAAGGCAAAAAGAAAACGCCACGGCGCTTGTGCGCCGTGGCGTTCGAGGGACCTCCTGGTTGATTACTTGGCCACGCCGATCCGTTGCTCGGCACTTGAATTCGCACCCAGCGATTCGTTCTTGGCGAACGTCCCGACGACGGTGGAGTCCTTGATCAGGCTGTTGCCCGACACTTTGCCGATCTCTTGCACAGCCACCGAATTGGTGCCGTTCGCGTAGTTGGTCGCGTAGCGCGCGTCGACTCGGGTGTTGCGGATTTCGCCGTTGCCGAGCGCGACACCGATGCCTTGGTAGGCCTTGGAGCCCGAAGCCCACGCTTCGTTGCGGGCATTGCGTGCATCGACCGTCACGTTGTGCAGGTGGCCGTTGCCTTCGGCGTATCCAACGCGCTGCCGGGCGTAGCTGCCATTGCCATGCGCGTGGTTGACCGCGCTGTCGGCCGCGATGGTCGACTGGTGGATTCTGGCGCCGGAACCATCCGCAACGCCGATGTACTGGAGGGCCGTGCTGTTGGGCGCGAACGCTTTGTTCTCGGCGGTCGAAGCTTGGACACGGGTGTCGCGGATTTCACCGGCCATCGCGCCGACAGAGGCCAGACCAACAACTGCGAAGAGGGCTGATTTGACGAAGGATTTCATTTTGTATGCTCCAAAGTAGGGTGATCTGAAGTGATCTGAGTTGGCTGGTGGCCTTGCTCAATTGCGTGCCATCCGAGCCATATGTTGCGGAGCATGCGGTGTCGGTTCAGACTTTCTTGAAGTTGATGCGCTCGTCGCTGAATAAGGATTCACCGGACAAGGGGTTCGCCCCATCCTAACTCCCTGAAAAATATGATCACGCTGATTGCGCGAGATAGCTCGATCGCCGGCAATGATGCTTGGCTTGCTTGCCTGGGGCTACGCAACCGCTGTGTATTCGGGCCCGCGCATTGAGGTAGCGACGTATAAATCGATTCCTATCGCCGCTACGGCTCGCGAAATCACATCAAGTCCGACCGGCTGCTAGACGGCACCCATTCGTCGAAGCGTCCCCACCTGGATCGTCGGTGGCTCGAACGCCCGCATCGGCGGCAGCGCGCCCTCCCAGCGCTCGACTTGCACCAGCGCCGAGAGTGCGCTCGGCCCCTGGGTGAGCTTCGACGTCCCGATATCGAGCGACAGTACATTCACATTGCCGTGCCGGTCGAGCCGGTCGGTCGCATTGATATCGGGGTCGTACCATGCGCCGGTGGCCATCACGACGACGCTTGGCAACACGCCGTCGTCGAGCTCCACTCCAGCGAGACAGGCGCCGCGGTCGTTGAATACCCGCACGACATCGCCTGCGCCAATGCCGCGACTGGCAGCGTCGCTCGGATGCATCCGGATCTTCTCGCGCCCCGCTATTTTCTCGGCGCGCGCAACCGACCCGGGATCCATCTGCGCATGCAAGCGATCCGGCGGCTGAATGGTGACCAGATGCAGCGGGTGACGATCAGCACCCTCCGCGCCGAGCCATTCGCAGGGCGGCAGCCAGGTCGGGTGCGGCGGACAGTCCGCGTAACCAAAGCTCCCGATCTTTTCGGAATAGATCTCGATGCACCCCGATGGGGTCGCCAGGCGATGCTCGACCGGATGCTCGCGAAAGTCCGCGAACAGGATGAACGGTTTCGCGGGCCTCGGTTGCTCGGCATAGCCCGTTTTCCAGAATGCATCGAAGTCGGGCAATCGGACGCCTTCCTCGATGTTGGCACCGCGCGCACGATCGTAGAGCATGCGGATCCAATCCATTTCCGAGCGGCCCTCGGTGAATTTTTCTTCATAACCGAGTCGTGCGGCCAGCTCGCGAAAAATATCGTAGTCGTTGCGTGCGCCAAGAACCGGTGTGATGGCCTGATGCATCGCCAGGATGAAGCGATCGCGGCCGGAGGCACCGACATCGTTACGCTCAAGGGTGGTCGTCGCTGGAAAGACCACATCGGCACGCCGTGCGGTCGCGGTCCACCAGGAATCATGCACGACGATCGTCTCGGGCCTTGTCCACGCTTCACGCAGGCGATTCAAGTCCTGGTGATGATGGTAGGGATTGCCCCCCGCCCAGTAGACAAGACGGATGTTCGGAAAGCGCTCGGTGCGGCCATTGAAATCGTAAGGTTGGTCCGGATTGAGGAGCATGTCGGCCATGCGTGCGACCGGAATCGACCGTCGCGCCGGATTCACGCCCATCGGCAGCTCGGGGACCTGGACTTCGGGACGCGGATTGCCGACGCCGTGGATCGACCCATGACCGAAGCCGAATCCCCCGCCCGGCAGACCGATCTGCCCCAACATCGAGGCAAGCGTAATCATCATCCAATACGGCTGCTCGCCGTGATGCGCGCGCTGCAAGGACCATGCGGCCGACAGCATCGTGCGTTGCCTTGGCAGACGCCGCGCGAGTGCTTCGATGGTCGAGACAGGAATCCCGGTGATCGAGGAGGCCCATGCCGGGGACTTCGGTACCCCGTCGCTGCGGCCCAACAGATAGTCCTCGAAGCGATCCCATCCGACGCAATGGGAATTGAGGAAGGCGCGATCGTGATTGCCCTCGGTCGCGAGCACGCAGGCGAGGGCGAGCATGAGCGCGGTGTCGGTATTGGGCCGGATCGGAATCCATTCGGCGTCGAGAAACTCGGGGCAGTCGGCACGTGTGGGGCTGATCACGACGAACTCGCACTGATTGGTGCGACTTGCGCGAAGCCACGTTTCCATCGTGTGTTCGCCCGAGCCCCCGGAGCTGATCTGGCCATTCTTGAGCGCGAGGCCGCCGAAGGCGACGAACAACTTGGTATGGTGGATGATGCTCGTCCAGTGGGTGACCTTCCCGGTGACCGGGCCGAATGTACCGATCACATGGGGCAGAAAGAACTGCGCCGCGCCCCAACTGTAGTTGCCTGCCTGGTCGACGCAACCGCCACCGGCAAAGAGAAATCGGCGTGCGAGCGTGCGTGCGTGATGCAATCGGCCGGCGGACGACCAGCCATACGAGCCGCCAAAGATCGATTCGGCACCATGACGGGTGCGGGTGCGCTCGAGTGAATCGGCGACGAGATCGAGCGCCTGCTCCCACGATACTTCGATGAAGCGATCGCGCCCCCGCATCGATCGATCGCTCGATTCGCGCTGTTTGAGCCAACCTTCGCGGACCGCCGGACGCGCGATGCGCAATGGCGAGTACACCATTTCCGGCATCGCACGGAGCATCGGCGAGGGATGGGGATCGTGCTCGAACGGCTCGCAGGCGATGAGACGGCCGTTGCGAACGACGGCGGTGAAAGCACCCCAGTGCGAATGGGAGGGAAAGCGTTGATCGGTCATAGTCTGCCGTGAGATATACGCCACTCTACATATGACTAGAATAGCGCGACCCGAGCATCGGAGCATCGACCGTTTGGCCGTATGGCAATTCCGGTCGATCTAATCCGATAGTGAATACATATTGCCGGCGATCGGGTTGCCGG
This sequence comes from Burkholderiales bacterium, assembly GCA_046160305.1. Classification (GTDB taxonomy): domain Bacteria; phylum Pseudomonadota; class Gammaproteobacteria; order Burkholderiales; family SG8-39; genus SHXR01. The sequence continues at coordinate 48,333 of JBJXGX010000225.1, forward strand.
ACATCGTTGTGCGGGTTCCAAACTGGAGGCGGTATCCATGACTGAGACATCGAACCGACTAGTGCGTTCCCTCGCTGCTGTTGCCGTGCTGATGATTTCCGAAGCGGTCATCGCGCAAACGGCCTTCCCGGCCAAGCCGTTGCGCATCATCGTGCCGTATCCGCCGGGCGGGACTGTCGATCTGGTCGGTCGAACGATCGGCATGGTGCTTGCGCAGCAGCTAGGCCAACAGGTCGTGGTGGAGAACAAGGTCGGCGCGAGCGGTACGATCGGCGCGGATTTCGTCGCGAAGTCGGCTCCCGATGGTTACACCCTCCTGGTGAACGCCTCATTGCAGGTGTTCAATCAATACATCATGAAGAGTATTCCGTTCGATCCGATCAAGGACTTCACCCATATATCGCTGATCGGATCGGTGCAACTCATCGCGACCGCCGCGGCGAATTTTCCGGCGAACAATCTGGCCGAGTTGATCGCGCTTGCCAAGGCCAATCCGGGCAAGTACTCGTTCGCCACATCCGGCATCGGTTCGGCGAGTCATCTGGCCGAAGAAATGGTCAAACGTCAGGCCGGCCTTGACATGATCATCGTGGTGTACAAGGGGTCGGCGCCTGCGCTGACCGATGTCATGGGTGGGCAGGTGAGCGCGATGATCGACGCGCTGCCGGCTTCCTATCCGCATGTAAAGAGCGGGCGGTTGAAAGCGCTTGCGGTAACTGGCAGGCAGCGTGCGAGCTTCCTCCCCGATGTGCCCACCGCGGCCGAGTCCGGCCTGCCGGGCTTCGAGATTTCGTCGTGGTACGGGCTGTGGGCGCCGGCCAAGCTTCCCGCCGATATTACTGCACGCTTGGCCGCGGAAGTCGCGAAGGCGGTGAAATCAAAAGAAGTCAAAGACCGCCTGGAATCGCAGAGCTTCGAACCTTCGGGCATCGCCGGAGCCGAATTTGCCGGTTACATCGACAAGGAGGTCGCGACCATCTCGAAGCTGATCAAGGAAGCGAATATTAGGGTTGAATGAAAAAGGAAACGGGAAACGCCGACAGTCGGCTATCGGGCTTGGCCGGCTGCGCGATCGATGGCAGATTGGTACGCGACCTTTGCCCCGCCGAGAACGGGAGTACCGTGTGAGGGCAGCACATCCTCGAACGGCAGATCGAGAATCCCGCGCAGCGCATTCGCACTTGGCTTGGCCATCTTCACCCAACCGGGGCCGATGTTGTGCGGTTTGATGAAGCCCATCATCCGCATCATCAGTTTCGCCGGCCAATTGAAGTACGCGTCCGTCGTGCCCCAATTTTGCAGGCAGTCCCCGGCGATGACGACGCCATTCGCGCGCTCGAGTAGCAACAAGGCTTCGGACGGTATCGAATCGACTACATAAAGGCGGGCGCCCGCGATCGGGAGTTTCGTGTCGCCGTCCATCTGCACATCGTAGGTGAAGTATTCTTTCTTCGAATCCGTCGCGAAGCCTGTCGTGTAACGCTGGCCTTTCACCGCCCACACTTTGGCGCCATAGCGGTCTTTGTAGAAGCCATCGTCCCGCCCATGGAAGCCGGCGAGCCGGATGACGTCGGTCACTTTTCCGAGCGCGTCCAATTGTTTGAGGCCCTGCTCCGAGAGGCGCACCGAATTCACCAGCACCAATCCGGCCGGCTCACGCACCACGGTCATATTTCGGCTCATGGAAAGCGGCGGGCGCGCCAGCTTCATCGCGCCCGTCACAAGGTACATCGACGGAAGAATTTCGCGCAGTTCGCCGTGCGGCAAGGCCTGCGGAAAGCTGCCGTCGCCCATCGGACTACCCAAGGCCCATTGATTTCAGGATCGGCTCGGCTTCCTTGATGGCGCGCGCGTAACTGGGTCGATCGAGCATGCGTCCAAAGTAGCTCGTGATATTGCGGTGGCTATCGAACGGCATCACCTTGCGCAAATAGAACAATGACGGCGCGGCGGCGCAATCGGCGATCGACAGCGCGTCGCCGACGATATACGTCTTGCCGGCAAGATGCCGGTCGAGCATGCCGTATGCGCGACCAAGCAGTTTCTGTGCGGCTTCCACGCCCATCCCGTCGCGCTTGTCGGCGGGTCGCATGCCATCGAACAGGATCTTCTGCATCGAGTCGTTCAAGTAACTGTCGGCGAAACACGTCCAGCGCCGCGCCTCGATCGCAGCGTCGCTATTCTGCGGAATGATGCGCGGTGGATTGTTCGGGAATTTGTTGTCCAGGTATTCGACGATCGCGGTCGATTCCGGTAATACGCGTCCCTGGTCTTCAACGAGGCACGGTACTTTGCCGATCGGATAGACCTTCTCGTAGTCGGCGCGACTTGCGGGATCCATGAGATTCACGATCATCGGCGTGAACGGAATGTTCTTCTCGAACAGGGTGATCAATACTTTCTGCGAGTAGCTGGAGATCGGGTTGTAGTAGAGCTTCATCGTATTGTCCTCCAAAGACTGCTACGAAAGCGCCAGTGCACCGGCGCCGGTTTGATCAAGTCAATACTGGTCGTGCAGGCGTACCCACGCCATGGGATACGACAGCGCGGCTTCGTCTCGCCCTTTGGGAACGAGATCGAGATAGTGATACGCCGCGTTCAGCATGTCGAGGCCACGCGCGTAGCAGGAATAGGTGTGGAACATATTGCCTTCATCGTCCTTGTAGAAAACGCTGATTCCCGGGGCCTCCGATGAAAAGTATTTGCGCGTCGCGTAGTTGTACTGGATCTCGCCCCGCTCGCGCTCATCGTCCGTAAACGATACGCCGTAGTCGCGATTGAATGAATTCGCGAATGATGACACCCACTTGAATGACCAACCCATGCGTCGCTTGAAGGCTTCGAGCTTGGCAAGCGGGGCCTTCGATATCGTGACCATGCCCACATCGCGCTGATTCAAGTGGGCGATGATGCCGTTGTAGTTGTCGGCCCAGAACGAGCAGCTCTTGCAACCGTCTTGCCAAGCTGGGTCAAACATGAAGTGATAGACGATGAGTTGACTCTTGTCTGCGAACAGGCCGGCGAGGCTTTCCTTGCCGCCGGGCGTATCGAAGGTGTAGGACTTCTCCACTTTCACCCAAGGCAGCTCGTGTCGTGCGTGACTCAATTCATCGCGCGTTCGCGTGAACGCTTTTTCCTTGGCGAGAAAGGCCTGCCTGGCCGTCAACCATTCATCGCGAGACACTACTCGATGGTTTTGCATTGAACGATCTCCTATTTTCCGTAGCGGAACTTCGGGGACCAGTCGGCTGGGCCTTCCGGGATCAGATCGAAAAGATGCCACGCGGCGCAGAAGTCATCGCCCGGCGCGAACGGCGCATCGGACACGCGCAGGATGGTTCCGTTGCGTCGTTTGAATACCGATACTCCCGGCGTCCATGAGGCATCGCCCTTGTATCCCATGTCGATCGCGAACGTGGATCCCTGGTGGGAGACCATGCGAAAGCGCCAGCCGCGGCTTGCCTTGAACTTCTGCTGCGCGTCCGGCGAATCGGGCGAGGACACGACGAACGCGGCGCGGTTCTCCAAATGGTCCAGCACGCCATTGAAGCCGTCGGCCCACATCGTGCAATACGGACAGCCCGCGCCCATGTTGTGGATGACGAACAAGTCGTCCTTGTCGCCAAATAGCTCGGACAAGCGGACGCTGCCGCCTGTGGAGGCGAACGTGTAATCCTGGACGGCCTGCGGCTCGATCTGGGCTTGCACGCTGTGCATGCGTTTTCGCAGGGTTGCAATTTGGTCTCGCAATTTACCGATCTCGACGGTCGATTCCTGATACTTCATTGCTCGCTCCTTTTATGCGGAATTGTCGATCTGCAGCGCGGGCATGCGGCTCCGCTAATCACCACCCTTCGCGCTAACGCTTTGCCTTCTTCACTGCTCCGCGACGCGTCGCAGTGCCACGACGCTTTCCAGTCTCGACTTCTTGCAACAATGCGGCCAGCGTATCGAACTGCGTCTGCCAGTACTTGCTGTAGTGGTTGATCCATATCGCAGCCTCGTACATCGGGCCGGCTGTAAGTCGGCACCGACTGATCCGGCCCGTTCGCTCCTGATTCACGAGTCCCGCTTTGACAAGGACTTGGATGTGCTTGGAAACAGCCTGTAGCGAGATATCAAATGGTGCCGCCAGCTCGGACACGAGAAGCGCCTGTTCGTCCAGGCGATGCATGATGGCCCTTCGTATCGGATCAGCGATCGCGGCGAACACCAGGTCCAGCACTTCGGTGTCCTCCTTTTGTAGGATCGGGTTGACGCTTGCTGATGCCGCAACATTCATAGTTATTCCACCTGTTGGTTGATATTCAACCAGTACGTTGAATGTATGTCAAGCGATTGTCGAGGAAACGTGGTGTGGAAGACCGCCGCGGCCGGCTGAAATGGATCCTGCCGACGGCCCCAAGAATCGGTCACACCAAATCTTCCAGTATCCACATGCAGATGGTGTGTTCGTGCGAATACGGGGAATCGCGAACCGGAATCCGAATAGCCGGTGTCTATTCCTTCATTTCGAGCGATCGGACCGGCTCTCTGTGCGCAGAATACTTGGGTCCGGAAGTCCGTCCGAGCTTCAATCAGGATCGCGAAATGCAGTGCAGAGGTGCCAGAGTGTTGGGTAGCTTCCGGGAAATCCACTGGTGGTTGGCAGGATTGATCGCCACAACCACCAGTCTTGCCGTTTATGCGGAGCCGCTCGTAATTCCCGGCACGGCCGGCTCCGAGTTTGTATTGAATGAGCTTGCCAAAGCATACGAAGGCGGTATCGTCTCGATTCCACCGAGCATCGGCTCCACTCGTGGAATCAAGGCGGTTCGCACCGGCCAGGCCGCGCTCGGACGTGTATCCCGAACGCTGACCGACGAGGAGCGTGCAGTTGGCTTGAAGTACCAGGCCTTCGCCCGCGATGCTGCCGTGTTCGTAGCCGGCTCAGGGGCGAATGTAACGAGTCTCACGAGCGCGCAGGTGCGGGACATCTTCAGCGGACGGATCCGGAGATGGGCCGAAGTCGGTGGCGCGGACGTGCCAATTCGGGTCGTGACGCGCGAGCCCACGGCCGCAGTTGCCACGGCCCTGCGCAACGCGTTCCCCGAGTTCGCGGATGCGAAGACCTTCGAGGAGGCGAAGCTCGCCGGGCGCAGCGCCGAGAACCTCGAGCTTCTGTTCCGCTACCGGATGGCGATAGGACTTAGTTCGTGGGTAGAGGTTCGCGAGGCAAGCCACCGTTTGGCTGTGCTCACGATCGATGGAAAGGTCGCCACCAACGAAGCGGTCCGGTCTGGACGATATCCTGCGGCAATCGAGCATGCGTTCGTGTGGAAGGGCAGGCTCGAGCACACTGCGGAGCGTTTCATCGATTTCGTCTATACGCCGCGAGGTCAGGCGGTGCTCATGAGATTCGGCCTGATCCCCATGGCGCCCATCCCCGAGTGAACAGCAAGGCCAACATGGTATCGCTCCGCATTTGTGCCCTCGGTTAGATGGACTTCAGCGCGTTGGTCGTGGGGCACAGGAATCCTCGGGAGACCCGCTCCCGAATCGGGAAATCGCCTGATTCCTGCATCCGCACGCGAATTGCCCCTGCCAGTTCCTTCATTTCGTTCGATCGGGTTGCCTTCGAGTGCGGAGAATCGCGGGGTCCGAAAGCCTGTTCGGGTCACGATGAGGATTTTCAAATGCACAGCCGCGCTTTCCTGGGATGGACAATGGTTCGAGACAACCGCCGGTGGGTTGTCGCTTTGCTTACCGCGCTGTCTAGCCTTGCCGCCGTCGCGGAGCCACTCGCGATTCCTGGAACGGGAGCATGCGAGGCGGTATTGCGCGAGCTCGCCCAAGTCTACGGGGGCGAGACCGTCGACATCCCCCCTAGCACGGGCTCGACAGGCGGCACCAAGGCCGTGCGCGTTGGACGGGCCCTGCTCGGACGCGTTTCCCGCCCGCTGACCGATGAAGAGCGCGCCGACGGTTTGCGTTACCAGTCCTTTGCCCGAGATGCGGCGGTGTTCGTTTCCGGATCGGGGGTGGGCGTGAAAAGCCTCACAAGCACGCAGGTGAGGGATATCTTCAGTGGACAGATCCGCCGCTGGGCCGACGTCGGTGGCATCGACTCTCCGATCCGCGTCGTGACGCGTGAAACCACCGACGCCGCCGCCACCGCGTTGAGAAAGGGATTTCCCGCGTTCGCTGATGCCAAAACGTTCGATGGGGCCAAGCTCGCCGCGCGCGACTCGGAAAACCTCGAACTGCTCCTTCGCTACAAGGCGGCGATCGGGCTCTCATCGCGTGCCGAGGCACGCTTGGCGGGTGACCGCCTGGTACCGCTCGCGGTCGACGGTATCGCCGCCACGCCCGAGACGATCCGCTCTGGACATTACCCCGCGGTAATGGAGCATGCATTCGTGTGGAAGGGCAAACTCGCCCCGCAGGCGGAGCGGTTCATCAAGTTCGTCCAAACACCCCAAGGCCACGCGATCCTCGCGAAGTTCGGCCTCATTCCCATGAATCATGACGGGGGATGAACTTGAGGGCCACCATTGCATGGCGTCTCATCTGCGCTCTCGGCCTCGTGGCGTTCGGCGCGGTGGTTGTGGCGTACTGGATCTTTCGCGCGATCCTGTCCGACACGTTGCATGACGCGGAAGAGGCGCGGGCGCGACACGTCTCGGCCATCGTGCAGACGACTACGATCAGCGAGGCGCCGCGCCTGCAAGCGCTCGCAAATGCACTGCGGGGGCACGACGGACTGCGGCGCGGCTTCGAAGCCCATGCCGCGCCCGGCGGCGAAAAGCTGTTGCGTGAGACACTCGATGAGCTCTTCACGGAGTTGCGCGTCGACATCTTGGAGGTCACCGATGTTCGCGAGCGCGTCCTCTACCGTGCGCACGCGCCGCAAGCGCACGGGGACCGCACGACCGTGTGGGGCGTGTCCGAAGCACTCGAAGGCGAGGTCGTGACGACGACTGCAAAAGGGGAGCACGGACTTGCCATTCGCACGATCATGCCGATGCGCAATGCCGCCGGACGGATTCTCGGTACGCTGACGGTCGGCACATTGATCGACAACGCGTTTGCCACTCGCATCGCCACGCAGACCGCGACCGGGATCGCCATCCTGTCGACCAGCGGCGTAATCGCCAGTTCCAGCTCCAATCCGTCACAACGCCGCTTATCGGAGGAGGGAGTCTACGCCTCGCTCCAGCAAAAGGATTCGATATTCGTCTGGAACGTCGATGATGCGCTGGCGACGATCCTCGTGCCGGCGCGACTGGTCGACGAGTCGTTCGTCATTGCGGTGGACATCGACACTTCCCGTAGCCTCCAGCTGCTTGCCCGGAATCGCGATGCATTCATCCGTCTCGCATTGGTTCTGCTGCTTGCGATCGTCACGATTGGCGCGGGTCTCGCGTTCTATATGATGCGTCCGCTCAGGCGTCTCGAGGCCAAGGCGCTTGCGACCATCCGCGAATACAGCGGCCAAGCTTCCGATGAGAGCTCGGGTGATGAGATCGAGCGGGTCGTACGCGCATTCGATGTCGCGACCGATGTCCTCATCGCTCGTGGAGCGGAACTCGAGAAAGCCAAAATGGCGGCCGAGGCCGCAAGCTGCGCGAAGAGCGAGTTTCTCGCGACCATGAGTCATGAAATCCGCACGCCGATGAACGGCGTCCTAGGCATGGCCGAGTTGCTCTTGACAACGACACTCGATGGCAAGCAAAGGCGTTTCGCCGAGAC
>JBJXGX010000226.1:0-8673 GCA_046160305.1 Burkholderiales bacterium
TTGGTGGAGACATTGCCGACGAGCAAGGTGTAGCCGTCCGGCGGCGATGCTGCAAGCGCATCGACCGCGATGCTGCCACCGGCACCGGGGCGATTCTCGACGATCACTTGCTGTCCGATCGCATCCGGTAGTTTCGCGGCAAGCAACCGTGCGGTGATATCGGTGGCACCGCCCGGCTGATAGGGAACGAGAATGCGAATCGGTCGCGCCGGAAAGCTTTCAGTGGATTGCGTGTGACCCGCGATCGGTACGAGCGCAGTGACGACAACGGCAACGCTGCTGCTCCAACGCCAAAGATTGCTATGCATTTCGGTTGCTCCTCGCTTCGCCAGGAATCTGCGCGCCGAGTCGCCCCGATTCCTCGGAAATGGTCATAGCGAAGGCTCGCGAATCGAACCATAGCACTCGCTCGCAATTCTATGCGTTGCTTGTGCAAGGGGAACCCGGACGGGTATCGGGCAGATTCCTCTGGAGCGATTGACCGTTTGCCCTGAGCCTCTCGAAGGGTGAATGCCGGAAAGTGTGTGCGCGGAACATTGCGCGTCGTCGCCACGCCTGCGTTACCCTTCGACAGGCTCAGGGCGAACGGAGGCTTGAGCATAGACGAGCTGAAGTAAGACGAGCCGAAGTAAGTGTCATTCTCCTCTGGGGTATTCTCCGGTGATCCCCCAATCATCAAATTCGAGGAATCACGCATGGCATTGCCAGGAGGCCGCTCGATCGGGACGGCGCGTATCGCCGCCGACGTGGGCGGCACGTTCACGGACATTGCGATTTTTGACGAACGCGCGGGTTCGCTGCGCCTTGGCAAGACGCTCACGACGCCGGACCACCTCGTTCACGGCATCAACGACGGCGTTGCAAAATCACATGCGACATTCGCCGAGGCGAATCTGTTCCTGCACGGCACGACGGTAGCGATCAATACGTTGCTCGAGCGGACCGGCGCACGCACCGCATTGGTCACGACAAAAGGCTTTCGCGATATCTACGAGATCGGCCGGGTGAATCGGCCCGAGGCCTACAATCTTTACTTCAAAAAACACAAGCCGCTCGTCGAGCGTGCACTGCGTTTCGAGGTGGATGAGCGAATGATGAGTTCGGGCGATGTGCGTGTCGCCCTGGACGAAGCAGAACTCGAACGCGTGGCGAAGCTGATCGAACCGGAGCGCATCGAGGCGCTGGCGATTCTGTTTCTGCATAGTTATCGCAATCCCAGCCACGAGATCGTCGCCAAGACGTTTTTCGAGAAGCGCTTGCCTGGTGTCTACATCACCGCCTCGCACGAACTCTCGCAGGAGTATCGCGAGTTCGAGCGAACCTCGACGGTGGCCGCCAACGCCTACATCGGGCCGCGTGTGCGTTCGTATCTCGGTGAGATCGTTGCGCATCTCGCGACGCAGAACTTCGGTGGGAGCTTCCTGATCGTCCAGTCCACGGGCGGACTTTACGACGCGGCCCGTGCGCAAGCCGAATGTATCCGCATGCTCGAATCCGGCCCGGCAGCGGGCGTCATTGCCACGCGGTCGCTGTGTCGCGAAGTGGGATGGCCAAGAGCCATCGCATTCGATATGGGCGGCACCACCGCGAAGTCGGGCGTGATTCTCGAAGGCGAGGTCTTGATGACCTCCAGCTCGATGATCGGTGGCTATGCAGAAGGCTTGCCCGTCCAGATTCCGATGATCGATATTCAAGAGGTCGGAACGGGCGGTGGCAGCATCGCGCGCCTGGGGCCGGCGCGGTCGTTGCGCGTGGGGCCGCAAAGCGCTGGGGCAAGTCCGGGGCCTGTCTGCTATGCGCTCGGCGGCACCGAGCCCACCGTCACGGATGCGAACCTCGTGTTGGGTCGCCTTAACGCGAACCGGTTTCTCGGTGGCGACATGAAGCTCGATGTCGACAGCGCGCGGGCGGCATTGCGTACCAAGATTGCCGAGCCATTGGGGTTGACGGTGGAGCAGGCGGCCGACGGCATCATTCGCATCGCGGCGTCGTCGATGTCGAACGTCGTTAAGCGGGTGACCACCGAACGCGGGCTCGATGCACGCGATTTTCCGTTGGTGGCGTTCGGCGGCGCGGGGCCATTGCACGCGGTGTTGGTGGCACGCGATCTGCAGATCGGCAAGGTCATCATTCCCAACGCGCCCGGACATTTCTCGGCGTATGGCATGCTGGTCGCCGATCTGCGCCGCGACTATGTGAAGACGCTCTTCACACCGCTTGCGAATCTTGATTTTGAAAAGCTCGAAGTGCAGTTTGCCGCGATGGAAACCGAGGGCGAACGTGATGTGCGCGCCGCCTCGACCAGTCTCGCCGAGGTGGTGGTGAGTCGCGGGCTCGATATGCGCTATGTCGGACAAGAGCACGCCGTCACGGTTGATATTCCGGTTGCTGCGTTCAAGGCAAAAGACATGGCCGAAGTGAAGCGTCGCTTCGATGCGGTGCATACGGTGCGCTACGGGTATTGTTCCGAAAAAGAACTGGCCGAGATCGTGAGCATCCGGACCTCGGTGTCAGGCGCGATGCCCAAGCCTGCGCTTGGAAAAATTCGGCCCGGCGCCGCGAAACCCGCCGCCGAAGCGAGCAACGGCATACGCAAGGTGTATTTTTCCGGAGCAGGTGGATGGGTGGATACCCCCACCTTCCAGCGCGAACGGCTGCTGGCGGGCAACGCCATCGCGGGTCCCGCTTTGATCGAAGAATATGCATCGACAACCGTGGTGTTGCCGGGTGACCAGCTCTCGGTCGATGCGTTCGGCAATCTGAGCATTGAGGTGGCGAATGGTTAATACAGTGGCGAGCGGCAAGGTCGATCCGGTCCTGACCGAGATCGTCCGCAACGGGCTGGTGGCGGCATCCGAGGAGATGAAATCGAATCTGATGCGCACCGCCTACAACATGATCATCTACGAAGCGCTGGATTTCACCGTCGGGCTCTTCGACAAGGCGGGCAATACCGTTTCCATCGGCATCGGGCTCCCGACCTTCATTCGCGGCATGAGCAATACCGTCAAGCGCATGATCGCGTACTACGGGCTCGATGCCATGGAAGAGGGCGATGTGCTCCTCACCAACGATGCCTACATCACCGGCAGCCATCTGAATCACATGACATTCTGTGTGCCGGTGTTCTGGAAGGGCGAGATCGTCGCCTTCGCCGCCTGCATGGCGCATTGGATCGACATCGGCGGGACGCTCGATGGCATGACTCTCGACATCTACTCCGAGGGGTTGCAGATGCCGATCGTGAAGGCCTGGGCGAAGGGCGTACCGAACGACGACGTCTTCCGGATCATCGAGATGAATGTACGGATCCCGGAGCGTGCGATGGGTGATTTGCGCGCGCAGATCGCGGCCGTGAAGACGGGCGAGCGGCGCATGCGGGAGATGCTCACGAAGTACGGGCGTGACGGCGTGTTGGGCGCGATCGAAGCGATCTTCGATCAGAGCGAGGCGACTGTTCGCGAGCAGATTCGCGCGATTCCCGATGGCGTCTATGAAGCCGAATCATTCATGGACGATGACGGTGTCGAGTTGGGCAAGCGCATCCCGATCGGCGTGAAGGTCACGGTGACGGGCGATACGATGACCGTCGATCTCTCGAATGTCAGCGAGCAGGTGCGCGGCTTCTTCAACTCCGGGCAAGCGGCCGGCGTGTCCGCGGCGCAGGTCGCGCTCAAGTGCCTGACCGCGGCGCTCGACATGCCGATCAATGACGGCTGCTTTCGGCCGTTGACCGTAATACTGCCCGAAGGAAAGGTCGTCAATGCAACGCGGCCGGCGCCGATGCGCATGTGGATGACGTTCCCGATGACGGTGATCGATACCATCTTCAAGGCGCTGGCCCCGGCGATTCCCGGGAAGGTCATCGCCGGTCATCACGCCGATCTCGTGGTGGCGAACATCCATGGCCGCTCAGCGCAGACGAAGAAGCTCTTTCTCTATCTTGGCGGGCTGATCGGCGGCGGGTGGGGCGCCAAGCTGACCGAAGACGGCATGTGCGCGACCATCGCCATCAACGACGGCGATACGCACAATGGTCCGTCCGAGCAGGTTGAAGCCAAGTACCCATTGATCGTCGAGAAGTATGGGTTGCGCGAGAATTCAGGCGGCGCGGGCAAGCAACGCGGTGGCCTCGGGACCGAGCAGACCGTGCATCTCCTCACCGATATGATGTTCAATACGCAGATCGAACGCGTCGAGAGCCGGCCTTGGGGCTTGTTCGGCGGTTTGTCCGCCTATGGCAATCAGGTTGCGATCCAGCGCCATGGCAAGGAAGAGACGGTGTTTGCAACTGGGAAAGTGTTCTCGCAGCTACTGAAGAGTGGTGATCGTTATACATTGAGCTCGGGCGGCGGCGGCGGATTCGGCAAGCCGCTCGATCGCAGGCTGGCGGATGTCGAAGACGATGTTCGTCAAGGTTACGTGTCGATCGCGATGGCCAAGGAGCAATACGGCGTCGTGGTCGATCGCGCCACCATGAAGGCGGATGTTGCTGCGACGGAAGCCCTGCGGAATGACATGCACGCATTGGGCCTGCCGAACGATGTTCCGCTGACCAGCATGGCTAGTGATGCGCCACAGCCGGCGAGGCGGTTCAAACTGGTGCATGGTGGCGCGTTGAACCGGCATGCGCGCGCGTGGCATGAAGCGGCGCAGGCGGAAGGATTGATCTGGACACGCTGTTGCAGTTGAAGGGACTTGCGCAAGCATCGCGGTTGTCGATTGACGTTCACAAGGAGAATGAAATGGGCAAGTACGAAGTCGATATCGAGGAAGTCGAATACCTGAACCATGCCGGCAAGCCGTTTCTTGCACGAGTGTTCAAGCCCCGTGGCAAGGGTCCGTTTCCCGCGGTCATCGATGCGCACGGCGGTGCCTGGTGTGAAGGCACCCGCATGAACAACGAGACGATCAATCGCCCGGTGGCCGAAGGGGGTGTCGTCGTCGCGGCGCTCGATTTCAGGAACCCGCCTGATGCGACGTATCCAGGCTCCGTGGCCGACATCAATTTCGGCGTACGGTGGCTCAAGTCGCAGGCGGCACGCTTCAATTCGCGCGCCGATATGGTCGGCAGCATGGGCACATCGAGCGGCGGGCATCTGGTCGTGCTCGCTGCCATGAAGCCGGATGACCCGCGCTATGCCGCGATCCCGCTGCCGGGTGCACCGAAAATTGATGCGCGTGTTCCGTATGTCGTGACCCTGTGGCCGGTGATTTGTCCGATCGGGCGTTATCGCACGCATGTGAAGCAGCCGGTCAGCGACCCGGCCTACAAGAACGCCGGCGGACCGGCGGTGCGCCAGGTGGACTATTGGCTTACCGAGGCGGCGATGATCGAGGGCAGCGCGAATCTCATTCTGCAACGCGGCGAAAAGGTGGATCTGCCTAACATTCTTTATACCCAGAACCCGCAGGACGCCCTGCATCCGGGCAAGTACATGGAGGAATTCGTCGCGGGCTATCGCAAAGCCGGCGGCAAGCTGCAACCGGAGCTCTTCGAAGGGCAGCCGTACGACCTGGTGCGAAGCAAGCCGGAATCGGAAACGGCGAAGCAGGTGATTGCCAAGGTCATCGCCTACATTCACCAGCAGACCGAAAAGCAGGCGAAGGCGGCGTAGGCGCGGGTCCAAGTCAATGGAGGAATAGATGACCCGACGCGTCGTAACAGGCCATGATGACAAAGGTAGGGCCATCGTTGTATCCGACGGTCTTGCCCCCTTCGTCCATACGGCCGCCGCGCGCGTCGGTTATTCCTCGACCGATATCTGGCGAACCCTGGCGACGCCGGCGCCGATCGTGGCCAATGCGCCCGAACCGACGCTCGGGCCCCGGCGCCAGTTGCCGACGAAGCAGGGCACCGTCATCCGCGTGAATCGGATCGAGCCGGAGTCGGTGGCCGTCCGCAACATGAGCCCGGAAGAAGCGCGGCAAGCCTTCGCCGCGCTTGGCAACGAGCGGGCATCGACATTCAGCGAGAGCGGGCGCCATCCGATGATGCATCGCACCGAGACGATTGATTACGCGATCGTGCTGTCCGGGGAAATCTACTGCGTGCTCGACCAATCGGAGGTGCTGCTGCGGGCGGGCGATGTGCTCGTGCAATGCGGGACGAATCACGCGTGGAGCAATCGATCGGGCGCGGTGTGCGAGATTGCGTTCATCTTGATCGATGGGGTGTTCGATCCGGGGCTCGCGGCGAAGCTCCGATGAGGTACGGAAAAAGCCGGTCTAAATCCAAATAGCGAAGGTAGTGAAGGGTCCGCGAAACGGGGTCAACTCCGACTCGAGCCTCTGGCCTTCAGCGCGGCGATCGTAGCCTGTTGCGATACCATGAAACCATCTGGCACAAGGAGCTTTCGCTATGGCGATCGTCGATTCCCAAGTTCACGTCTACGAGGCGAATACGCCGAAACGGCCCTGGCACACGGTGCCGAATTGGCCCGATCACGTCACCGGCAACGAGATGGTGGCCGCGATGGACAAGGTCGGCGTCGACGGCGCGATCTTCATCTCCGCTTTTTCGATGTACCGGTATGACGCGAGCTACGCCGTGGAAGTACAGCGCGCCCATCCCGGCCGGTTTGCCCTGGTGAAGCCGGTCGACCCGGACAATCCGGGCGTGGCAGACGTCATCGCCGACTGGAAGAAGACGCCAGGCACGGTCGGCGTTCGCATCATGATGCCGAAGGAGTCGGGACGCGACCCGAACGATCCGGGGCTCGACCGGATTCTGCGCGCAGCCGTTCGGCACGACTTTCCCGTCAACATCCTGTGCTGGGGCAATCTGGAGGCCGGCACGGCGCTGATCGACCGCCATCCTGAGACGCGCTTCATCATCGACCATTTGGGCATCCTGCAGCCTCGCACGCCACCTGCGCCGTTGCAGCCCTGGGCCGACCTGCCGAAGGTGCTGGACCTCGCCAAGCGCTCGAATGTGGTGATCAAGGTGAGCGGCGCCTGCACGCTGTCGCGGGAACCCTATCCCTTCAAGGACATCTGGGACCCGCTCGCCCGCGTGTTCGAGGCGTGGGGTTTCGACCGTTGCCTATGGGGCACCGACTGGACCCGCGCCTTCGCGGTCGTCAACTACGAACAGGCGGTAGAGCCTTTCCGCCTGACCGACCGTCTGAGTGACCGTGAACGCGCGATGCTGATGGGCGGTGCCTGCGCCAAGGCCTATGGCTGGTCGCCAAGCAAAATTTGAGATCGACATTGAGCGCACGCCACACTGCGGTGGCAGGCTGAAGAGAATCGCCGCTCGCTCGACCGGCCGAGGACGGGCGCTGGGGATACGGCAGTCTTCATCGATCTCCGCCTGACCAGCTCCGACTTCTTGCCCCCCATGCAGGCGGACGCCTGCCCGCGCGGCGCAGGTGCGCCGGGTCGAAGGCTAGCCCCGCCCGAATCGGAGTCGAAGGGTATGTCCTCGAAGCGCCCGACGGGGGTCACCAGATCGACGCGCCGCTCGCCCGCGAGCGGCGCCTGCAGCCGGCTGACGACGAAATCGTCGGTTTGCCGGATCGTGCATTGCACGCTTTCGCCGGGCGCCATGCGGTATTCGCGCAACTGCAGACCTTCCTTTTTCATTGTTTCATAGAGTGGGTGGGAGATGACGGCGCGCACCGTGCCCTCCCTGAAGGCGGCACCCACCGCTGCGCCGAGCGCGGCGAGCTCGACGGTGGGCTCCTCATCGAAAAAGCTGGCTACCAGCACCGAGCGCTCGCGCTCCGAGAGCGTGTCGAGACACCCCGCGAGCCGTTCGCGCTCGAAGACGCGGGGCAAGGCGTCCTCGATTGCCTCCTCGACCACGCCATAGGTTTCAAGGAGCGCGCCGCTGCGTGCCGATCGCGCAGACCGTAGAGCCGCACTCGCGGCGCGAAGCGCCGGCAAAACTCCGCCTCCGCGGCGGTGGCAACCGCGGTAGCGACGCGGACGATGGCTTGAGCAAGCGCTGCATCGTGCATCCTTTAATGATAACGCCAAGCCTCGTATGAGGAGGTGTCACGACGGGCGGCCCCGTTACATCGATTCGGCAAAAAAATTCTTCGCGCAGGCGCTGTAACGCCGGATGGGTTTGGTTACACAACCTCGTTGCCACTTTCGGCGCTTCTTTTCGGGAGAATCCCATGATCACCAACGCTGCCTCGCACACTAACGTCCACGAGATCGCCTCCGGCATCTACCGCATCAACACGCCGGTAGTCATCCCGGGCGGACCAGACTTCAATTTCAATCAATAGCTGATCGCAGACGACGCGCCGCTGCTGTTCCACACCGGCCCGCGCCGCATGTTCCCGCTGGTCGCCGAAGCGATCGCGCACGTGTTGCCGCTCGCGAAGCTACGCTACGTCGCGTTCTCGCACTACGAGGCCGACGAATCCGGCTCGCTCAACGATTTCCTCGCCGCCGCCCCGCAGGCCGAGCCGGGGTGCAGCCAGGTGGCCGCGATGGTGTCGGTGAACGGCATCGCCGACCGCCCCGCTCGGGGGCTTGCCGACGGTGAAGTGCGCGAGATCGGGCGGCACCGCCTGCGTTGGCACGACACCCCGCACGTGCCACACGGATGGGAAAGCGGACTCATGATGGAGCTCAACACCCGCACGCTGCTCTGTGGCGATCTTTTCACCGAGGGCGGTCCGGGCACGACGCCAGTCACCGAGTCCGACATCATCG
>JBJXGX010000227.1:0-38805 GCA_046160305.1 Burkholderiales bacterium
ACGGAGCCCTCATAGCTTGAGACGTTCAACGGAACGCGAAACGAAAAGCCCCGCCGCGGATCGATGTCGCTCCGCGCGTTGTACTGCAACGGCAAGGTCGCCCCGTTGGCACGAATCTGCTGAAAATTGAGACTCGAGCCGGTGATGGCGCCACCGCCGAGGCCCCCAACGGCCGTCGGGCTTCGCAAAGCCGGCACCGCACCGCCGGCCTGCGCGACCATGTAGGGCTTGAAGAGCCGCGTCTGGCTTGGCTCGTCGTCCTCGAGGAATGGGCTTACCGCCGCCAACGCCGCAGCAAAATCGCCGGCAATCATCGTGGACTGCAAACTAAGTGGATTGCCCGCCAGGGGATCGGCCGGCGATTTGGCAACGAGGGCCTTGCCCAGGCGACGCTGGAAGTCGTTATTGTTCTTGAGAAATTCGGCGAGCAGACGATTGCTTTCCTGCCGTGTGGCACCGGTAAAACTTGTTGCAAAGCCGATTTCGGGCACCGAAAAATTCAAGGTCGTGGAGCTTGCGAGGTAGCTCAGCGACATTGGCACACCGCGGAAATCGAGTGTTCCGTTCACCGGGTCGGTGCCGACGTAGCCGGGAATCAATGTTGGCAACCTGTCTTCGCTGAATTGGTCGACCGCGTCCGACACGCTCTTTGCCCGGAACGACCCTGTCGCCAGATTCCTAAGGTCCGTCGCGGTTCCGCCGAATACCTTCCCCCCACCATCTTGACCTCCGCCCCCATATTCCTGCGCCCACGCCTGTCCTGTGACAAGGCTTGCACCTGCAAGACTAAGTACGGCCAATCGTTTCGCGATCATTCAATACCCCCTTCAGGACGGTTACCGTCGGATTCGCATGCGATGTTTCTTGCCGATCGCGCTTATTTTGCGCCAGGATATTCGCGCGAAACACCGATCCAATGGCCTACACCTTATTTGACAGATCGCGACAATCGGGCGTCCCGTGCCGTGCCGGTCGCCGTCTCGGGTTAGCATCAGCGCCGAATCGCCTCACCTGCGGAGACCAACCATGGCAAGGCCCCAGGCTGTACCGACCAAGATGATCGAGAACGAACGGGTGATCGTCACCGAGTGGCGATTCGCCCCCGGCGCGGAAACCGGCTGGCATCGCCATGGGCATGATTACGTGGTCGTCCCGCAAACGACGGGGCAGTTGCTGCTCGAGACCGCCAATGGCGACGTGCGCGCTGACCTGAAGACAGGTTCCCCGTACTTTCGCAACGTTGGGGTCGAGCACAACGTCATCAACGCGAACGCGTTCGAATTCGTGTTCGTCGAGATCGAGATGAAGCCGTAACACCAGGGAGATTCCCAATGCCGCACGTACTCATGGTTCGTCGCATTCATGAAAGCGGCATCGATCTGCTGCGACAACAGGCTGACATCACGATCGAAATTCTCGAGGATGCGAGCCGGGCGAACCTGCTCCGGCGCCTGCCGGAGGCCGACGGGGTCACCTTGCGAGCAACGACGTTCGACGCCGAGCTGATCGCGAGCGCACGCCGGCTGAAGATCGTGGCGCGTCACGGCGTGGGCTACGACAATGTCGATGTCGGCGCATTGACCGCGCGACGTATTCCCCTTGCGATTGCTGGAACAGCCAACTCGACCGCGGTGGCCGAACACGCGCTCACCATGGCGTTGGCAATTGCCAAACGAATCGTCCCGCTCGACACGGAGTTGCGCGGCGGGCGCTGGCAAACATCGCTCGATCAGCCCATCCGCGAACTGTCAGGGAGCACGGCGCTTGTGATCGGATTCGGGCGGACGGGTTCGCGCTCGGCGCCGCTGTTCCGGGCGCTCGGCATGAATGTGCTCGTTCATGATCCGTATGTCTCGCGTGAGCGCATCGAGGCTGCAGGCTTTACGTTCGCCGCGATCCTCGCCCAGGCACTGCGCAGCGCCGATGTGGTGACGATTCACGTTCCCTTGAGTGCGAAGACCCGTGGGCTCGTCGATCCGTTCGCGATGAAGCGGGACGCGATCCTGGTCTGCACAGCGCGCGGTGGCGTCGTCGACGAGAAGAAGCTCGCGGGCGCATTGGCCACCGGCCACTTGATGGGCGCCGGGATGGATGTATTCGAACAGGAACCAGCGCCGGCCAACTATCCGCTCTGGGACATCCCGAATCTTCTCATCACGCCGCACACCGCAGGACTGTCCGATCGGGCAATGGAGAAAATGTCGATCAACACTTGCCAGAACGTAATCGATGGGTTCAGAGGGAAATTGGACCGGGCGAACATCGTGAACGCGGCAATTTTGGACTAAGGCGTCTACCGAGCAAACCCGGAACCACAGAGGACGCAGGGGACACAGTCAAGGAGGGGGTAAAGGCCTTTGAAAATGGGCACCGCCATGAAGATCAATCAGTGCAATCGTCTCCTGCTTTTCCTCCGTGTCCTCTGCGTCCTCTGTGGTTCGAGATTGAGGATCTATTGAGGATCGAGAATGCGACGCACCTTCAAGATCGGCTTTGACGTCCCCTTCGAGCCCTTCGGTCTGCTCGATGACGGCAAGCCGTCCGGCATGCTGATCGAGCTGATCGATACGTTGCTCACCCGCGCCCGTGTCGCCCATGAATTCGTATCGATGACATTGGCGGAAACGGAAGGTGCGCTATTTGGTGGACGCGTAGATGCGCTCGCCTTCAAAGGGGTCACACCTGAGCGACTGAAGACCATGCGCTTCTCGGATCCGCTCATCGTTTCAGGCGGCGCGACATTCACGCGAACCGATGCGCGACCCGAACCGAATCTTCGCGCCTATGCTGGCAAGACCCTCGTCACGCCGAGAAAAGGACCCCTCTGGATGAATGTCGAGCGCAACCACCCGGACATCACGCTCGTCGATGGCGACAGTTACGAAGGCTCTTTCACGGCGCTGATCGCGGGCAAGGCGGACGTTGCCGCGCTCAACCTGCACGCGGGGATCGCGATTGCCACGCGTTTGTTTCCAGGCCAAATTCGAATGCCAAGCGAACCGTATACGCCCTTGCCGATCAGCTTTGCAATCGCCAAGGGCGGGCCCACAGCATTGGTCGAGGCGATCAACCGCGAACTGGCGGTCGCACGGTCGGATGGAACCTGGCAGCGCATCCACGATCGTTGGGTCCCGAAGCCGTGACGCAACGCCTCAGCACCCCAAGGCCGCCAGCCGCGTTTCCCGTTTCCCTTCCCCCTTCTCCCTTCTCCCTTTTCCCTTCACCGTTACACAGTCGCCCGAACGAACGCCACGATCGCGCGCCCCAGCGCATCCTCCGCGGTATTGAAATGCGCAATGATCGATGTATGGTTGTGGCCGCGTAGCCACATGAAGGGTGGCGCCCGACGCTTGGCTTGAGCGAGACGATAGACAAGCTCGGAGCAATACATATCGAGCAGCGGATTCTCGAATTCCGCCATCGCGACAAATGTCGGCACACTCCCTGCGTTCACATGGTTGACCGGCGAACCGTCTTCCATCAGTTTCGTATCAGTGCCAAAGTAGGCCTCGACCTTCTTCGCGTTCGGATTCTCCGGCAGGTTGTCGGCACGCACCCGCCCGCTCACAACGATCAAGCCTGCCACCCCCACGCCGCTCGCGGGCCACAGGCGCTTGTCGTACGCATACAGCCCCGCATGCGCCGCACCGGCCGAGTGACCCATGATGAAGATCTTCTTCGCATCGCCGCCATGTTTCGCGACGTTCTCGCGCGCCCAGGCGACGGCGAGTCCGACATCCTGCGCACCGCCCGGATACATTGCTTCCGGTGCCAGGCGGAACTCCATGTTGATGCCGACGATGCCTTGCCGTGCGAAGAAGTAGAGGACGTTGCTGTAGATCTCTTCGGTACGGTCCCGCTCACCGTCAACGAACGCCCCGCCATGCACGAAAATCACAACCGGTGCGTCGGTCACACCGGCTGGCGCATACACATCGAGAATCTGGCGCGGATGCCTCCCGTAGGCCTGGTCGCGAGACACCTTGACACCTTCTTTCGGCGCGCCCTTGAGGATCGGGGTGAACGCCTCGATCATCATCTTCACATTGCCGGCGGTGTTGCCGCTCCAACGGGGGCCGACTTCAGCCATGAGGGTACGGACGGATTCTGGAATTGCAGGGGCTTGGGACATGGTCGAAGCCTCGGTCGTTGTCGAATGTCCGATTCTAGCCGGCATAGCTTCTAAAAGGATGTGCTCCTTCGATCAGGATGAACCACCAAGACACCAAGGGGGTCGGCTCGTGAAGCCGAAACCATTGCGAAATGGACATGGCCGTCAATCTTGATCGACACGCTAGGTCAAACCCGTACAACCTTGGTGTCTTGGTGTCTTGGTGGTTCCATTCTAAGATCCACCTTTTCCTAAAATTGAACCGACCATGACCTTCGACATCCTGATCCGCAACGGCCTTGTATTCGATGGCACCGGCACGGACGGCGCACTCGCCGACATCGGCATTCAGGACGGCCGAATCGCCCGCATCGCACCGCGGTTGCCTGACACCGCGCATCGGGTCATCGATGCGGCCGGCCTCGCGGTATCGCCAGGCTTCATCGACATCAAGACGCATTCGGATTTCACCTTGCCCATCAATCCGAAAGCAGAAAGCAAAGTGCGGCAAGGCGTCACCACCGAGATCATCGGTCATTGCGGGTACTCCACCGCACCCTGTCTTCCGGGCAAGGTCGCGCTGCTCAAGGATTATCTGAGTCCAAGCGCACCTTGGCTGCCATTTCGCGCGCTGACCTTCCCCGAGTACCTTGATACGTTTCCTGCAACGTCGGTCAACGCGGGGATGCTGGTCGGTCACAACACGCTGCGACTCATGGTGATGGGGATGGAGCAGCGCGCACCGAGCGAGGCGGAACTCGCGCAAATGATTGCGCTCCTGGAAGACGGCCTCCGCGCCGGGGCGCTTGGCATGTCGAGCGGTCTATTCACGTCGCCCGGCGCCTACGCGGAGCCGGGCGAAATGATTGCGCTCGGCCATGTGCTCAAACGCCATGAAGCGGCATACTTTACCCACCTTCGCGACGAATCGAGCCAGGTGCTCGGCGCGGTCGAAGAAGCGATCGATTTCGGCGCAACCTGCGGCGTACATGTGCAGATCGTCCACTTCAAGTGCTCCGGTGTCGATAACTGGGGCAAGGTGTCGGCGGCGCTCGCGATGATCGATGCCGCACGCGAGCGGGGCGTGCGCATCGATTGCGACGCGTATCCGTATACGGCGGGCAGCAACCCGCTCAAGAACATTCTGCCGCAGTGGATCCAGGCAGGTGGCGTGGATGCGATGATCGAGCGCCTGCGAATGCCCGCGATGCGCGAGCGTATTCGTGCCGACATCAATGCGAACGGCCTCAACAACTGGGGGCACATCGAATCGTGGGAAGCGGTGCGGGTGTCGATCACGCCGCACCAGCCGCAGCATGCGGGCAAGACCATCGGAGAGCTCGCAACCGAACGCAATGTCGATCCGATCGATGCGCTCTGCGACTACCTGATCGACGACAAAGGGGCCACCCGTGTGCTGGTCACGTCGATTGCCGAGAGCGACGTCCAAGCGTTGATTCGCGCGCCACGCGTGCTCGTCGGTTCGGACGGCAACTGCGTCGCCACTTACGGCACCGTGAGCCAGGGGATGCCCCATCCGCGGTTCTATGGCACGTTCCCGCGTGTGATCGGTCGTTATGTCCATGAACAACAGGTGGTGCCGCTCGCAATGGCCCTTCACAAGATGACCGGTGCGACCGCCGCCGCGCTCAATCTCGCGGACCGCGGCACCTTGCGGGAAGGCTATCGCGCCGACATCGCGATCTTCGATCCGGCCGATTTCCGGGATCTCGCCACCTACGAAGCACCGCACCAGTATCCGTCGGGCGCACGGACAACCGTGATCGTCAATGGCATCCTCGTTGTCGACAACGCCCGCCATACCGGTGCAACGCCGGGCAAAGTCTTGCGTCGCGACGCGCTCGGGTGGGTGAGGTAGCAGGCTTCAGCACGCGTATCGCGTGAACTAGTCCCGATGGTCGAAGACCGGTGCGAAGGCCGCAGGCTTAAACTACCTGGCCCGCAACGTCCCGGGTTGATTCGCCCTGCTCAACCCCGAGGTGCCCGTATGACCTACGCACCCATTCGCCATCTTCCAACGATCACGTGCCTCGCGCTGTTGGCCGCGTGCGCGTCGTCCCCTGTCCACGATTTATGGGCTCTGCAAACGGGGATGCAAGCGCAAATGATGGAGGCGCTTGCGAGTGCTTCCGGAGGCATGTCCGGGGAGATGGGCGAAATGGTGCGGGACACAATGGAATTGCAGCGGCTCACCGCGCAAGGCAAGACCAAGGAAGCGAAAGCGCTGCAAGAGCGAATCGAAGCCCGGACCGCGGCGTTGACGGCGCGGCAGCCGGTGATCATGGCCCAGATGCGGCAGGTCAAGAGCGAATTTCACGAGTACACGTTTCAAGCGCCGCTCGCGCTGTATCACAAGCCCCTCACGATCGATCCCGCCGATCCGAGCACGCGAACCCGTGGACCCGACATCGATGCGGCGATGCGCTGGATGAACGAGCTCGCGGAAGTCGGGCGGGTGCGGGGCGATGTGGTGGCGGAAGAAGCGGCCTGGCGTCGCATCGTCGCCAAGCGTGAGTCGACCAACGGCCCCGCGCATCCGGACGTTGCGCTCGCGCTCGGCAGTCTGGCGGAGGTGCTCCTTCGCAAGGGCGATCCGCGGGCAGCCGAACCGCTGTATCGAAGGGCCCTTGCGATCATGGAGAAAGCGAGCGGCCCCGCGCATCCGGATACGGCGGACGCACTCGATCACCTGGCCGAATTCCATCTTGCCCAGGGCGATCTTGCGAACGCGGAGACGCTCACGATCCGCTCGTTTTCGATTCGCGAGCGATCACCGGACATGGCGGCACGCGCGGCCTCGATCAACAATCTCGGTGTGATCCGCGATCGCCAGGGCCATCACCCCGAGGCGATGCGTCTATTCGAGCAGGCGCTCGCCCACTACAAAGAAGTCGCGCAAAAGTCGGACACCGATTTCGGCGCACGTCGCGGCGAGGCGGTGATTCAGTCGAATATCGGCGTGCTGGCCTGGAAGCGGAACGACGTACCACTCGCCTTGGCGCGCCTCGCCGATGCGCATGAGCGGAGCGACCATCTGTTGTGGACGATGATGGACATCATGTCCGAGGCGCAGCAGATCGCCTTGATGGACGACATCGCCGCGGAAACAAATGCACTGATCGCGTTCCAGCAGGGTGCGGCGCGCGCTCATCCCGCCGCCGGCCGGCTCGCGCTCACGATCGTTTTGCAACGCAAGGGTCGGGTGCTCGAATCATTGGGCCGGGTGAATCGGGACGCACGTGCCGCGCCGACGACCACGAACGTTCGGCGCGATCCGGCCACCGGAGCGGACGAAGAAGACGATTTTCTCGATGATGGCCCCGGCGCCAAGCCGGTTTCCGCGCTCATTGAGGAACTGGCCGGCGTGCGAAGCCGGATCGCGAACCACAAGCTCAATGCATCGCGCGCGGTCGACCCGGCCAAGCATCGAGCCGAAATTGGTGAGATGGAGCGCGTTGAACGCGCCCTGCAGGCGAAGATCACTGACCGGACGCGGCGTGCTCAACAGCAACGAGGCGAAGACGACCGGGACGCGCGGCGCATCGAACGCACGCAACCGGCGGCACCCGAGCCGAACGCACGGCGCCCAATGCTGCCTGCGCTCGATCGGCAGACCCTATCGCGTCAAGTCGAGGAGATGCGGAAGCAGGCAATCGAGGACGAGCGGCAGACGTGGCTGCGCGGGCAACCCAATATTGTTGCCGACGTTCAACGTGCCTTGCCACCCGACGCGGCGTTGCTCGAGTTCGCGTTGTATCGTCCGTTCGATCCGGGCGATCAGGCGTCTGCCGATGCCGCGGCGCGCTATGTCGCCTATGTATTGCGGCCGCAAGGTGATCCGATCGCGGTCGATCTTGGCGAAGCGGCGGCCATAGACCGGCTGATCGCAATGATGCGACGGGCCATGATGCAACCCACCGGATCGGGCGCCGCCACCTTCGCGCGGCGGCTGGACCAGATCCTCATGCGACCGATTCGCTCGCATCTCGACACGGCCACGCACATTTTCATCTCGCCGGAAGCCGCCTTGCACACGGTGCCGTTCGGAGCGCTACAGGACGAGGCGAATCGGTATCTTATCCAGCGCTATACGCTCACGTACCTCACGAGCGGACGCGATCTCTTGCGATCAGGCAAACCCGTGCCTGCCCGCTCGGATGCTTTGATCATCGCCGATCCCGCCTTTGGTTCCCCGGCAACGACGCTAGCCGTCGCATCGGCGGCGACACCCGGACAGCGCTCCGTCGATCTCGCGAGTGCGGAATGGGAGTCCCTGCCGGGCACCGCGACCGAGGCGCGCGCGATCCATGCACTATGGCCGTCGGCGCGGCTCCTCACCGGACGCGATGCCACCGAAACAGCGCTCAAGCAGGTGCGCGGGCCGCGCATCCTGCACATTGCGAGCCATGGTTTCTTCCTGCCCGATCAGCGCGATACGGGCAAGGACGCGAAGGCGCGGCGCACGCGCGAGAATCCGCTGCTGCGCTCGGGTCTGGTGCTTGCCGGCGCGAATGGGCTTGCCGCAGGCGCCGACGACGGAATCCTCACCGCGCTCGAAGCGGCATCGCTTGATCTTTCCGGCACGGGGCTGGTCGTCTTATCGGCCTGCGAAACCGGGCTTGGTGACATCCAGAATGGCGAAGGCGTGTATGGCTTGCGACGTGCGCTGTCGATCGCGGGCGCGGCGTCACAGGTTATCAGCCTGTGGAAGGTAGCCGACGACGCGACCAGCGATCTGATGGTGGAGTTCTATCGGCGGCTGCGTAGCGGAACCGGTCGCTCGGCGGCCCTGCGTGAAGCGCAGCTCAAGCTGCTGGCCGATCGCAACACCGCGCATCCTTTCTTCTGGGCGGGATTTATTGCCTCGGGCGAATGGCGAAGTCTCGCCACCGACTGACCAGTGCGATACAACTACACCGCGCGCCGGGCCCGGGAAGTGGCTGGTCAGTTCTTCGACACGTCGACCAGTGAGCTGCGCGGTCCGCCGCGCGGCTTCGTAGGCCAACCGATCAGTAGGTAATCCGAATGGCTTCGATTAGAGTCCCGGATCCGATTCCTAATGCAGTGGAGGGCGTCACCATGTTACTTCGGCACATCCCGAAAGCGCTTGCGATCATCACCCTGGTGTCGGGAATGGTCTGCGGAGCCGGGGCGTTCGCGACCGTCACCGCCTCGGACGCCGAGCAGAACGCCGGCGGCAAGGTAACCGACATCGCCTTGAAAATCGCGCCCGATGTGGAAACCAAGTGGCGTGACAAAGGCGAACGACCGAATGCCGATCGCATCCTCATCATCCTTCGCACGAACCTCGAAGCGCAGCAGTTGTTCGGCGGAGAACCGGGTAGCGGCACGAAACTGGAGGTGGTCGTGACCGATTTCGAGCTGCGCCCCACCTACGACAACGTGCTCTGGGGAATGATGACCGGCGGCCTTCTCAGTGGTACCGACAAGATCA
Organism: Burkholderiales bacterium; assembly: GCA_046160305.1. Lineage (GTDB taxonomy): Bacteria > Pseudomonadota > Gammaproteobacteria > Burkholderiales > SG8-39 > SHXR01. The sequence goes on from JBJXGX010000227.1 coordinate 9,588, forward strand.
ACGGAACGGTTACGGTGTCGGACAAGAGCGGCAAATCGATCAGCTCCTTCAGCGTATCATCGAGTTTTTCAGGGAGCGATTCGCGCAAGGTCCCGATGTCCCAGCGCGCCGACCTGATGTACGAAGACTTCGGCAAGCGCACCGCGCAGCGCCTCGCGGGTGAATCATCATCCAAGTAGTACGCGTTCGTGGTTTCGACCGATCGTTTTGGTTTCCATGTCCCCTGTCATCCAGCATCTAGACGCCGGCGGCCACCGCCTCGAATACCAGCTTATCGCGGCGCGCCAGGCCGGCCTGCCGACGCTTGTCTTCCTGCACCAGGGCTTGGGGTGCCTCGCGCTATGGCGGGACTTTCCATCGCAACTTGCGAGTCGTAGCGGATGCCGGGCGCTCGTCTATTCCCGCTATGGGTACGGCGGCTCCGATACCGTTGGCGAACCGCGCGAGCCTGACTTCCTTGTCAGGGAAGGCGACCTCGTACTGACGGAAATCTTGCAGATGCTCAGGATCGATGACGCCATCCTGATCGGGCATAGCGATGGCGGAACCGCCGCACTGGCGTTTGCGGGCAAAGGCCATCGGGCCCGTGCGATCGTGGTGGTCGCGCCCCACGTCCGTGACGAGGCAATCACGCGGGAAGCCATCACACGCCATCGAGACGCCTGGCCGACGAGCGTCATGCGGGAGCGGATGATGCGGTACCACCGTGACGCCGATTGCATGTTCAACTCATGGGTCGCGGTGTGGCAATCCGATCGCAATGCAGGATGGAGCATCGAGGATCTGCTGCCCAACATTACCTGTCCCGTCCTCGCTATCCAGGGCCTAGAAGATGATCATGGAACCATGATGCAGATCGATCGCATCAGGTCGCTCGCCCACGGACCCGTCGTCCTCGAGAAGTGGCAGGGATGCGGTCATGATCCGTTCCGTGATCAACCCGAACACATGCTCGCGACGCTTGCGACGTTCATCGTGCAGCAGTGCGGTCCTGCGCTCGAACGAGCCGGTCGATAAAAGCGTGGCCCAGTCTCCAGGCGGCACATGCTGACTTTTCCGTCGACCCTGCAACGAACGCTGCGCAACTTCGGCGCGGGCATTGCTGTGCGGGATGCAAGCGGTGATCTGTCGTGGAAGGCGTTTATCGATCGCATCGCGCGCGCGGCAGGCGTGCTCGCCTCGCTTGGCGTGCGACGTGGTGACCGATTCGCCATCCTATCCCGGAACAGCATGCGAAGCGCCGAGCTGATGCACGCGGGATTCTGGCTCGGCGCGATTCCCGTGCCCCTCAACCTGCGGCTCGCGGCGATCGAGATCGCGCGCATCCTGGAGGATGCGGATTGCGGATTGCTCGCGATCGAACAAGGCTTCGCCCATCACCTTGACAATGTTCCCCTGCACGAATGGCGTTCCCGCGCACTGTCGATCGCACCCGGCCGCAGAACCGTGCCGCTGCCGAACTACGATAACCTGCTCGACACGACGCGCGCCATCGATGCCTTCGAGCCGCACGAGGATGACGATGCGCTCATTCTCTACACCGGGAGCCAGAACGGTCGCGGCAAGGGCGTGCGTCTCAGCCATCGCAACATTCTTACGAGCGCGATGCAGCTTGCGCACGTCATGGCGATCAGCCAATCGGACGTCTATCTCCACGCCACGCAGATGTTTCATTCGAGCGATCTCAAAGCGACGGCGATTACCGTCCACGGCGGGTCGCATGTCTACCTCGAAAACGTCTCGTCGACGAATCTGCTCCGCACCATCGAGCAGCATCGCGTCACCATCGTCCCGATGGTGAGATCGACGCTTATTCGCACACTCGACGATCCGAATTTCGCCCACTACAAGCTCTCGTCCGTTCGATTGATCACACAGGGTAGCTCCAGGATCGAGCCCGCGCTGATCCGAAGAACGATCGGCGCCTTCCCCGGGGTCGACATCCATCAATGTTATGGGCTTACCGAAACATCCGCCGTCCTCACCGTGCTCGACGAACGCGCCCATCACCGGGCGATGATGGGCGATGACGCGCTATTGCACTCGTCGGGTCGGCCGCTTGCCGGGGTCGATTTGCGCATCACCGATGACACGGGGCAAGAAGTCGCGGCCGGCGCAACGGGTGAGATCGTGGTGCGCGGTCCGCAGATCACGCGCGCCTATCACAATCGGCCCGCCGAAAGCGGAGAGGCCTTTCGCAACGGATGGTTCCATACCGGCGATATCGGTCACGTCGATGCGGCGGGCTACGTCTTTTTGCTCGATCACAAGAAGGACGTAATGATCACCAATGGCGATATCGTCTACTGCGCCGAGGTCGAGGCGGTTCTCCGCGAATACGACGGTGTCGTGGAAGCAGCCGTGATCGGTATCGCGGACGAACTCTATGGCGAGCTCCCCGTGGCCTTTATCGTTCCGGCGCCGGGACGCACGCTGATCGAAGCGGAGATCATTCAACATTGCCGCGGGCGAATCGGCGGCTACAAGATTCCACGGCGCATTGTGTTCACGACCAACCTGATGAAGAACACCGCCGGGAAGGTATTGAAGCGCGAGCTTCGGCAGCGCTTCATGGTTCGCCGGGAACGAACGTTGGATTCACAGACGAAAGGCGATGCGCTCGCGTAGGCGTATGCCTGTCCTGCAAACCAGTAACGCCTTGCAATAGCCGACAGGAACAGTCGTGTAAGCTCCGGTCGCAATTTGCGATCGACCCCTGTTACCGGAGCTGTGAATGAGAATCGGCGTGTTCGATCATCTTGATCGTAGCGACTTGCCGCTATCGGCGTACTTCGAAGCACGCCTGCAAATCGTCGAGGCCTACGACAAGGCGGGCTTCTATTCGTATCACCTTGCCGAGCACCATGCCACGCCGCTTGGCATGGCACCCTCGCCAAGCGTCTTTCTCGCGGCAGTGGCCCAGCGCACGAAACGGATGCGATTCGGCCCGATGGTGTATGCGTTGCCGCTCTATCACCCGATGCGGCTCGCCGAAGAAATATGCATGCTCGATCAGATGAGCAACGGGCGTCTGGACATCGGATTCGGCCGTGGCGCGTCGCCCATCGAGCTCGCGTGCTTCGGCCAGGAACCCGAGCAGGCGCAATCGACCTACGACGAGGCACTCGACGTCATCATCAAATGCCTCACGCAGCCTACCGTCGACCATGTCGGCAAGCACTACAACTTTCGCGACGTACCGATCGTGATGGACACGCTGCAGAAGCCCTATCCACCCGTGTGGTATGGCGCCCATGCACCAGAGAGCGCTGAACGCGCGGCGCGGCGGGGCTTGCACATCATTTCCCTTGACCACTCGGAATTGGCAAGCACGATCATCCACCGGTATCGCGAGGTATGGCGTGAAATGCATGGCGAATCGCTCGCCCTGCCGCACCTTGGCATCGGACGATTTATCGTCGTGGCGGACACCAACCGCGAAGCGCTCGCGCTGGCCCGCAGCGCCTATGCGCGCTGGTACACGAGCTTCAACTGGCTCTTTGTCTTGCGAAAGCGGGAGATCCCACGCCACGCCCGACCGCCGACATTCGATGCTTTGATGGAACGCGGGCAAGGGGTCGCAGGGTCCGCTGAAACCGTCGCACAATGGCTGAATCGGGATCTCACCGCGACCACCGCGAACTACCTGGTCGGCCAGTTCGCGTTCGGCGATATGCCGGTGGAATCGGTGTTCCGCTCGCTCGAGCTCTTTACACGCGAGGTCGCCCCGAAGCTCCCTGCCGGAAGATAGCCAGGCGGACTAGCTGTTCTCTTTGTCGCGCAGCCCATTCAGCATCGCCAGGCCCTGGTTCGCCGGGCCTAACGATTTGGTGGCAGAGGCCAGCTCGACCACCTTGGCCAGCTCTTCCCAGTTCGCGCCGGCGCGCCGCGCGGCCAGCGCATGAAATTGCGCCGCCTGATTGTGCTCGACCAGCAACATGCCGAACAAAAGCAGCTGCGTTGTCTTCACATCGAATACGTCGGAATAAAACGCGTGGGCGCGAAGGCTCTCGGACTTGCGAAGAAATTCCGGATTCACGTCGCTCGCAAATTCGAAGCGGGCCGCCGGCAGCGGCGGCAGGCTGCCGAACAACTCGTTATAGCTATCGCGATACTTGGCGAGATCCGCCGGGATGGGCTTCTTGCTCACGGTGCTTTCCTTGTTTGATCAATGGACATCATGGCGCCCCCCGTGCTGGCCTGGCGCGGTGCATTCGAACGCGCCTAGACGCTCGCAGGGCGGCCTCCCCCAATGCTAACGCTACCGCCGCCCACGCGATCGACGTTATGCTTCACCCATCGGTCGCGCAGGCATCGATTCCATCGATTATGGTAACGATGGCATCGACCTTGCATCCACGCACCAAAGCTCCCTCTGGAGCGCGCCGGGTGCAAATCGCCGCAAAGGGTAAAGATGTCTGACACTGATCGTCTGGAAATCGAACGTGCGCATCGCATCTTTGCTCTACAGCAACGCGCCGCGACCGCACTACCCAGTCCGGACCTGGCGTGGCGGCGCACACGGCTGAGAGCACTGATCGACGCGCTACGCGCCCATCAGGACGCGATCGTCGTCGCGGTGAATGCGGACTTCGGCGGGCGCGCGGAAACCGAAACGCGCTTCATCGAATTGATGGGGCCGATCCTCCAGGCACGCCACGCACTGGCGGACCTGCGGCATTGGATGCAACGCCGGCGGCGGCGCACCGAGCTATTGTTTCTCTCCAACAGCGCGTGGGTGGAGTACCACCCCAAAGGAATCGTCGGGGTGATCGGTGCCTGGAACTATCCGCTCTACTTGAGCCTTGGGCCGCTGATCGCCGCACTCGCCGCCGGCAACCGCGTCATGGTGAAAATGTCGGCGCTGACACCCCGCACCACCGAGCTGCTGAAGCGGGTGCTCGCGGAACGGTTTCCTGAGGAAGAGGTGGCGGTGTTCGGCGGTGATCTTCAAATGGCGGAAGCCTTCAGTGCGATCCCGTTCAATCATCTCGTCTTTACCGGTTCCCCTCGTGTCGGCCGACAAGTCATGCGTGCAGCATCGGCAAACCTCACCCCGGTCACCCTAGAGCTTGGCGGCAAATCGCCCGCGCTGATCGGCCCCAAGGCGAACCTTGTCGACGCAGCAACCCGAATCGCGCACGGCAAAACATTCAACGCCGGTCAGACGTGTGTCGCGCCCGACTACGTCATGGTTCTTCGCGGCCAGGGAGAATCGTTGGCAATGTCAGTCATTGCCGCCGCACAGCGCCTCTACCCGGCCGGGCCCGGCGCTGCCGGGTACACCAGCATCGTGAGCAAGCGCCACGCCGAGCGCTTGCAGGCGCTCATCGACGATGCAATCGCGAAGGGTGCGAAGGTCTTGCGGGACGACCCGAACAGAACGCGCACCGGACACCAGATGCCCTTGCACGTCCTCATCGGCGTCAACCCGGACATGCGTGTTATGCAGGAAGAGATCTTCGGGCCGATCCTGCCGGTATTCGAATACGATCAGTTCAATGACGCCATCGACCATGTGCGCAAAGGCGAACGCCCGCTCGCCCTCTACACCTTCGGGCTCGACAAGAACGACGAGCGCCTCGTTCTCGATTCCGTGCAAGCAGGCGGTGTCACGATCGATGATTGGGGCTGGCATGTGATGCAGCACGATCTGCCGTTCGGTGGCATCGGCAACTCGGGAATGGGCACCTATCATGGCGAAGAAGGTTTCCGCGAACTGTCGCATGCGGGGAGTGTCTTCAAACGCAATCGCTGGTTCCCGATGAGCCTCTTCTATCCTCCGTACGGAAACATCGTGCAGCGTCTTGCGTTACGTTTCTATCTCGGTCGTCGCAAGTAAGGGATTCTCATCACTGGTGATTTCCTGATAGCGTACGATGAAGGTGACGGAACCCAGTCCGCACACAACCCCGCACAACGCAATTCCCGCTGATTTTCATGACGCCAAAAGTCCATCGCGATCTCACCAGAAACGTCCTTGCCATCCTGGTGATCGGCGGGCTCTGCGGATTCTCGTTCTGGATTCTGCGACCGTTCCTGCCGGCGATCGTGTGGGCCACGATGATCGTGGTCGCCACCTGGCCGATGATGACCGCGCTACAGAATCGGCTATGGGGCAAGCGTTGGCCGGCGGTCTGCATCATGACCATCCTCTTGCTGCTTGTGTTCGTAGTGCCATTTTCGCTCGCGATCGCCACGATCGTCGAGAACACCGAGCGCATTGCGGGTTGGGCGAAAGCGATTGCACAGTTCAAGGTGCCGCCGCCGCCTGACATGCTGCATAACGTCCCGATGGTCGGCGAGCGCATCATCGCCCTGTGGAATGACGTGATTGCCGCCGGACCCGAAGAGCTCGCGCGCAAGATCGCGCCCTACGCGGGGCGCATCGCCACTTGGTTCGTGGCCGAAGTCGGCAGCTTTGGTGTCGTCGCCGCGCAATTCGTGCTCACCATCATCGTCGCCGCGGTCATGTACTCCAACGGCGAATCGGCCGCGATGATGGTGCGCCAGTTCGCCCGCCGTTTGGGCGGCGGACGCGGCGATCAAGCGGTGAAGCTCGCCGGTCAGGCGATTCGCGGCGTTGCGCTTGGCGTGGTCGTCACCGCGTTGGCGCAGTCGCTGCTCGGTGGCATTGGCCTCGCTGCCGCGGGCATCCCGTTGGCCGCCGTGCTGACCGCGGTGATGTTCATGCTCGCTCTCGCGCAGATCGGCGCCGTTCCGGTGCTCGGAATTGCCGTGATCTGGCTCTATTGGTCCGGTCAACCCGGCTGGGGAACGGCCTTGCTGGTGTGGACCATCATCGTGAGCAGCCTCGACAACATCCTCAGGCCACTCCTGATCCGCAAAGGCGCGGATCTGCCGTTGCTCCTGATCTTCGCGGGTGTCATCGGCGGATTGATCGCGTTCGGACTGGTCGGCATCTTCGTCGGGCCAGTCGTGCTCGCGGTGACCTATACACTGTTCTCGGCGTGGACAGCCGAAACAACGCCCACGAATTGACGCCGCGCGCTACAACCGCCCCGCCGCGCGCCGATTTTCGTACGCCTTCAAGTGCGTATAGGCGATGCGAAACAACGTGTCATCGGCGCCGGCGGCCTTCGCCTTGTCGACCATGAAGCCGATGATGTGATCGGCCTCGATCGGGCCACCGCGTTCGGTGTCCCGCAGCATCGATGTGCCGTAGATCGAATCGGATTTCGAGAACAGCTCCCGATACGATTGCATGAACGCGTCGCTCGGCGGATGACCATTGTGTTTCGCGATCGCAGCGGAGGCTTCGAGTTGCTGCATCATCAGCGCGGCACCGAATGGCGTGCGAACGATATCCCCGACCGGCGCGCGCATGAGGCAGGTCATCGACGCTGCCGTTGCCAGATGTACGCACTTCTCCCACATCTCCTGCATGACATCGGGAACGGCCTTCGCCTTCACCGCGGGTGACTTGTCGAACAGCGCCGCGAGCGCACGCACACGCGGGGTCATGATGCCGTCCTGCTCACCAAACGTGATGAAGTTCCAATCGTTCAAATGCTTGACGACACCTTCAGGCGTGAGCGTCACGGCGATCTTTGCCGTACCACCCAGCACGCGCTCCTTGCCAAAGCGCGCATTGAGTCGCTCGATATGCGCAATGCCATTCAACTCAGGCAGGAGGAACGTGTCCTTCCCCATTGCGGGCGCGATGGCTTGCATCGCGGAATCCAGATCGTAGGCTTTGCAGGTCAGCAGCACGCAGTCGTATTCCGGCTTGAGTCCCAGCGCCACAACCGAACGCGCGCGAATCGTTGCGTTGCCGTATTGACTCTCGATCACAAGCCCATCGCGATCGAGCTGCGCCTTGCGTTTATCGCGCACGAGGAACGTCACGTCCGCCCCGGTTTCGACCAGCCGCCCACCGAAATAGCCACCGATACCGCCCGCGCCAAGAACGAGAATTTTCATTGGTCTCAGTCAGTCCACTTTGACGCCTGCGGTTGCGACCGCCTTTGCATATTTCTCGACCTCAGAGATCATGTGCGCCTCGAGTTCCTGCGGGGAACTCGCGGTCGGCTCGTAGCCCTGCGCGTTGTAACGCTGCACCACTTCGGGCGTGCGCAATGCCGCGCGGACCGCGGCGTTGATTCTCGAAACGATCTCCGGTGGCGTTCCGGCCGGCGCGACCAGCGCGCTCCAATTCGTTGTCGTATAGCCCGGCACACCTGCCTCGATCATGGTCGGCGCATCCGGGAGCAGCGTGAATCGCTGCGGGCCGGTGACGGCCAGCGCGCGCAATTTGCCTGCCTTCAGCATCGGCAATACCGCCACGTCGGCGAAAAAATAATGGACCTGGTCGCCGAGCAGCGCGGTGAGAGCCGGTCCGGTCCCCTTGAATGGAACGTGGACGACATCGATGCCCATCGCCGAGCGGAAAATTTCTCCGGATAGATGCGGCCCCGCGCCATTGCCCGATGACGCATAGGTCAGCGCTCCGGGCTTTGATTTGGCAAGTGCGACGAGTTCGCTCACGGTGCGCGCCGGGACGCTCGGATGCACGGTGAGCACGAACGGTGAGATCGCGATCATCGAGATCGGCGCGAAGCTTTTCACTGCGTGGTAGGGCAGGTCTTTGTAGAGCGACTGCGTGACGGTATGCGAGGTGCTCGCAAGATAGACCGTGTAGCCGTCCGGAGGCGCTTTCGCGACGAACGCCGCACCCAGGGTCGTGCCCGCGCCGGGCTTGTTTTCGATGACAACGCTTTGCTTCCACTCGGCCTGCAACGCCTGCGCGACGATGCGGGCCTGTGCCTCGGCGGAGCCTCCAGGCGGATACGGAATGACCAGTCGCACGATCTTCGCCGGATACTCTTGCGCGATGACGAAACCCGAGAGCGAAACGGTCGCCGCCATCGCAACACAGCACTTGATTCCTCGTTGCAGCATTCCCTACTCCTATTGTTCAGCAGCATCGCGCGAGAAAACTTCTCCCGCGGGTGAACAGCTTGGCTTCATCATCCGATGACATCACCGCGATCTCTTCGGCATCGAGTGCATCGGGTGGCACCGGTCGATCGACGAGTTGCGCGCGGCGCTTGCGCGTCGCCTCGGTATCGATGCGATCCGTTCCTGACATGAACACCACACCGTAGCATCCTTCAGCGCGCTTGCGCGAAATATAGCCCTCCCGCAGATCGTCCTCGATTTTTTGCAGTGGCCGCTCAAGCGGTGTACCGAAGCCACCCCCACCGCCCGCCCGCAGGATGTAAGCATCGCCCGTCTCCAATTGACGCGCGAGAACCTTGCCGGTGGGGAACCGTAGTTCTTTCTCCGGTCCGACTCGAACCGACACTTGATTGCCGATTCCTGGGTGTCCCCCGAAGAGCCCCCATGGCCGGCACTGCACGCGCTCGACCTGCGCATTGAACATGAAATCGGCCGCCGCACGCACGATCTTCTCGGTGCCCAAGCCACCTTGCCAGGTTCCCGCGCCGCCGGAATCCTCACGCAAACCATAACGCTCGATCACCAGCGGATACTTCGCTTCGACCTGCTCGACCGGACTGTTGTGCGTATCGCCATCGTTGATGCAGATCGTGGCGCTCGAACCGTCCGCGCCTTTCTTGGCGCCCCACCCCCCACCGATCAGGCCACCGGAGAGCAACCACAGCCGGCCGTTCTCACCGCGACGACCGTTCAGCGCGGCCGACAACAGGTCGGCATGATGTCCGGAGATCACCCGATCAGGGATCGCCGGCGCGAGCGCCTTGAAGATCGTATCGACGATCGTCATCGGGAAGGTCATCCACCAGCGCATCGGCGAAGGTCGTACCGCACTGACCACGCGCCCGGGAGGAAGGATGATCTTGAGCGGCCGAAAGCTCCCTTCATTGATCGGTTTCTCGAGCGGCGAGGTAAGACACTTGAACGCGACCTGACAACAGGCTCTTCCGGCGGCTTCTCCAGAATTGTAGAAACCCTTGACCTGCGCGGCGACATCGGTGAGATCAATCGTCATCTGATCTCCCGCGACCGTTACCTTCACCTTGATGCGCACGCGCTTGCCGGCATCCACACCGTCGTCGTCCATGAACGATTCGGCCTCGTATACGCCATCGGGAATGGCGCGTACCTGCTCTCTTGCGCGCGCCTCGGTGTGATCCATGATCGCGCGAATGCCACCGAGCACCGCCTCCTGCCCATAACGATCGATCAATTGGTTGAAGCGGCGCGCACCCATTCGCACCGCGGCCACCTGCGCATTCAAATCGCCCATCGCGCGTTCGGGGATGCGAACGTTCATGCGAATGAAATCGAGATAGTCATGATTGGCCTCGCCGCGCCGCCACGCCTTGATGATCGGCACCTGCAGGCCCTCGGAGTAGATGTCCTTGGTCATGCCATCGAGCGCACCGCCGATATCGGCCCAGTGCGCCATGCATGCGGAGAACGCCACGAGCGCGCCGTCGGCGAAGATCGGCACCACGAAGGTCATGTGATTGAGATGGCTGCCGGTGAGGTAGGCATCGTTGGTGACCAGCACATCGCCCGGGTAGATGCCGATGTCATTGCCGCCCTTGCCTTCACGCTCGGCAAAATGTTGGAGCATGCGTCGCACGGTGTGGCTCATACCGCGGATGAACATCGGCAGGCCAATGCCGATGGATACCGTATTGCCCTCGGCATCGAACAGGCCCACGGTGAAATCCTGGGCCTCGTAGATGATCATGCTGTAGGCAGTCCGCAGCAGATTGGATTTCATCTCCTCGGTAATCGCGACCAGCCCGTTGCGGATGATTTCGGTGGCGACCGGATCAGGACGTTTGGTCATGATCTATGTTCGCGCAATCGTAATGACGAGATCGCTGAAATCGCTCACTTCGAGCCGATCGCCTGCAAACACGACCGTCGTCGATGCGTATTCCTCGATCAATGCAGGACCTTCGATTCGCATGCCGGCAGCCAGGCGCTCACGGCTGTAGACCGGTGTCGCAATGAACCGGCCGCTTTCAGTGAAATAGACATCGCGTCGCTGCGTGAGCGCCGCCGCGGGTGAGGCCGCCCCACGTGGCAAGCGCTTTGGTTTGGGCTTATCGAGCCACCCGATCACCGAGCTGTGCAGGCTCACGATCTCGGCAGGCTCCGCATCGGCATGAAACCCATAGCGTTGCGCATGCACTTCATCGAAGCGTTGCTTGATACCCGCCTGATCACGGTCCGCGAAAAGTTTCATCGGCAAATCGACCGTGACCGGATGTTCCTGGCCGACGTATCGCATATCGGCGCGACGCATCATCGTGATTTTCGATGGGTCGCTCATATCGCGTTCAAGTGCGCGACCGCCTTCCTGCTCCATGGCACGATAGATGCGCTCCATCTCATCGAAGTCCGCGTTGGCAAGCGGCCGGAACCAGGTGCGCACGAAGTCGCGGCGCAGATCCGCCATCAACATGCCGTGGGCCGAGAAGTGCCCAGGGGACGGCGGGATGATCACCGTTGGAATGCGCAACTCTTTCGCGACCAGCCCCGAATGCAGCGGACCCGCGCCACCATACGCAACCATCGCGAAGTCGCCCGCGTCCAACCCGCGCTCCGTCGTGACACGGGTGACGACGTGCGACATCGTCGTCGTGGCGATCTGAATGATGCCGTTCGCCGCCTCGACCCAATCGATGCCAAGCGGCGCCGCCACCTTGTCACGAATCGCCTTTTCCGCCGCGGCGCGATCAAGCTGCATCTCACCACCCAGGAATCGATCGGGGGCCAAACGCCCAAGCACGAGATTCGCATCCGTCACGGTCGGTTCAATGCCGCCTAGCCGGTAGCAAACCGGCCCCGGCGCCGCGCCGGCGCTTTGTGGGCCGACGCGCAGACTGCCGCCGCTCTCAACACGAGCGATGCTGCCCCCGCCGGTTCCTACTTCCTGAATGTCGATGAGCGGAATCTGAATCGGCAGCCCTTCGGTGTAGCCGCCGATCATGATATTGCCCGCCATCATGACCTCGCCATCCAGGACGACACCGGCCTTCGCGGTGGTACCACCCATATCGAACGCGATCGCACTGCGCAGCTCGAGACGTTCGCACAGGGCACGTGCCCCGATCACCCCGGCGGCGGGCCCCGATTCCAGCATCTTGATGCACTCACGCTGGGCATGGGCAACGTCATAGAGGCCGCCCGACGATTGCACGACGAAAAACGTGCCTGAGAATTTTTCACGCGCGATCCGCTCTTCGATTTCCCGCAGGTAGCCTCGCACGCGCGGTCCGATGTAGGCGTTCGCGGCCACGGTGGAGGTGCGTTCGAACTCGCGATATTCCTGCGAAAGTTCATGCGACGCCGTTACGAACATGTCAGGACATTCGCGCTCGACGATCTTCTTCGCACGCAGCTCATGGGCGTTGTTCGCATACGAATGCAGGAACAGGATCGCGACCGCCTGCACGCCCTGGGCGCGAAGATCACGCGCAATCGCGGCCACTTCATCGTCGTTCATTGGAATGAGCGGCTCACCTTTGGCGCCCATGCGTTCATTCACCTCGATCCGCAGCGATCGTTTGACCAACGGCACATGCTTGCGAAAAAACAAGTTGTAGGCGTCGGGCCGATTGATACGACCGATCTCATAGATATCGCGAAAGCCCTTGGTGGTGAGGAGGGCCGTATGCGCGCCGGTACGCTCCAGAATCGTGTTGATCGCGATCGTCGTGCCGTGCAGGAACAGGCGTGTACCGGGGAATGGCGTATCGGCCTTGTGTACACCGGTGACGATGCCTTCAACCAGATGCTCTGGTGTCGTCAGGGTCTTGCCGAAGCAGGATTCCCCGGTTGCTTCATCGAAACTCACCACATCGGTGAACGTTCCACCGACATCTGCCGCGACGCGAAAGGTCGCGCTCTTATTCAACTGCGTGGTCATGCCATCTCCAGCGATACTGCGATGATTTGATCGGTGACCCTGCTAATCGACTTTGATGCCAAGCGCGTGCACCAGGCGCCCGTACTTGGCCGACTCTTCCGCCATGATCTTTGCCAGTTCCTCGGGTGTGCAGGATGCCGGATCATGGCCCTGTGCGGCAAAGCGCTCGCGGACATCCGCCGAGGCGATCGCTTTGACAACCGCACCGCCGATGGCAAGGATGATGTCGCGTGGCGTACCGGCGGGAGCAATGAGCATGCCACTCGATGTCACATCGAATCCCGCGAATCCGGATTCCGCAATGGTCGGCGTATCGGGCAACTGGGACCAGCGTTTCGCCGTCGTGACCGCCAGTGCGCGAATCTTGCCGGCCTGAATCGACGTCAAGGCGCTGCCGTCGAGGAAACTGAAATCGACCTGACCGCCAAGCAGCGCAACCAACGCCGGGCTTGATCCCTTGTATGGAACATGCGTCGCCTTGATCGATGCACGCGAGAAGAACAGCTCCGCGGCAAGATGGGGCGCGGCACCGGTGCCAGTGCTCGCGTAGGCATGCGCATCAGGACGGGCCTTCGCCGTATTGATGAGATCGCCAAGCGTCAGAAGCCGGCTTGCCGCGGGCACCGCGACGATCAATGGTTGGGTCCCGACCAGCGAGATCGGCGCGAAATCCTTGAGCGGGTCGTAAGGCAGCGACTTGTACATATGCGGTGTCGCGAGATGCGAAATCATGTACGCCATCATCAACGTGTAGCCGTCAGGCGGTGACTTCGCCACGAACGCCGCGCCAATCGTCGTGCCGGCACCTGGCTTGTTGTCGATGACGACCGGCTGTCCCCAGAACTCCGAGAGCTTGTGCGCGAGCACTCTTGCCTGCGCCTCGGCGGCCCCGCCGGGCGGAAACGGCACGACGAGCCGGACCGCGCGGTTCGGATAACTCTGCGCCACGGCAATGCCCGTGACCAGCATCGCGACCATACCCGCCGCGACACGCACTGCAGCACGCAATGACTTGAACGAGACCTGCATTTGATACGCCTCCAGGATCGAAAACACGCTCCAGGAATCTGCGCGGTCTGCCGCGCAGATTCCTAGCAGCACCGCAACGGAAACAAAAGTCCGTCGGTGAAATAGCGACCGGCCGGCGCATCGGTCACCGCCGCTTCGAGCGCTTCCGCGTCCTCATTATCGCGTTGAGAGACAAGATCGCCGCGCGCCCTGAGCACCGCACGCCGCGCCGCCGTGCGGTCGGCATCAATGCGCCCAGTGGTTGCGTCGAGCACCACGCCATAGCAACCCAGCGCGCGCTCTGTTGAGATGTAACCTTCGTCGAGATCGCGCTGCACCGGAGCAATCGGTCGATCCAGCGGCGAACCGTAGCCACCGCCACCGCCTGATCGCAATAGGTAAGCCTCGCCCGCGCGCAACACACGACCCTGCACCTTGCCACCCGTAAGACCCACTTCCCCGTCATGCAGGGTGCGAATGGCCACTTGATTGCCGGCGCCAGGATGTCCGCCGAACAGGCCCCAGGGCCGGCAGTAGACGCGCTCCACTTGCGCATTGAAATTGAATTCCGACGCTGCCCGGACAATGCGCTCGGTGCCAAGACCGCCTTGCCATTGACCGGCGCCACCGGAATCCTCGCGCAGCGCATAGCGTTCCACCACCACCGGATACTTGGCCTCGATCTGTTCGACCGGGCTATTGTGCGTATCGCCGTCGTTGATGCAGATCGTCGCGCTCATGCCATCCTCGCCGTTCTTGGCGCCCCAGCCGCCGCCGGTCAAGCCGCCAAGAAGCAAAAAGAGTTTGCCGTCTTGCGGATTGCGGCCATTGAGAAACACGGTCATCAGATCGGCATGATGCCCGGCGATCACACGGCCTGGAATCGCGGGTGCCAAGGCCTTGATGATGGTGTCCACCACGGTCATCGGGTAGGTCATCCAGCGCTGCATGGGCGCCGGTTTGACGGCACTGACCACCGTGCCTTTTGGCAGGATCACCTTGAGCGCACGAAAACTCCCTTCGTTGATCGGCAGCTCGGTGGGCGATGTCAAACATTTGAACGCAACCTGACAGCAGGCACGACCGGCCGCCTCACCCGAGTTGTAAAAGCCTTTCACCTGCAGCGCGACCTCGGACAAGTCAACCGTCATCGAATCCCCGGCGACGATGACCTTCACCTTGATCGGTACGCGTTTGCCAAGATCGACCGCGTCATCGTCCATGTACGACTCAGCGACATACACGCCATCGGGAATGGAGCGGACGCGATCCCGGGCGAGGGCTTCGCTGCGATCCATGATCGTCGCAATCGCATCGAGCACGACGCCCCGCCCATAGCGGCCGATCAGATCGAGAAAGCGCCGCGCCCCCGACTTTACCGCCGCCACCTGCGCATTCAAATCGCCCATCGCGCGTTCGGGAATCCGCACATTCATGCGGATCACCGCCATCAGGTCGCGATTCAAGACGCCAGCACGATGGATCTTCAGGATCGGGACCTGCAACCCTTCGGAAAATATATCGCGGCTGACGATGTTAAGCGCCCCACCGATATCCTGCCAATGTGCCATGCAGACCGAGAAGCCGCATAGTTCGCCACGATCGAAAATCGGCACGACCAGGGTGATGTGATTGAGATGACTGCCGGTGAGATACGCATCATTGGTGATGAGCACATCCCCCGGCGCCATGCACTCTGGCGCATCGGCGGCACCAAAGTGCGCGATCATCGCCTTCACGACATCGCTCATGCCGCGCGTGAACATCGGCAACCCGATACCGATTGAAACCGTATCGCCGCGCGGGTCGAAGAGCCCGACGGTGAAGTCCTGCGCCTCATAGATGATCATGCTGTAGGCGGTGCGCATGAGATTGGACTTCATCTCTTCGGTAATCGCGATCAATCCATTGCGCACGATCTCCGTTGCAACCGGACTCGCCTGCCCCTGCTCTCCTCCTGCCATCACCCGTTCCTCGCCCGATCAAACCCGCTCGATTCCGCCCGCATACAATCGGGCAGGCTGGACGCTACCATGGTCGTCGCAGCGTCGCCGCGCCGGTTCGCGCGACTCATCAGGAGACCCGCATGTCGCATCGCCAAGTCCATGTTGCTGTCGTAGCGCTCATCGCCTGCGCAATGCTCGCGACGCTACCAGACGGTGCGGTCGGACAGGACTTCCCGAATAAACCCATTCGCTTCATCGTGCCGTTTCCGCCCGGTGGCGGCGCTGACCTGAATGCGCGCACCATCGCGCAGAAAATGTCCGAGAGCCTGGGTCAACCGGTGCTCGTCGAATCACGCGCGGGCGCCGGCGGCAATATCGGTACCGAGTTCGTCGCACGCGCACCCGCCGATGGCTACACGATGCTGTTCGCAACGAACGGCATCACGGTGCAGCCGCACCTCGCCGCGGTGCGCTGGGATCCGGTCAAGGACTTCGCGGCGGTCAGCTTGATTACAACCTATCCCCTGATCATCGCGGTGCATCCTGCCGTTCCAGCGCAGACGCTGCAAGAGCTCGTGCGCTACGCAAAAGCGAATCCGGGCAAGCTTACTTACGGCTCCTCCGGTGTCGGCGCACCGTTGCACATGGCGGCGGAATACTTCAAGAGCATGGTGGGTGTCGACATCGTGCATGTTCCCTATAAAGGCAATGCCCCGATGACCACCGCGCTCCTTGCGGGCGAGATCAGTATGGTGTTCGACAGCATGACCGGGCCGTTACCGAACATCCGCGCGGGGAAGTTGCGTGGGCTCGCGGTAACGGGCAAGCAACGCGTAAGCGTGATGCCCGACTTGCCGACGGTGGCCGAAACCGTGGCACCAAGCTATGCATACGAGGCGTGGAATGGTGTTCTCGTACCGGCGGGAACGCCACGCGACATCGTCGCGCGTTTGTCCGCGGAGATTGCGAAAGCGGTCGCTGCGCCTGACGTACATCAACGTCTCACCGCGGCAGGGTACGTTCCCATCAGCACGACGCCCGAGCAACTGAGTTCGATCATCGCCCTCGATCTGCAGAAGTTCGGGCAGCTGATTCGGGACGCGGGAATCAAACCGGACTAGCGGCGACACGGACGCGCGCTAGCGAATCGATCAGCGTGCGGCAGCCGGCAGTGGTTGCATGATCGCGGACGGGCGCACGACGTGAGATCCGGTGCTTTGGCTGTCCAGGTAGGACGCCAGGTGCGCACTGAGTTCGCGCGCATCGTCGCCCGCACCGTCAATCAGCGCCGATTTGCGCCGGCGCATGAATTGCAAACCCATCAAATACATGCCCGGCGAATCCACGACGCCACCATCATGGCGGATGCGACCCTTGCGATCGATGACGGGCAGGTTGAGCCAGCAGTAGTCTGGGCGAAACCCGGTCGCCCAGATGATGGTGCGAATTCCGGCGGTCGAAAGATCCATCGAGAGCGGCGGCGACGCCTCGACACGCGTGGGTTCGAAGCGGTGCCGTGCGCCCACCACGCCGTCCAGCCCGTTGCCGGCCGCCCATTCGTCGAAGGTGTCGAGCAGCCTGTTCATCTTGAGGTCGGACAAGGTGACCTGATTCTTGAGCGCTCCCGAAAACAAAGCCTTGTCGTCCCGCATGGCGGCGAGACGACCGATGAGCTTCACGCCGATGGCAGTCAGCGAATTGAGATCGACGGAGCGCCGGTCCGGGTAGCCGGCAAGCTGGAGCGACGGCACGTTACGCGCCCTTGCAATGTCTTCGATGGCGTCATAACGCTCGTCGAGCACGCCGGCGGCGTCCATCCACCACTCGATGTCCCGGCCGCGATAGATTCGCGGTGCTCGGATATGCGCGCCGACCGAGAGCGTCACAGGCCGGCCGGCACGATGGATCTCGTCAGCGATCTGCACCCCGGTCGCCGAAGCGCCGACGACGAGCACCCCACCCTCGGCGAGCTGGCCCGGATGCCGGTACTGCATCGGCGTGAGGGCGGTGATCGTGCGCGGCACCGCCTCGGCGAGCACGGGGACTAACGGGATGTTGCACGCGCCGGTGGCGAGTACAACCGTCTTGCTTCGCCATTCGCCCTGGTTTGTCGAGACCGTGTAGTGGCCGGCGTCCCCGCGTACCGATGTGACCTGGGTGTTCGTCCGCACCGGCGCGGCAATCACATCGGCATACCGCTCGAGGAAGGCAATGGTCTCGGGCATCGTCCGGTAACCGTCGGGATCGTCCCCCTCGTAGCCGTAGCCGGGCAGGCGACTTTGCCAATTCGGCGTGAGCAGGCGCAGGGAATCCCAGCGCTCGGTCTTCCAAGAATTGGCAACCTCACCGCGCTCGAGGACCACATGGTCGATCGAACGCTCCGTGAGACAGCGGCTCATGGCCAGACCGGCGTGGCCCGCGCCGATCACGACGGTGGTGGTACTCACGGGCCCCGCACCTGAAACGCCGAGACGTTTTCTTAGCTGACCTGAACCGTTACATTGGTCGGATTGGTGATGATGTCGAACACCGCCGAACGTTTCTGCGATTGGGCGACGAGCGCCTCGATCTGTTCCTTCGTCGCATCGGCATCGATTTTGTAGGTCACCTTGATGCCATCGAAGCCGTTGCGCACATCGTCGTCGATGCCAAGGATGCCCTGGAGGTCCATCCCACCTTCGAGCGTTGCCGTAACGGAGCGCAACTGGATCTTGCGATGCTGCGCGACGGCCGCCACGCCCGCGGTGAGGCAGCTCGCGAGGCCCGCAAGCACCATTTCTACCGGTGTTGCGCCTTTGTCTTCGGACGCGAATACCGCGGGGTGATCGGCTTCGAAGCTGAACTCGGTCTTGTGGTTCTGCTCCTGGCCAAGCCCGTAGAATCCCTTGACCTTGGTCTGGCTATGCGTGCCGTTGACCCATTTGTTCGTCGCGCGCCATGTGAACTTGGCCGCCGCCGGCGCCGCCGTCAGCGCCTCGCGTGCGCCAAGCAATGCTTCCACATTCACGCCGTTGTTGACTTGCTTCTCTGGATTCGTCGCCATAGCCAGCTCCCGAAATTGGTAGGTATTGCGGGGATGATCCTGCGGTTGAGAGGATTACTACGGGGCGGGCGTTCAACGAATGGAGGGCGGTCGTTGGTCGTCGCGCAATCGGACTCTAGGTCAATCGGCGGAGATGCGCAATATCGGGATGCGTTATTGGCCGGATGCGCCGCGGTCGGATGCGCTAATGTCAAGCACGATCTGCAATCCAGGCGGGCCCAGTAGAATCGCGGGCGCGAACCGGTACGTGGCGCCGGACGAATCGTGCCACGGCCACGATAGCGCCCTGTCCATGCATCCGCATTCGCCTGAAAGCCGCTCATGCCAATGGAATCCAAATCGTCGCACCCGAGTCGGGAAGAACTCGTGGCACGAAGTCGCGAACTCCTTCTGCTGCTCGCCCGCAACGCCGTGCAAAGCGATGTCGATCGTGGGATCCCCGACGAGAACGTCCAGGCCCTCCATGACGCGGGGCTGCTTGGCCTGTCCGTGCCACGGCGATACGGCGGATTCGAGACCGACCTCTCCACCATGATCGAAGTCACCGCGACCCTCGGCGAGGCGTGCGGCGCCACCGCTTGGGTCGTCGCGAACCGGCACGTGTGTAGCTGGGTCGCGGCGCTGCTCCCAACCCGCGCGCAGGATGAGATTTTCGGCGGCGATCCGGCGATCGGCATTGCCGGCGTCAACGCACCAAGCGCCGAGGCGCGGCGCGTCGAGGGCGGCGTCCGGGCCACCGGCAAGTGGTACTACTGCTCCGGATCGGCGCACGCACGCTGGGCCATGCTCGGCCTCCTTGAGAAGGATGGTGCGGGTAATGTCGTCGATCAGTATTTCTCGTTCGTGCCCGTGAGTGAATTTTCGATCGAAGACACCTGGTTCACCATCGGCATGCGTGGCACCGCAAGCAACTGCATTGTCGCCGACGACGTATTCGTTCCAGAGCATCGGCTGTTGTCGCTCTTCAAAGCGCTGAAGGGCACATACCCAAGAGAACAGCACGACGAGGTGCTCTATCGTGCGACCCTCACCGGACTATTTCCGATCAGCTTGACCGGCCCATTGCTGGGTCTTGGTCGCGCGGCCCTTCGTCAAGTCATCGAGGCGGCGCCCGATCGCGGGATCGCCGGAACGACGTACAAGAAACAAAGCGAGTCGAGCGCGTTTCAGATTCAGGTGGCTGAGGCGGCCATGAAACTGCACACCGCCGAATTGCTCGTTGCGCGGACAGCCGAAGACGTCGATGCCGCTGCCGGCCGTGGCGAGATGATGCCGTTGGCGGCACGAACCCTGGCGCGTGGCGCGGCCGCTTATGCCGGTACCTTGGTGACCGATGCGATCAACATCCTCATGAGCGCACATGGCGCGGGCAGTTTCGCCGCCACCAATCCGCTTCAGCGGATCTGGCGCGATGCCAATATCGCCACGCGGCATACCGCGCTTCTGTATCCGGTCGCGATGGAGGTGCATGGACGTGCGCTGCTCGGTGTTGAGAAGAACATTGCGTTCCTGGTCTGAACGACGACCCCGTGTTCTGGTTTCAAACCCTATGCTTGTTCGAAACAAACGCGAGGAGACCCGCACCATGCTGTGAGGATGTGAGCGCGGCCGAACTGCGACGCTACGCCGCCGGCATCTTCGCGCCAGGATAAAGCGGGCGTTGCGCAGACATATTGGCGAGCATCAGATCAATCCACGCCGGGTCGTCGCTGATCTTGCCAAGCTCGCGGCGCATCGTGTCCCGATCCATCAGGACCGACTGGACCACCTTGAGATCGGTCTCATCCCCGCTCATGTCCGCGGAGATCTCAAGCCGAATGCCATTCGGATCGAAAAAATAGATCGACTGGATGTTCGGTGGCAGCACCACCCTCGGACCGAACATGATCTCGACGTTGTTGCGCTTCAGGCGCTCCTGCATCTCAACGAACCGGCTAGGCGTGCACGCGAACGATAAATGCTGCATGGCGGCGACCGAATTGCGATCCGCCTTGGGTGTCTTGCCCTTCGGAAATTCGAAGATCGCGAGCGTACTGTCGCCGCCCATATCGACAAAATAGTGCGGGATCTGGTCGAACGGCGGATTACCTCGTGCCACCGCGCGCGCGGCGGCGCCGACCCCCGTGATGAGCCCGTGCAAGAGCGGCATACCAAGAATGCGCACGTAAAAATCGAGCGTCGTTCGCATATCGTCGGTATTGATCGCAAGATGATGCACGCCGCGCAGCAGCGGCGCGCTAACCGGCGCCTCGTCGATCGTGCGCGCAAGCGGGCGAGAGAGATCGTTCATTGTCATCCTCCAGATTGGGGCGCCGGACCACCGCGTGGGGCGTGCTTTTGCAATGGGCCGGCAACTATACCTCGACCCGCAGACCAACTCTGAGCAGCCGACCAGTGCGCATCGATGTTGGCTGGTCGCATGAATGCGCACATCGACCGTATACTCCACGATCATCGGTCAATGACGCTCGAAGGAACAAGAGTGCTTCGCGCCCTCGTCGATCTCCTCCACAGCGGAGTTTCGTTGCCAAGCAAGATGGAGAATTGAATGCATCGAACGATTCAACGTGTAGCCGCGAACAGGAGCGGGCGATGAGTGCCACCGGCATCGGTGCATCGGTATTGCGCCGTGAGGACCTTCGACTCCTTACGGGGCAAGGGCGCTATAGCGACAATCGCAATGCCCCCGGCCAAGCGTACGCCGCATTCGTACGCTCGCCCCATGCACACGCCGACATCGAGTCGATCGACGGCGCGGCAGCGCGAGCGATGCCGGGTGTGGCGGGCGTGTTCACTGCGAGGGATCTCCTTGCCGACGGGGTGAACGCCGTGCCGACGCTTCTCGCGGAGCGCAGCGGCGGCATCACCAATCGCGATGGCACACCATTCGCCGAGCCCGCCTGGTTCGCGCTCGCGATCGACCGCGCTCGCTATGTCGGCGAAGCCCTCGCCGTGGTGATCGCCGACACACCGTTTGCCGCGCAGGATGCCGCCGAAATGGTGGTCGTGCGTTATCGCGAGCGTGCGGCCGTCGTTGATATGCTGCGTGCGGACGATCCGGACATGGCGCAGATCCACGCCTGCGCGCCGCGCAACCGCGCATACGATTGGGAATGCGGTGATCCGGCGTCGACCGCGCGTGCTATTGCATCGGCCGCGCATGTGGCCAAGGTCCATCTGATCGACAATCGCCTGATCACCTGCTTCATGGAACCACGCTCGGCGCTGGCGACCTGGGAACCCGCTGCGCAGCGCTACACACTCTTCGCGGGGCTGCATAGTATCCATCAGCACGCGGGCAACCTCGCGCGCGTGTTTGGCGTTCCACTCGATCGGATTCGCTGCGTTACCGACGATGTCGGTGGCGGATTCGGCAGCCGCAACCAGATGTATCCCGAGTACATCGCCATCGCATGGGCTGCGCGACATCTCGGTCGGCCGGTGAAGTGGACCAGCACGCGGTCTGAAGCGTTTCTCACCGACTCGCAATCACGCGATCATGTGTTGGACGGCGAACTTGCCTTGGATGCGGGCGGTCGCATCACGGCGTTGCGGGTGCATTCGACGACGAATCTCGGTGCGCAGTTTGCGCCGACTATCCCGTATTCGACGATATCGAATATGGAGCGCATGATCTCCAGTCTCTATGCGATCCCGGCGATTCATTTGCGTATCGAGGGTCGCTTCACCAACACCGCACCGATCAACGTGTTCCGCGGCATTGGTCGTTTCGAATGCGTCTACACGGTTGAGCGCCTGATCGAAGTGGCCGCACGCGGCACGGGCCGCGATGCGATCGACCTGCGCCGGCTAAACATGGTCCCGGCCACGGCATTCCCCTATCGCACTGCGACCGGTGCGGTGTATGACTCCGGCGATTTCGTTGCGCGGCTCGATGAAGCGGTGCAGGTTGCCGATGTTCCCGGTTTCCAAGCACGGCGCACCGCTACGGAAAAGAAAGGGAAGCTGCGCGGGCTTGGATTCGGTCCTTACCTCGAAGGAACCGGCGGGTCGGCCGAGGAATACGCGGAAGTGCGCGTTTATCCGGATGGCCATATCGACGTGCCGGTTGGCAGCCAGTCGCAAGGCCAAAGCCACGAGACCGTGTTCGCGCAAGTCGTTGCCGAGCGACTCGGTGTGCCCTTCGAGACCGTGCGTATCGTGGCCGGCGATACCGACAAGGTCGCTAGAGGCGTGGGGACCTTCGCTTCGCGATCGATGGTGCGTGCAGGCCCGGCGGCGGCGGAGGTATCGGATCTCGTCATTGCGCTGGGTGGACAGATGGCCGCCCATCTGTTGGAAACATCGATCAGCGATATCGAATACCGGAACGGTGCGTTTCAGGTATCGGGCACCGATCGACGCATCGGTCTGTTTGATGTCGCCCGTGCCGCCGAGTCGGGACAGGTGCCACCATCGCTTGGCCGCATGTTGAAGGCTGAGAAAATGCATTCGAACCCGGCCTTCGCGTTCGCCAATGGTTGCGAGGTGTGCGAAGTGGAAGTCGACCCGGAGACGGGGCACGTGCAGATCGTCGTCCTATCGGTGGTCGACGATTCCGGGCGCGCGGTGAATCCGATGGTGGTGCACGGCCAGATGCACGGCGCAGTCGCAAACGGCATCGGGCAGGCGCTATTCGAGCGGACCGTCTATCAAGCGGAGACCGGCCAATTGCTATCGGGATCCTTCATGGATTACACGATCCCGCGCGCGGACGATCTCCCGTCGATGCCGGTCATCAGTCGCGATGTATTGAGTCCAACGAACCTGCTTGGAGTCAAGGGCGCGGGGGAAGGCGGCACGGTGGGTGCGCCGGCAGCGGTGATTCACGCGATTCTCGATGCGTTGAAGCCCTATGGCGTGACGCATATCGACATGCCTGCGACGCCGGAGGTGGTGTGGCGGGCGATTGCGGGGGCGACCGGCGCGCGCAACTGACGATCGCGATGGCGAATCGGTAAAGCGGCGAAGGGCCGATCTGTTGCACATTCACTTCATGTGGACAACCAGTTCTCCACCTTGAGGCCGGGCACCCGTGCGAATTCCCGCTCATTGTTCGTAACCAGCGTGGCCCCAAGCGCCATTGCGTGGGCGGCGATGAGAAGATCGTTGGACCCGATCGGTTGGCCCCGACGTTCCAACGCCACGCGTATCGCCGCATAGTGTTGGTCAACGCCTTCTCCTAGAGGCAGCGCTGGAAGCGTGGAAAAGAGCTGTTCGACGCGCGTTGTCAACACCCGCGACCCTTTTTTTCGCGCGCCATATCGGAGTTCGCAGGCGACGATGATGCTCGTACACAATTCTTCGGCATCGATTGCCGCAAGGCGTCGAGCAACCGCACCGGCGGGCTGCTTGATGACGGCGGACAGAATATTGGTGTCGAGCAGAAAGCGAAGATGGGCCATTCAGAGCCTAATCAAAAATCCGGGGAAACATCTCCACATACTTTCCGGAGTCAGCACGTTTGCAGCGCATTCGGCAACAGCCACTTAGAAGATTTTTTCATCCGTCGCCGGTGAATCTGCGATATCCGGGAAATCAATCTTCAGCGGCTTCCATGAGGCGAACAAGGCAGCGAGGCGACTGGTGCGCCTCATGGGCTCGACAATCAAGCGGTCACCCTCTTTGCGGATCATCGCCTGATTCCCCGGCAACTCGAATTCCTTGGGAATTCGTAGCGCTTGGCTGCGTCCGTTCTTGAACAACCGGACCGCGCGGCCCGCGCGCGCGTTATCGGCAAGTTGCGTCGACATGCGAATACCTCTTCTCTGGCATATGCCTCGGCCTATGCTATCACGGGGCCCCCGCCCGTTTCCGGATCATTGGGCATTCAAGACACTTGAGAGCAGCTTTCGTCGAGCAACGATCTACCGCCATCCTGATCGTCATGAATCAGGAAACCGAAACTCCGTTGCTCCTCGGGCGCACTTGCCCTGCGGCCCTGCAACGACCCGCCGTTTGATGTACCTTGCGACGCTCAATACCAACCAGCCGGCCAATGGAGGAAGATTGAAGAGCGTCATCAACCCGATCCTAGCGCTCGTGCGCGTCGTGATCGGCGTCATGCTGATCGCGAGCATGGTCCTCATCTGCGCCAATGCGTTTGGCCGCTACGTGCTGTTCAAGCCGATCATCTGGGCCGAGGAAGTGCTGGGCTACGCGCTCGTCTGGATCGTCTATCTGGGCGCCGTGCTGGTGACCTGGGACCAGAATCACCTCAAGATGGATTTGCTGTCCAAGATGCTCACCGGATGGCCGCGCCGCGTATGCGACATTTCGGCCGTGGTGTTGTTCGTTGCCGCGGGCATGCTGATCATCTATCAATCGATCACCTCGATCGCGAGCTTTACCCACACCAGCCTGGTCGCCGGAATCCCGATGAGCTGGTTGCACATGATCGTTCCCGCCTCGTTCGCGTTGATGATTCTCTGCGTCCTTGCGCGCGCGTTCAGCCTGGAGCCCGCCCCTGCCACGGGCGGTGATGTACCCGCTCAAGGGGTCAAGACATGATTTGGGCAATGGTGTTGCTGCCGTTGCTCCTGCTGGTCATGGGCATGCCGATCTTTACCGTCCTCATGGCGGCGGGGTCCGTCAGCTTGATCTGGGTGATGGATCTGCCGATCGAGATGATTCAGACAGAGCTCTTCGGCAGCGTCGACAACTACAACCTGATCGCTGTCCCGTTTTTCATCTGGGCCGGCGCAATCATGACGGCGGGCGGCATCTCACGACGCCTCGTCGATTGGGTGTTGTCGTTTCTCGGTGGACTGCGCGGCAGCCTCGGGCTTACCACGGTTGGTGCGTGTACGATTTTCGGGGCCATCTCCGGGTCGAGCCCTGCGACCGTCGCCGCGATCGGCGGCATGATCTACCCGTCGCTCCGCTCGCGTGGCTATCCTGAATCGTTCGCGAGCGGCCTTGTAACGTCATCGGGCGCGATCGCAGGGATCATTCCACCGTCGATCGGCATGATTCTCTACGGTGTTGCAGCGGAAGAATCCGTCCGTAATCTTTTCATCGGCGGCATTCTGCCGGGCCTATTGATCGCCGCGTTGATGGGGGCCTACGTCTATTTCATCGCGCGCCGCCTGAATATTCAGGAAGGCGGCACATTCGCATTCAAGAACATCGTGTCGACGACGCGGCACGGCTCCTGGGCGCTCGGCATGCCGCTCATCATTCTGGGCGGCATCTACACCGGCATCTTCTCGCCGACCGAAGCGGCGGGCGTTTCCTGCCTCTATTCGATCATCGTGGCACTCTTCATCTATCGCGATCTGGACACGCGTGGCCTCTGGAAAGTCACTGTCGAGTCCGCATACCTGACCGCGCAGGTCCTCGTTATCGTCGGCGCGGCGATGTTGTTCTCGCGATTGCTCACCATCGCAGGCGTGCCGCAAATGATCGTCGACGGGCTGAAAGCGATGAACATGGCCCCGTGGATGGTCATGGCGGCGATCAACGTCCTATTGCTCGTCGTCGGCTGCTTTCTCGATCCGATCTCCGCGATACTCGTGCTCTCTCCGCTGCTGAAGCCCGTCATCGTCGCCGCAGGCATCGATCCGGTGCACTTCGGTGTCGTGATGACGGTGAATCTGATGATCGGCATGTTCACGCCACCGTTCGGATTGAACATCTTCGTGACCCAGGCCATGTTCAAAGTCCCGCTTGGTACGCTCTATCGTGGACTGGTTCCATTCATCATCATCAATCTCATCGGATTGATTATCATTTCGTATTGGCCGGACCTCACGATGGTTTTGGTCCGCGCGCTCTAGACACCACCCGCGTTTGCATCCATCGAATCCACCACGAGGAGGACGACCATCATGCACATTATCCGAAGCCTGGCGATTGCTGCCGCTTGCCTTGCCGTCACCGCGGCCCATGCACAACACACCATGCGTGTCGGCTTGGCGAGCGTGAATGACATCCAGCACGATCTCGCAATCAAGTACGCGGAAGACCTTGCCAAGGCCACCAACGGTGCGATCAAGGTGGAAATTTTCCCGGCAGGGCAACTCGGCGCGATCCCGCGGCAGGTTGAAAACGTGAAGCTGGGCGTGCAAGCCGCGTTCATATCGCCACCGGGATTTTTTTCCGGATTGAATCGCGGGTTCGAGGTTCCCGATGCGCCCGGCATCTACAAGAACTACTGGCATGCGCATAACGCCTTCATCGACCCGGAGTTTCGCGACAAGTATGTGCAGCTCGGCGAAAAAGGCGGCGTCGTTGGCGTCATGCTCTTCAGTTACGGGACCACCTCGATTGCTTCGTTGAAGCCGATCCGTACGCTGGATGATATGAAAGGATTGAAAGTCCGGGTGCTCGCGACCAAGATGGAAAGCAAACTTGCGGGCGTGCTCGGCATGACCGGCGTGCCAATGCCGTACGGAGAGGTGCTGCCCGCCCTGCAGCAGAACACCATCGACGGATGCCGCTCCGCGATTGCGGTGATGACCGGCTCGAAGTTCTTCACCGTCACCAAACCCATCACCTTGATCGATGACGGGATGATTCCAAGCGGCATCTGGGTGAGCAAGATCTGGCTGCAAAAATTGCCCAAGAATCTGCAGGACGCGGTCTATAAAACCGCGCACAGCCTGGAAAGCTGGGTGGGGTACACGGCAGTGAGCCATGCGGAGCGCGCCGAAAAAACCTGGAAGGACAACGGTGGCGAGGTCATCCGCCTGCCCGCCAAAGATCAAGCGGAAGTGATCAGGCGCCTCGCCCCGCTGGGTGAGGAATTCCTGGCGAATGACCCGGCGACCAAGGAGATGTACGCGCTTCTCCTCAAGGTGCTCGCGCGGTCCTCGAGCGAGCCGACGAAGAAATAGCGAAAGGATGCGGTCGCGATGGCATCTTCCGCGTCATACGATTACGTCATCATCGGTGCGGGTTCTGCGGGCTGCACACTCGCCAATCGCCTGACCGAGGACGCCGATGCACGTGTTCTGGTGATCGAAGCCGGCGGATCCGATTGGGATCCGATCATCCAGGTGCCGCTTGGTTGGGGCAAGATCCTGTTCGAGCGCTTGCACGACTGGGGATACTTCACCGAACCCGAGCCGCATTTGAACAATCGCAAGGTCGAGTGCGCGCGCGGCAAAGTGTTAGGGGGATGCTCGTCGATCAACGCGATGGGCTATTTCCGCGCACATCCGGCCGATTACGATCGCTGGGCAGCGAGCGGCCTCACCGGCTGGTCGTATGCGGACGCGCTGCCCTACTTCAAGAAAACGGAGGACTGGGAAGGCGGCGGCAATGCATGGCGTGGCAGCGGCGGCCCGCTCACGACGGTGAGGAACAAGTATCCCGATCCGCTGGTCAAGGCATGGTTCGACGCCGGTAAATCCGCTGGACATCCGTTCACCGAGGATCACAACGGCGAGCACCCCGAAGGGTTCAGCATGTTTCAGTCGACGATCCGGCGCGGTCGTCGATGCAATACGGCGATGGCTTATTTGTATCCCGCCCTCAAACGCCCCAATCTCACGCTCTGGAAGAAGACGTTCGCGCTGAAGCTCGTCATCGAGGGCGGGCGTGCCACGGGCGTTGAAGTCTCTCGCAATGGCGCATCGGAGACTGTCAGTGCGACACGATCGATCATCGTGTCGGGCGGGGTCATCAACTCACCGCAGCTCCTGATGCTCTCCGGCATCGGCGAACCGCAGGAACTATCGCAGCACGGTATTCCATGCAAAGTGCCGCTTCCCGGCGTCGGCAAGAACCTGCAGGACCATATTTCATGCGGCATCGAGTTCGAACGCAAGAGTGATGGCCCTTTCGTCGGCCTGCTCCGTTACGACCGCCTCGCGCTCGCCATGGCGGAAGCCTATTTTTTCGGCACCGGATTCGCCACGGAGATGCCTGGGCCGATCGTCGCGCATCTCAAGAGCAATCCCAAGCTCGTGCAGCCCGACATCCAGTTTCTGACCCGCTTCGTGCCGCCCGAGTCGCAGCCTTGGTTCCCGGGCATTCGCAAGCGCCCGAAAGATGCGTTCATGTGCCGGCCGGTGGTGCTGCATCCGACGAGTCGGGGCGACGTTCGACTACGTTCAGCCGATCCACGCGTACATGTCGCAATCCGCCAGAATTTTCTATCGACCGAAGACGATTGGAATACGTTTCGCACCGGGTTCGACATGGTGCGAGACGTCGCGCATCAGAAAGCGCTCGACCCGTTCCGCGGTCGCGAAATCAATCCGGGTGAAGGCGTGAAATCGCGCGCCGAGATCGACGCCTACATGCGCCGCACCGCCTGGACCGTCCACCATCCGCTTGGCACATGCAAGATGGGCGTGGACTCGGACGAGATGGCAGTCG
>JBJXGX010000228.1:0-11234 GCA_046160305.1 Burkholderiales bacterium
GCGCGGATGGCACCGACGAGGCGTGCCGCGCCAAGTTTCTGACCACGGTCGACGACGGCGACATGCTATGCGTGCGCCTCGCCGGCGGTGGGGGCCATGGCGATCCGCTGCTGCGCGATGCGGCGGCAGTTCTGGATGATGTAATCGAAGAGAAAATGTCGATTGGTCACGCACGGACCGCGTATGGTGTGGTGATTGGCGGCGACCCACTTGCGGTCGACGAAGCGCAGACCGCCAAACTCCGCACCGGATAGCATTGCGGGATCGGCCCTGCCCTGCTAGCGCATCAATGCGTTCCACGCACCTACTGAGCCTTGATGCCGTGGTGTCTTGGTGCCTTGGTGTTCCAATTTCCATGAATGCTTGAGGAAATAACATGCTCGGATTCGGAATGGCCTCCTCCCATGCGCCCGGCATCTTCTGCCCGACCGATATGTGGCCGAAGGTCTACGCGTCGATCCCGGAGAGCATGAAGGGCTCGCAGCCGCCGAGCGCAAAGCTCGAAACACCGGAAGTACGCGAAGCGATGGCCAAGCGCATCGCACAGGCGTTCAAAGTCCTGCGCGATCAGTTGCACGCCTATCGCCCCGACGCGCTGCTCGTGATCGGCGACGACCAGAACGACCTCTTCGGATTGTGCAATCAGCCGACCCTTTCTGTGTACACCGGCAAGGAAATCTGGGGCTCATCGAAACCCCGATACATGTCGGACATTCCGCCCGAGGGGTCGCGCATCCATCTCAAGGTCCATACCGAGCTCGCAATGGATCTGTTGAAGGGTCTCCTCAAACGAAATTTCGATCCGTCGAACCTTGCCGAGATGAATCCGCAGGGGCGCGAACCTACGCGCGGCGCTTCGCACATGTTGATGTATCCGGCGCCGGTGTTGATGCCCGCGCTCGACATTCCGGTCATTCCGGTGTTTCTCAACGAATACTTCCCGCCGTTACCGTCGGGTCGACGCTGCTGGGACCTGGGACTCGCCATCGCCGACATCTTCAAACATCACAAGGCGCGGGTTGCAATCTACGCCTCGGGCGGTCTTTCGCACGACCCGTTCGGACCACGCTCGGGATGGATCGACGAACCACTCGATCGATGGATCATGGATCGCATCGCAACCAATCGCGGCGAAGAGCTTGCGAACCTTTTTTCGTTCGATTCGGCGACGATGCGAAGCGGCACCGGCGAGATACGCGCGTGGATCACGGCAGCGGCGGCGTGCCCACGGGCTGGTGTCGTGGTCGACTACATGCCCATCCATCATGTGAAAACCGGGATCGGCTTTGCCTACTGGCCGGCGATCGAATAACGTCTGCCGACGGCGTAGCGCAACAGGCGACGCTCAACCCTTCCATCCGTATTCGCGTCGCGCGAATTCCGGCGTAATGTAGCCGTCGCGCAGATCGCGTTCGATCAGCTTCGGATCGCGCGCCGACGGTTCGCCATATCCACCTCCTCCGGCGGATTGAAGCCACACCAGCGTGCCGGGGTCGAGCGCGATGTAAGGCGTCTTGCTCGGCAGTCGGCGCTCCTTCGATGTACCCGGGTCGAGGTAATACCGCGCGGTGGTCCCGGGTCGGCCGCCGAACAGTCCCTGCGGTTGCGACTTGTCGCGATCGGCGCAGAGGCAAATCGAGCCCTGATCCGCCAGCACGCGAAACACGCGGCAGAAACCGTTACCGCCGCGAAATCTGCCCGCGCCACCGGTGTCGGCGACGATTTCATAGCGCTCGAATAAAAGTGGATTCTCCATTTCATCGGCTTCGATCGGCACATGCCCGGCATTGCCCGCGCCATAGCGAATCCCGTTCATGCCGTCCTTGGTCGCACGCGCACCATAGGCGCCTGACGAAAGCTCCAGGGTGAGGAAGAACGGCTTCTTCGCGTTTGGACGGGTATCGCCCCCACCAATCGCCGTCGTTCCGGTCGATCCTGAGCCGCTCGCCAGCACATCGTTTGGCGCGGCATCAGCCAATGCGCGCATGGTCGTATCGAGCACGCGGTAAGCGATCTCACCATAGCCCACCATCGATCCGGGTGGCCGCGCATCGACGAGCGTCCCGGGCGTGGTGATCACCTTGATCGGTCGATAGCTGCCGGCATTCGGCGGATTCTCCGGATCGGTGATCGACTTGATCGCATATTGAACACCCGAGATCGCCGAAGCGCGCGAGCAATTCAAGCCACCGCGTGATTGTCTGGACGACGCCGACAGATCCACCGTGATGTGGGCATTCGCGATGGTCACCTTCGCATCGATCCACTGCGGATCCTCGGTGAAGCCATCACCATCCAGACAATCGCGCGCATGGAATACGCCTTCCTTGAATTGGGCGATCCGCGCGCGCGTGAGTTGCTCGGACCGCGCGAGGATCTCTTTCATGGCGGCCTTGATCGACGCAAGGCCATAGCGGCCGATCAGTTCCTTGAGGCGCCGTTCGCCGGTGAAGCAGGACGCATACTGCGCCCGCATGTCGCCATGCGCGACCGACGCGTTGCGAACATTGCGCACGATGAGTTTGACGATCGGCTCCTGCAGGCGGTCGCCCTCGAAGAGCTTCACCGGCGGGATGACGATGCCTTCCTGGATGAGCTCCTTCGTCGCCGGCGAATAGCTGCCCGGGCCCATGCCGCCGATATCGGCCCAGTGGCCGCGGTTGCAGAGGAACCCATACAACTCGCCCTCCCAATAAAGCGGACGTGCGAGCAACACATCCGGCAGATGCGTGCCACCGAGGTATGGATCGTTCGTCATCAATACATCGCCCGGACGAATGTTGTTGCGACCGACCCCTTCAATCAGACCTTGGAGTTGGAACGGCATGGTCGTCACATGGATCGGGAAGCCCGACGGATCCTGCGCGACGATCTCGCCATCCCAATCCATCACGCAGCACGACAGGTCGCCTTGCTCCTTCCACAACTGGGTATAAGCGGCGCGCATCGTCATGAGCTTCATCTCGTGCGCGACGCCGATCAAGGCGTTCTGGATCACGGCAAGCGTGAATGGATCGATTGTCATGAAGGTACCCACAGTCAGGCAGGACGGATGGTAAGCAGGATGTTCTCGAACGGATCGATCAACGCATGCGCACCGGGCGGAACGACCGTCGCGGAAGAGAGCTCCTGGATGATCGCGGGACCTTCGATGATTGCACCGATCGGCAGCGACTCCCGGCGATGAACGACCGCGGCGACGCGCTCGCCTGCCTGATCAAACCACACCGACCGCCGCCCGATCGGCGCGGCGCCAACACGAGTCCGTGTGGCGGGCCGGTGAGCGGGCCTGTCAACGAGCCCAATCGCCCGAAGGCGAAGATTGACGATCTCGACCGGTTCGTCCGGCACCGCATACGTATAAATTGCTTCGTGCTGCCGATGGAATTCACGGATGAACGCTTCGAGATCGATCGGACGCGCATCGTCATCACTTGGCACGCGAATGTTGAGCTCGGTCGTCTGGCCGATATAGCGAATATCCATGCTGTGCTGATAGCGGCGCCGTGCGGGTGCAACCCCTTCCACGTCGAAATCGGCTTGCGCCCGTGCGCGCAAATCCCGATGGCTGCGCGCCAACGACACGCTATCGATCGCGGCAGCCGGCCGCAGGACCGACACCGAATAGTCGTGCGTGAAATCGGCGGAGGCGATTCCCGTCGCGGAGAACAGTCCAGGATTGAGCGGTATCAGGATCCGGCGCATGCCGAGCTCTGCCGCGATGGAGAATCCATGGATCGGTCCGCCACCGCCGAAGACGCACAGGTCGAAATCCCGTGGGTCCGCGCCCCGTTGCACCGAAACGAACCGGATGGCCTCCGCCATCTGATTCGCCGCCACGGTAAAGATTCCCGCTGCCGCGCGCAGGACGTCCACGCCAAGCGGCTTGGCGATGTGCTCTTCGATTACCGCATAGGCGAGATCCGCGCGCAGCTTCACTTCGCCTCCCGCGAAGTAATCCGGATCGATATAGCCGAGGACGACATTGACATCCGTCAATGTCACTTGCCTACCGCCGCGCCCGTAACAAGCCGGTCCCGGATCGGCCGCCGCGCTTTGCGGTCCCACCTTAACCCGACCCACTTCATCGAGCCGGCAGATGCTGCCGCCGCCGGCGCCGACCGTGTGAACATCGAGCATCGGTGTCACCACCGGGAAGTAATCGATCTCGCGCGCGGTGGTTGCCTCGGCGATGCCTTCGCGAAGCAGGCAGACATCGAGGCTCGTGCCGCCCATGTCCATGGTGATGAGTCGCGGATAACCGCAGGCAGCGCTCATTTGTGCCGCGCCGATCACGGCACCCGCCGGACCTGAGAGCAGGGTCGTCGCCGGATTGCGCAATACCAGCTCCGGTCTTGCTACGCCTCCATTCGACTGGAAAATGAACAGACGGCTGGCAATGTCGGCGGCCTGCATTTCATCCACCAGCGTATCGAGATATTGCCTGAGTACCGGTGCGATGTACGCTGCAAAGATCGTCGTGCTGGTCCGTGGGAATTCACGAAATTCAGGCTGCACGTCCGACGAAATGAGCACTTCAACGCCGGGCATCGCCTCTTTCAATCGATCGCGCAGACGGCGTTCATGGGTAGGATCGAGAAACGAAAACAGAAAACAGATCGCAACGGCTGCAACGCCGCTTGCGCGAACCCGGTCAACGACGCGCTCGATCTCGTCGTTCGCGAGATCGTTGAGCACCGCTCCCGACGCATCGACCCGGCAGTCGGCCTCGAACCGCAGATAGCGCGGTACCAACGGGGTGGGCTTGTCAATCTGTACGCGATAGATGAGATCCGCGGGCCGGGCGAAGCGCCCCATTTCGATCACGTCGCGAAAGCCCTTGTTGGTGACAAGCGCGGTGGGCGCACCTTTGCGCTCGATGACCGCATTGGTCGTGATCGTGGTGCCATGCCCGATGAATTCGATCTCGCTCGGACGCGCACCCGCCGCTTGCATCGCGCGCTGGATGCCACGCACGACCGTCGCGGCACGGCGACCCGGTTCGTTCAGCACTTTCGCGACATGCACCGCGCCGGTCGCCTCATCCACCAGAATAACGTCGGTGAATGTCCCGCCCACATCGATACCAATGCGAACCATGACTCAATTCCCGGGAATGTTACTCATGCCGGCAGGACCACCAGATGCTCCGGCGCCCAGTCCACCCGCGCACTGCCACCCGCACGCAGCGCGCCACCTGCTTCGGTATCCGACGATTCCGCGACGAGCTCGATGCCATTTTGAAGCTTCATTCGCAAGCGCAAGGTCGGACCAAGGAACCGTGCATCGGTAATGATGACCACGTGGCCGTTCGCCCCCGTCTCGCCGGCGACTACGCGCAACTTCTCGTAGCGCAATACACCGACGGCGTTCGCGCCGACCGCGATCGGCACGGGAGAGCGTCCCGGGATCCGCCATCCGCCCGCATCCAGCACACAATGCCCATTGGGGCCATTCTCGAGACATCGACCCTCGAGCAGGTTCGCATGACCGATGAAGCTTGCCACGATACGGTCGTGCGGTTGCTCGTAGATCTCGCGCGGTGTGCCGAGTTGAACGATGCGGCCTTCGGCCATCACCGCGATCCGATCGGATAGGGCAATCGCCTCGCCTTGATCGTGCGTTACGAAGATCCAGCTGCTGCAGGTTTCGCGATGGATGCGCTTCAGCTCGTCATGCATCTGCAGGCGCAACTGCAAATCGAGGGCTCCAAGTGGTTCGTCGAGGAGCAGCACCTCGGGCTCATTGACGAGCGCGCGGGCGATCGCGACACGCTGCCGCTGGCCGCCGCTCAGCATATCGATCGTCCGCTCTTCATATCCGGGCAACCGAACGAGCGCGAGCGCGTCTTTGACCTTTCGATCGACTTTCCCTCGCGCCAGCTTCTTCAACTCCAGTCCGAAAGCGATGTTCTGCGCGACGGTGAGATGCGGGAACAGCGCGAGATGCTGAAAAATCATGTTGGTGCGCCGCCGGTAAGGTGGGTCCCCGACCACGTTTCGATCACCAATCAGTACGTCACCGGCCGACGGATCCTCGAAGCCCCCGACAATACGAAGCAGCGTCGTCTTGCCACATCCGCTCGAACCCAGCAGCGAAAGAAACTCGCCGCGACGCACGTCGAGCGAGACCGCGTCGAGCGCCGTCACTGCGCCGAATCGCTTCGTGACGGCGCGGACCGAAACCGCGATATCACTCACATGCCCTGCCTGCGGCCCGCCATGCGAAGCGCTGCCATCAAGCACTCTTCACCCGGCTCCAGAGTTCGATCCACGCAGACAGGTTCGGTGGCATGCGCAATGGGTAGTGCTTGGTTGATCCCTCGGCAATGCCATACCCCCAGCGTTTGCGCTCATCCGCGGAAAGGTCGAGCGCCCCGAGCTTCGACGCGGAAAGGTATCCGGACACCGGCGAGAGCTGGCTTGCATAGGTTTTGCCGAGCATCGCGTTGATCATTGCGTGCGCCGCATCCTGATTCTTCGAATCCTTCGGGATGTACCCGGTCTGCACGAAGGACAACACGCCCTCCTTGCACCATGCGTTCGTGACCGGGAAGTTCTTCTTTTGCAGGTTGTAGCGAACCGGGATCGGACCGAAGGTACAAACGATCTCCCCTGAGGCGAGAAGATTCTCGGCTTGCGCGAAGCTCGTCCACAACGTGCGCACGTTCTTCTTTTTCGAGATGAGAAATTTACCGACGTCGTTCAATTCGCTCGCGCTCAGTTGCTCGGGCTTATCCTTGCCCATGTACAGTGCGGCGGCCATGATCATCTGATGCGCGGTATCGAACCAGCCGATCCTGCCCGCGTATTTGTCCTCGAAGATGCAACCCCACGATTGCGTATACGCGTCCGCCTCCGGGACATGATCCTTGTTGAAGAGCACGCTGTCATAGCCCCACATGATCGGCACGCCGTACACCTTGCCGTCTCGTTCGATGCCCTCCGGTTTGAACGGTTCGGCGACCTGGGCGATATTGGGCACGCGCGCCAGGTCGATCGGACTTACCTTTTCCGCGCCGGCTTTCTCACCGAGGATCGGTCCACGCGAAAAGATCGAATGGCTCATCATCATATTGAAGCGTCCGGTACCACCCGGTGCCACGAGCCGCGAGACCACGTCCGTCGACGACTGAAACGGCGCGTCGTTGATCTTGATGTTGGCTTCCTTCTCGAGAATCCCCTTGAGCGGTCCGGACACCAGCGCGTTCGCCAACAGCACATCGAGCGACGCGCCAGCCTGCGCCTGCGCGTAGCCTCCAATGCCGCCCAATCCGGCTGCGACGCTCCACTTCAGGAACTCACGGCGGTCCAAATCCGCGTGTAGTGTTGCGATATTCTGCTTGATTCGCGCTCGATCCATGACGCCTCCTGTGCACTTCAAGAAATCAATAGTCTACCGTTCGATCTGTGCCGCGAATTGACGCGCGCGACCCGATACCCAGAACCCCAATCCCGCGACCGACACCGAAATGACCATGATCACGACGCCGACCGCGGGCAGGAACGGCGCCATCTGTTCGACAATCAACAACCATAGATAGATCGGCGTTGTCCGCTCGGATCCGGCCACGAACAGGGTACGGATGAATTCGTCGAACGACAAGGTGAATGAGAAGAGAAGCGTCGCGACGATCCCGGGCCTTATCAGCGGCAGGACAACGCGATTGAACACGACGAGAGGTGTCGCGCCGAGATCCATCGCGGCCTCTTCGAGCGAACGATCGAATCGATTGAGCCGCGGGTAGATGGTGAGAAAAGCGAACGGCAGAACCCATGTGATGTGGGCCACCAACACCGCGGTCCAGAGTCCGTACGGCACGCCGGCGACGCCAAAGAACACGTAAAGGAGAATGCCGGAGACGATGCCGGGCGTAATGATCGGCACCAACATGACCGGTATCACGGCGTCTCGCATCGGAAAGTTGTGGCGAAGTCCAAGTGCGGCGAGCAGCGCGAGCGCCGTTGCAACGAGTGCCGCGATGAATCCCACCGCAAAGCTGTTCACGATTGATGCGAGCAGCCTGCCGTCGGTAAATACCTCTGCGTACCACTTGACCGTGAGGCCGCGAAACGGAAAGCCCATCACCTGCGAGTCGTTGAACGACAACGCGATGAGAAGCGCGATTGGGGCATAGAGGAACGCATAGAACAGCCCCGCGTAGCCTCGCAACACCCAAGGTACGGCATCGCGTTTGGCCGCGTTCACGCACGCTCCCCGACAAAGATGCGCCGCAGGCCGAGCCTGCGGATCGCGATCAACATGAACACCATCACGACCGCTACCAATACGATGGAAAGTGCCGCGCCTAACGGCCAATTGGTCGTGTTGAGAAACTGGCTTGCAATCACGTTGCCAAACATCTGACCCGAGGGGCCGCCCAGCAGTTGCGGCGTGACATACGCACCACACGCGAGGAGGAACACCATGGTGCAACCCGACCAGACGCCCGGCAGGCTCAGCGGTATGATAACCCGGCGCAACACCTGCATCGGTGTGGCGCCCAGATCGCCCGCCGCCTCGACCAGTGCCGGATCGAGCCGATCGAGCGAGAGGTAGATGGGCAACGTCATGTACAGCGTGTACACATAGACAAGCCCGACGTAGACCGCCCCTTCGTTGTAGAGCAAACCATCCAGAGGCTTGTCGACGATTCCCAGCGCCAACAGCGTCTGATTAATGAGGCCGTTGCGCCCGAGCATCGGCAACCAGACGAATGTGCGCACGACATAGCTCGTCCAAAAGGGCAGAAACAGCAGCACCACCGCCGCGGTCTTCGCACGGCCCTTTAGCCGCGCGAGAAACATTGCCAGTGGATATGAAACGAGGAGCGCGAGGACGGTCGTGACGATCGCGATTCGCAGTGTCTGCCAGAGTACGCGGGCATAGACCGATTCCCCACCGATGGTCTCGTATGCCTTGGTGGTGAGATCGGTGGAGAGGCCGAACGCGGTGGCGGTCCAGAACGATACGCACGCAAGAAAGACGAGCGGTCCTATTGAGAACACGAAGAGCCAAAGCATCGCAGGAAGGACCAGCAGGCCGCCGCGCCGCTTCTTGCCTTGCCGCGTTCCTGAAGTCATTCTTGGATCACCTGAGCGCCCCTTAGCGTGCCGGTCCGGGCGACAGGCGCATCGACGCGATGCGCTTTTGCACCGCCGGCTTCCACCCACCGAGGCCGATGATCTCCAGCAATTGCGCATCAAGAGGCTCGAACCGCAAGGTCTTCGATCGGGTATGGTTCACGAAGCGCCCGCTCTTGAAATCTACTTCAATGTCGTCACCCGTTTCGACCTGGGACGTTACGCCGGCACACTGCGTGAGAAACGGGACGCCCGCATTGATCGCATTGCGAAAGCTGCCGCGAGGAATCGATTCGACGACGAGCCCGAGTCCATGGGCGCGTAGGCCGATGAGGCCTTGGATATGCGGATTGCCTTGTGCGAAGCGGCGTCCGGCCACGAGGATGTCGCCCGGCTTCGCTTTCTTCGGAAAATCCGGATCGAGACCGCACATGAAATGCGGCTTCAGTACCGCCGGATCAAGCTCGCGCTTGAGTGCGAATTCGAGGGGCATCATGTCCCCGTCGATGCCGACGTTATCGCCGAATTTCCAGCAGGTACCGCGATAGACCCATTGCATGCGAGCTCCCTATTGCGGCAGAAATTCGCGCGGGTCAGCGATCTGCCCCGCCACCGCGGACGCCGCGACCGTCGCCGGATTCGCCAGATAGATTTCTGATTTCGCCGAGCCGAGCCGGCCGTAATCGTTACGGGTTCCGGTGTTGATCGACACTTCGTCGTCGGCCAGCCCGCCGATCTTTCCACCCGCGCATACACCGCAGCCCGGCGCTGTAATCGCAGCACCCGCGTCCACGAAAATTTTCATGATCCCTTCGGCCTCGGCATTCGAAAGCACCTCCTGCGTACCCGGCGTAACGAAGAAACGCACTCGAGGGTGGATCTTGCGACCCTTGAGAACGCTCGCTGCGACGCGCAGGTCGGCAAGGCTCGAGGCCGCGCACGAACCAATGAAGGCGTGATGAATGCGTTTGCCGAGCACTTTCGATATTCCTACCACCTTGTCCGGCGTAGGCGGGACCGCGACCTGCGGCTCCACGACATTGAGGTCGTAGTCGACCACCTGCCGAAACGGCGCGTCAGGGTCGCTTTGAACCAGTTCGAGGGGACCTTTGACCCGAGGCCGCAAATAGTCGAGCGTCGCCTGGTCGGGTTCAATCAGCGCGGACTTCGCCCCAATTTCAATTGGCGTATTACAAAGCACCTGCCGGCCCGCAAAATCGATGCCGGCAAGGGCCGGCCCGCCATATTCGATCACCCCATAGTCGACCATGTCGACGTCGAGATCGGCGATGAGCTTCTGACCGACATCGCGCATGGTCGTGCCGCGGGCGAGCTTGCCATGCAAGTTCACCCGAATTGTATGCGGCACGCGCAACCACACCGATCCGCAGGCCAACAGCTCCGACACCTCGGTCACCACCGGGATGCCAAGACAACCGACCGCGCCGTAGTTGGTGACGTGTATGTCGTACGCACCGACGAACATGCCAGGCTTGATGTAGCCCAGCTCCATCGGGAACACATGCCCGTGACCGCCGCGCCCGACATCGAAGAAATGCTTGATGCCGAAGCGTTCGACGATCTCACGCACCTGCTTCTGGCGTGTCACCGCGAGCGGACTCGTGGCAACCGGTTCGTGATCGGTCGAGATCAGAAGTTTCTCCGGCGCATAGAGACGCTCGACGCCAAGCTCCTTGAATGCGTTGGCGATGTTGACGACATACCAATCGTGCGTCGTGATCAGGTCGGGCTCTGGGTAGATGATCTCGCCCGCCTTGACTGCTCGCCCGCAAACGCGGGACAAGATCTTTTCAGTGATGGTTTGACCGCGACCCATTGTCTGCCCTTAACGAAGTCCGACAACCTGCAATATCGACTCTCCCGCGCGCACGCGCGCATCGCGGGCTTCTTCCTTCTCGTGTTGCACGCTGGCCAGCGCAATGGCTTTTTCGCCCATTGCCGCTGGAACGACCATCACGCCATCGGCGTCACCAATGACATAGTCACCCGGATGAATGGTGACACCGCCGATGGTGATAGGCACGCCGTACCAGCCAGAATGATTCTTGAGCGTACCGATGACACATACGCCAGCCGCGTACACGGGGAGCCCGACATCGATGATGCCATCGACATCGCGCACGCAACCAT
>JBJXGX010000229.1:0-8355 GCA_046160305.1 Burkholderiales bacterium
AGCTCCCCGTCGATCAACTCGATCCTGTCATCCTCGGTGAGATGACCGGTCGCTCCCAGGTCGTGATAGGCCTCGACGGTCAGCTTATGCCGCGTGGCAGTAAACACGGCGCTCATTGAATCCTCCATCGGGATCGGCAAGCGTGCAGTTTATCCCGATTCACCGTCCGCCCCTCTGATTTCCCCATGTCCTAGTACAACCCACTTTTGCGAGGTGAGGCCCTCCAGGCCGACGGGTCCGCGTGCATGCAACTTGTCGGTGGAGATGCCGATCTCCGCGCCGAGGCCGAATTCAAAGCCGTCGGCAAAGCGGGTCGATGCATTCACCATCACCGAACTCGAATCGACCTCGCGAAGGAATCGCTGCGCATGCGCGTCGTTGGTCGTGACGATCGCATCGGTATGCTGCGAACCGTACTTGGCGATGTGGTCGATCGCTTCGTCCAGCCCCTTGACGATGCGCACCGCGAGAATCGGCGCGAGGTATTCCGCATACCAGTCATCTTCGCTTGCTGCGAGCATCGCCGGCACGAGTTGCCGCGACGCTTCGTCGCCACGCAGCTCGACCCCCTTGTCGAGATAGCGCCTGGCAAGCGGCGGCAACACGCGCGGCGCGATGCGTTCATCGACGAGCAAGGTCTCCATCGTGTTGCAGGTGCCGTAACGCTGCGTCTTCGCGTTGTCGGCAATGCGGATGGCCATGTCGACATCGGCACTTGCGTCGATGAAGACGTGGCACACGCCATCGAGGTGCTTGATCATCGGAATGCGCGATTCGGCCATGACGCGCTCGATGAGCGGCTTGCCCCCGCGCGGCACGATGATGTCGATGTAATCATTCATCCGCAGCATCTCGCCCACCGCCGCGCGATCGGTGGTCTCGATCACTTGCACCGCGGCCTCCGGCAAGCCCGCTTCGCCCAGCCCCAGATGGACACATCGCGCGATGGCCTGATTCGTGTGGATCGCCTCCGAGCCGCCTCGTAGGATCGTGGCATTGCCCGACTTCAGGCAGAGCACCGCCGCGTCCACCGTTACATTCGGTCGCGATTCGTAGATGATGCCGATCACG
This sequence comes from Burkholderiales bacterium, assembly GCA_046160305.1. Classification (GTDB taxonomy): domain Bacteria; phylum Pseudomonadota; class Gammaproteobacteria; order Burkholderiales; family SG8-39; genus SHXR01. Next base: position 1,072 of record JBJXGX010000229.1, read on the forward strand.
CCAAGCGGCACCCGCATCTTGCCAACCTGGATGCCGGTCGGGCGGGTCGCGAGATCGGTGATCGCGCCGATCGGGTCCGGAAGCGCGGCAACCTGCTCGACACCTTGCGCCATGTCTTCGATCGATTTCGCACGCAAGGTCAAGCGATCGACGAACGCGGCGTCCTGGCCGTTCACCTTCGCGCGCTCAGTGTCCCTGGCGTTCTCGATCATGATCGTGCCGGCATTGCGACGTATCGCCGCCGCGATCGCCGTCAACGCGCGGTTTTTCGTCGCGCTATCGGCTTTGGCCATGATGCGCGCGGCTTCCCGCGCACGTCGGCCGACCGCGCGCATGGTCGCGGTGACATCGAGCGGAAGAGTCGGTTCGGCGCCCATGACGTGCGATTCCAATAGACAGTCAGCCGATTTTACGGGAGTGCCCGCAGGCCCGCTTCATCGATTTTCGCGGTAAAGCGAAGCGATAGTCCGAGCAGCTCATCCCACGGATCACCCTTGCCGATCCCCTTTGCGAGGCGATCAATCACCGCCGCATGGCCAAGCGCGGACTCGATGGCCGCTGGTTTCACTTGTCGCGCCGCACGCGCCATCAATGTCTGGCGGGGTTCGCCCCAGATGCGGTTGTCGCGGAGCAGTTCCTGTGCGGTTCGTCCGGTTGCCAGGCCCGCTGCGATGCGTCCGAGTGCACGAATCTCCTCGCCGAGTACCCAGAGCAACCGCAATGGCTGCTCGCCTTCGCCGCGCAGACTCTCGATCACCTTGCACACGCGAACGGCATCGCCACCCAACATCGCTTCGGCCAATTGATAGGCATCGTGACGCGAGACATCGAGGACGGCGGTGCGAATCTGATCAATCGACAGCGAACCTTCGGGATAGAGGAGACCGAGCTTCTGAATTTCCTGATGCGCGGCGAGCAGATTTCCCTCGACCGCATCGGCCATGAATGACAGGGTCGTCTCGTCAGCCCGTTGTTTTTGACGCGCCAGGCGCGCACCGATCCATAGGCCCAGACGCGCGCGTTCGACTGGAAACACGTTGATCACCATGGCGCGTTCGGTGAGCGCGGCGAACCACTTGGAGGACTGGTCTGCTTTGGCGAGGCGCGGTAGGCTGACCAAGGTCACGTTTTCTTCGACGAGCTTCGAGCAGTAGGCGGTGATGGCTTCCGCGCCCGCATCCCCCGGTTTGCCGCCGGGAATCCGCAGCTCGATCAGTTTTCGCTCGGAGAAAAGCGAGAGATCGGCCGCGGCGTGATTAAGGCGTGCCCACTCGAATCCACGTTCGGCGACCAGGACCTCGCGCTCCGCGCATCCGGCGGCGCGCGCCTTCGCACGCACGGCGTCCGCCGCTTCGAGTGAGAGAAGGGGCTCATCACCGTGGATCACATAGAGCGGCACGAGCTGGCGGGCGAGGTGCTGATCGAGTTGGTCGGCGCGAAGTTGGGGCATTGAAGGGATTCAACTTGAGATTTCCCGTGGTCTTGCCACGGGAATCAAACTAGGTGCTTCATATTGATCTGACTGCATTTTGAACCACCAAGGCACCAAGGCACCAAGGTTACATTCAAGCTCCAGGTTGTGGTCTGCTGTAGCGCCGAGCCGTCGTGGTGTGCCGTAGATCCACATATGCCCTCAAGCGCAAGCTCGACGACGCAACGCCGACCCTTGGTGTCTTGGTGCCTTGGTGGTTCAATAACATACCTCGAGTCCTTGGCGCGGGGTTGTTGATGGGTCCGCAACCTCAGTCATCATCCGGCGTGCGCAATTTGGATGCCTGGAGCCGCCGGATGATCTGCTGCACCATATCCGTTTGCATCTCGCGGTAGAGCAGCACCTCTTCCGATTCCTTCGCCAGGACCTGATCGTTGAAAGTGATGTCGCGCCGCAACGTGATGGCATTAGGCGAAACGAACTCGCCACCCTTGCCATCGTGCACGCGAAATACAATGGCGTACCGGAGCTGATATTCCCGGATCCGACCAGCGGTATTCACGCTGAGAATGACCTTCTCGCGATACTCGTTGATCAGGGCGAATGTCGCGGCCGCGGCTTTCGGATCGCTGACGACTTTGGCGTTGCTGCCGTTCCTGACGGTACGCGACAATTCGATCAGCATCGGATGATTGGCCGGAATGAAGAGGGTGTCGAACGGCAGCGTGGCTGCTCCGCGGAGGTGGAAGCCGCATCCGTGCAAAAGCACGCAGGCGGCGATGACCACCCACGACAAGGCTGCCTTCCGCCCGTCACGCTTCACCCTTCATCCTTTACTCTTCACACTTCACACGACCACGTTGACCAATCGTCCCGGCACCACGATCACCTTGCGGGGCGGCTTGCCATTCGTGAATTTGGTGACTGCTTCCAGCCCGAGCGCACTTGCTTCGATTTCGCCTTGGGTCGCGGACTTCCGGATGCGCAAGGAACCGCGCAGCTTGCCGTTGACCTGCACCACCAGCTCGATCTCGTCTTGCTCCAGCGCGAGCGGATCCACCTCCGGCCACTGCGCATCGACCAGATCGCCTGCGTAGCCAAGCGCGGCCCAAAGTGCATGCGTGATATGTGGCGTAACCGGCGAGAGCACGCGGAGCAGAATCGACATCCCTTCATGCAGCAGTTGCGTGTGCGTCGGATCGCTCGCAACGTGCGCGGCGTCCACTTTCGGCAGGCTGGACAGCGCGTTCAATAATTTCATTGCCGCCGAGGCGACGGTGTTGAACTGATGCCGCTCGATGTCGTAGGTCGCCTGCTTGAGGTGCGTATGCAATTCGCGGCGAACGGCCGCCATGGCCGGCGCGCGCTTCGGCCAGTCGGCGGGATAGGTGTAGCCGCTGAACTGCCCGCCGCGCTTCGACGATTCCGCTTGCACAAGTGCCGACAAATCATGCGCGAAGGACCACACGCGGCGCAGAAACCGGAACGAACCGTCGACGCCCGCATCGGACCATTCGAGGGTCTGCTCGGGCGGACTGGTGAATATGATGAAGAAGCGCGCGGTATCGGCGCCGTATTTCTCGATCAATTCCTGCGGATCGACGCCATTGCGTTTTGACTTCGACATCGTGCCGATGCCGTCGTAGTCAACGGGCTTCCCGTCACTTTTCGCGCGCGCGCCCACCACACGGCCGTCGGCATCGTGCTCGATCGTGACTTCGTCGGGCGAAAAATAGGTGATCCCGCCTTTCTCGCCCCGTCGTTGGAAAATATGGTTGAGCACCATTCCCTGCGTGAGCAGATTGGTGAACGGTTCATCGACGCTCGACAGGCCGATATCGCGCATCACCTTGGTCCAGAAGCGCGCGTAAAGCAGATGCAGGATCGCGTGCTCGATGCCACCGATGTACTGATCGACCGACATCCAGTAGTTCGCGCGTGCGTCGATCATCGCATTCGCGCCCGGCGTGGCAAACCGAAAGAAATACCAGGACGAATCGACGAAGGTATCCATCGTGTCCGTCTCGCGACGCGCAGGCTTGCCGCATTTGGGACACATGCACTGGAGAAACGACGGTGTCTTGTTGAGCGGATTGCCGGTGCCATCGGGCACGAGGTTTTCGGGGAGGACGACGGGGAGTTGATCGTCGGGCACCGGGACCTCACCACAGGTCGTGCAGTGAATGAGCGGAATCGGCGTACCCCAATAACGCTGCCGCGAGATGCCCCAATCGCGCAGACGCCACTGCACCTGCTTGTCGCCCGCGCCGATCGCTTTCAAGTCCGCCGCGATGGCATCGGTGGCCTGCATGTAATCGAGCCCGTCGTATTTGCCCGAATTGACGCAGCGGCCGTGTTCCTTGTCCGCATACCATTCCTGCCAGCCGTCAAGGCTGAAGGGCTTGCCCGGCACCCGCACGACCTCCTTGATCGCGAGGCCATACTTCTTGGCGAATGCGAAGTCGCGCTCGTCGTGGCCCGGCACGCCCATCACCGCACCTTCGCCGTATCCCATCAATACGTAGTTGCCGATCCACACTTCCACCTTCTCGTGGGTGAGCGGATGCATCACGTGGAACCCGGTCGGCATCCCTTTCTTTTCCATCGTTGCCATGTCGGCTTCCATCACCGAGCCGCGCTTGCACTCGTCGATGAAGGCCTGCAGGCGCGCATTGTCCTTCGCAACGCGCGTCGCGAGCGGATGCTCGGCGGCGATCGCCATGAATGTGACGCCCATGATCGTATCGGCGCGGGTCGTGAATACCCGTAGGAGCTTCTTCTCGCCGTCAATTTCGTACGGAAAGCCGAAGTTGACGCCGTAGCTCTTGCCGATCCAGTTGGCCTGCATCGTCTTCACGCGCTCCGGCCAGCCGGGCAGCTTGTCGAGTGCGTCCAGCAACTCGTCGGCGAATTGCGTGATCCGCATGTAGTACATCGGAATCTCGCGCTTTTCCACCAGCGCACCGGTGCGCCAGCCGCGACCATCGATGACCTGCTCGTTCGCAAGCACGGTCTGATCGACCGGATCCCAATTCACGACGCCCGATCTGCGATAAACGATGCCGCGTTCCAACATGCGCAGGAACAGCCACTGATTCCATTTGTAGTATTGCGGCGTGCAGGTGGCGAGCTCGCGCTCCCAGTCGATGCCAAAACCGAGCGACTGGAGCTGCTTCTTCATATAGGCGATGTTGTCGTACGTCCACTTCGCGGGCGGCTCGCCTTCTTTCATCGCGGCGTTTTCGGCCGGAAGACCAAATGCATCCCAGCCCATCGGCTGCAAGACATTGAATCCGCGCATGCGATGAAAGCGCGTGATGACATCACCGATCGTGTAGTTGCGCACATGCCCCATATGCAGCTTGCCCGACGGGTACGGGAACATGCAGAGGCAGTAATACTTGGGCTTGGAGCCGTCTTCTTTGACGTTGAACGCGCGCGTCTTGTTCCAGTGCGCTTGCGCGTCACGCTCGATCTTGGCGGGTTGGTATTGCTGCTCCATGTGCGGCTGGCCCGTGCTCAGGTGAAACGAAGAGTATAGCGCGGGGGATTCGGCTAAATCATCGTGCTAGACTGATTGACGATGGCAAGAAGTGGATCGAATCCGTCGAGCGAGGCACCATGGGCGCGCTGTCCGAAGTCATCGAAGAACCACTCACATCGCAGGCGCTCGCCGAGCGATACCGGCAACTGTGCGCCGACCCGTTGCTCGAGAATATTCCGGGCAAGATCGAGCTGGACGTCTTGGGCCGAATTCTCATGAGCCCGGCCAGCAACTACCACGGCGTGCTGCAGATGAGGGTCGGCCGTCTTCTGGCGCCACTTGGGGGGTGTGCGATCTCGGAAGCGTCCGTCGCATCCGAAAGCGGCGTCTTCGTTGCCGACGTCGCCTGGGCGTCGCCCGAGTTCATGGCGGTGCATGGCACGGAAACTCCGTTTACCCGCGCCCCCGAGCTTTGCATCGAAATCGCGTCACCCTCGAATTCCCGCAAGGCTCTACGCGAGAAGGTTGAAGCCTATTTGTCCGCTGGTGCGACCGAAGCGTGGATTCTGTTCGCACAAAGCAAGCGTATCGAGATGTTCGACGCTGGCGGCCTCATCACTCAGTCTCGATATCCCGTGGATTTTGGGTCGGTCTTCGACTGAGCGGTCTGCTTGCTGGTGCCCGAATGCCCCGCTACGCAGCCGCGTAGCTTGCATCACGCCGGGTTCGCGCTTCCGGCCGGCGATAACCACCGGTCGAGCGCCGAAGTCATCGCCAGGCGCGTGAGCGGTTTGCTCAAGTGTTCGTCCATGCCGGCGGCGAGGCATTTATCCCGGTCTTCCTTGAGCGCACCGGCAGTGAGCGCAAGGATCGGCGTGCGCCGACCAAGCGGTTGCTCGCTTGCGCGGATGCGTCGCGTCGCCTCATAGCCGTCGAGCTCGGGCATATGGCAATCCATGAAGATGAGGTCGTACATACCCGATACGGCCGCGTGATGCGCCTCGATACCTGTCGTGACTACATCGACCTTGCAACCGAGTTTCGTCAGGCTCGCCTGGACGACCATCTGATTGATTGGATTGTCCTCGGCGACCAGAACGTGCGCGTCGTACCGATGATTCGTGGCGGCGGGCGCAGGTTCGGATGCCGCGGCTGGCTGCGCTGCTTCGCCTAGCTGGACGGTGAACCAGAAGGTCGATCCAGTCCCTTGCTCACTGATGACGCCAATCTCGCCACCCATCAGCCGTACCAGCTCGGTCACGATCGCCAGTCCCAGACCGCTGCCGCCGTACTTCCGCGTCGTCGACCCATCGGCCTGGGTGAACCGCTCGAATACCTGGGACTGCGCCTCGGGAGCAATCCCGATACCGGTATCCGAAACCTCGAATCGAAGGCCTGGGCGGCCGGACTTGCTGGTGTCGGCCCCCACGCGCACCTTGATTGCACCTTCATGGGTGAACTTGACCGCATTGCCCACCAGGTTCGTCAGGATTTGGCGCAGTCGCGCGGGATCGCCGGAAAGATGCGCTGGCACCTCGGCCTCGATGACATGGCTGAGCGACAGACCTTTCTTATGGGCGCTTGCGCTCATCAGATCAAGCGTCTCTTCGACCAGACCGCGAATATCGAATGCCTGGTGGTCAAGCGCCAACTTGCCCGCTTCGATTCGCGAAATATCCAGCACGTCGTTGATGATCGTCAGCAATGCATCGGTCGACTTGCGCGCCGCTTGCGCATACTTGCGTTGGGTCGACGTGAGCTCGGTTTCGAGCAGCAGTTCGGTGATGCCCATGACGCCGTTGATCGGTGTGCGAATCTCATGGCTCATCGTGGCAAGAAACCGCGACTTGGCCTCGTTTGCATTGTCTGCCTGGAACCGCGCCCGTACCAGTTCGACGGCTTGCGCTTCGAGTTCTTTGGTCTTCTGATCCAGTTGCTGCACCAGGTTGCGCGCCTGACGAACCGCTGAGCTGGTGCGGTTGCGAAGGTACTCGATTGCAAAACCGGTGAACGCGATGTACGTACCGACGAGATACATCGTCGCCAAAATGCCGAGGCGTTCGTGCCAGTCGATGGTGTATGTACCCAGGTACACTAACGCGAACACGTAGGCGAGATACGCGATTGCCACCACGTTATTGAAGTAGAACGCTCGCCGAAAACCGAATCCGATTTGATCGCCGACGCGTGCGAGCAGGAAGAATGCGAGTAGCAGCGCGCCGCCCTCCACGTGATGCAGCGACGCGATCCAAATCGCGATATCCGTATGAAAGAAGAGCAGCGTCAGATCCAACGCTTGCGTGCGGCCGTAATAGCGCCGCAGAATGAGCCAAGTCGCGAGACAGTACGCAGTATTGATCGCGATCAA
>JBJXGX010000230.1:0-5034 GCA_046160305.1 Burkholderiales bacterium
ATTCGTGACAGCCAATCCTGGAGTCGTGGGTAGTCGAGGTTGCGATACGGGACTTTCGTTCCCGATTGGTAGTCGAAGGCCTGTAGCCACAACATCAGAAGCTTGCCCAATGCCTCCGGTTCGCCCAGGGCGCCTAACCTTAATGCCGAGTTCTCAGGCGCGGGCGGGAGATCTTCGGCATGCGCACGCGGCGTTCCAAGCCAATTCGACCAGGCGATCTGGCTTGCCAATCCGACTGCGAGCAGACATAGGACGGACTTCGGAACGGTACTGATCGATCGTTCATGCATGTTAATCAGGATCCGGAGGGAATGGCACTTACTTAGGCGGATCTCACCCGTTCGCGAATCGGTAGTCGCCCACTCCCTCTACGGAAGTGCCGACGGAAGAGCATACAAGGGCAATGCAGCTGTGCTGAAGCCTCCGTTCGCCCTGAGCCTGTCGAAGGGTAACGCAGGCTTGCCGAAGGCGCGCGATGGTTTGCACGCGGATTCTCCGGCATTCACCCTTCGACAGGCTCAGGGCGAACGGTCGATCCCCTTAAGTAAGTGCCATTCGGATCCGGAGGATCTTCCATCAGGAATCTGCGCGGTCTGCCGCGCTCCTAAAGATTCTGTCGATGAAAATCGAACAGCGTCGCACCCAGCAGGAGGGCAACATAGATCGGTGCCTGGACGAGCGCGGGCAGAAGCTCTGTCGCGACTGCAGCAGGATCCGTGAGCCACGATGCGCGCGTCATCTGATCCAGGTGCGGCATCAGGGTGGCGAGAATCGAGACGAACGTCGTCAGGACCTGATCTGCGACCGAGCGGGAATTGCTGAAACTCCCTGCAATGATCTGGATCGCATCGAGCGAACGGGCGAGCACATAGAACGCGCTCACCGCAGCGAACGCGGCGACAAAGTGCGTCAGGGTAATCACACAGAATAGGCTGGCGGCGGCAACGATGAAAAGCTCGAGAACAAGCGAGCCGCCCCACCACAGCACCCTTGGTGTCGGCGCAAAGGCGGCTAACGGCAGGCTCGCGAGGACCGCGAGCGCCACTGCCACAGCAAAGAATCCGGTGAGTTTGCCGAGCACATAGGTGTAGCGAGGCATCGGCTGAGCCAATGTGAAGGCCACGATCTGATCCTGGTACTCGCGCACCATGCTCGACACGACGAATGCGATGACGAGAAAGACCGCCCCCAATCTGACCAGCGCCGCGACGATGGTTGATTGCACCTGCGCGGCTTCCGTAATCGCGATCTCGCCAAGGAACAGCGCCGCACCGAAACCCGCAACCGCAATCGCAAGTCCGATTGCCAGCATGCGGCTGCGATACGCTTCAATGATCGTTATTCGGGCAATTCCCGCGATATAGTTCATGGGGCACAGAATTTTGGCGCAAAATTTTGGGGTTATTCTCGGCCGAGGAATCTTTGAATAATACCGGCAGAGTCTGCCATCAGAAATCCGTGCGTAGTCCGCACCGATTCCTTCTTTATACACCCGACCCAACATCATCAATTCCCCCTCGTGACCCGCTTCAGCCAGCTCGCCGAACAGCTTTCCGTCCGCTACTGGAAGTACCTGTTCATCAGCATGCTTGTCCTCTTGCACTTCGCGTCTATTCGCGGAGCAGGCGATTGGTGGGCCAGAGGCGTCATGCTCGCGCACTGCGGGTTGTTCATCATCTGGCAACCGTTCCTTCAGCGCTCGCGCCGCGCCCGTTGGAGTGAGGTCGCCCTAATCGCCGCGGTCGCATCAGCAATCTTGTATGGGCTCAACTGGTGGTCGCTCGGCCTTTGGGTAACCATGCTCGCCGGCCTTGTGGGCGGCAAAGTATTTATCTATCACCAACGCTTCATTCGACTCTTTCATCTGCTGGTGTTGGCGTATCTGGTTGCTCTGCTCCTGCTTTGGATCGTTCCAAACAGCTTCCCCGTGGGAAGGCAGGAGCCGGTGGTCGATCTGCTGGCGCTTTGGGGGTTGCCGGCACTGTTCGTTGCCATGCTGTTGATGCCGGTCGAGCCCGATCGTGCGGAATCGCAGATCGTCGATCTGTTTCATTCGACCTTGATATTTTTGCTCCTGATCGTCCTCGTGCTCGGCACGTTTGCGTTCATGACCATCGGACAAATCTCCTACGGGGCAGCCGTTACGAACATGGCACTTACGCTCGGCATTGTCCTCATATGCCTAAGCCTGATTTGGAATCCACGCGGTGGATTCGCCGGCCTCTCCGTGTTCTTTTCGCGTTATCTGCTGTCAGTCGGACTGCCGTTCGAGCAATGGCTTCATTTTTTGGCCGAGTTTTCACGCCAGCAGAATGAGCCCACTCAATTCATTCGCGAGGCGGCGCAGGGACTTTCCCGACTGCAGTGGGTGTCCGGAGGGATATGGGCGGCGGGCGGCGACGCCGGCGAGTTCGGTACGAAAACGAATTACCCTGTGGTCTATGAGACATCCGAATTCGACCTCACGATCTACAGTCGAATTCGCCCGAGCCCATCCCTCGTTTGGCATTTCAACGTGCTTGGCCTGCTACTGGCACAGTTCTATGTCGCTAAGCAACGCGAAATGAAACTTACCCAGCAATCCTATGTGCAGGCCGTCCATGAAACCGGCGCCCGTTTGACACACGACGTCAAGAATCTGCTTCAATCGATGAATATCCTGTGTTCTGCGGCAACGCAGGAAGATGGCGATAGCGTTGCCTTTCACGCTCTGGTGCGAAGACAGCTTCCCATCATTACGCAACGGCTACAGAAGACCATGGAGAAACTCCAGCGTCCGACGATCGATACGAGCCGTTTAGTTCAACCGGAGGTGTGGTGGGAACAACTGCAACGAACGTTTGAACATCCGGCCGTCAACTTCGAAGCGGAGGACTTGGACAAGGCGGGCCCCATCCCTCGTGACCTCTTTGAAAGCGCGGCCGACAATCTGATCAACAACGCATTGGAAAAGCGTCGCGGCGATGCAACCGTTACGGTGCGCGTGAAACTCGAGTGCCGTGACCTGGTGCGCTTGAGCGTCACCGATACCGGCAAACCCGTAAGGCAAGAAATCGCGCGACGCCTATTTCAAGGGCCGGTTCCTTCCGACACGGGTTATGGGATCGCGCTTTACCAGGTGTTCCACCAGGCCGAGACGCATGGATACGCGCTTCAGCTGGTCGCGAACGATCAAGGATCGGTCCGGTTCGAATTGAATCCGGCGCCGCGCGCGGTTGCAGCGGCCTGATGCAAATTCACGCGGCCACGTTCATTCCCGCGGCAACCGGCTTGCATCCTCGCAACCTGAAAATAACGGTGTCCCCTTTGCCCTTCAGGTAGACCGTTTGTGGTGGGTCGAAGTCGAATCGGCCACGGAGTCGCCGCTGGGTCGTCAGATCGACCTGGATATTTCCGGGCCCCCCTTCGGAAGTGATGCGACTCGCGATATTCACCGTATCGCCCCAAAGATCGTAGATGAACTTCTTTTTGCCGACGACACCGGCAACGACCGGCCCGGTGCCGATGCCCATGCGTAGCTGGATATTTCGGTCGCCGACCATGAGCTCGTTTGCGGCAAGCTCGCGCATTTCAATCGCCATGGTCGCAATCGACGCCGTGTAGTCGCGTTCAGGATCGTCATTCAGGCCGCCGGCGACCATGTACGCATCGCCGATCGTCTTGATCTTTTCGAGCCCAAGCTTCTCGGCGAGCGCATCAAACGACGAGAAAACGCGGTTCAGCATCGCGAATATCTGCTGCGGCGCCATGCCCTCGGCGATCGTCGTGAAATTTACGATATCCGCGAACATGACGGTCACGTCGGCGAAGCCATCCGCGATCGTTCCGGAATCCCGCTTGAGCCGCTCTGCAACGGGCCCGGGAAGAATGTTGAGAAGCAGACGCTCGGAACGCTCCTGTTCATACTGCACCAGCCGGTGGGCGTGCTCAAGATTGGCTTTGGCCTTCTCGGTCTCGGTCGCCGAATACCGCAGAAGCGCGTAGACGATGCCGCCCATCAACGCAAAATTCAGGCCGAAGAAAATGACGCTGGCCTTCGCGGGAATCACCGGGCCTTTGGTCACCGCGTCGGCAAGGTTGTAGTCGAACACCGCCGACATCGCGATCATTACGATGTATGCGACGAACCAGGGGATCGAGTCTCGCGAGCCGCACAGCAAGATCGCGGAGATCGGCGCGAGCAATCCCCATAGCACGACGCCGCTCGCGGAAATGAAGTTGCCGAGCGACCACTGCAGCACGAACGGGAAAAACAGGAAGAGCGCCAGCTGAAGAAACCTGAATACCTCGAAATTGAGGGTGACGATGTAGAACACCAGCACGAACAGGGTCGCGACCTGATACCAAAGCGTGAGCGTCGGGGAGATCTGAAGGCCCATCACCGAGTACAGAGCGAGCCACGTGACGGGCACGATCGTCATCAAGCCCATCGCGAAGAGCAGAAGCTGCTTCTTCAGCTTGAGATCGGCGGAATCACCTGGCAGAGCGCCGGCGGTGCGCAGTCGATCGACGTAATCCGGGAAGGAGGCCATGAAATCTTGGGGACGGTTGACCGCCTATGTTAGTGGAGCGGTCATGCCTTGAGCAGTCTGTGTCATCCGACTCGTCTCGGTTCGCGTAGATCTATGAATTTGTCCAAATTTCGTCATGGCATTCTATTGGAATCTGCGAGCGAATCTTCGTTTGTGAAAATTCGCACGTGATTTTTCTGTCACGATCTCGACGAACGATGAAAATCTCCAAACGCAACCTTGATGTGATGACCGGTGACTTGAAATCTGCATGGCAGATCGCGCAGATTCCAAAACGCTGATCAGAGCTTATATCCGGCCTTTGCGAGCGCCATCAGGATTTCGCCTCGCGACACCCATGCGACGATGTCATCGAACCCGCACCGTGTGGCATCCGCGCCCGGTGCACAGCCAGGGCCGCTCCGATCCGCGGGGGTCGCATAGAACGTGGTGGATGTAAGCGTTGCGTTCTTGAGCTCGTACTCCATCGCGAGAGTGTTGACGGGACCACGTTTCTGCCCGG
>JBJXGX010000231.1:0-24512 GCA_046160305.1 Burkholderiales bacterium
TCGTCGCCGGCCTGGAGAAGAAGAACCGCCTGCTCAATCCGCACGAGCGGCGGGTGGTCGCATACCACGAGCTGGGCCACGCGCTGGTGGCGCTGTCGCTACCCGGCGCCGACCCTGTGCACAAGATTTCCATCATCCCGCGCGGCATCGGCGCCCTGGGCTACACCATCCAGCGTCCCACCGAAGACCGCTTCCTCATGACGCGCAAGGAGCTGGAAAACAAGATGCAGGTGCTGCTGGGCGGACGCGCCGCGGAGCATATCGTGTTCGGTGAGGTGTCCACCGGCGCCTCGGACGACCTGCAGAAGGTAACCTCAATCGCCCGGGCCATCATCATGCGCTACGGTATGCACGAGAAACTGGGCAATGTAGTGTACGAGGAAGAGCGCCAGTCTTTCCTCGGCAACAGCGTACCCACCTTGCAGGAGCGCAGCTTCAGCGAGGAGACGGCGCGAGAGATCGACCGCGCCGTGCGCGACATCGTCAGCGGCGCGTTCGAGCGCACAGTGAAGCTGCTCTCCGATCGGCGCGGCGTACTGGAAGCGGGCGCGACGCAGCTGCTGGAAAAGGAGACGCTGAATGAACCGGAGCTGCAAGCATTGCGCGATACGCTGAGCGCGAACGCAGTCACTGATGCGGTCCCGTTGCGCACGATGGCATGAGCGAAACCCGAGGCCGGAAAGAGAAGACGAGGCTGATGCGAAAACAATCCTGCGCTGGACGAAAAGCACTTCTGGCGCTGGGCACACGGCTGCGGCGCGATTCGCCGTCGTGCGCGGACGCGGCGTTCGGCGCGCAGGGCGTGCGAGGCGATAGTGGCGTTTCCTTGGACCTGTTCTGTGCTGCCGACCGGATTGCCGATGCCGTCATGTGGCTGGGCCGCACATGAGCTATGCCCGCCGCGTGCGGCTCGACGGCGAGGCGATGGCGCAAGAGGATTTCAAGCTCGATCCGCAAGGCTACACCAGCACTCACGCTGGTAAGTTTTCAGTCGGCACTACCCTCGTTTCATGGTCAATTTTGGGCCGGCCTCAACAGTGGGGACTGCGCAACGGGAAGTTACCCGGTGCGGTTGCGCGATTGAGCGGCATCCGGGTTAATCTCCGGCGGAATCATTCGCGGTGATACCGCTATCCCCCAGAGACCATGGAAATCATCTTCTTGCTGTCGTTGATTCTGCTGAACAGTGCGTTCGCGATGTCGGAGATAGCGCTGGTCACCGCGCGCAAAGGCCGACTACAGAAGCTCGCCGAAAACGGCGACAAGAGCGCCGTGACGGCATTGGCGTTGTGCGAAACGCCGACCCGCTTCCTGTCGACGATCCAGATCGGTATCACTTCAATCGGCGTGTTGAGTGGAATCGTCGGCGAGGCGATGCTCGCTGAACCGCTCGCGCAATGGCTCGAAGGTCTTGGCGCGCCGAGGCAGGCTACCGGCATCGGCGCGACCGGCTTGGTGGTAGTCGTGATCACTTACACGACGATCGTCCTGGGCGAGTTGGTGCCCAAGCGCCTAGGGCAGATAAACCCCGAGACGATCGCCCGCCTCGTTGCTGGTCCGATGCTGGGGCTTGCGACGATCGCCAAACCGTTCGTTTTCTTGTTGTCGGCATCGACCGAGCTGATCCTGAAGCTGTTGCGGGTGAAGGCGACCAGCGCGCAGGCGGTCACGGCGGAAGAGATTCGCGCCATGCTGGACGAGGGCTCCGATGCGGGCGTCATCGACGAGCAAGAGCACGAGATGATGCGCAACGTCTTCCGGTTGGATGATCGCCAGGTGGCCTCGCTGATGACACCGCGCTCGGAGATCGTATATCTGAACGTCGATGCCCCGCTCGATGAGAATCTGCGCAAGATCAGCGAGTCCGATTATTTGCGCTTTCCGGTCGTCCGCGGCGATCCCGGTACGATCCTCGGCATCATCAACGCCAAGCAAATCCTTGCCCAGACCATCGGCGGCGCGCCGCTCGACCTGATGGCCAATCTCCAGCCGGCCGTGTACGTTCCCGAGACGCTCACCGGAATGGAGTTGCTGGAGAATTTCCGCTCCTCGCATATCCAGCTCGTCGTGGTCGTCGACGAATACGGCGAGACGCAAGGCCTGGTGACCTTGCAGGACGTCTTCGAGGCGATCACCGGAGAATTCAAGACCCGCAGCGCGGAGGATGCCTGGGCTTTGGCGCGCCCCGACGGATCGTGGCTGCTCGACGGCTTCATCCCGGTGCCCGAGCTGAAGGATCGGCTGGAGCTGGAAGCCGTACCCGAAGAGGACAAGAGCCGTTACCACACGCTGAGCGGGATGATCATGCTTCTATTGGGCCGTCTTCCGCGAACCGGAGATCAAGTGCAGTGGGGCGGCTGGGGGTTTGAGATCGTCGACATGGACGGCAAGCGGATTGATAAGGTGATCGCCACACGGACAGTCGCGCCGCGTCCCCAACTGGCCCGGGAGCAGGAGACCCCGTAGCACCTGGCCTCGAGCGGGCAGCTCATCGTTCGGAAAGGATCCCCGATTTAGGGGAAAAATGGATAAGAAGTTGGTGTCGATGTTCCGGGAATCACCGCTAGACGGGTTCTCGATCGACGCGACGGTCGTCCCCGTGGCACCTCACCGAGGTGCTGCGCGTCGACCCTGGTTCCATGCCTTGTCAAGCGCTCCGCTGGAACACCGCGGCCCGGTACGACCGAGGAAGAAACGCATCGACCTTGTTGCGCTTCCGATGGAGCGCGGGCGTATGCGCCCCTTCTTCCGTTGTCACCACCTCGTCGCGGCGCATCGAGCCAATATCGACGACCTCGGTTGGACAAGTCTAGTCTGAGTTTTTCGGCCGTGATGCTACTCCGAGGACCTAAACGATCAGAGCGGTGGTATGCACTGCGTTACTGCTTAAAGGCCTTGATCTCTTTCACGGGTGATGCTCCTTCGGGTGATACTGTGTGTCTGCTGTCTTCACAATAGGCTCACACCGATTGCAGCACGCACTCTGTCCGCTGCCTTTCAACTTCACCAGTTCTCGGGTTAGCTCGTTGGACCTCCTGAATCCTGGCGGCAACGGTCAAGGACCAACTCGTCGTCCCGATGAAACAGCCGATACAGCACCGGCAGCACGAGCAGCGTGAGCAATGTCGAGGAGAGGATGCCGCCGATCACCACCGTCGCGAGCGGACGCTGTACTTCGGCACCGGTGCCGACATTGAGCGCCATCGGCAGAAAGCCCAGGCTCGCCACCAGCGCGATCATGAGCACCGGCCGCAGCCGCGTGAGCGTACCTTCCTCGATGGCTGCATCGATCTGCATTCCCTCCGCACGCAGGTCGCGGATGCAAGCGACGATCACCAGACCGGTGAGCACCGCCACGCCGGAAAGCGTGATGAAGCCGATGCCGGCGGAAATCGACAACGGGATGTCGCGCAGCCATAGCGCCAGGACGCCTCCAGTGAGCGCCAGCGGCACGCCGCTGAACACGAGCGCCGCGTCCTTCGCCGAGCCGAACGTCATGAACAACAACCCGAAAATGAGAGCGAGCGACAGTGGCACGACGACCTGCAGGCGCTTGGCCGCGGAGGCCAGTTGCTCGAACGTGCCGCCGTAACCCAGCCAATAGCCCTCGGGCAGCGTGATCTGCGTCTTGATGCGGTCCTGCGCTTCGCCGATAAAGGAACCCAGATCGCGGCCACGCACGTTGGCGGTCACCACCACGCGCCGCTTGCCATTCTCCCGGCTGACCTGGTTAGGGCCGGGTGCCACGTCGAAGCGCGCGATCTCTCCCAGCGTGACATAGGCCGCTCTCGCCTCACCGCCCCCACCGGATCGGCCACTGGCAGGCAGCGGGACCGGCAGGCGCTGCATGGCTTCAACGTCCACGCGCAGGCGCTCGGGCAAGCGCACGAGCAAGTCGAAGCGCCGGTCGCCCTCGAACACCTGCCCCGCTTCCTTGCCGCCCACCGCCACTTCGATCACGTCCTGCACGTCGGCGACATTCAGGCCGTAGCGCGCAATCCGGGACCGGTCGATCTTCACCGTGAGCACCGGCAAGCCGCTCACCTGCTCGACCTTGACATCGGCCGCTCCAGGAATTTTTTCGAGAATTTCCGCGATCTCCTCGCCGCTCTTGAGAAGCACATCCAGGTCATCGCCGAATACCTTGACCGCGACGTCGCTGCGCACACCGGAGATGAGCTCGTTGAGGCGCATCTGGATCGGCTGGGTGAATTCGTAGTTGTTGCCGGGAATCTGTTCCACCGCCTCCTGTATCGCCTTCACCAGATCCGCCTTGCTGCGGTTGGGATCCGGCCACTCGGAAACGGGCTTGAGCATGACGAAATTGTCGGCCACGTTCGGCGGCATGGGGTCGGTCGCGATTTCGGCCGTGCCGATCTTGGCGAAAACCCTGTCCACTTCCGGGAACGCCTTGATACGTTTCTCCAGCACCTGTTGCATTTCGATCGCCTGGG
Source organism: Burkholderiales bacterium (assembly GCA_046160305.1). Lineage (GTDB taxonomy): Bacteria > Pseudomonadota > Gammaproteobacteria > Burkholderiales > SG8-39 > SHXR01. Next base: position 4,455 of record JBJXGX010000231.1, read on the forward strand.
TGAGACTGGTGCCCGGAATGCGCAGCGCATGCAGGGCGATATCGCCTTCGTCGAGGCTGGGTACGAACTCGGTGCCCATGCGGGTGGCGAGCAACGCGCTTAGGACGACCATGACCACGGCCGCCGCAACCGTCGGCGCCTGGTTGCGCAGCACGAAGGCGAGCGCCGGCCGATAAGCCTGACGTGCCCATTGCATGGCGCGATTCTCTTTTTCCTGGACGCGGCCGGTGACGAACAGCGCGATCGCCGCGGGCACGAATGTGACGGACAGAATCAGCGCACCCAGCAGCGCCACGACGACGGTGAAGGCCATCGGGTGGAACATTTTTCCCTCGACGCCGGTCAAGGTGAAGATGGGAATATTCACCAGCGCCACCACGAGCACGCTCACCAGGCTTGGCCGGAACACTTCGCGCGTCGCCTCGAACACCGTCTCAAAGCGTTCCCCGCGCTCGAGCAGTCGTCCCAGACGGTGCTGCTCCAACGCCAGCCGGCGCAAGCAGTTCTCGACGATGATCACCGCACCGTCCACGATCAGTCCGAAATCCAGCGCGCCCAGGCTCATCAGGTTGGCGCTAACCTTTCTATCGACCATGCCGGTAATGAGGAAGAGCATGGATAGCGGGATCACCGCCGCAGTGAGCAATGCCGCGCGCCAGTTGCCGAGCAGGGCGAGGAGCACAGCGACCACCAGCACCGCGCCTTCCAACAGGTTCGTCGAGACCGTTGCGATGGTCTTGTCCACCAGGGTCGTACGGTCGTAGACGGTCTTGGCGATCACTCCCTGCGGCAGCGTGCGATTGACCTCGGCGAGCCTCTCTGCGACGCGTTGCGACACCGTTCGGCTGTTCTCGCCCATGAGCATGAACACAGTGCCCAGCACCACTTCCCTGCCGTTCTCGGTCGCCGCGCCGGTGCGCAGTTCCTTGCCGAGCAGCACCTCGGCCACGTCGCTGATGCGAATCGGCACGTCGCGTTCGGTGCGGATGACGATGTCGCGAATCTCTTCGAGGGTCGTCACCTGGCCCGGCGCACGAACCAGGTACTGCTCGCCGCTTCGCTCAATATAGCCGGCGCCGACATTGGCATTGTTTTTGGCCAGCGCCGCCAGTACATCGTGAAAACTCAAGCCGTAGCCGATCAACTTGGCCGGTTCGGGCGTCACATGGAACTGCTTCGAATACCCGCCGATGGTGTTGATCTCGGTGACCCCCGGGATATTGCGCAGTTGCGGCCGCACGATCCAATCCTGGATGGTGCGCAGGTCGGTGGACGTGTAGTCGCCGCCATCCGGTTTCTTCGCCCCGGCGGTCGTGTCGACCGTCCACATGAAAATTTCACCGAGGCCGGTGGCGATCGGTCCCATCGAAGGCTGCACACCGGGCGGCAATTTCTCCCGCACTTCCTGCACACGCTCGTTGATGAGCTGGCGGGCGAAATAGATGTCGGTCCCATCCTCGAAGACCACCGTCACCTGCGACAGTCCGTAGCGCGACAGCGAACGGGTCTGCTGCAGCCGCGGCAGTCCGGCCATCGCCGTCTCGATGGGATAGGTGATGCGCTGCTCCGTCTCGAGCGGCGAATAGCCCGGCGCCTCGGTGTTGATCTGCACCTGCACGTTGGTGATATCCGGCACCGCATCGATGGGCAGGCGCTGATAGTTGTAGCCGCCCAACGCCGCCATGCCCAGCACGGTGATGAGCACCAACCAGCGCCTGTGAATCGCGAAACGCAGAATGCCTTCAAGCATGTTTTTCTTCCGTCTCAGTGATCGTGGCTCGCGCCGGCCTTGCCGAGGTCGGCCTTGAGAACGAAACTGTTCGTCGCGGCATAGGGCGTGCCCGGCGCGAGGCCGCTCAGGATTTCCACCGTTTTCCCGTCACTGCGCCCCAGTTCCACCGGCCGCGCTTCGAAGAACTCGCCGAAGCGTCCGAACACGACTTTTCCGTCGCGGTATGTCTGGATCGCGTCAACCGATACGGCGACCGGCACTTGGGTCTCGTCCCGCACCAACTCGACGGTGACGAACAGGCCGGGCCGCCAGCTACGCTCCGGGTTCGGCAGCGTGACGCGCGCCTTGGCGGAGCGCGTCTGCTCGCCGATCAGCGAGCCCACGTACGCCACGCGGCCTGCGGCCTCCGCGTTCAGGACGCTCGCACGCACCGTGACCTGCTGGCCGAGCTTTACGGCGGTCAGGTCTTTGGGATAAATCGTCATCTCGGCCCATACCGTGGACAGATCGGCGATGGTGAAGATGCTCGCGTCCTCCTTCACCGCTTCGCCCGCCGCAAGGTGCTTTTCAGTCACCACCCCGTCGATGGGCGCGCGAATCTCGTAACGCGTCAAGCCGTCGGCGCCGCCACGCATGAGCGCCTCCTGGGTGAGTCCGAGCGCGCGCAGCTTCTGCTCCGCGTTCCGGTGCGCGATCTCCGCTTCGGTGAGCGCCTGGCGGCTGGCAAGATAGTCCTGCTGGGCGGAAATCTTCTCTTCCCACAGGCGCTTCTCCCGCTCGAAGGTGCCGCGCGCCATCTCGAGCCGCGTCTGGGTGGCGTGGTGCTCGCTCTTGAGATCAGCGAGCGCCTGGCTTTCCAGGATCGCGAGCAGATCGCCCTTCTTCACCGGATCGCCGAGGTTCTTCTCCACCCTCACGACGACCCCGGCGAGCCGCGGCACCACATGGGCGACGCGGTCCTGATTGAACTGGATTTCCCCCTGGAGCTGCAGGGTGGAGCGGATCTTCGCCGGTCCGGCGGTGCGCAGCTCGATGCCGGTGGTCTTCGCCTTGGCCTCGTTCATGCGCACGCGCCCCTCGACCTGCTCGTAGGCCCAGTGGTAAGCCTGACCCCGGTAATCGGCCGTGAGCGCGACCTTGAAGGAATGCGGCTCCACGATGACCTGCTCGCCACGCAAGAAGTCTTCTTCCTTGCGAAAGCCGATGGTCTCGGGCTGCGCGCCGAGGCGTTCGAGCTGGACCTGCAGTTTCACTTCGGCCGGATCGAGGGGCTTGCGCTTCTCGAACGCATAGACCCGGAATTCCGGCGGTATGCCCCGTTCGAAGATGGTGATCTCAAGTGCGAAGTCGCCCTTCGAGAACAGGCGGCCGCCGTGCGGTCCCTTCGCAGGCGCATTCGCGGCGTGGCCCTTCTCGCCCGCCTCGTGCTTCGCTTCATCCGCGCCATGACCGTGGGACGCCAAGTGAGGATCCCCGCCGAGCAGGATGAGCAGCCCCAATACGATCCCCACCGCCACGATGCCACCCGTCAGCAAGACGCTTTTGCGGTTCATTTTCGGCTCCTTGTATACCTTGTGGACGGTGCGTTCATCGCGGCATATCGAGCGGGCCGCCCACGAGCCGCTCGATCTCACTCACGCCACGCTGATAGTCGGCGAGCGCACGCAGATGCTGGGTGCGTGTCTGGAACAGCGTGCGCTGCGCATCCAGCACGTCGAGAAAACCGAACTTGCCGAGTTGATAGCCGGTAGTGGCCGCATCGAACGCGCTTTGCGCCCCAGGTAGCAGGATGGAACGCAACGTTGCGATCTCCTTGTGGATGGCCGCCAAGCGCTCATACGCCTGTGCCAACGCCACAAGTACGCGGGACGCGGCAACGCGCTGTTCGTCGGCCGCCTTGTCGAGGCGACGGTTTGCTTCGAGGATGCCACCCTTGTTGCTGTTGAAAAGCGGCAACGGCACGGAAATGCCGAGCATGAATGCGCGGTCATCGAACTGGTTGAAGCGCGTGACCCCCGCGGTGACCGTCACGTCCGGAATCGCCTTCGCCCTCTCGCCATCGACCGTCGCGCGGCGGCGCTCGATCTCGCTCGTCCACCGCGCAAGCTCCGGGTTGTCGCGGACCCGCTCGGCAAGTTGTTCGTAGCCCGGCAACGGGATGGTCTTGTCCAGATCACCCACGGCTTTCTCGAAGCGCGGATCGTGGCTGCCCCACAACGCACCGAGCGTCTTGCGCACCGATAACCCCTCGCGACGGGCCTGGTCCAACTCGATCTCCGCGCTACCTTCTGCAAGTCGCGCCTTGGTCTCCTCGACCGGCGACACCTTGCCGGCCCGCACGCGTTTGGCAACCGCGTCGCTGACCTGCTTGGCAAGCGTCAACGCCTCCTCTGCAAGCATCTGCCGGCGCTGCGCCGTCAACACATCGACAAAGCGTTGCGCCACCAGGGACAGGATCTCGATGCGCTTGGCCTCGTAGTCCCAGTTCACCAGGTCGCGGCTCGCCTCGGCACTGCGAATGCGCGCCGTGCGCTTGCCACCCAGTTCGATCAACTGGCCAATCTGGATCGCCGTCGTGCGGTCGCCCGCCTCGGCCTTGCGCGCATTGCCCAGATTGTCGCCGGCGATTTCCAGCACCGGATTGGGCAGCACGCCGGCCTGCAGAATTGCGGCTTCCGCTGCCAGGCGCTCGTTGCCGAACGCCGCCAACTCGGGATTGCGCTGCAAAGCCAAAGCCAGTGCGTCGCGTAGCGTCAGTTCCGTGGGCTCAGGCACCGCGGAGGGCGCGCTCTCCCGTTGCGGTGACGGTGTCTCATTCGGGCCCGCGACATCGGCCGATTGCGAACGCTGCGGGCCCTGTTGCGTGGGGGGTGGACGGATGTCCTGCGCCAGTGCCGCGCACGGCCAGGCTGCGGCGAGCAACGCGCATACGATGATTGAAGTGTGCGTCCGCCGGCGCACGGATGCGACGGACGCAGCGGGAGAGCGTCCCGTTGTCATGCTTGGCTCCATTTCTAGCGTGCCGGTGGCGCATGCGCGCCGCAATGCCGGCGAATTTCGGATGGGCGTTACGCTAGGGCTGGGTCAAGCGGGGGGCGGTCAAGCCTTTTGGCAAAGCCCGGAACCACTGCGGCGTCCGGTTCCGAGGGGAAGCCCGAATCAAGATCGGGCGATGTGAAAACGGCCACGTCATCAAGGAATGCCACCAGATGGCCGAACATGTGACCAGCGCAGCCGTGATGATGCAGGCTACCGCCACCGCACTGCTCATCATCATTACGATCATGGGTTCCGGCAGCGTGATCGAGCGCCACATTGCTCTCGTCGTGCGCACGCTGACCAAGCGACGCCTCCCAGCCGAACGATGGCGAGAGCACCGTCGCCAGCAGAACAGCGAGCAGGAGACAGGTGATTTCTCTTCGGGCGCGGTGCATCGACAAATACTATCCGAATGAGAGACCCGCCGTCCAATCACACCGCATCATTATTCCGGTGAAGTCCTCAACACTTCGCGCTGCTTCGCAAGGATCCAACAACTATCCGCATCACTTCTTGCCCATTCCCTGCATGCCCATGCCCGGCATCATCATGGGATGTCCATCCATCATCTGCGTCATCATTTCCTTCATGAGCTTCAGATGCTCGTCGATCCATTCGCGCATCTGCGGCGATGACATGGCATCGCCCGGCTTGGCCTTTTGCATCTGCGCCATCATGTCCTGCATCATCTTCATGTGCTCTTGCATCATTTTCTGACGCTCCGCACCCGCGGCGGCCTGTGCCGCGGCAAGCTTCTTCTTCGCCTCCTGGGCGCGCTGGATGATCTGCTTCTGCGCCTCATCCGGCGCCGCGGTTACCAGCAACGGCATTGCGATCGCGAGCCCTGTCACCACGGCGATGAGCATCCTTTTCATTGCGAGTCTCCTATCCAGCGTTCGGAAGCGGTTTCCCTCGAACCCGCATTGGCTCAGGATAGTGAATGCATCGGCGCGCTCATTGACAATCATCAAGGCTCGTCTCGGTGTGGATGCCAAGATAATCTGCGTACGGCGATGGTGGGCGCCTTCGCGAACCCGCCGGCCGGGGTTGCCTTCCAGCGTCGGAGTCGTTGGTAATCACGGCCGTCACTTGGCGAACGGGATATGACAACAGCGACCCACGAACGAGCATCCGGTTCAAACTACGCGGGCACCCCGACCGCCAATCAGGAAGTCGCGGACCTGCTGCGCGAAGCCGCCACGCTGCTCACCGCTCAAGGTGCGAATCCATTCCGCGTCGGCGCCTATCGCAAAGCTGCCGATACGATCGCGGGTTGGCCGCTCAACGTTCGTGAGATCTTCGATCGCAGCGGACCGGACGGGCTTGATGCCATCCCCTCGATCGGCAAAGGCATCGCTTCCGCGATCGCGGAAATTCTGATCACCGGGCGGTGGGCACAACTCGACCGCATGCGGGGCGAGGTGAATGCAATCCAGCTCTTTCGGACCATTCCCGGCATCGGCCCCGAGTTCGCCATGCGCATTCACGATGACCTTGGGGTCGACACCTTGGAAGCCCTGGAAGTCGCCGCGCTTGCGGGACGCCTCGAAAAACTTCCCGGCGTCGGACCGCGCCGCGCGAGCGCGATTCGCGCCGCTCTCACGCAATCGCTCGACCGAACGCGCGCGCTTCGCCGCCAGAAGTCCGCGCCGCATACCGGTGAACAGCCGCCCGTTGCCATGATCCTCGATGTGGATCGCGAGTATCGAGAGAAGGCCACGGCGCACAAGTTGCCCACCATTGCACCGCGCCGATTCAATCCGAGCGGTACGTCACGGCTTCCGATCCTGCACACCGAGCGCGGTGGATGGCATTTCACCGCGCTATTCTCGAATACAGCCAAAGCGCACGAGTTGGGGCGCACCCACGACTGGGTGGTGGTCTATGCGTACGATCACGACGCATCCGAACGACCCCACACCGTCGTGAATGAAACGCGCGGTTCACTCGTCGGCAGACGGGTCGTGCGAGGGCGGGAAGCCGAGTGTCGCGACTATTACGAACGAGCAGCGGTTTAACCCGCCGTCACCACCGGCACCGTCATATTCCGCATGATCGTCCGCGTGCAGCCGCCGAACACGATTTCCCGCATGCGCGCATGCCCGTATGCCCCCATGACGATCAAATCGACCTCGAGGTCCGCCGCGCGAGAGAGGAGAAATTCACCGACGCCGATGTCAATGCCTTGGTGCGTGGACACCTCGGCATTCACCTTGTGTCGTGCCAGATGGAGCGCAAGGTCAGCGCCCGGCACCTCGCCATGACCGAATGCGCTTGGCTTGGCATTCACCGTGATCACCGTTACCTTGCCGGCTCGCTCCAACAACGGCATCGCAGCGGTTACCGCACGCGCGGCCGGCGCACCCGCGTCCCAACAGACGAGGATGTGCTTGCCGATATCGTTGAAGGTACCCGCGTACGGAACGATCAGTACAGGGCGGCTTGCCGTCACGGCGACGACCTCGGGGAAGTCGGGACGGACGGTTCCCGCGTCGTCATCGGGATTGCGCTGCCCGACCACGACGAGATCCGCGTAGCGCGCATGGACCGGAATCACATCCTGAACATCCCCGCGCACCGCTCGCCAATCGCTCGACGTGAGGCCGTGCCTGCGCATCGTCGCTGCGAACTCGGCCGCCAGCTTCTCGACTCGCGCGCTCTCGCGTTTCGCTTGCTGGTCGAGGAACTCCTGTCCCAGTTCGGCCCTCGCCGTACTTGGAACGTGGAACGACGGGATCACATGCAATCCGGTGAGATGCGCGTTCCACGAGATTGCGAGGCGGGCGGCGAGTTCCACGCGGACGGCTGATCGTTGGTCGTGGTCCACGTGAACGAGAAGGCTGGTGTAGGTCATGGATGATTCCTTTCGTGCGAAAAACCTGCGGGGATCCGATCGAACTGCAATGGATGATAGGCACCGCACAAGCCATGCGTTTGCGCTAGGTCAAGTCAATGCGCTCGATATTGACCGTGCGTTCTTCGGTGATCACGTCGCGTTGAATGTCGATCCGTACCAACCGCCCGGAATGCGTCATGCCCCGCGGGCGATCGCGCCCGCCCCGGTCAGCGCGGTTTGCCGCTACTTCATCGCTGGATCTACAACGCGTCCAATACCTGCTTCAGCCGATCGCGCACTTCACCCGCGAGCGGTGCAATCTCCGGCCGATTGACGAGGCCGAGAATCGCACTCGGATCCATGAATTCAACCCAGGTCTGGCCGGCGGCGTCTTTGCGGACGACCACGTTGCACGGGAGCAACGCCCCGATCTGCGGTTCAACGGTCAACGCCTTGATCGCGAACTGCGGATTGCAGGCGCCGAGAATGCAATAGGGCGGCATGTCGACATTGATCGTCTTCTTCATCGTGGCGGCCACATCGATTTCGGTGAGCACACCGAAGCCGACCTTGGCCAGCTCGGCGACGACCTTCGCTCTCGCATCATCGTATCCAAGGCTCACGCTCTTACCAAACGCATAGCTGCTCATTCTTTTCTCCTCGTGATTTCGAGCGTCTGCTCCAATGCGGCGATCCGCTCGGTCGTCGCCAATACCGCGTCCGGGTTCAGGCTGATGGAATCGATGCCCTCTCGCACCAAGAACGCCGCGAAATCCGCATAGTCGGACGGCGCCTGGCCGCAGATGCCGATGTGCCGGTGATTGCGATGCGCGCCTCGTATCGCCAGGCTCACCATGGCGAGCACACCTTCATCGCGCTCGTCATAGTCGAACGCCACGATCTCCGAATCGCGATCCACGCCCAACGTGAGTTGCGTCAAATCGTTCGAGCCGATCGAGAATCCATCAAAGTGTTCGGCGAAGCGATCGATGAGGATCACGTTGTTCGGGATCTCGCACATCATGTACAACGCGAGTCCGTGTTCCCCGCGCCGCAAGCCGAACTTCGCCATCTGCGCGATGACCTGGACCGCTTCGGCCACGCGCCGGCAGAACGGAATCATGATGACGACATTGGTCAGGCCCATCACTTCGCGGACACGCTTGATAGCGGCACACTCTAGCGCGAAGCCGTCGACATAAGCCGGATGCGCATAGCGCGCCGCACCTCGAAATCCGATCATGGGATTCTCTTCCGCCGGCTCGAACGGCGCGCCACCCAGCAGATGCGCGTATTCGTTGGTCTTGAAATCGGACAGCCGCACGATGACCGGCTTCGGGTAGAAGGCCGCGGCGATCGTGCCGATCCCTTCGGCGAGCCGTTCCACGAAAAAGTCAGTCGGCCTGGCATAGCCCGTGCTCAGCGCTGCCAGTTGCTGCCGCACGAGCGGATCGTCGATACGCTCGGGATGCACCAGTGCGAGCGGATGAACCTTGATCCAATCGCTGATGATGAATTCCATGCGCGCCAGCCCAACGCCGTCGTTCGGGAGCAAGCTGGTTCGAAACGCGAGGCCCGGGTTGCCGATATTCACCATGATCTTCGTCTTGGGACGCGCCACCGCGGTCGCATCGATCGTGCTCGATTCGAACGGAACACGACCTTTGTAGACCGCGCCGACGTCGCCCTCGGCGCAGCAGACCGTCACCTCGTCGCCGGTCGCAAGCGTTTCAGTCGCATTGCGGGTGCCGACCACGGCAGGAACCCCAAGCTCACGCGCGAGGATCGCCGCGTGACACGTCCGGCCGCCCCGATTCGTCACGATCGCGCTTGCCGCCTGCATCACCGTTCCCCAATCGGGCGTGGTCGTATCGGCCACCAGCACCTCACCGGGCTGGAATGTCGCGAGCTCCGATACGTCGCGGATCACGCGGACCGGTCCCGCTGCGATGCGCTGGCCGATCGCATGCCCGCTGATCAAGGGCTTCGCCTTGCCCGTCAGTCGATACAGATCGAAGACGGCGACCGGCTTTCGCGATGCAACGGTCTCGGGCCGCGCCTGGACCACGTAGAGCTTGCCGTCTTCACCGTCCTTCGCCCATTCGGCGTCGATCGGCCGGGGCTCACCCGCCAAGGCACTGTAATGACGCTCGATCGCAACCGCATACTCGGCGAGCGTAACCACCTCTTCATCGGTCAGGCAGAAGCCGCCCTGTTCCGCCGCGGTCGTCGGAATGGTACGAACGCGGCGCTCGCTGTCACCCAGGATCATCTTGACCGCTTTGCTGCCGCGCGTACGCCTGAGCACCGTGCGATGCCCTTTGGCCAAGGTCGGCTTGAACACGAAGTACTCGTCCGGGTCGACAGCACCCTGCACGATCGTCTCGCCGAGCCCGTACGTGCCGGTGACCAGCACGACATCCCGAAAACCCGTCTCCGTATCGAGCGAAAACATCACGCCGCTCGCGCCCGTGTCGGCTCGAACCAGCTTCATCACACCCACGGAGAGGAACACCTTGAAGTGGTCGAAGCCATGATCGATGCGATAGCGGATCGCGCGATCGGTGAACAAGCTTGCGAAGCATCGCTTCACGGCGTCAAGAAGGCCGGCGTCACCCTGAACATTCAGAAAGCTTTCGTGCTGTCCGGCAAAGCTCGCGGTGGGCAGGTCTTCCGCGGTTGCAGAACTGCGCACCGCAAGCGTCAGGCTCGGCCCGTATTCGTCGCGCAATCGCGCGTATGCCGTGAGAATCCCGCTCGCGAGCGCATCCGAAAGCGGCGCGTCATAGATGATCCGGCGCGCTTCGGCGGCGCGCCGCGCGAGATCATTCACATCATCCGGGTCGAGCCCCTGCATCGTTGCGCGGAGCTTCGGCCAGGCCCCGGCTTGGTCCAGTGTTTCCCGATAGGCCTCGGCAGTGGTCGCAAAGCCATTGGGCACCCGCACGCCGTGGGACGACAGCGTGCGAACCATCTCGCCAAGCGATGCGTTCTTGCCGCCGACGACGGCTACATCGGCGAGTCCGATCTCATTGAAGAATCTTAGGACGCGTTGCGGCTTCATGGGTCATTGCTCCGATCGGGCAAGTGTCGATCGGAGGGCGATCGGGCGTTTGATCTCGATCAACCAATGCCATGATCGCCGCCATAGGATGCCTCGATGGATCGCCTTCCCGAGGCGCCCGGATCTTCCGGCGCACGACTATCACCGTGGCACACCCTATCGGAACGGGAGGTTGCCGCACGGCTCCGCGTCCAACCCGAGCGAGGCCTCTCGACGGCCGAGTCCGCAACGCGGCTGGAACAGCATGGATTCAACGAGCTCATCGAAAAAGGCAGGCGCCCGGTCTGGAAGATCGCAGCCGGACAATTCACCGACTTCATGATCATCGTGCTGCTGGTCGCCGCGCTTGTGTCCGGTGCGCTCGGCGAAGCGGCGGACACGATCGCGATCGTTGCGATCGTCTTCCTGAACGCCATCGCCGGCTTCGTGCAGGAGCTGCGCGCCGAGCGGGCCATTGCCGCATTGAAGCGGATGGCCGCCGCCAACGCGACCGTCCTCCGCAACGGCGCGCACGCCTCGATCCGTGCGCAGGATCTGGTCCCCGGCGATATCGTGATGCTCGAAGCCGGCAATATCCTGCCGGCCGATCTACGTCTGATTGAAGTCGCCCATTTCAAGGTGGACGAATCGATCCTCACCGGCGAATCCGTCGCGGTTGATAAGCGTGTCGAATCAATCGAACGAAACGATCTGCCGCTCGGCGATCGGATCAACATGGGGTACCGGGGCACCACGCTCACCTATGGACGGGCGCGCGGCATTGTCGTGGCGACGGGCATGCACACCGAGATCGGGCGGATCGCGGCACTGCTCGAGAGCACCGACGAGCGGACCACACCGCTACAACGCCGGCTCGCGGTGTTCGGCCGGCGCCTCGCGGTGTCCGTGCTGGGGATTTGTACGGTGATTTTTGCCATTGGATTGGCGCGGGGGGAGCCGCTCGCGCTGATGTTCCTCACCGCCGTCAGTCTCGCGGTCGCCGCGATCCCCGAAGCGCTGCCGGCCGTGGTCACGATCTCCCTGGCGTTAGGCGCGCGCAAGATGGTCGAACATCACGCGCTCGTCCGCCGCTTGCCCGCGGTCGAGACGCTTGGTTCGGTGACCTATGTTCTATCGGACAAGACCGGCACCTTGACCGAGAACAAGATGCGGCTCGAACGCGTCTATGCCGATGGCGCCTACATCGATGCGGTCGATCTCGATCGAGACCGCGAACCTGTCCGCACGCTTCTCCTGGCACTCGCGCTCAACAACGACGCGCGCACTGACGCGCAAGGCGCGTTGATCGGTGACCCGACCGAAACCGCGCTCCTCGCCGCCGCGATGCGGAACGGGTTCGACAAAGCCCGGCTTGAAGCGGCGCATCCACGCGTCTTCGAGTTGCCGTTCGACTCGGAGCGAAAGCGCATGACCACCTTCCACCGCGACCAGCAGGCGTACGTGGGGTACACCAAGGGCGCACCGGAATCCGTTTTGCCAAACTGCTGTCGTGTCATGACGAGCACCGGCGAATCCACGCTTCAGCCTGACCTCTGGCACGCAGCCGCCGAACAGATGGCCGCCGCGGGACTGCGCACGCTTGCGATCGCCATGCGCCGCCGGGATCACGTCCCGAGCCTCACAGACCCGCATGCGCATGCCGGCGACCTCGAACGCGACCTCACATTGGTCGCGTTGGTCGGACTGATCGATCCACCGCGGGCCGGCACGCGCGAGGCGGTCGAGATGTGCTTCGCGGCCGGCATCCAGCCGGTCATGGTCACTGGCGATCATCCGGCCACGGCCCGCTCCATTGCCCAACGTGTTGGTATCGCGGCGGGCAACGCGCGCGTGATGACAGGCGCGACCCTCGCGCACCAATCGGACGCGGAGCTTGACATTGCGATCCGGGAGATCAGCGTGTTCGCCCGCGTCGACCCGGCGCAAAAGATCCGCCTGGTCGCCGCACTCCAACGCAACAACGAACTGGTCGCCATGACCGGTGACGGCGTCAACGATGCCCCCGCACTGAAGTGCGCGGATATCGGCGTTGCGATGGGCCAAAGCGGCACCGATGTCGCGCGCGAAGCGGCGAGCCTCGTCCTCTTGGATGACAACTTCGCGACGATCGTTGCAGCGATCCGCGAAGGCCGGCGCATCTACGACAACATCCGCAAGTTCATCCGCTTCGCCTTGACCGGCAATTCCGGCGAGATCCTCACCATCTTTCTGGCGCCGTTCTTCGGATTGCCGATTCCGTTGCTGCCGATCCATATCTTGTGGGTCAATCTCGTCACCGACGGGTTACCGGGTCTTGCGTTGGCTGCCGAACCCGAGGAACCGGGCGTCATGCGGCGCCCGCCACGACCGCCCGACGAGAGCATTTTCGCCAACGGCTTATGGCAGCATGTCCTGTGGGTGGGCGCCCTGATCGCGGGGCTCACCCTATTCGCACAGGCCCAGGCGATTGCCGAGGGTGCCGCTAAAGCGCAGACCATGGCGTTCACGGTGCTTACTCTCAGTCAGCTCTTTCATGTGCTGGCCATTCGATCCGAAGCCGGCTCGCTCTTGCGACAGGGACTGTTTTCAAACCTCCCGCTGCTCGGCACGGTACTCGTTACCTTCGCCCTGCAACTCGCGGTCATTTATGTCCCGGCGCTGAATCCGTTGTTCAACACGACGCCCCTTGCACCGCGCGACCTCGCCCTCTGTATCGCGCTTGCTGCGATCGTGCTGATCGCAGTCGAAATCGAGAAAGTGCTGATTCGGCGGCGCTGGATCTACGCGGGTGCGAGTCGCCTGCGAATCCGTCGCGCTTGATCAAGGTCAAACTCGCCACCCACCGGGCGGGGTTCACTACGCCAACGAAACATGAGCGGGAGCGTGAGCATGTCGGATGTCTTGCCGGTCGCAGATGACCTCGGGCCCGCGAAAGTCATTCAGGTCTGCGAGCCGGGCCTCGGGCTGAAAGCCGTGCTCGTCATCGACAACGTATCGCGCGGACCGTCGATCGGCGGCCTGCGCATGGCGACCGATGTTAGTGTGGACGAATGCTTTCGCCTTGCGCGCGCCATGACGCTCAAGAATGCCGCTGCGGGCATTCCGCATGGCGGCGGCAAATCCGTCCTGTGGGGCGATCCGCGCATGCCGGTCGAGCGGAAGCAATCATTGATCCGCGCCTTCGCGCATGCCTTGCGGAACGAGTCCGATTACATCTTCGGTCCCGATATGGGCACCGATGAGACGGCAATGGCATGGATCAAAGATGAAATCGGACGCGCCGTCGGACTGCCATCGGCGCTCGGCGGCATTCCGCTCGACGAGATCGGCGCCACGGGGTGGGGTCTCGCACACGCCACCGAAGTCGCGGCGCGGCACTGCGATCTTCGGATAGAGGGCGCGCGCATCGCAATCCAGGGTTTCGGCGCCGTCGGCAAGCACGCCGCGCGGTTTCTCGCGCTGAAGGGAGCAATCCTCGTCGCGGCATCCGACTCGCAAGGAACAATCGTCAACGCGCATGGGCTCGATGTGTACGCCCTCTCCCGCCACAAGGACGCCGGCAACCCGGTCTCCACCTACGCCGAGGGCCGCGCACAACCCGCCGATGCCATCATCGACGTCGAGTGCGATGTCTGGATTCCGGCTGCGCGGCCCGATGTCATTCACGAGACCAACGCGGCCCGGCTACGCACCCGATTGATCCCACAAGGCGCGAACATTCCCATCACCGCGCACGCCGAACAAATGCTCGCTGACCGCGGCGTTCTGCTGGTCCCGGATTTCATCGCCAATGCGGGCGGCGTCATCTGCGCTGCGATGGAGTACGCGGGGGCCAGTCAAGGCGCGGCATTTCAAGCGATCGAGGAACGCATCATCGCGAACACGGAAGCGGTGCTTGCCATGGCGGAATCCAAAAAAATTCTCCCGCGTACCGCGGCGGTTGAGCTCGCCACCGCGCGCGTACGCGAGGCCATGGGTTTCCGCCGCTTCGGAATTCTCTAGCAGACTACGGACGGCCCGCCCATGTTTCGGATCCGATTCCATGGCCGCGGCGGACAAGGCATCAAGAGCGCGAGCCGCGTCCTGGGGACTGCGTTCTTCCAGTCCGGCTTCGAAGTTCAAGATGCTCCACGCTATGGCGCGGAGCGTCGCGGCGCACCGATCGCGGCGTTCGTGCGGGCCGTCCGCGGGCCGATTTTCGAGCGCGGCCTGATCGTCGCGCCCGATCTCATCGTCGTGGCCGACCCCACCTTGGTTACGGTGCCCGCCGCGGGCATTCACGAGGGCGTCACCGGCAAGACCGTCATGCTGATCGCTTCCGCGGAGCCTGCGCACGTCTGGCGAGACCGGCTCAAACTCGCCGGCCCGGTCGTTGGTCTTCCGGCGATCGACGCGCTTCGCGACGCCGATCCCGCTCTGGTAGGCATGGCCTGTACGGGCGGATCGGCGCGCTTGATCGGCGTCATTGAACGCGCGACCCTTATCCACGCGATCCGCGAAGAAATCGGCATCCTTGGCGCGCAGGCGATCGAGCGCAGTCTCGCTGTCGCGCTCGCCGCATTCGATGCGCTGGAATCGCATCAGGACATTGTTTGCGAAGGGGATACCGGATCGATGGCCGATCAACCGGATCCGGAGTGGATTACTCTGCGCCTGGACCCTGCGAACCGCGCGGCGCCCGACATCTTCAACCCGGCCAACAGCGCTAAGACCCACACCGGCGCATGGCGCACGACGCGGCCGGTGATCGACTACGAGCACTGCAACCGTTGCTCCTGGATCTGCGGCACGCTTTGCCCGGATGGCGCCATCAAGGTCGACCTCGATCACACGCCGCACATCGACTACGACCACTGCAAGGGCTGCATGGTCTGCGTGACGGTGTGTCCCCCTCACGCCATTCGCGCGGTGGCCGAGCGGGACGAAGCAGACCCTGTGAACGCATTGGACAACCTCCATGAATAGAACACTGCTCACCGGTAACGTCGCCGCCGCATGGGGCGCGCGGTTGGCCGCGGTCGACTATATCCCCGCGTTCCCGATCACCCCGCAAACGGAGATCATCGAGACACTGGCCGGCTGGATCGACACAGGCGACCTCGATGCCCGGCTCGTCACGCTCGAATCAGAGCATTCGATGATCACTGCGGCGGCCGCGGCGGCAGCAACCGGTGTGCGGACCTTCACCGCAACCTCGAGCCAAGGACTGCTCCATGCGATGGAGATGATCTTCACGGTCGCCGGATGGCGCGTCCCGTTCGTCATGGTCAATGTTTCGCGCGCCCTTGCCTCGCCGATCACACTCGAGCCGGATCACACCGACGTGCTGGCTGCACGCGACGCGGGATGGATCCAGATCCACTGTGCAACCTGCCAGGAAGTGCTGGACAACATTCTCATTGCATATCGGCTGTCCGAAGACCCGCGCGTGCGATTGCCGGTCATCGTCAACCAGGACGGCTTCCATCTGTCATTCACCCGCGAGCCGGTTGAAATTCCCGATGCAAACGCGGTCGCTGCATTCCTTCCTCCCTACGCGGCGGGCGGGTCGGCGTTCCGTGGCGGGCAATCGGTTTCACAGGGCGTCGCGGTACTCGGCGGCACGCCCTACTCTTACTTCCGCTACCAGGCACATCTCGCTCTGCAGGAATCGCTTGCGGTATATGAAGCGATCGCCGAAGAATTCAAGCAGGCATTCGGTCGCCACTGGCCGGCGATCGACGCCTATCGCGCGGGCGATGCGCAGATCGTCTTCTTCATGATTGGCGCGTTCGCTACCAAGGCGAAGGATGCGGTCGATCGCCTCCGCGAAGACGGATGGCGTATCGGCCTCGTACGACCCCGGCTGATACGACCGTTTCCCGAAGCGGCACTGCGCCGCCTTTTGCTCGGCATGCGTGCGGTGATCGTCGTCGATCAGAATCTCTCGATGGGCAAAGGCGGCGTGCTGCATGCCGAGCTTGCTTCGGCGCTCGCCGGCCAGCCGAATATGCCGATGCTCGTCCCCTTCATCGGCGCGCTTGGCGGGCGCGACATCGCCCGCGACGAATTCTTTGCGATGGCACGCACGGCCAAGGAAGCCATGGAAGCAGGCGCCGCACCACCTCCTCGCCTCTTGTTCCGGGCTCGCGAGCTGCGCGAGGTCCGCCGACTCCAGGCCATTGCAACGGTGGAACGTTCGAAGAGCGGAGCCACACCATGAGCGAGACCATCATCCGCAGCATGAAGGATCTGCCCTCAACGCATCTGCTTGGCCCCGGCACATCGATGTGCGCTGGGTGCGGCGGCCTGGGCGTCCTCAATCAGATCTACGACCTCATCGGTGCGAAGTCGGTGTTCGTGAATGCGGCCGGTTGCATGACATTGCTCGCCACCTATCCCTTCACACCGTTTCGCGGCGGATTCCTCTATACATCGATGGCGTCCGCCAGTGCCGGCGCGCAAGGCGTGCGCGATGCGTTGGATATCCTGCTCGCGAAGAGAAGGATTACCCGCGATGAAGACATGACGGTGGCGGTTCTGGCCGGAGACGGATCGTCGTCCGGCATGGGGCTGTCAGCCACATCGGCCGCCATCGAACGCGGCCTCGATTTCCTCTACATCTGCTACGACAACGAGGGTTACGCGAACACCGGCCAACAGGCTTCCGCGAGCACGCCGCACGGTGCGCGTACCGCGACGACAAGCGGTGGAAACGCAGGCTGGAAGAAGGATCTGTTTTCGATCTGGGTCGCACATCAGCCCGCTTATGCCGCAACGGTGATCGGCGCTGAGCCGCTCGATCTCGCGAAGAAAATTCAACGCGCCCTCGCGATCAAGGGACCGCGACTTATCTATGCCCTGTCGCCCTGTCCGACCGGTTGGCTGTTCGATCCGAGCGAAACGGTCGAAATCGGCCGGCTTGCGGTGCGCACCGGCATTTTTCCATTGAAGGAATACGTGGACGGGAAGCTTCGGCACACTCGAGTCATCAAGCCGCGTCTCCCGGTTACGGACTATCTGCAACGACAGGGGCGCTTCGCACACCTTTTCACGCCGACCAGGAATGACCGAGTAATCGGCGAGATTCAACGTCGCGTCGACGCGTATTGGGCGGCGTTGAATTCAACCACTCCGCACCAATAGCGCGAGGGATCTCAAACTGAACGCTAACCCTGATGCACGACGCGCCCTGCAGCGTCTTTGACCTCGACATGGACCGGAATCCCGTGTCGAATACTTTGGGTCACGATGCAGAAGTCCTCGAACTGCGCGAGGCTGCGATCGAGATGCTCTATACCTTCGGACGCGCCGCCAAGTTGGATCGCCACATCAATGCCCGCGATGCGAAACCGGCCCTGCTCGTTGCGCGCGATCCGCGCCACCGCTTCGGCCTGGAGCGTGCCGGGGTCCTGCTTGAACTTTCGCACCGCGAACAGAAGACTCGCGGACAAGCAGTTCGCCACGGCAGCCGCGACCAGACGCGCCGCATTGGGGCCTTCGTTCTTCCCAAGCGGCGCCGGTTCATCAACGAGCAACGAAGCCATTTCCGGGCTATCGAAACCGACCCGGAACTGATAATCGTGATCCTGCGTCAGTCGAACCGTGAATGTGGTCTCATCGGCCATAGCTGTCCTTTCAATGTGACGATATTGTCCAATGTCACCTGACCAGACGATTGATTTCCATCAAACATGAACACGGCCGACTTTCGCCGCCTGTTGCTGCAACGGTTCCCGTTTCTCGGCGCGCTGGCCCCCAACCGCCTCGATCGCATCGTTGCGAGCGCGTCCGTGCGCACGGTTGCGGCCGGCACCGTGTTGTTCGATGCGCACCAACCCTGCGGTGGATTTCCACTGGTGTTGGAAGGCAGCATTCGTGTTGCGAAGAGCGCGCCAAACGGCCGCGAGATCGTGCTCTATCGAGTCGAACCCGGCGAGAGCTGCATCCTCTCGGGAAGCTGCCTGATGGGCGAAACCCCGTACTCGGCCTCAGCAGTCGCCGAGACCGACGTCACCCTGGTAAGCATCCCTCCTGTCCTGTTTCAGGACCTGATGGTGAATGACGAACCGTTCCGGCGCTACGTGTTCGGGATGGTTGGCGCGCGGCTGGCCGAGGTGATGGAGCTGGTCGAGGAGGTCGCCTTTCGTAGGCTCGACGCACGCCTCGCGCAATTGCTGATACATCGGGGCCCTGTGATACACGCGACCCATCAGCGCATCGCAGAAGAATTGGGGAGCGTGCGCGAGATCGCGAGCCGCCTGCTGCGTAGCTTCGAGGTGCGGGGATGGGTCAAGCTCGATCGCGAAAGGGTCACGGTGCTCGATCCGAAGTCACTCGCCGAATTGGCACGGAACTGACGGGGATCGCCGCCCGCGGAACGCAGCAAGCGGCCGGCACGATCAGCGTGTGTAACCTAGGTTCCAGACATCCCGCGTGCAACAGACTATCTTCATCCCACTAGAAATTTTCATTCGATGGAGAAGACCATGTCGACCGAAAACGCCATCCGTATCTTTGCCGGACTATTTGTTCTCGTTTCGCTCGCGCTCGGCGCAGAAGCGAGCCCCATCTTTCACAGCGCGAATTGGCTGTGGTTCACCGGGTTCGTTGGATTGAATCTGTTTCAGAGCGGGTTTAGCGGGTTCTGTCCGCTCGAAAAGATCCTGCAAAAGCTCGGCATGAAAAGCGGCGGCGCGGCCTGCGGAGTTTAAGTCAGGTCGCGAGGACTCGACCGGCTTGCGCGGCAAGGATCTGCCCTTCTTCGATCGGCCACCAAGGCTCATCGGTCAACGGCACGCTTGCAATCAAGACCACACTTTGCGGCGGGGCAACGAGGCTGATGCCATTGGTCTCGGCGTTCGGCTGCGACTCGATGCACTGGCGCTCCAACATCCACAGTCCGGGCGGTCGCACCGACCCATCGGACTGCGTGCGTCGATGCGCATGGGCAAACAAGATGTCGCCGTCGCTGTAGAGAAAATTCGCCGGCCCGAGCGCGCGTAACGCATTGGCGAAGGGTCTCAAGACATGCATCCGTGCCTCGACCGGCGGGATCGACGCGCCTGTCCATAGCGACGCAAGACGGTCTAGCAATCCGCAGAACACAAATTCCGAATCCGTTTCTCCTACGGCTCGAAAGCGCCGGCCGCCAAGCTCGGCATGAGCGGTGACTTCGCCCAGATCACCGTTGTGTGCGAACACATGCATCCGGCCGACCAGCTCGCGCGCGAACGGCTGCGTGTTGGCGAGCGTACGCCCGCCTCGTGTCGCATGACGGATGTGGGAGATCACGGTCGTGGAGCGTGGACCCTCCGACTCGATCAAGCGCACGAGCGGACTGGTCGCCGCGGCGACAGGCTCACGCAGCATGCGAACGTCCAACCCTTCGAAGAACGCGACACCCCAACCATCCGCATGGTGCGCGGT
>JBJXGX010000232.1:0-25632 GCA_046160305.1 Burkholderiales bacterium
TGCACCGGCAATATATTCAAGGCGAAGGGTTGAGGTCGATGTGAGTACGGCACTCTTGCACGAGGCCTTTGAGGCGACCGCGCGACGCCTGCCTTTGAAAACGGCAATCGTCGCGGGCGAACAACGCGTAACGTATGGCGAACTGGCCCGAGCCGTTACCACGGTCACCCGTACGCTGCGTGACGATGGTGTGAATCGTGGCGATCGCGTATTGATTTTACTCGATAGCAGCGTTGAGTACGTCATTGCACTGCATGCGGTGCTCGCGGCGGGCGCAGTGGCGGTGCCCGTCAGTCCGATGACCAAGGCCGACAAGCTTGTTTTCATGGGCGATGACACGCAAGCCAACGTACTTCTTACGCATATGCACCTAGTGAAGACGTGGGCGAGCGCAATTCAGCGCATGCCGACGTTGAGGCACGTCCGCGTTGCCGGCGACATACGCGGCGTGCCACACGAACCGCGAGTGCAGAGCTGGCCCGAGACCATTGATGTGGAGGTATCGCCCAGCTCGCCGTGCATCGATCAGGATCTGGCTGCGCTGATATACACAAGCGGCAGCACCGGTACCCCGAAGGGCGTCATGCTCACTCACCACAACATGACCAGCGCGTGGGTTTCCGTACAGGCGTATTTGGCGCTACGCGAAACCGACGTCATCGGGCTCGTCCTGCCGCCAACCTTCAGCTACGGGATGTATTATATTCTGATGGGTGTCGGTATCGGCGCGACCGTCGTGTTGGAGCGATCGGCAGCCTTTCCGATCCGCCTTGCGCAGGTCTTCGAGCGCGAGCGGGTCAGCGTGCTTCCCGGCGTGCCGACGCTGTTTGCTGCGTTGCTGGAGTTGGCGGATTTCGCAAAATTCGACTTGCGGTCAATCCGGCTGCTAACGAATGCGGCAGCTGCCCTGCCCGATGCCCATTGCCGTCGGCTTCGCGAGGCGCTTCCGCAGGCGCATTTGGTTTCGATGTATGGTCTGACGGAGTGCAAGCGCGCCAGCTATTTGCCGCACGACGCGATCGATACCCGCCCGGGAAGCGTTGGTCGTGGCATGCCCAATCAGGAGCACTGGCTCGCCGACGACGCGGGGCAGCGGCTCCCGCATGGATCGACCGGCGAGCTTGTTGTTCGTGGGAGTCACGTCATGCGCGGCTATTGGAATCGTCCAGCGGAAACGGCCGCCCGCCTCCGTCCCGGCCCGATCGCCGGGGAGAATGTCCTCTACACCGGTGACATATTTCGCACTGACCTCGATGGTTATCTGTATTTTGTCGCACGCAAGGACGACATAATCAAGACGCGCGGTGAGAAGGTCGCGCCTCGTGAAGTCGAAAATGCGATTCACCAGATCGAGTCCGTTACTGGGTGTGCGGTGGTCGGGGTTCCCGATCCTGCTCTGGGCGAGGCCATCAAGGCGTATGTCACGGTGCGATCGAATTCCAACATCACTTCACGCGACGTCATCCGTCATTGTCTTGATCGCCTGGAGAGCCATATGGCGCCGAAATTTGTCGAGTTTATCGATGAGCTGCCGCGCACCGAGTCCGGAAAAGTCCGGCACGCAACGCTACGTAAGCAGTAGCGCCGCCCGCGCTTGAAAAGACTGTTGAAAGGATCGAGGGATGGAACAGATCAAGGCAGGCCTGCGGCGTTTCATTGAAGACAATTTCATCATGGGCACGCGCGCTGTGGCGCTCCAAGACAGCGACTCGTTCCTTGAGAATCATGTGCTCGACTCGACGGGTTTCCTGGAACTGATCGCGCACCTTGAAGAGGCATACGGGATCCGTGTCGGCGACAACGAGATGCTGCCCGAGAATCTCGATAGTCTGGACAATATCGCGCAGTTTCTGCGCTCCAAACGCGTCGCCGTCGGCGCTTGAACGAAGCGAAAGCGATGGGCACCCCACGCCTCGGCACGGTGGCCCTCGAATTGGACTGCGCGCGCGAGATCAATCGTATCGCCGGCTGGATGGTGAATACCCTCGCGACGCGTTTGCACCGCCGTGGATTCGTCATTGCAATTTCGGGCGGCATCGACAGCTCGGTGAGTGCCGCGCTGGCGGTGCGCGCGGTTGGACCCGCCAAAGTTTTTGGCCTTCTCATGCCCGAGCGCGACTCCAGTGGGTTCAGCACCGAGCGCGGACGCTTACTCGCAACACACCTTGGCATTCGCCACGAAGTCATCGACATCGCCCCGGCGCTCGACGCACTCGGCTGCTATCGACAGCGTGACGAAGCGATCCGCAGAGTCTTCCCCGAATACAGAGAGGGATGGAAGAACAAGATCGTGATTGCCGGTGGCATGGCGGGCGGCATCAATTTCTTCAAACTCGTGGTTGCCGACCCGCACGGGCACACCGCGGAAGCGCGCCTGCCGATTCGCGAGTATCTGCAAATCGTCGCCGCCACGAATTTCAAGCAGCGGGTGCGCAAGACCCTGGACTACCATCATGCGGACCGCCTGAACTACGCGGTGGTCGGCACGCCGAACCGGCTTGAATACGATCAAGGATTCTTTGTAAAACTTGGCGACGGCGCGGCCGACTTGAAACCGATCGCGCATCTCTACAAGACGCAAGTATATGCAATCGCGCAAGCGCTTGGTCTGCCCGCTGAAATATGCAACGCCCAACCAACCACCGATACCTACACGCTGCCACAGGGGCAAGACGAGTTTTATTTCGCATTGCCGTACGCGCTAATGGACCTCGCGCTATGGGCCATTGACCACGATGTTCCGGCGCACGATCTTGGAATCGCCCTTGGGACGAGCGAAGTACAGGCGAACCGTGTATTCGAAGATATTCGCGCCAAGCGCCGCGCGGCGGCTTACCTTCATGCGGCTGCGGAAACGGTGGAACCCGTCGGTCGCTTGCAAACCGATTGGATTGCCCGCTCATGATCGGGCGTTGGCGATCGAGCGCACGACGGTTGCGCGAATTTCTCCAGCTTCCCGCGGCTGCGCGCGACCAAAGGCGGCGTGATCGGTCGGGCCTGCCGACATTCGACCCGGGCAATGCGCGGGTATTGGACGGGCTGAAGGGTTGGCTTTACCGCGCCCAGGATGAATCGAAGAGCCAGGATGGCGGCGTTGCGCGTGATTACAGTCTGATCAATGGCTGGGCCACCTCCTACCCGGAGACCACCGGCTACATCATTCCAACGCTGATTGACTATGGACAGCGCGGCGGTGAAGCCGACGCGATGGCTCGCGCTCGGCGCATGGCTGATTGGCTGGTCGCGATCCAGCTACCGTGCGGTGGGTTTCAAGGTGGGAAGATCGATTCCCGGCCGGTTGTGCCCGTGACATTCAACACCGGTCAGATCCTTCTAGGCCTGGCGGCGGCCGAACAAGCTTTCGGTCAGTATCGAGCCGCCATGCACCGTGCGGCCGATTGGCTGGTGAAGACCCAGGATGTCGATGGTTGCTGGCGCAAGCATCCGACCCCATTCGCGACAGCGGGTGAGAAGGCGTACGAAACCCACGTTGCATGGGGATTGTTTGAAGCCGCGCGTATTGATCCCGACCGCGGCTACGGCGAAGCGGGACTGGCGAACGTCCGCTGGGCACTTGGCTTACAGAGCGACGATGGCTGGATTCGGGAATGCTCTCTGGACGACGTTACGAATCCTCTCACGCACACGATAGGCTATGCGCTGCGCGGCATTCTCGAGGCGTACCGGTTCAGCAAAGATCCGACGTTTCTCAACGCTGCGAAACGGACTGCGGATGCGCTGCTTGGTGTGCAAGCCGCGAAAGGCTTCCTGCCGGGTTGTTTGCGATCGGATTGGTCAGCGGCGACTTCCTGGATATGCCTTACCGGCACCGCGCAAATCGCGCATTGCTGGCTGCTGATGTATCAATATACGGGCAAGCGGCTTTACGCCGAGGCGGCCTTCGAGGGAAATCGCCTCGTTCGGCGTACCGTCGTGTTCGACGGGGTACCCGATGTGCGAGGCGGTGTGAAAGGATCGTTCCCGGTAGATGGGGAGTATGGTCGCTACGAATATCTCAACTGGGCCGCAAAATTCCTCGCCGACAGCCTTATGCTTGAAGAGAAGGTGCGCTGCGAGATCGAGCGCACCTCCGGCAATGGGAATTGTTGCGATGCACGCGCCATCCTCGTAGCAACGCCTGCATGAAGCGCGTTCACCCGACCCCTCAATCCAGCATCGCCACCGCGCGCGTCCAGCCGCCGGACGCCGCCTTGATCTTGCAAGGAAAACACGCCACGTGAAAGCCGAATGGCGGTAGCGTTTCGAGATGCCGCAGCTTTTCCATATGGCAGTACGGCGTGTCGATACCAGCGTAATGGCCCTCCCAGATGATGCGCGGATCCTTGGTGGCCATCCATCGCTCCAGGGTTTTCGAGAACGGCGCGTCCCAGCTCCAACCATCGATGCCTGTCACGCGCACGCCGCGGTCGGTCAGCCAATTGGTCGCTTCGCGCCCGACACCACAACCCGAGTGGATGTAGCGATCGGTCCCGTACATGTCGCCTGCGTGGGTGTTCACGAGCACGATATCCATGGGCTTTAACGTGTAGCCGATGCGCTTCAATTCCGCTTCGACATCGGCGGCGGTCGCCACATAGCCGTCATCGAATTTGCGGAAGTCGAGTTTCACGCCGGGGCGAAAGTACCAGTCGAGCGGCATCTCGTCGATCGTCGGCATGCGATTACCATGACGATCCTTGGAGTTGTAGTGGTACGGCGCGTCCATGTGCGTGCCGTTGTGCGTGGCGAGCGTGATATGTTCCATCGCCCAACCTTCGCCGCCCGGCAGATCCTCTTCTTTGAGGCCCGGAAACAGCTCGCACATGAGTTTCGCGTTCTCTTTGCCCGTGACGTAACGAATCGACGGCCGCATGAAGGGTGGATCGACGACCGTGTCGTTGTCGAGCGGTTGCGAGATGTCGATGATCTTCGATGGCATGTGCATGGCTAGGTTTCTTCGTGCGTGGGGGACTGAAAGGATACCGCGACGTTCTCACTTGCCCATGAATGACGGCAACCAGATCGCGATCGCCGGAAAGAGCACCAAGATGAGAATGCGCACCACGTCGGCGACGACAAACGGAAAGATACCGCGCGAGATCGTCTGCAGCGGCAGATTCGGGACGGTCGCATTGAGGACGAAAAGATTCATCCCCACGGGCGGTGTGATCATCCCGATCTCACCCAAGGTCACGAGAATTACGCCGAACCAGATCGGATCGAAGCCCACCGCTTTCACGAGCGGGAACACCGCGCCGACGGTGAGGAGAATCATCGACAGGCTGTCCATGAGACAACCAAGGATGATGTAGAACACGCAGAGCACGAGCAGCACTTCGTATTTGCTGAAGTTGTGCGCCTTCACCCAATCGATCAATCCCTGGGTCGCGCCGGCTGAATCGAGAAAGTAGTTGAAGATGGTCGCGCCGATGAGGATCATGAAGATCATCGCGGTCGTGCTCGCCGTCTCGGCGAATCCCGCACGCAAGACTTTCATCGTGAGGCGCCCCGACAATGCGGTGAGGATGATGGCGCCAAACGCACCGACACCTGCTGCTTCGGTTGGTGAGAACCATCCGATATACATGCCGCCCAGCACCACGCTGAATAGCAACACGACCTGCCAGACTTCGCGCAGGCCGCGCAATCGTTCCGCGCCGGTTGATTTCGGACCGGCGGGGCCGAACCCCGGATTGCGCGCGGTCATATAGTAGACCGCCGACATGTAGAGAAGCGTGCCAAGAATGCCGGGCAAGATACCGGCGATGAAGAGCGCACCGATCGGCGTCTCGGTCATGATGCCGTAGATGACAAACAGAATCGACGGTGGAATCATCACGCCAAGCGTCCCGCCCGCGGCTACCGAAGCGGAGGCAAGCCGGTCATCGTATTCAAGCCGTCGCATCTCCGGCATCGCGATCTTGCCAATCGTCGCGGCGGTGGCGATCGATGAGCCGCAGACCGCGCCAAACAATGCGGAGGCACCGATGGTCGCCATCGCCAATCCGCCACGCAGATGGCCGATGAATGCCGCAACCAATTGGTAGAGGCTGCGAGAAAGACCGCCGTGGCCCGCGAACACGCCCATCATCACGAAGAGCGGCACGACGGACAAACTGATCGGAAAGACGGACTCGAATGTCGCGCGCCCCACGACGAATCCGAGCGTGCCAAAACCGGTCACCATGCCGTAGCCGATCGCACCGATAGCGCCCATGGCGATGGCGACCGGCACACGCAGCGCGATCAGCGCGAGCACACACGCAAAGCCGGTCAGACCGATCGCCGTCCCGGACATTCAGTCGGTCTCCATGGTCGTCGCGGTATTGCGCGGCGGGATGCTGTCGACGCCGCCCGCCGCAACCACGAGGTAGCGCAGGAAGAGCGTGAATGAGGCGACGATCGAGATGGACAGTCCGATCAGCAACGGCGCCCAGAACCAAATAATCGGAATGGCCAGGGTTGCCGATTTGTTGCCTTGATCAATCTGCTGTAGCGCCTGCCCGAGCGCATAACGCACGAGAAAAGCGACGAAAATGGTCGTGAGCGCGGCCACCAGTGCCCGGACGACCGCCAATGCGCGCGGGGGCAATGGATCGGTCACGAACTCCACGCCGACATGCCCCTCGCGAATATATGCGAGCGGCATGGAAAGACAGATGCAGGACATGACCATAAGCTGCGTGATGTCGTCGATGCCGATGACCGAAAACCCGATCGTCTTGCGACAGACGATGTCGACCATCGAGGCGCCAATGGCAACGGTAATCAGGATCATGCCGGCAAAGGCGAGCCATTCACCGATGCGATCCATCGCGTTGTAGAGCTTCCGCAGCATGGGGTAGGCAAGTGGCGTGCTGAGTGCGAGCCGTTCTCAAGCGGAACGGCCCGTGCGCCGAAGATTATTTCTTGGAGAAGCGCGCCACCTGCTTCACCATCTCGTCGTAGATGGCCCGCGCGTTGGGCACTCCCTGCTTTTCGGTTTCCGCGATCTGCTGATCGATGAGCGGCTTGAACTGCGAACGCCATTGCTCGCGCGCCTGGTCGCTGACTGCGACCACCTGCACGCCCTTGGCGGCGGTGGCCTGCCGACCTGCTTCATCCCAACGATCCCAGAGCTCGGGAAAGCGCTTGGTCCAGGCCGCACCGGTCGTCTCGTCGATCGCCTGCTTGAAATCCCCGGGCAGGCTATCGAATTTCTTCTGGTTCATGACGAGATGAAAGCAGGTCGTGTAGATGGCCGCCGAGTACGCGTGCTTGAGCAGGCCTTCCAGGCGGAAACCGCGTACGCCGTCGTACACCATCGAAATGCCATCGAGCGTGCCCTTCTCGAGGCCTTCGTAGATTTGCGCGGGGCCCATCGTGACAGGTGTCGCACCAATAAAGGTGAGTAGCGCCTGGACCTGAGAGCTTGGCGCGCGAATGCGCATCCCCTTCAGGTCATCGAGCTTCTCAACCTTCTTGTCTCGCGTGAAGAAATCGCCCGCATTGTGGCAATGCAGGCCCAGCACCTTGAAGCCCTTGTAGTCGTCGGCGAGATGCGTCGGCAACATGGCCCACAGCGCGTTCGTCGCGGCGTACGAAGTCGGCGACATGAGCGGCAGGTCCATCAGTAACGTGCGCGGCAGACGGCCCCGGGGCACGCCGTTCAATCCAAAGCCGATGTCCGTTACGCCGGCAGCCACCTGATCGGATTGATTCGCTACATTCCCGAACGGTGAATTGCCTGCGAAAAGGCGCATGACAAGCTTGCCGCCGGTGCGTTTTTCCACTTCCTGGGCCCAGGGTTGGAGGACATCCACCATGAAGCCATGCGTGGGTGGCGCAAAGATGGAAGCCTTGAGCTCGATCTTGTCTTGCGCGAAGGCGGGCAATGCGCTCGTGACCGCGCAGGCGAAGAAGGCGTAAATCAATCGTTTCATGAATGGTCCTTCTTATTTTGCACCGGCAGGACGATTGCGCTTCACCGCCTCGACATTGGTCGAGTCCGCGCCCATGTACACGCCGCGTTCCCATTTGCGCTTGAGAGGATCAACGACGTTCAACGCCATCTTGCCGACGCCCGCGACTTCGATTTCGACTTTCTCGCCGTCCTGCAACGCGCCAAGGCCTTCGTGGTTCGTGCCGCAGGCGATCACATCACCCGTGTTGAGCGTGCAGATCGTGGATGCCCATTCGATCAGCTCGGGTACCGGATGTTCCATGTCATCGGTGTTGTAGTGATGCCGCAGTTGCCCATCGTTCCAGAATTTCACGACGACGTTGTTCGGATTGGGGATCTCGTCGGCCGTGGTGATGCAAGGGCCAAGCGGCGCGAAGGTATCGAACGACTTGCCCATCCAGCTTGCGGGAATCGACGCGGGCCAGGTTCGGCGGCCTTCGCCACGCGCCGAAACATCGATCAACGAGGTGTAACCGAAAACGGCGCTCCGCCAGTTCGCGCGGCTCACCTTCTTGACCGGACCCTTGATCACGATGGCGAGCTCCGCTTCGTGCATGAAGATCCATGGCTCGGTGAACTCGGGCAGTACGATGGTGTCGCCCGGGCCGACGACTGCATCGGTGTTCTTCATGAACATGTTGAGCGGGCGGGCTTCGCGCTGCGCATGTTCCCAGTAGTTCGCGATGCAACAAAGCAATTTGCCCGGACGCGGCAGCGGCGGGCCAAGTCGCACGCTGGCCAAGGGGACCGCCGATCCATAGGCCGCGAGCCCCTCCAAGGCCGGGCGCAGGACATCGTAATCGTCGATGAGTCCTTGCATCGTGAGCTGCGGCGTATAGCTTTTCTTCACGACATGCGAAAGATCGACGACACCGCGATCGGTGAGCAGGCCGGGGGCAAGCTGGCGAACGTCGCCAGAGGAATACAGGACGAATTTCATGGGGCGCCTCCATGGGGGTTCGAAGTTCTTGGCCGAAGTCTACCCAACATCCCCGACCGGAGTCTGTGCGACGATACAACCCCGCGCCCCACCACCCGAAAGCGAACGTTCACGATGCCATTCGCCACCACCGAAGAAGGGAAACTCCATTACGAGGTGATTGATCTGGTCGCCCCATGGGTCGATCGACCCGGGACGATCATCTTTCACCACGGGATCGGCGGCAGCGCCGGGATGTGGGCGGAATGGCTGCCTCATCTTATCGATCGGTATCGCGTCGTGCGATTCGATATGCGCGGTTATGGCCGCTCACACATGCCGGGCCCGGGTTTCAAATGGTCGCTTGATCTGCTGTCGCGCGACGTGCTGGCGATTGCCAACGCGATCGAGGTGGAACGCCCCCATGTGCTTGGCGAATCGATCGGCGGGACGATTGCGCTCAACTATGCACTGCTAAACCCGCAACGCATTGCCACGCTCATCATGAGCAATGCTGCGCATGTTGGCTTGACGATCCAGAAGGTCCACGCCTGGAAGAAGACGTTTGACGAACAAGGCGTCAAGGGCTGGTCGGACGTTTTCATGCGCGATCGTTTTCATGACGGCGCACTCGACCCGACGCGATGGGAATGGTTTGCCCGCATGCAGGAAGCGTGGACACCTGAACCCGTGTTGAACGCGCTCGGTGTGCTCGTTGGCACCGACCTGCGCCCCGAAGTTGCGAAACTGTCTTGCCCGTTGCTGATTCTGCATCCGGATGCCAGTCCGTTCATTCCGGTGGAAACGGTTGTTGATCTGCACCAGCGCGTGCCGGGCGCGTGGTTCAACGTCATCGGGCATGCAAAACATGGCATGCCTTTCTCCCACGCGAACGAGTGCGCGACGAAGCTGCGGGAATTCCTCGATGCGAAGGCGCCGAAAGGACCATGACGGAACACCGCGGCTACCCCGATCTCCACCAGCACCTCGCTGCACTCCAGGCCAAAGGGCTGGTCCACACGATCGATCGCGCAATCAATAAGGATTCCGAGTTACATCCGCTCGTGCGCTGGCAGTTCGTGGGCGGCATGGCCGAGAGCGAGAGGAAGGCGTTTCTATTTACCCATGTCATGGATGGTCGTGGCCGAAAGTATTCGATGCCGGTGCTGGTGGGCGCGATCGCGGCCAACCGCGACATCTACGCGGTCGGCATGGGGGTGCCCGTGGATCAGATCCCGGCCAAATGGGATAACGCCATTGCGCTCCCGATCGCGCCGCGCGTGGTCGAGCACGCGGCCTGCCAGGAAGTGGTGCTTGAAGGCGCCGCGTTGCAAGGCGAGGGCAACGGTCTTGATCGCTTGCCGATTCCCGTCTCCACGCCCGGATTCGATGCGGCGCCAACGCTCACTGCAACCAATGTCATAACGCGTGATCCCGAGACCGGTGTGCAGAACATGGGGACGTATCGCGCGGCCTTGAAGGCGACCGATCGTCTGGTTGTCCGCATGGCAACGCGCACCGGTGGCGCCGGCGGCTATGTTCACTATCTAAAGCACCAGCAGCGAGGCAAGAAGCTAATGCCTTGCGCGATCGTGCTCGGATGTCCACCATGCGTCGCCTTCGTCGGACCGCAAAAACTGCCGGTTGGTGTCGATGAGCTCACGGTTGCCGGTGGACTGGCCGGTGTGCCGATCAATGTCGTCAAGGCGCGAACTGTTGATCTCTTCGTCCCGGCCGAGGCCGAGATCGTCATCGAGGGCTTCATCGACACCGAGTACTGCGAACCCGAGGCACCGTTCGGTGAATCGCATGGTCATGTGGCGCTGGAAGAGTTCAACATGCCGATGGAGGTGACGGCCATCACGCATCGGCGCAATCCGATCGTGTTGTCCTATATCAGCCAGGTCACGCCTTCGGAGTCGAGCGTGATGAAGCGGGTCGCCTACGAGCCTTTGTTTCTCGCGTATCTGCGCGATGCGCTCGGTATCAAAGGCGTCAAGCGCGTCTCGCTGCATGAACCGCTGACCGCGCTACGCCGCGTGGTGCTGGTCACCTACGCGAAGGACGTACCGCGCACCGAAATCTGGCGCGGCCTTCATGGCGCGGCGAACTTCAAGAGCGACACCGGCAAGATCTGCGTGGCGGTGAACGACGATATTCATCCAGACAATGCCGATGCACTGCTGTGGGCAATCGCGTATCGCGCCAACCCGATCGAGGACATCCAGATATTCGGCCATCGCGGGCTTGGCCATGGCCCGACGCGCGAGCATGGCACGCGAGAAGACTCGACCCTGCTCATCGACGCAACGATGAAGGCGCCAATGCCACCGCTTGCGCTGCCGAAGAAGGAATACATGGAACGCGCGCGTGAACTATGGGCTGAGCTTGGCCTGCCCGCACTCCGCCCGCAACCGCCATGGCACGGCGAGCCGGTTGGCGACTGGTCGCCCGAGTGGGACGAAGCGGCGAAGCGGGCGGTTCTCGGCCGTTACCTTGACAACGGATTGATCAGCGAACAACAACGAGCAAGAGGTGTGAAGCCGGAGACGAAGTTTCGGCCGCTCGCGAGGGGCGGTAAGCGATGAACGCGTCGCTTCAACGACAAGGATGAACACGATGACTCCCTCAACCGATACCGCCTCGGCCTTGCAGGTGAGCCAGTGGCTCAACACCGCCGAGCCCGTGACGCTCGCGGCGCTGCGGGGTCGTGTCGTGGTGCTGCACACGTTTCAGATGTTGTGTCCGGGCTGCGTCTCGCACGGTATTCCTCAGGCGATTCGCGTCCACCATCTGTTTCCATCCAAGGACGTTGCGGTCATCGGCCTGCACACGGTATTCGAGCACCATGACGTCATGGGTCCCGATGCGCTACGGGTGTTCATCCATGAATACCGTGTGCCGTTCCCGGTGGGGATCGACCAAGCCGGCGCAAGCGGACCGATACCACTGACGATGGAAGCCTACGGATTGCGTGGCACACCGAGCCTCGTGCTGTTCGACCGGCAAGGCCGTGTGCGACTGAGCCACTTTGGACAGGTCGACGACATGCAGTTAGGCGCCGTGATCGGCCAACTCATCGCCGAGGGCCCGGCGCCAAGCTGATCGCGATGCGGTGCGCCCGTCAATCGCAGCGAATGGTCATCCCGCCATCGACGACGATCTCCGTGCCGGTGATGAAGCGCGCTTCGTCCGAGGCGAGAAAGAGGATCGCATTGGCAGTGTCCCGCCCATCGCCCATGAAGCCGATCGGGATGCGCGCCTGACGCTGCTTGAGCAGCGCCTCGATGTCCCCGCCCGTGCGCTGCTTTGCAAGGCGCGTCTCCACCATCGGCGTATGCAATTGTCCCGGTACGACCGTGTTCACGCGGATGCCGCGCGACGCGTACTGCGCCGCCACCACGCGGGAAAGTTGGATGACGCCCGCTTTGGTCGCCGCATAGGCCACCTGCGCCGAGCCGGTCCAGCGCATGCCTGAAGTAGAGGCGAGATTGATGATCACGCCCGCGCCCTGCTTTTCCATGATCGGCAGCACATGCTTGCAGCCAAGAAACACGCTCTTCAGATTGTGATCGACCTGCGCGTCCCATACGTCTTCGGACATCTCGACCGGCCCACCCGACGCCGAGCCGCCGACGTTGTTGACGAGTACATCGATGCGTCCGAATGCGGCCATGCACGCTTGCACCATAGCGGCAATCGATGCGCTTTGCGTCACGTCGCAGTGATGCGTGACGATCGATCCACCGAGCGCTTTGACCCGCTCCACGGTCTCGACAAGTGATTCCGCGTCGCGATCGACTGCGAACACGCACGCGCCTTCTTCGGCGAAGCGTACCGCCGTAGCGCGGCCATTGCCCCATCCGGGGCCGACCGACCCGGCGCCGGCAATGATCGCGACCTTGTCTTGCAGTCGCTTGCTCATTGTTTGGTCTTGCGCGGAAAGTGATAGAACCGCGCCGGATTGTTGACCAGGAGCGCCTGGCGCTCCGCGGCCGATGGCGCGATCTGCGACAGCAAATCCACCAGCACACCATCGTCGGGCGCGCCGCCTGCCACATTCGGGTGGGGCCAATCGGTGCCCCACAATGTTCGATCGCCGAATTCGCTCACGAGTGCCCGCGCGAACGGCACCGCGTCGTCGTACGGTGCGCCCTTGCGTGACGCGCGTTCACAACAGCTCACCTTCACCCAGAAGCGATCGTCCTGCAGCAGTTCGCGCAGATGCCGGAAGCGCGCCTGATCGAGACCAAACGATGCGTTGATCCGGCCCATGTGATCGATGACGACCGGAACCGCGGATTGCTTGAGCTTCGGTGCCATGTCGGCGATCAACCCGCTCTCCATATGGATCTGCAGATGCCAACCGATCGGCGCAAGACGCCTGCTCAACGCGATCACATCGTCAAGTGGTGCGCCCGCGCCAAGATGTTTCATGTAGTTGAAGCGCACACCGCAGAGGCCTTGTGCATCGAGGCGTCGCAGGTCGGCATCGCTGATCGATACCGGTGCAAGGGCCACGCCCGTGTAGGCATCGGGCTTCTCCGCGATGGCATCGGCCACCACCGTGTTGTCGTATCCGTGCGAACCGGACTGAACGATGACGCCTCGTTCGACGCCGAGCAGGGCGTGCAGTGCAAAGAGCGTTTCCCTGGGCGCGTCGGCCGGCGTATACGTTCGATCGGGCGCCAGCGGATAGATGCCATGCGGCCCAAAAATATGAAAGTGGGCATCGCATGCCCCCGATGGAAGTTGGATTTTGGGGCGGCTTGGCGAGGGATGGTAGGAGGGCTGCGGATCGGTCATGATGACAAGTGGTCGTTGAAAACGTTGGAAAAGGGTTGTTGCTCGGTCGGATGCACGCCGGCGATGGACCGAGACGATGACATGATCGAGGCGAAAGCGAAAGTCTCGTGTCGACGCCGTACGCGGGGCCCGATGTTCCGCAGGTACGGTACGCGCCGCACTGCGCCGGGTTTGTCTCTTTTGACTATCGATCGAATCATCAACGTGAGTGGAGCGCTCCGCTTGCCCGCGACGTTTTTCCGCAGTTACTTTCCGGACTCCTCAGGCCTGCTGAGCCCTGGGGCGATCCCCGTCGAGCTGCCGATGCGGCCCGAATTCGCTGTTCGCTTGAATAAGGCGGCGGCGTGCGGTATTCCGGTGCGGCGATCGGTCCGCATGCGGGCGAAGACGACGATCAAGTCGGCGACGCAGGAAGCATGCCGAGGGCAGATTCGTTGGCTTGCATTTTGTAAATGCTGCTGACAAAATGCAAGGTATGTATCTACGAACAGCGATTCAGCGTCTGCGTCAGCTGGCCGGCCGATTCCCCGCTGTGCTGATTGTTGGCGCGCGCCAAGTGGGCAAGACCACCCTCGCGCGGGAAGCCTTCACCCGCGCGGTCTATCTCGACCTCGAAGAGCCGCGAAGACGCGCCCTGTTCGCGGCCGATTGCGCGCACCAACTTGAAGCACTGGGGTCGAATCAAGTCATCCTCGATGAAGCGCAAAGCGTTCCCGAACTGTTCGCGGCGTTGCGCGGAGCGATCGATGCACGGCGCGCCCGCAAGGGGCGATACATCCTGCTCGGCTCGGCGCAGCCGGCGCTCGTCAAGCAGGTTTCGGAGTCGCTCACAGGGCGCATCGGGTTGATCGAGCTCGACCCGTTGACGGCCGCCGAAGCGCGCGCCGGGTCTCCTCGTCGACGCTGGCAGGAGCTGTGGCTGAAAGGTGGATTTCCCGACGCGCTCAAGGGCGACTTTCGGGACTGGTGGGAAGGTTATCTCAGGCTCTATACCGAGCGCGATCTCCCCGCGCTTGGTGTCGCGGCGCAGCCCCTGTTGCTGCGGCGCCTGCTGACGATGCTTGCGCACCAACAAGGCCAACTCGTCAACGCATCCCGGCTCGGTGCTTCGCTCGGTGTATCGCACGGGACAGTCCAAAGGTATCTCGACATCCTCGAACAGACGTTCCTCATTCGTCGTTTGCCACCCTTCTTCGTCAATATCGGCAAGCGCGTCACCAAGGCATCGAAGATCTACCTGCGTGACACCGGATTGCTGCATCATCTGTTGAACATCGACTCGCATGCGATGCTCGACTCGCATCCGATTCGAGGCCCAAGCTGGGAGACCTTCGTCATCGAGGACCTTATCCGTCGCGAGAAACTTGCCAATCCGTATACGCAATGCTTCTTCTGGCGCACCGCCGCCGGTGCCGAGCTCGACCTTGTACTCGATCGCGGAACGCGGCGGATCGCCATTGAGATCAAGGCCGCGAGCGGGCGTAGCGTGCATCTGGCGCGTAGCGTCGAGGCGGCTGCAAGGGATATTCAGGCGACGAACGCATTGGTGCTTGATCAGGCAAGTGGAGAAGAATCGCTTGGCCGCAATGTTCGGCGCCGCAACTATGCGGACAGCTTGGATTGGTTGCCATGACGCCGCGTTTGTGGCGCGTAACCTCGACCAGACGCCAATCACTTCGATCAACGCGTACTTCGATCAACGCGTGCCAACGCATCGCTCGAACGTGAATGAATGCCCCGAGCTTCGTACGCGACGATCTTCACCCGGCGCATTACGCTTTCCGTGACTCGCTCCATCCGAGGTAGAGCCCGCTCGCGACAATGATCGATGAGCCGATCCAGGTATAGATCGATGGGATGTCGCCGAACATCAGGAATCCGAGGATTACACCGACCACGAGCTGGAAGTACTGAAATGGCGAAGCGATGTTGGCCGGCGCATTGAACAGCGCGCGCGCCACGAGGTAGTGCCCGAGCCCGCCCAGCACGCCCAGGCTTGCCATCACGGCGATATCGAATGCACTGTCCGGTGTACGCCAATAGAAGGGCACCGCGATCGACGTGACGATCGTTCCCACTAACGCGCTGTAGAACGCCGATGTTTCCGGCTTATCGACCGACGCGACGCGACGGGTGAGTACCTGGTAGCTCGCGTAAAAGAAGGCGCTCGCCAGGATCAGGAGCGAGGCCCATTGAAAGACGTCGCTGCCGGGTCGGATCACGATCAACACCCCGCAGAGTCCGACCAGTATCGTGATGAGCCGAGCCGCCGATATCGCTTCACCCAGCATGCGCACCGCGAGCAAAGTGACGATCAAAGGGGTGAGAAAACTGATCGATATCGCTTCGGCCAGGGCCACGTAATGCAGCGCGGAAAAGAAGCACGCTGTGGAGCACAGCTGGAGCGTCGAGCGCATGAGTTGCGTTCCGGGCCGCACAGTGCGCAGGACCGCGAGACGCGAACGCGGTACGAAGATGAGCAGGATGAACACAAAATGCGAGAGGATCCGCGCCCAGACGAGTTGCACCGCGTCGTACTGATTCGATAGCAATTTGACAAGCGCATTCATGAACGCGAACAGCACCACCGCGCCGCACATGAAGAGGATTCCGCGGCCAACCCGGCCGGGACGCGGCGGACGAAAATCGACAGTGGTCATCGATTGAATCGGGGAAATGTGCCGCTTGCCACCAGGGCGGTCGCAGCGCATCGGGGGTGGTGGGCACTGACCTTACCCGGTACCCCGAATGTGGGCAAGCATCATTCGCGTTGACAGGGCGGTGGCAACCGCGATTCTTGGGGTGGCGGTTGAACGGGCACTGAATTTGGCGCACCATCGCCGCCACCGGTCGAACAGGAGCACAACATCCATGAAGCCACCATTTCGGGCTGATCACGTCGGTAGTCTGCTGCGCCCACCAGAGCTGCGCGATGCCCGCGCGAAGTTCAAGGCGGGTACGTTGCCCGCTGCCGAGTTGAAATCCATAGAAGATCGCTGCATCCGCGAAGCGGTCGCGAAGCAGGAAGCGATCGGGCTCGAGGCGATTACCGATGGTGAGTTTCGTCGCGACTTTTGGCATCTCGATTTCGTCAGGCAGCTAGAGGGCGTCGCGTTGAAGAAGATCGAGGGCTTGACGTTTCAAGCAGAGGATGTCCCGCCGATGGCAAGCATCGTCGGCAAGGTGAAATGCACGAAGCCGATCATGGTCGATCATTTCGCGTTCTTGAAATCGGTTGCCAAGAAGACACCGAAGATGACCATCCCGGCGCCCGCGACGCTCCATTTCCGGGGCGGTCGCAACGCCGTGTCTCGCGAGGTGTATCCCGATCTGAAGGAATTCTGGTCGGACGCCGCCACCGCGTATCGCGACGCGATCGGCTATTTCGCCGCCGCCGGCTGCACCTACCTGCAGCTCGACGACGTGAGTTTTTCGTACCTCTGCGATCCGAAGGTGCTCGACAATTTTCGCGCGAATGGTGATGACCCGAGCACCCTTGCCACTGACTACGCCAACGCGATCAATGGCGCGCTACTGAACCGCCCGGCCGGGATGACGGTGACGATGCATACGTGCCGCGGCAATTTCCGCAGTACCTGGTTCGCGGCCGGCGGCTATCAGGACGCGGTCATCGAAGCAATGTTCTCGGCCAACGTCGATGCATTTTTTTTGGAGTACGACTCGGATCGCTCGGGTACATTCGCGCCGTTGCGGTATCTGCCCAAGACGAAGAAAGTCGTGCTCGGACTCGTGACGTCGAAATCGGGAACACTCGAATCGAAGGACGACCTCAAGCGTCGCATCGATGCGGCAGCGAAGTTCGTGCCGCTCGAGAATCTTTGCTTGTCGCCGCAGTGCGGATTCTCCAGTACGCATCACGGCAATCTGCTCACCGTCGATGAGCAGTGGCGGAAGCTCGAGCGGGTCGTTGAGGTGGCGAGGGAAGTGTGGGGCGAGTCCTGATCTTGTACCAGCGAGATCGGCTGGTGGCGGAACCGGAAACGCCCCCTCAGAACTTGCGCCGTCGCGATTCGCTCCAACCGAGATAAAGGCCGGAGCCGACGATGATTGCGGCACCGAACCATGTATAGGCCGTAGGCAGATCACCGAAGAGCAGATAGCCCACGATCACCGATCCGATCAACTGGAAGTAGTGGAATGGGGAAATGATGTTGGCCGGTCCGTTGCTCATCGCGCGGGCGACGAAGTAATGTCCGAGTCCACCGATCACCCCGACGCTGGTGAGGATCGCAACATCGAACAGGTGCGTTGGTGTCGTCCAGAAAAACGGTACCGCGAGCGATGTGAGCACTGAACCGACGAGGGCACTGTACACCGCCGACGTTTCCGGGGAATCGGACGAAGCGGCCATCCTCGTGTACACCTGATACAAGGCGTAGAACAGCGCATTGACGGCGATGAGAATGGCGGCCCAATGAAAGGCATCACTGCCGGGTCGGATCACGATGATGACGCCCACGAAGCCGCTCACGACCGCAAACATCCGACCGACCGTGATGCGTTCGCCCAGCATCGGAACGGCCAACATCGTCACGAGTAACGGTGCGACCAGACTGATGGAAGCCGATTCGGCCAGGGGCACGTATTTGACACCAGCGAAAAAACAGAGGGTCGACACCATCAGCAGCAACGAGCGCTTGAATTGTGTGCCGAACTGTCGCGACCGTAGGATGGCGACGCCGTGTCGCGGCATGAAAAGGATCAACACGAAGACAAGGTGCGCGACGGTGCGCGCCCATACGATTTGCACGGCGTCGTAGCTGCCGGACAGCAGCTTGACCAGTCCGTTCATGACTGGAAACAGCGTCACCGCGGTGAGCATGAAGAAAATGCCGACGCCGATACGCGTGGCGGGCATCGTTCCTCGGGCGGAAACCTCCTTCGTTTCGGTGCTACTCACCCTTGATACCGGTTTCCCGAATCACTTTGCCCCACGCGTTGTAGGTGGTTCTTAGCAGCGTTCCGAACTCGTCGGGTGTGCCGCCGATCACCATAAATCGGCCTGCATGCAACAGCGGTACGACATCGGGCTCGCGCAGGATTCGATTGATCTCCGCATTCAGCTTGTGAACGATATCGCGTGGCGTGGCGGCTGGCGAGAGGATGCCGTACCAGCTCGGCAGGCTCTGCTGGTCGAATCCAGAGAGTCCCTGCCGTTCCAATGAAGGGACATCGGGTAAATCGTCGTTTCGATCGGTGTAGTAGACCGCCAGTGCCCGAACGCGCCCGGCTTTGATGTGCGGCGTGACGACGGTCGTGGGCGTCAGCATGAGCGCTGTTTCCCCGGCGACGACGCTTTGCACCGCGGGCCCGTTCCCTTTGTATGGGACATGCACGAGGCGGGTCCCGGTCTTCAGCATGAACAGCTCGCCAAGAACGTGGCCCGGACTGCCTTTGCCCGCCGAAGCGTAGTTGAGCTTGCCGGGATTGGCCTTGGCGTAG
Source organism: Burkholderiales bacterium (assembly GCA_046160305.1). Taxonomy (GTDB): domain Bacteria; phylum Pseudomonadota; class Gammaproteobacteria; order Burkholderiales; family SG8-39; genus SHXR01. The sequence goes on from JBJXGX010000232.1 coordinate 19,131, forward strand.
TCGATGAACTCCTGCAAGTTGCGCGCTGGTACAGACGGGTGCGTGATGACCACGCTGTCGAATGATGCCATCGCGATCACGGGCGCGAAATCCTTGAACGGATCGAATGGGAGCTTTTCGTACAAATGCGGGTTGGATGTCAAAGTGAAATTGACCGCCACCAGCAGCGTGTACCCATCGGGCGCGGCCCGCGCGACCTGCTCCGTGCCGAGATTGCCCGCCGCACCGGGGCGCGATTCCATGATGAAGGGTTGGCCGAGCGATTTGCCGAGTCGATCGCCGACAATTCGACCGAGCACATCCGCCGGTCCGGCCGGGAACGGCGTGATCATGCGAACGGGCTTGGTTGGATATCCCTGCGCATGCGTCACCCCGATCGCCATTCCTGCCAACCACCCGAACCATCGCATGCAATTCATTTGACGTTCTCCCGGCAAGGATTCCGCTTGCTTAAACGACGCTGTTGCGCTCGAACTTCGGCGGACGCTTTTCCCGCAATGCCGCAACGCCCTCGAGTACGTCTGGCCCCGAGAATCCAAGCAGTTCGAGCGCAAGTGAGGTATCGAATGTCGGTCCGGCCATGCGCAGCCAATTGTTCAGTGAATACTTGGTCCACCGGATCGCGCTCGGGGATCCTTCTGCCAAGCGCGTTGCCACTTCGAGCGCTTTGGCCTGCAGCGTCTCGTCGGGCACGCAAAGTGATACGAGACCGATTCGCTCGGCCTGTTCACCATCGATCGGTTCGCAGAGCAGCAAGTGGTACTTTGATTTCGCCATGCCGCAGAGCAGCGGCCAGATGATGGCGGCGTGATCGCCCGCGGCAACGCCGAGCTTGGTGTGTCCATCGATCAGTTTGGCCGATTTGCCCGCGATCGAAATGTCGGCCAGCAACGCGACCACGATGCCTGCGCCCACTGCGGCGCCATTGATCGCCGAGACGATCGGCTTGCCGCAGTTGATCATGTTGTACGCCATATCCTTGGCTTCTTTCCACACCTTGCAGCGGGTCTGGAAGTCCTCGGCCATTTTCGCGACGAGCGACAAATCGCCGCCCGCCGAGAATGCTTTGCCAGCGCCGGTAACGATCACTGCATTGGTTTCAGTATCGGCATCGATGTCACGCCAGATTTCGGTGAGTTCGGTGTGCGTACGCGGATCGACTGCGTTCATCTGACCGGGATTGGAAATGGTGATCCGCAGAACAGCAGGATGCGGACGATCAAGCTTGAGACGTTCGTAGTGGGTGTAGGGATTGGACATGGTTTTCCTTTTTAGTCAACTAAAAGTCCGAAGATGAACCGCAGAGGACAGAGAGGACGCAGAGGAATGCAAACGAGTGAAGTTAGCGAGATTTCCACCCCGCAGACAGACACAGATTGTGCAACGAGTCGGATTATTCAGAATCCCCTGCGTCGTCTTTATCCTCAGTATCCTCTGCGGTTCAAAACTTACGTTCCAGGTGTTCGGGCCAACAACTGCTTCACCAGCACATGCCGCTGGATCTTTCCGGTCGGGGTGAACGGCAGTGCGGCAACGATCTCCAGTTGCTCGGGCAATTTGTATGTGGCCACCGAGTCACCGAGAAACTGAACAAGCTCATCCAACGTCGGTGCTTCCCCTTTTGGGACGACGAACAGATGATTGCGTTCCCCGAGGCGCGGATCGGGAACACCAACCAGCGCGCAATACATGACCTTCGGATGCTGATACAGGATCTCCTCGATCTCGCGCGGAAAGAATTTCTTGCCGCCCCGATTGATGATCTCTTTCAGCCGCCCGACGATGCGCAGGTTGCCGGCCTCGTCGATGAGCCCGAGATCGCCGGTGCGAAACCAGCCATCCGGGGTGAATAGCTCGGTATTGGCGGCAGGATTGTTGTGATAACCCAAGTGCACCGACGGTCCATCGCAGAGGATCTCGCCAGTTTGACCTTGCGCCAGATCGAAGAACTGATCATCCACAATCCGAAGGCCCATGTGGCTCGCGAGCTTGCCGCAGGAGCCGGTCACCTTCTCAGGATCGTCCGACTTTCTCGTGTAGGTGTGGTACCCGGTCTCGAGCATTCCATAGAGTTCGAGAAGCGTCCCCATCATGTGCTTGCGATAGGCACGGATCGTCTCGATCGGTGCCGAGGCACCACCGGTAATCACCAGACGAAGCGAACTCAGGTCGTAGGACGCAAGCTTGGGATCATTGAGCATCGCGGTAATCGAAGCGGGTGCGGTCGGGACATAGGTGACCCGCTCCCGTTGAATCAATTCGAGCGCCGTGCCGGCGCGAAATCGATCGAGCAGCACCGCGCGCGCGCCACTGAAGATCGATTGCACGAGGGTGAGGTAGCCCCAGTTGAGCCCAAGCGGCAGGTAGATGAGCATGACCTCGTCTTCACCCAATCCTTGATCGCCGTTCAGGATGCGCGCCGCCGCCAGCGTCGTGTTGTGATTGTGGGTGACGCCTTTGGGATTGCCGGTCGTGCCGGAGGTGAACGCCATTCGCATGATGGCATCGACATCCGATTGCGCCGCGACGAAATTGTCGGGCGCGCCCGTGGCGTGCACGACGTCATCGAGATTGGCGATGCCCGCGCGCGCGGGACCACGCAGATTGGCGACAAGCTTCACGCCCGCAATGCCGGCGCGGATAGATTCGAACATCGCCACATGATCGAAGTCGTGAAAACGATCGCAGCAGACGAATACCGTGCTGCCCGCGAATCGCATGATGTAATCGACCTCGCGGCTACGAAAGTCCACGCTGACCGGGATCGCCACCGCGCCCAGCCGTTCGAGCGCAAAGAATACGAACGCAAACTCGACCCAGTTGGGGATTTGCACGGTCACGATATCGCCCGCGTTCACGCCGAGCGATCGCAAGCGCGCCGCCATCCGATCCACACCGTGGGCAAGCTCACGATAGCTGAGGCGATGCGTGCCATCGAACAAGGCCTCGCGATCCGGTGTGCTCGCCGCGCGCCGCGTCAGCACTTGGCAGAGCGTCTCGTCGGTCCAGAGGCCGGCGGCGCGGTACTTGCGTGCCATCTCAGGGGTGAGTCGGGTTTGGAAACTCATGGTGTGATCCTGCGTTCTCGAATTATCTGCATCGGCGATCAGGAAGCTGCGAGGCTTCTTGCGCAGATTCCTATGCGGTCAGCCACTTGCGTCGGATCTCCTCGCCGTTCGCGCGGAACTCTTCGCCCGATCCATCATGCACGATCTGGCCCTTCTGCATGACGAGGATCCGATCGCCTACCGCTTCGGTGAGCCGGAGATTCTGCTCCACCAGCAGGATCGTGATGCCTTCTTGTGCGAGTTGGCGGATCAGCTTAGAGAGTTCGGCGACGATCTTTGGCGCAAGACCTTGCGATGGTTCATCGAGCAGCATCACCGTTGGATCGATGACGAGTGCCCGCGCGATCGCGAGCATTTGCTGTTCGCCACCCGACAACGAGGAGCCGGGATTGCGCAGCCGCTCGGCCAGATTCGGGAACAGCGTGAAGAGCCGCTCCGATGGCCATTGCCGCGATGGACGCCGCTGCCCCACCTGCAGATTCTCGGCAACCGTCAGTTGCGGAAAGATCTGCCGGCCCTCGGGTACATAGGCGACGCCCGCACGCGCGATCTCATGTGGCGCGTGCCCTGCAATCGAGCGCTCGTCGATGTCGATGCGACCGCTCCGGGCATTGATGAGCCCCATGATCGTCTTCAGGAGCGTGGTCTTGCCAACGCCATTGCGACCAACGACGACCGTCACGAGACCGGATGCGGCGCTAAGCGTCACGCCGCGAAGAATTCGGCTTGTTCCATACCCGGCATGCAGATCGTCGATGCGCAGCATCAGTCGATCTCGCCAAGATACGCGGCTTGCACATCGGGATTGGCACGCACGCGTTCGGGCGTGTCGTCCGCGATCTTGCGACCCCGATGCAGGACCGCAATGCGATCGGCCAGCGAGAAGACCACATCCATATCGTGCTCGACCAGAAGCACGGTGGTCCGCGATTCGCGCAACACGCCACGTAGCGTTGCAACGGTGTGATGTGTTTCTTCGATCGACATGCCTTGCGTGGGCTCGTCCAGGATCAACAAGCGCGGCGTTTGCGCAAGCGCAAGCGCGACTTCCACGAGCCGCTGGTCGCCATGCGAGAGCTCACCGGCAATCGAATCAACGAGTGCGCCAAGGGACAGACGGTCGATCCAATGCAACGCGATGACTTCGCTCTCGACACGACAGGCGCCGCCACCGAGCAGTCGCCATCGGCCGGCAAGTCGGGCCTGTGCCGCGACGCGAACATTCTCTCGTACGGTGAGTTGCGGGAAGAGCGATGTAATCTGGAACGTTCGCGCCACGCCCCGCGCAGCCACGCGATGCGGTGCGAGCGCGGAAATATCTTCGCCGCCCAATCGCACCTGACCCGCGGTCTTGCCGATCGCGCCCGCGATCAGATTGAAAAGCGTTGTCTTCCCGGCGCCGTTCGGACCGATGACCGCGTGAATCGTACCTTCACGAACGGACAGATCAACATTGTCGACCGCAACGAATGCACCAAACGCCCGTTTGAGACCGCTGCATTCGAGCAGGTTCATGCGCCCGCCTTCCGCTCGGCATCAGGCGAAGCGCCGGTCGATTTGCGCCACGAAAAGCGCTGCGCACCAAGCCCCCAGATTCCCTGCGGGGCGAAAATGACGAATACGACGAAGATGAGCCCAAGAAAGAAACCCCAGCTCTTTGTGATGGCCGAGAGTTGATGTTCGAGCGAGAACATGGCGAGCGCGCCCAGTATCGGGCCGATGAGCGTTCCTGCGCCACCCACAACGGTCATGACGAGCACGTGACCCGATACCGTCCAGAAGAATAGTTCCGGTGAGACGAATCCTGCGAAGCCGGCGTAGAGCGCGCCCGCCAGGCCGGCAAGGGCGCTCGAGAGCGCGAACACGATGACGCGGTACGCACGGACGTTGTATCCGAGTGCCTCGGCGCGTTGCTCATTCTCGCGAATGCCGATCACCGCGGTGCCGACCGGTGAGCGCACGAATGCGCGACAGAAGATGAAGCAAGCGAACAGTGCCACGAGCACCAGGTAGTAGTAACCCGGGCGCGATGCAAACCAATCGATTGCGAACGGCCCCGCCACGCGCTTGATGCCGGGCAACCCGTCGGAGCCGCCCGTGACACCCTGCCATTTGTAGGCGACCGCATAGCCTAGCTGTGCGAATGCAAGAGTCAGCATCGCGTAGGCGACACCGGTGCCCCGCGTGCAGAGCCATCCGACCGGCAGCGCGATGGCGAGCGTGGCAAGCATGCCGCCCAGCAGTGCCCAGGGCAATGCCCATTGCAGGTGGATGAGAATCAACGCTGTGGCATACGCGCCAAATGCATAGGCGCCGGCGTGACCAAACGAGATCATGCGCGCGTAACCGACCTGCAAGTCGAGACTCATCGCGAACAAGCCGAGGATCAATGCCTCCGTGCAAAAGTGCAGCAGGAAACCATCGGTCACAAGCGGCAATAGCGCGGCGATGGCAAGCAGGGCGATCGCGGTGACAAAAAAACGCCGGTTACTTCGCAAAGCTAATCCTCTGCGCCGAAGAGTCCGCCGGGCCGAACGAGCAGCACCAGGATCATCAGCGCGTAGGTTGCGCCGAGCGCGATATCGGGAAAGTAGAAGTTGCCGAATGTCTGTGAGAATCCGACGAGGAGGCTCCCCACCGCCGAGCCGACAAAGCTGCCCATGCCGCCGATCATCACGATCACGAAAGCATCGATCACGACCAGGGTGCCCATCCCCATGAACGCCGTGATCAGCGGGGTTGCCAGCACACCGCCCAGGGCCGCGAGTGCGCAGGCGATGCCGAACACGCCGCGCCGAATCCATCGCACATCAAGGCCGAGTGCGTGGGTCATGGTCGGGTTTTGCGCGGTGGCGCGAATCAACAATCCTGCCCGGGTGTGCATGAGAAACGCCCAAATACCAACGGCGATTCCGAATCCCGCGCCAATCAGAAACAGCCGGTAGATCGGAAATGGTTCACCGATGATTTCGACCACGCCCGCAAGCGACTCGGGAAGATCGACATGCCGGCCATCCGGTCCCCACACGAATCGAATCGCCTCGGTAAGCATGAGCGCAAGCCCGAACGTGACCAGCAGGTAGGCGGATCCATCGCGCCCATACAACCACCGAAGGGCTGCCCACTCGAACACCACACCAAGAACGGCGGCCGCAAGGGGCCCGAACACCACGGCCGCCCAGAAACTTCCTGTGAGTTGGAATGCGGAAACACCCACGTAGGCGCCGAACATGTAGATCGCGCCGTGGGCGAAGTTGATGATGCGCATGATGCCGAATATCAACGTCAGCCCGAGCGCGATGAAAAACAACAGCGCGGCGAGCGACAACGAATTCAGGCACTGCACGACGAACAGTGCGCTAGGGTCCATAAGGAGTGAGGCTAGGTGAAAAATGGAATAGCAAAGGACGCAACGGACGCAAAGGAAAATCGAT
>JBJXGX010000233.1:0-32324 GCA_046160305.1 Burkholderiales bacterium
TGATCAAACGCCCATGGCCCTCAATGATTCGAACGATTTGGGGCGATCCGGAGCGATACAAGAAGAGCTACTACCCCGACGATTTCAAAGGGAAGTACTACCTTGCCGGTGACGGAGCCAGCCGCGAGGTGGAAGGCTACATTCGGATCATGGGGCGCATCGACGATGTGCTCAACGTATCGGGCCATCGCCTCGGCACGATGGAAATCGAATCGGCTCTAGTTTCAAACAAGGAATTGGTCGCGGAGGCCGCAGTCGTCGGGCGGCCCGACGACTTGACCGGCGAAGCGGTCGTTGCCTTCGTTGTGACCAAAGGACCTCGACCGACCGGTGAAGAGGCCAAGAGAGTTGCTTCGTTGCTGCGTGAGTGGGTCGGCAAGGAGATCGGTTCGATCGCAAAACCCAAGGACATCCGGTTTGGCGACAATCTGCCCAAAACGCGGTCCGGGAAAATTATGCGGCGGCTATTGCGGGCGATCGCCAAGGGCGAAGAGATCAGCCAGGACACATCGACCCTTGAGAATCCGGCGATTCTCGAACAAATAAAGGAGCCGATCTAAGGTTAATGAGGCAAGTGGTCCCGGCGCGATTTTGTGGTCATCTGCCAAGGATTGACATAAATTTGCGTATGGCAATACGGTCGTTTATCCTCACGGCCCCAGACAGAAGGGGCGTCGTTGTTTTTGCGACATTCGACGCCGAAAATTAGACACGGAGAGATGGCCGAGCGGTCGAAGGCGCACGCCTGGAAAGCGTGTATACGTGATGAGCGTATCGAGGGTTCGAATCCCTCTCTCTCCGCCAAATGAATGCGCCCGCAACCGCGGGCGTTTTCGTTTGGTACAGTGAAGTGAGCCAACTATGACTCGCGTGAGGGATCGTGAGCGCCCGCGTCGTTACGCGACCTTTAGCGCCATCCACGGTTTCGCTCCGTTCATGAACTCGCATTCGTCACATCTGCAACGACTATGCAAACTGCGCTTGAACCTAGGAACAATTGCGCACGTAACCCGAACACTTTCGAACACTATCAATTGATCGCGTAGTGACAGTGCGTTGATACGTGTGGCAGCATCAATCCCACGTCACAGTTGGATCGGATGCCTTCGATATCCGCGGAGTTGTTGGGCGGCTCGAAGGCTCTAGTGACCAAATTGAGACGAACATTTAGTTGCCGACAGAGAGATCCAGTAATTTCCGGCGATGAATGCACAAAAATGCAAAATGCTTGTGTCCTCGGGGTGAACCAAGTACGGATTGCGCATGAAAAGCAATCTAGATTCATGGGTTACAGCAAAGGGCGTTGGGAGGATCAATGAGCCGACTAGTTCGATACAGCGCGCTGCTTTCCGTGGTGCTTCAGTTGGCCGTCGAAGCGTTACTGTATTTCTCGGCAGTCGTCGTCGGTGTCTACTTTCACCGGCAGTTTCCTGCGGACGTATGGACATTTCACTCGTATTTGCCGGCGTTCGTATTTGCCGTCGTAATGGTGATCATTAGTGCGTCGATCGGTCTTTACCGCACGGACGGACCGACGGCCGCCAAGAGTCAATTCACGAAGATAGTCTTGGCGACCGCCCTAGGGGTGCCTGTCGCGTATTTTGTCTTTCCGAATGTCCCGAACGGGGATCTCGCCCAGAACGCAATTGGTAATGTCTTGCTGCTTACGCTCGCCGGAGGCATCCTCTGGAGGCCGTTCTTCGGAGCGCTGCTAGATCTCGGACTGTTCCAATATCGCGTTCTTGTAGTGGGCACGGGCCCGGAAGCTTGCGCCGTCGAGGACGCACTCAATCGTCGAGGATTGACGCGCGCGGTCATCGCCTCATTTTATCCGCTTAATGCCACTCGCGATGGTGCTATAGATCCCTCGCGAATCGTTTCACCCGATGAACCGCTATGGTCAATCGCGCGCCGACTGCGCGTTACAGAAATCATTGTGGCGGTTCGGGAGCAGCGAGGCGGTGTTCTCCCGCTCGGGCAACTTCTCGATTGCCGCGCCCAGGGCATCAAAGTGACAGGGGCCGCGCAATTCCTTGAACGCATCGCCGGGCAGATTCCACTCGACGCAATCAAGGCGAGCGGATTGATCTATGGCGATGGCTTTGAGCAGGGTTTCATTCGTTCGCTCGTCAAACGCACGGTCGATATTGGTGTCGCATCGCTGTTGCTCGTTCTTGCGTCGCCGATCATCCTGATCACTATGCTCGCCATCTATTGGGAAAACAGCGGTCCGATCATCTATCGACAGACGCGTGTCGGCCGGGGAAGCAAGCCATTTACATTGTTCAAATTTCGAAGTATGCGAGTCGACGCCGAAATCGATGGGCGTCCACAATGGGCGCAGCGGAATGATTCGCGAGTAACATCGATCGGTCGATTTATCCGCAGAACAAGAATCGACGAGCTACCTCAGCTATTCAATGTCCTTCGGGGAGAAATGAGTTTTGTCGGTCCCCGGCCAGAGCGGCCTACGTTTGTGAACGAACTGAGACAGCGGATTCCTTTCTACGAATTGCGGCATAGCGTAAAGCCCGGAATCACCGGATGGGCTCAAGTTCAATTTCAGTATGCAGCCACTGCGGATGAGGCTGCGAAGAAATTGCAATTTGACTTGTACTATGTAAAGAACAACTCGCTGATCCTGGATCTTATGATTCTGCTCGACACCGCGCGCGTTGTAATTTCGGGTGACGGGGCGCGCTGAGCCGACGGGATCAATGGCGTTTGATTCGGCGCCAGGGCCTGAATCTCGCCTTCATGTCTAAGTGTAGCGCCTCGGAGGTCTGCTCACAGGTCTAGACGTTTCGTTGGCGTCGATCACTCAAGATTGGACGATAGATCTGCGATGATGGTGAGCGCCCAAACAGCTATGTAATGCGTGCGAGGGTCGGCGGACTTCCTGATACAGGCAATGTCCGAACATGTAAGGCATATTTCCTCGCCCAAGTGGCTAGTGACTGTCGCAGACCCAACAAACGAATAGACTTATAAACCGGCGCCAAGGAATAGTGGCGCTGGTAGGCCATGGACTTCTATCTCGCGGGTCTGGAGGAGGATCATGAAATACATGGAAAGTCGCACATTCCCTAGGTTGCTATCGATGCGTTTCATTATCGTCGTGTTGGCTTGTTGGCTTACCGCTTGTGGATCGACTTATCCACCGGCCCCACCCCAAGCGGCCGCACAGGATTATCGATATCTCATTGGACCACTCGATATGATCAACATAATCGTTTGGCGCCACCCGGAACTCTCAATGAGTGTTCCGGTTCGACCGGATGGGAAGGTAACGACTCAGCTCGTCGAGGACCTGCCAGCGATCGGGAAGGATCCGACTACCCTCGCGCGTGACATTGAAAAGGTATTGTCCAAATTCGTACGCGATCCGACGGTAACCGTCGTGGTGACTCAGTTCATTGGCCCATACAGCGAGCAGATTAGGGTCATAGGTGAAGCGACTCGTCCCCAGGTGCTTGCGTACAGGCAAAAAATGACTCTATTGGACGTGATGATCGCGGTCGGTGGGTTGACCGATTTTGCCGATGGCAATTCAGCAAGGATTCTGCGGGTCGCGGATGGAAATAAGGTCTACAGCGTCCGCCTGAAAGACCTCGTAAAGCGGGGCGATGTTTCCGCAAACGTTGACATGAGACCGGGCGACGTAGTGATCGTGCCCCAAAGCTGGTTCTGATTTGGCGTAGGCCAACGCGCTAAGAAGCTCCACGCTTTCCGTTTGCGATTGTCGCAACAACCCTCGATCGGTCATCGATATGGACGAGTTACTTCGGCAGGTTCACACGATCCTCAGGGGAATGTGGGATCGAAGGTGGTTGGGGGTCGGAGCCGCATGGGCTATTGGCATTATTGTCGCTGCCGTCGTGTACAGAATTCCCGATCAGTACGAAGCAACCGCGCGTGTACACATGGACACGCAGACAATTTTGCGGCCGTTGATGTCCGGATTGGCAGTTCAGCAGGACACTGCGGTGCAGGCAGCCATGTTGGGACGGACGCTTATCAGCCGTCCGAATATCGAAAATCTCTTAAAGGGCGCTGGAGGGGATTCCGAACGGACCAAGGGCGCGGACCAGGATCGTATCGTGGATTCTCTTATTGCAAGGATCAAGCTGATAAGTGCGGGTCGTGACAATCTCTTTAGTGTCTCGTTTCGAGACACTGATCCAGGATACGCCGTACGAATCGTCGAAGGGCTTGTGACGATGTTTCTTGCGGCTAGTCAAGGCGATAAGCGGAAAGACGCTGACGCTGCCCAACGATTCATCGGCGAGCAGATTTCCAACTACGAGAAGAAGCTTGAGGAAGCGGAGAATCGAGTCAAAGAATTCAAGATCAAGCATATGGGTCTGCTCGGGACCGATGGAAAAGATTCCTTTGCTCGGATTGCGGAGGCTGCAAAGATCGCTGATCGCGTCCGAATTGAGCTTCGGGCCGCGATGCAATCACGTGATGCTCTAAGAAGAGAGTTGGCTGGAGAAGAGCCAATTTTTTTGATTGATACCTCCGTGGAGGTTGCTAGTCCTTCCACAGTCAATCTCACCTCTGAAGTTGACGGGCGCCTCGAATCGGCGAAGAAGCAGTTAGATGAATTATTGCGCAAATATACGGACTTTCATCCGGACGTGAAGAACACGAAGGAGCTTGTTGAGCAGCTTGCCGCGCAAAAGCAACGAGAGCTTGATCAACGGCAGCTTGATCTCGAAGCAAAAAAACGAGCCGCGCCGCCGTCCACGAACAAGCCAAGTCCGCTTTCGGCCAATCCGGTGATTGCACGGATCAAGATTTCGCTAGCCGAAGCCGAAGGGAACATTGCATCTTTGCAATCAATGGCAGCAGAGCACGAATCGCAGCATCGACAACTTCGCGCAATGGCGCAACAATTTCCCCAGATCGAGGCGGAGTATGCTCAGCTGAACCGGGACTACGATGTCCAGAAGAAAAATTACGAGTCTTTGGTCAGTCGACGCGAGCAAGCCGCGCTGTCCGGTGAGATGGGTGCGGTTGGTGGGCTCACAAGTTTTCGCGTTGTGGATCCACCACGGGTGACGCCGACACCTGTCTGGCCAAATAGGAAGCAACTACTTCCTCTAGCATTGATTGCCGCTTTGGCGGTTGGCCTCGGTGTCTGCTTCGCGGCAAGCCAGATTGCGCCAACTTTTCACGATGCGCGGGATCTCCGCGAGGTGATCGAGAGGCCGGTTCTTGGAACAGTTTCGATCCTGGTGACCGAGTCTCTAGCACGCGCTAACAAGCGGAGCAACTTTGCATTTGGCGCAGCGATATGCGGACTCGTATGCGTGTATGGCGCGGTGTTCCTGATGTTTTCAGTTTCTGGCCGAATTGCTTGAAGTGAGGGCGCCAATATGAGCACCTTCGAGAAGGCGGCCAAGAGGCTCGAGGAATTACGGCGGGCCGGCGTCGATGTCCGCGTCCCTGAGCCTGTAACTGCTGCTGTCGCCCCGCCCCAAGGTGAAAAGAGTCAAGGTACGTCGCGAATTGATAAGGGCGAGACCGCTCCGGCAATCGCAAAAACACAATCGGTAAAGCGTGCTCCGTCAGTCGCCGTATCCAATAGTCGTATCAAAGAAGCAACGATTGACCTAGCTCGTATGGCGCTCGCAGGATTCGTCACGCCAACTGCGGTGCGATCCCGAATTGCCGACGAATTTCGAGTCGCCAAGCGACCCGTTCTTGACAATGTGCGAGGAAATTCAGAGGTACCGTCGGGGGGCATGAACCTCATCATGGTAACAAGCGCCTTGCCGGGGGAGGGCAAGACTTTTACTGCGATCAATCTAGCAATGAGCATCGCGATGGAGTTGGATAGCACAGTGTTACTTGTCGACGCTGACGTCGCTCGGCCTTCGATGCTTAGCACATTGGGTCTCCCTCCGTCCCCGGGATTGATGGATCTGCTGACGAATCCTTCAGTGGGTTTTAGTGATGTCCTAATACGAACTAATGTGGAGCGCTTGTCATTACTCCCGGCGGGATCTCCCCAAGAGCACGCGACTGAGTTGCTTGCGAGTCAGGCCATGGGGAATTTGGTGCAAGAGTTATCCCGTCGATACGCGGATCGCGTGATCCTGTTCGATTCTCCGCCGCTCTTGCCGACCACCGAATCGCGCGTACTGGCCACCCACATGGGCCAAATTGTGATGGTGGTGGCCGCGCATAGCACGACGCAGGGTGCCGTTCGGCAGGCAATGGTGGCGCTGAAGGACTGCCCAGTCGTTATGACCATCCTCAACAAGACTGTGCGCTCTGACGTAAGTTCGTACTACGGCTACGGTAGCTACGGCTACGCCGGGTAAGCAATACTTGGCCAAAAAAGAATCTGATTAGTGACCTACGTCAGCCAGGCAATCGGACCCCGAGAACCCGTTCGGGCTGAGCCCTTCGAGAAGCTCAGGACATGCTTTGTCGAAGCCCTATCTGCACGCGCGCCTAGACGTTGGACGGGTTTGGGTCGATCGGCGAACTCAGGTTCTTCGACGCGCTCAGGATGGTCGGGAGGGGGCTTTGGTTCAAGGACGGTGATTGCGGGCCTAGTGTTGGTAGTCTCCGCCTTGGCGAATGCGCAGACTCCGGGACCGACCCCCGCCGGCACGGCGTCCGGTTTGTCCGCAGGCCCGTCCGGCGGGAGTACGACACTTGGCGGCGCGCCTACGCTTGGTGCAGGGTCGTCACCGTTGGGTTTTCGCGCGCCCGACGCTTCAGTTGGGCGGGGCTGGACCATCACACCGTCAATCGGGCTCCGCGTCGAGGCGACCGATAACGTGGCTCGAACGTCGAATAGCGAGAAAACCTCTGAAGTATTTTTAGAAGCATTTCCAGGTGTTGCGCTTAGGGGATCCTCCCAAAGGCTGCGCATCGACGCGTCATATGTGGGCCTAGCGTCTCAACCATTGATGGATTCGAGCGCTAGGAGACGGGGAAACACGTTCTCCGGCATCACGACAATCGAGGCCATAGACAGGGCCTTATTTCTTGACTTGTCTGGTTCCATTGCGCAGCAGTACTTATCGTCGTTTGGCCCACGCCAATCGGAGGTAGCTGCGAACGATCCGAACCGGTTCGAGAATCGAGCTGCATCAGTAAGTCCGTACCTCCGAGGTAACTTGGGTTCGACTGCTCAGTACTACTTGCGATATAGCCATACATGGTCGATGCCAAGTTCAAACAGCACCACGCTTCCCTCCAGTCAGATTGATCAGCTATCTGGGCAACTTCAGGGACGCATAACCACGTCTACAGGTTGGGGTCTCGACTACTCCAACACACGAAGCGATGTGGAAAATCGACCGGATCGGCAGAACGTAGAGCGCTATTACGGCACGCTTTTTTGGCGTATTGATCCAGAATTGAACCTGTTTGGGCTGCTTGGTCGGGAGCGAAACAACTACCTCCTTGATCAAGACGCGAGCACAACGTATGGAGGTGGCGCATCCTGGACCCCCACTGAACGCACTCGGCTGGATGCGAAAGCGGAACAGAGATTCTTTGGCGCAGGTTACTCCCTGTCGTTTGGTCATCGCCACAGGCAAGTTGCGACGAGCCTGCTGGTGGCTCGCGATGCAGTCATTACGTCGAACCAGCTTTTTGTCGTGCCTGAAGGCGACGCGCGGGCGCTCTTGGATATAGCCTTGACTTCCACATATCCTGACCCTGTCCAAAGGCGAGCGGCTGTTGACCAAGTTATCGCGCAAACAGGCGGGTCACCCGTAACAACCAATGCGACATCGCTATTTACCCAGCGTGTTCTTATCCAGAAGAGATTCGTATTTGCCTTGGCGATCGTAGGAGTTCGCAATACGGTAGCGATCGACATCGGCCTAGTAGACTCTGAACCAATTTTAGGTAGTCAGCCAGCGTTGATAGTCGATGATTTCTCGCGATCTCAACATGTGAAACAAACCAGTGGAGCTATCACTTGGACCCATCGCGTGTCTGCGTTGAGTTCGATTTCAAGCCGACTGTCACGAACCGTAGTCCGCTCAGTTGGCCTCGCGGAGCAGACAGAATCAATCCAGGACGGATTGACGGTTACCCTCGTGAATGCTATAGGCCCCAAAACCCAAGCCCGCACAGGTTTGCGCGTACTGCGATTTGATCCCACGTCTAACTTGGGGAGCGGATTTGTCGAGAAGGCAGTATTCAGTGGCTTGACCCATGCTTTTTAGTGAGTTCACGAATGTATGAATCCTATTACGGCTTGCGCGGAAAGCCGTTTCAACTCAATCCCGATCCAGCGTTCTATTTTGGGAGTCGCGGACACAGTCGAGCGCTAGCCTATTTGCAATACGGTCTCTACCAGGGCGAGGGCTTCATTGTTATTACTGGAGAAATTGGGGCGGGAAAGACAACTCTTGTTCGCAGCTTGATCGAACAACTCGATTCGACTCAGATTACGGCTGCGCAGATCGTAAGTACTCAGCTCGACGCCGGAGAGATTCTTCGCGCCGTTGCTACGGCGTACGGAATCCCCAGCAACGGCAATGACAAGGCGAATTTGCTCGCTTCGATCGAAGCGTTTGTTATGACCTTGGCCACGAAAGGCAAGCGTGCCCTGCTGATTGTCGATGAAGCTCAGAACCTGAGTCTGCGGGCAATCGAAGAGTTGCGAATGCTTTCCAATTTCCAACTCGGTACCCAAGGGCTCCTGCAGAGCTTTCTGGTCGGACAGCCCCAACTGCGCCGCATGATGCGTCTGCCCGAGATGGAGCAATTGTCGCAGCGTGTGATTGCCTCGTATCACCTTGGGCCAATGGACCGGGCAGAAACCGAGGCATACATCAAGCATCGAATGAGGCTTGCCGGTTGGTCGGAAGATCCCTCAATGGATAAAGGCGTCTTTGACGGAATCTTTGGATTTTCCCGAGGAATACCAAGGCGAATCAACACAATTTCCAATCACCTCCTTCTCGCTGGCTGTCTCGCGGAGAAGCACAAGTTGACGCTTGCTGATGTCGAAGCCGTGATCGAGGAGATTCGTGAAGACCTGGATGAGAACGTCGAAAAGGCGCCTGGCTCTGAACCTAGGCTAATGCAGGATCGAAGCACGCAAAGCGTTCTAAGCTCGCTACACCTGCGTGATCCTGACGAAGCAGAGATTCATGACACTGACCTTTCCAGACTCGACGATCGAATCCGGCAATTGGAACGTAATCTAGCTGCCGTTGGAGACACCCTCGAAGAGCGTGTACACGAGCTCCATTCGTCACGTCTGAAATTACTTCGGCAGATGGAGCAAAATTTAGCGAGAGTCGGAGATCTACTTCACGAGTTGGTCCGAGAGCTACGCGCTTCCAAATTAGAAGTTTAGTACCGATCGCTTTCCAGTCGTTCTAGCCTCGAGGTGAACCGGAATGGGAATACGGAGTAGTGGGCAAGTCGTCAATGCCCTTTCCATTGATGTCGAGGACTACTTTCAAGTATCCGCCCTCTCACCGCATTTCCCTTCCGATCGATGGGATCAGCAGGAGTGTCGGGTCGAACGAAACGTCGAGAAAATATTGGGCTTGCTCTCCGAGGCTGGCGTAAGCGCAACGTTCTTCACACTTGGCTGGATCGCGGAGCGATACCCCCATCTTGTGAAACGAATTGCCTCGGAGCGGCACGAAGTTGCAAGCCACGGGTGCGACCATCGACGAGTAAGCGAGCTCGATCCGACAAGCTTTGGAAAGGACATAACTCGCTCGAAGGCACTCCTCGAGGATTTAACTGGGCAACGCGTGCTTGGATATCGAGCGCCAAGCTTCTCGATTGGAAACCAAAATTCATGGGCATTTGATTGCTTGCAGGAAGCAGGGTACCGATACAGCTCTAGCGTTTATCCAATTAGGCATGACCACTACGGTGTGCCCAGCGCACCGCGCTTTCCATTCGAAACTAGAGCAGGACTGCTTGAGATTCCGCTCTCTACGATACAGTGGGCAAGAATCAATTTCCCGGCCGGTGGTGGGGGTTATTTTCGACTATTGCCATATGTGGTTTCTTCGTGGCTGATACGTTCAATCAATCGAACCGATGGACGTTCCACTGTCTTTTATTTCCACCCTTGGGAACTTGATCCGGGTCAACCAATTGTTAGAGGATTAGGGACACGGACACGCGTTCGGCATTACGTCAATCTCAAGCGAACCGAGTCTAGGCTTCGGCGGCTATTGGCGGATTTTGAGTGGAATCGAATGGATCAGGTGTTTCTTTAGAAACCGTTAGCCGAAACAACTTTGAGTTTGAGAGGGCAGGGACGAGCCAATCAAGGCTCATGGCCCCGATGTTTAGAATGGGTAGTATTTCACCAACGATGCATTTGTTGGCCCATATACTCAAGTTGGCGAGAATTCAACGCTACTTGTTCGATGGGCGCCGCGACATTTTAGAATCCACCAAGCGAAGCGATGTGAACCAATGTTGAGGGTACCGTGAACGTTAGATTGGATGTCATTCAAATCTTGGAGCGTGTGCTCAATCTGCGTGGAGGAAGAGCGGGGCTCCACCTCGAAACGCCTTTACTTGGCAGTCTTCCAGAACTCGATTCGATGGCGGTTGTCTCGGTAATCACATCGCTGGAAGAAAGATTCGGATTCACAGTCGACGACGATGAGATCGATGGTGCATCTTTTGCGTCCGTTGGAAGCCTTGTTCGTTTCGTTGAGGAAAAGCTCAAGGCAATATAGTGCGGAATTTCATAACTGAAGCGTTCTTTTCCCCTAGCGCCATTGGGCAACGCTTTTTCCTTCTTCGTCGTCCCCAGAACCCAAAATCGACCAAAGGCGCGCTCCTTCACATTCATGCATTTGCGGAGGAGATGAACAAATCGCGGCGCGCTGTATCCCAAACGGCGCAATACCTTGCCGGTCAAGGTTGGTGGGTACTGCAGCACGATCTTCTGGGATGCGGTGATAGCTCAGGGGATTTCGGGGATGCCACTTGGGAAATTTGGCTTGACGATGTCGCCGCCGCCTTCGAATGGCTTGCCGATCGGAGCGGCGCGATGCCAGTCCTTTGGGGCCTTCGCGTCGGCTGCCTTCTTGCTTTAGAGAGCCTCGATCGCGTGCGTGTCAAACCCAATGCCTTGTTCTGGCAGCCGGTCGTAGCCGGACACTCATACCTTAATCAGTTTCTTCGGTTAAAAGTTGCCGCGAGCGGTATCGCCTCAAGCTCCGGGACCGTTTCAACCAAAATACTGCTCCAAACGCTCACGGAGGGAAAGCCTGTAGAAGTCGGTGGGTATCAACTTTCGCGGGACCTTGCTGTACCCATGGGTCAAGCGGGCGCCCGCGTATCTGCCAATCGAATAGGCAAGATCCTTCTATGCGAGTTGGCGGGGGCGCCGGGCGAAAAAGGCCTTTCGATCGGGCTGACACGCAAGGTGTTGGAATGGCGGGAAGCCGGATGCCAGGTGGACTCGGAATCCGTCGACGATCTGCCCTTTTGGCAAACCCAAGAAATCGCTGAGGGCTCCGGATTTCAATCTGCGACCTTGCAACTTCTCAACCGCCTTGATCGATGAATGTCCTAGAGAGGACGATCATTTTCGAAGTCGGCGACGAGCCTCTCGTTGGCGTATTCGCATGTCCGGAAGATCCGAAGCCCATCGCCGTCCTAATTGTCGTGGGCGGGCCGCAATACCGCATTGGGAGCCATCGTCAATTCGTACTCTTAGCGCGAAAGCTTGCCGAGCAGGGATTTCCAGTACTGCGATTCGACTATCGAGGAATGGGCGATAGCGCCGGGGCGCAACGCGACTTCGAACATATCGAAGACGATATCCATGGTGCAATTGGCGCTATCGCGAAGTCATTCCCCGCAACTGATTCGATAGTCCTTTGGGGACTATGCGACGGCGCATCGGCGGCAATGATATTCAGTGGGGCAGACCCCAGAATCAAAGGAATGGTTCTACTGAATCCATGGGTTCGTAGCGAAGCTACGCTCGCCCGAACATATCTGCGTCACTATTACGTGTCGCGCCTGTTTGAGGCTTCGTTGTGGCGGAAGATTTTCTCTGGTGCGTTCTCGCCGCGGTGGGCAGCAAGGGCGTTAATTCAAAACATGATTCGGGCGACAGTCAAGGGCAGGGCAAGGGATGGCGATCATAGCCCGCAAGCGTTTCAATCAAGAATGATTGAAGGCATAGTGAAGTTTCCCGGGAAAATTCTGTTTATCCTTAGCGGGCACGACCTTACCGCCAAGGAGTTCACCGAGTGGATAGGAGCTCATTCAGCCTGGAAAAGAGCGCTAACGAATAATCCTAGGATTTCAATGGAGCGGCTCGCGACGGCAGATCACACATTTTCTAGCGCCGAATCTCGATCCGTTGTGGAGCACTTAACTGCCTCATGGATTTCGCGGTCGTTCGAACCACAACTCGTGGGTGATCGAGCTGGTGATTCGGCGCTCGCGATTAAGTCGAGATGTCATGATTTGATTGAGAGATCGTCCCAGGAAATCGCAGAGTGGAATAAGTGAAGCTTCCGCTATTGTCAGTGGAGCAAACCGCATCAAGAGAGTGCAGAGAGAACGATGAGGCAGTGTCGTAAGAATTCGATTCCTTTTCAAGACGAAGGTGGCCCTAGCCGTTGTCATGAGCGAACAGACGTTGGCTGAATTGGCGGAACGACTCGTTGTTCACCCAACGCAGATCGCGGATTGAAAGCCGGGTTGCCCGGGCGTCCCGCTGAAGTGTGTGCCATGGTGGCAGACAACGATGAGAAGGCGCCGGACCTGTTGGCCTTGCAATCGGTAAGCACTCCTTGAAGATCGATTTTTTTTCGGTACTGGTCGCATCGACGATGCCGACCGCAAATCGACAACCTTCGAACGAGGGACAATGCACGAAGCCAAGCAGGACCGTCGGATAGAGTACGCGGGTCGTGAGAACGTGGCGCCCGTTGTTTTGGAGAAAGTGCCACGGCTTCCTGTCCATGGGTGGACGACGTTTGGAAGGCGGCGCGCGTCGACATATCCGTCCCTCTTAGACTCACCTGAAAAAATAATCACGAGGAACGGTCGCGTTGCGATCCAGTTTGCACTTCGATGTCTCGATGTAGGTCCCGGAGATCGAGTTCTGGTTCCAACCTACCACTGCCCCACCATGATTGCGCCGATTGTGCGCCTTGGGGCATCACCCGTTTTTTATCCAATCGACTCAGCTGGTGCGGCACGGCTCGATTTTCTCGAGCGTCTCGATGTTTCAAATGCAAAGGCGATCTTGGCGGCGCATTACTTTGGGTTTCCGCAGAAGATGAATCTACTGCGAGCCTTTGCTGATCGAAAGGGTCTCGGCCTTATCGAGGACTGCGCGCACATGCTGTTTGGTGAATTGTCCGATGGGAAAGTGGGTGCATTTGGCCACTACTCCGTTGGGAGTCTGCCGAAATTCTTTCCGGTTCCCGAAGGTGGATGCTTGGTCTCAAACATCGGTCGCCTCTCTCATAGACAGAGGAGGTCACCCGGACTGAAGTCGGAGCTGCGAACTTGTGCTGCAATCCTGGAAAGGTCAGCCCATTTCGATCGCTTGCCTGGACTGAACCATTGCCTGAAGTTGCTATTCGCTGCAATATCGAGGCTTCGACGCTCAGGTGGAGCACCGATCGCATCGGCACAAAAATGCTCATCTGAGAAAATGCTCGAATCATGGTGCACGGAGGGATTTGAGAGGGAGTCGTCAACAAGAATCATTGGATGGGCCGTGGCGCTCATGGATCGACGTAGAGTCGTGACTGCAAGACAGGAAAACTACGTGTACCTCGCCAGCAAGCTGAAGACCCTGCGCGGCGCACGAGTCCTCTTGCCTCCTCCAACGCCACAGGTTGCTCCATATGTGCTTCCACTGTGGGTGGACTTCCCTGAACCATTTCAACGCGCTGCCAAAGAGCGTGGCCTCCCTGTCTTCCGATGGCAATTGATTTGGCCGTCTACGCCTGTCATAGAGGATGACGTGGGACTTCAGTGGGCTGATCACGTCCTCCAGCTACCGTGCCATCAAGACTTATCGCATTCGGATCTGGATTGGATCTGCAGAACTCTACACGATATCGACGCGGATCTAACGGATCGCAATACGATTACGAAGATCGGCGCAATTGCTCGATCTAATGGGGTTCGGCATGTCGCCGACTAGTCGCAGTACGCCCCAAAAATTTCAAGTACCGCAAGCACAGTAGAGAGGAATGCAAGATGGATAGCGCGCACTACTCCGCCGAATCCGGTTATTTGCTTCCGCATTCGTATACGGAAGTTTTATCCGCTATTCGTTACGGATGCGGCGAGACCAAATACCCCGTCGCTTCGAACGCTGTGCTAGGAACATCATGGAACTAGCGTTCTGGTGTGCAGTGGTTTTGTTTCTTTATCCGTACATTGGGTATCCGCTGCTGATTAGGATTCTCGCGAAAGCGTTTTCGCGTAAAGCCGGGCCGGCCGTTCAAGGAAGCGAGTGGCCGACTGTCACATTGGTGATCTCGGCATACAACGAAGCAGACATCATCGCAAGGAAACTCGACAACGCGCTTTCGTTGGACTATCCAATACACAGTATCGAAGTCATCGTGGTATCGGACGCCAGCACTGACAGTACCGATGCCATCGTGGCGGAAGTAGCCTTGCGGAATTCACGAGTACGCCTACTGCGTCGTAGCGAACGCCGTGGCAAGTCGGCTGGTCTCAACGAGGCAGTCGCCAAGGCAGGCGGGTCAATCGTCGTATTCTCCGATGCGAACTCAATGTATCGGCAAGACGCAGTGCGAGAAGTGGTGAAGTGTTTTGGCGATTCGTCCGTTGGCTATGTCGTAGGTGCCGCGTTGTATGACAACGCAGATAGTGATGCGGCAGCCAGTGAGGGGTTGTATTGGAACATGGAGATTGGCCTTAAAGCGGCAGAGTCTGCCTTTTGCTCCGTTGTCGGCGGAGATGGGGCGATATACGCGATTAGGCGAGAGTTGTTTTGGGAATTTCTGGACGATGACATTAGTGACTTTGCCAACCCCCTCCAAATTATCGCGCGCGGCTATCGCGGGGTGTTCAATCCCAACGCAGTCTGTTTCGAGTCAGCTGGAGACGCATTCCAAAAAGAGTTCAATCGAAGGCGTCGTATCGTGAACCGGAGTTTCCGCGCCGTTCTGCGGTACGGCCGGCAGTTGAAAATCGCGCGCGACGCCAGATTCATCTTCGCGCTGTTGTCGCATAAAGTACTTCGCTGGTTTACTTTCGTTACGTTTGGAACCATCATCGCACTAAACATCGCGCTGGTAGCTTCGACCGGATCTCAGCTGTACTGGATCACACTCTCGGGTATCGCGGGCACAATTGTCCTCGGCCTGATCGGTGCTCTGTTTGGGAAATTTGGGTGGCGTGCCCCGCCCTTCGTATACCTAAGCTATTATTTTTATCTATCGGCAATTGCAGCCATCCTGGGCGTGTGGGACGAGATTCGCGGCGTGCGCTACGCGACATGGAGTCACATCCGACAACGCCCATGAGCGCGCGTTCGTTTCATCCTCGTCTCTTGGGGAGGGCGAACATGTCTAGTTCGACAGAAATCCATTGAAGTCGCTTAAGGTATTTTCGCTATCATGCGTCGCGTGCTGCTTATCGCTTTTCATTTCCCGCCATTTCAAGGTAGTAGCGGTGTCCAACGGACTCTGAGCTTTTGCCGCAGTCTCCCGATGTCTGGCTGGATGCCGGGCGTCCTGACCACGCATTCCCGCGCGTTTCCCAACACCACAGACGATCAACTGGGAGACATTCCGTCAGGCGTTGAAGTGAAGCGCGCTTTCGCACTCGACAGCTCCCGCCACCTGTCGTTCGGTGGCAGATACAGCAAACTGACGGCGCTGCCCGATCGATGGATCACGTGGCTACCGAGCGCAGTGATTTCCGGGCTCCGCTATATTCGGAAGCGGCGTCCTGACGTTCTGTGGTCCACCTATCCGATTGCAACCGCCCATGTGATCGCATGGGCATTGAACCGGTTGACCGGTGTGCCTTGGGTAGCGGACTTCCGCGACCCAATGGTCGAAACAATCGACCGCACGGGCGAGCAGTTTCCCCGAGATCCGAGGGAGCGGCGGGCGCGCCTCTGGGTGGAGGCGCTTGTTGCCCGACGAGCCGCTTGCGCCGTTTTCTGCACCCACAGCGCGCGCGAGATCTTCTCTCGACGCTATCCCGAAGTATCCGCGGAACGTTTGCGTGTGATCGAGAACGGCTTCGACGAGGAGATTTTCGCGGAGGTCGAACGGTCCTCACTGTCGGCGTACCAATACGCAGACCGGCCGCTAACCTTGCTTCATAGCGGGGTGCTGTATCGGTCCACAGACCGAAGCCCTGAGTGGCTTCTCGATGCGCTACACGGATTGGTCGCGCAGTCAGCCCTTTCGGCGCGAGATCTTTGCGTGGTCTTGCGGGCGAGTGGAAATGATCACGAGTATGCGCCAATGATCGCTGCACGCGGGCTGCAGGACATCGTGCGCCTCGAGTCTCCAGTCGGATACCGCGAAGCGCTTGCCGAAATGATGGCAGCCGACGGACTGCTATTGCTACAGGGCTATACATCAAACCCAGCCATTCCAGCCAAGGCCTACGAGTACCTTCGCGCACGGCGACCAATCTTTGCCCTAGTTGATTCGGACGGCGAAACGGCCCGATTGATTGAGAGGACTGGGGTTGGTCGAATCGTGCCAATGGACGACCCGCAACGGATCGCGAGTGGACTCTTGAATTTCATTAAGGAAGTGCGGCAAGGGGTCATCGCGCCTCTCTCTGATATGCTGGTCGCTCAGTATTCGCGGCAGGCGAGGGCGGCAGAACTCGCCCAACTCTTTGATTCCGTTGTCGCTGCGTCGCGCGTGCCGTCTGCGCGTTCCGCTCCATAAACGCCGGGCGCGTCAAGATCGCACAGTCTGAGTCAAAAGCAACACCTTGGACGATTGAACCGCGAGCGCGACGCCTTTTCAGCGGTCCCGGACGCGGTCGATGGCGGCGGGACCTCTGACGAGAGGTTGGGAAGTCTCCGTTTTAGGCGAGCCTGCCGACGGTTTCTCTGTTGGGGACGCCTGAGATCGACTCAAGAGGAGCAATGTCACGAGTACCGAGTACATCCATATCTGCACTTCGGTCTTCAAGTAGTCAGTAAACATGCCGGCTACCAAGATAACCACCAGACTGCCAGCTGCACAGGCACCGTATTGCATGAACGATGAATCGCTGTCCCGACTCGCACGACGCGAGAACCGTCTCAAGGAGAGTGTCGCGCGAAGCGCCCAGACTCCGAGCCAGACGTAGATCACCAATCCGATGATGCCCTGTTCAACCAGCGCGGTCATCAGCGTGTTATGCGAAGACCGAGCCCCCGGATCATCGGCGTGGGCCTTGGTCAGCCAGATCTCGTCGAGGTACTGAGGGCTGAGTTCGGCCGTGCCGCGGTGACCGGTTCCCATCGGATAGGCGAGCCACATGCGCCACTGCGCCTCGATGAGGACCAGTCGACTTTCGGCGCTCGAGTCCATTTCCACGCGATCATCGACCGTAGCCTGCAGCGTGAGCATCCGCTCGATGTACACCGGCGGCGCGATCGTAGCGAACACTACAAGGCCAACGGAGCCGATTGCAAGTGCCTTTAACCGGTAGCCCCGTGGCAGCAAGTAGAGCAAGACTAGGCCCCCCGCAACTAAACCCAACATCGCGCCTCGACTTTCGCTCTGGACGATCGCGTTGCCGATCAATGGCGCGAGGAGCAGGGGGGGCCAGCGGCGCCAGGAGCGCTCGGCGAGAAAGAGACCACCAGCGCACAGTCCGCCCGTGGCGACGAACATGCCGAGCGCGTTGGCTTCGTCGATGCCGGGCCCGCCGACGCCCTCGAGACGACCCACGTCTGGCGCGAGCAACGCGAGCCAGCCGAGGTACCCGCATCCGATTACGTGAGCCAACAGGAAATCGCCGATCTGCTTCTGCGACGTCAGCAACCGCTGCAGAAGATAGTAGAGGATCAGATACTTCGTGAAGAGGACCGAGACCTCAATATGCTCGGGTTTTGTCAGCGCCCACAGGGTCTGGATCCATAGCCAAAGAGAAAACACGATCAGCAATCTTGCGGGCGTCGTCTCGTGCCATTTGGGAAGCGACTTGTCAACCGGTAACCTCCATGTGGCCACCAGCGTTACGATTGCCGCAACCAGAGACCAGCGAAGGTCGGGTAGCGCCGCGCCCCACCAGCGGGACGGAGGGTGAAGGTAGAAGAGGGCGAGGTACGTGTAGAGGCCGAACCGGGGATCGCGAAAAAGCGTCAGCCCAAGCGCTGTCAAGAAAGCGAAGATAAAGGCGGCGCCGGTTAGTGACACGTCAGACCGTCGTTGGTGGCGATCGCTGGGCCCGGCCTTAGACCATTCCGGGTACGCACGGGATCGCTTCAGCTGGCCAGTTCACTGGAGGAAATCTCAGGTGGACATCGCTGGTCGGCGGAGGGCCGGCCCATGGTTTCCCAGCAGATTTGCTCGAACACACGGGCCACTCGTCGCGACGAAAAATTGGCCTCGACATAGCCGCGCGCAGTGCGCGAAAGTTCTAACCGGCGTGCGTCGTCACCGAGCAAGCCAAGCACACTCTGGGCGAAGGCCGCTGGATCCTCGGCCTGTTCGAAGTGGATGCCTGGGGTCAACGGCAGCCCCTCAATGCCGACGCCGGTGGAAACGACCGGCACCCCAGAGGCCATGGCTTCATAGGCCTTCATCCGCGTCCCGCCGCCCACCCGAAGCGGAATGACCGACACGTTGGCACGGCGCATAAACGGACGTACATCATCGACAAAACCGGTGAAAGTCCAGGGCAGCCGACGCGCGCGCGCCGCCTCGACTAGGCGCGCCGGGGGGTTGCGCCCGACGACGGTCATGCGGACTCCCGGACGACCGGCCTGGATCGATGGCCAAATCGCATCCATGAAGTACTCGATCCCCTCTATGTTCGCGAGCCAGTCCATTGAGCCGACGAACACGACATTCGCCGGTGCACGGGGCGCAAGCGGGCGTGGCACGTGATACTGAAGAAATTCGAGATCGACGCCTGTCGGTATCGTACCGACAGCAGGCACGCCGTAGTGCGCCCTGAAGAATTCGCTGTCGCGCTCTGACACTGCGATTACCGAATTGAAGCGACGCAGTGCTCCCCGCTCGAAACGCAACATCTTGCGGTACTGGTCGCGCCAGACGGTTCGCCAGAGGGGATCGCGCGCAATCGCGGAATGGCGTTTGAAGATTTCGGCTTCGACATTGTGAGTGAACAGAACAGACGGGGTGCGGCCAAGCTCAGCGGGCAGATTGACCGCAGTATGGGGGAAATCGACGAGCACGAGGTCGGGCCGCCCCGCAAGCGCGCTGCCGATCGCCCTGCGCGCTCGCTGCGATCTTTCGCAGGCCACCGACACCGGCAACGGATCCAGCAATTGCAGGACACGTCGTGCGTGAAAAAGGAAGTTCCGTGGCGTTTCCGGCCAGACAACCAGATGGTCGCACAGCTCGGCCAGCGCTACCGCATCGTCCTTATCCTTCCGAACCGGAGCTGGCGCAGCCAACACCACCTCAAATCGCCCGCCCTTCAGTCCGCGCAAGATGTCGGACGTGCGGATTTTGGCGCCGGTATCTGCTGGAAGCAGATACCGGGGACTGACGAACAGCATCCTCGGACGGGCACTCACCAGCAGATCCCGTGGTAATCAATACCATTCAGCGCCTCGATCTCACGATTCCCCTGCAGATCGACTATTGTGCGCCCCCCTGCGGCGCGCACGATCGCAGCCGTTTCCTCCGGTCCGGCATGGCCGATCACGATGACTTCGGCATCGGCGAGCGCGTGCTCAGGCGTCGATGCCATCAAGCGCTCGAAGTGCGGGATCTCGCTATCGATGAACTCGCGATTGGACCCAACAAGTCGTGCGGCTTCGACGTATCGATCATAGATTGCTATCGGATAGCCTTTGCCGATCAAGCGTTCGGCCAGTCGCACCAGTGGCGACTCGCGCAGGTCATCTGTGCCGGGCTTGAACGCAAGTCCGAATTGGGCAACGCGCCGGCGGCCGCCGCGCGCGATCGTCTCGAACGCGCGCTCGATGTGCCGGTCGTTGGTCACTTGGATCTGGTTCAGCAGCGGAAGATCAACGTCATTCGCCCGTGCGAAAGCAAGCACGGCGCGCAGGTCCTTTGGCAAGCAAGAGCCGCCGAATGCGTATCCCGGACGCAGGTAGGCTGGTGAGATGTTCAACACCCGGTCCTCGCAAAAAATACGCATCGTCTCCCGACTGTCGACACCGAGACTTTGCAACAGCACCCCGGCTTCGTTGGCAAAGCTGATCTTCAGGGCATGGAAGACGTTGCAGAGGTACTTCACGGACTCAGCGACACGCGGATCGGTTGCGATGATCGGGGCGTCAAGGTTTGCGTACAACTGCCGCATCGTCGAGCGACCGAGTTCCGACCGCGTTCCGATCAGCGTGAAGGCTGGAAGCCGGAAATCGCGGATCGCGCTGCCTTCGCGAAGGAACTCGGGATTCGAGCAGACTGCAAGCGTGTCGCCCATGCTACGGCCCGAATGCTCAGTCAGCAGCGGCTCGATGAGTTGATCGGAGGTGCCGGGCGGGACCGTGCTGCGCATCACGACTGTGTGCGGCTGGTGGGAACCCCTCAGAGCACCACCGATCTCCCGCACCACGCGTTCCACTGCAGCCATTGACGGCGCGCCGGACCGGTCGCTCGGTGTGCCTACCGATATGAACGAAACGTCAGCCTGTGCGACGGCCTCGGCGACGCTGCCGGTGGCCCGAAGCTTTCCCGACCGCACTTTCTCGTCAATCAGCTTTTCGAGTCCGAGCTCGATGATCGGTGACTTGCGTTCGTTGATAAGCCGCACCTTCATCGGGTTCACGTCGACCCCAATCACTTCGTGCCCCATCTCGGCCAAGCAGGCGCTCGATACGACGCCGACATAGCCCATGCCGAAAACCGCGATTCGCATTGCCGCTCCTTGCTTCAGTTTCGAAATCGATCGCTGTCCTATCGCCACGATGCGGTGAGCCAACGGCTCACCCTAGGCGATAATTCGGCGCATGCTGCTGCAGCCACTGCTCTAGCATCATCAAGATCCACACCATGCCGCCGTAGTAGCCAGGAACTTCGCGGACGCGCGCTCCGAGCAACGCGTCGACGAACTCACGTCGCACCAGACCGCGCTCGACGGTACCCGCCAGACTTTCGGCGGCAAGTCGAAAGAGCGCCCTGTCGGAAAGCAACCAAGGCCCGAAAGGCAGGCCGAAGCCGTGCTTGCTCTTGCGAAGGATCTCCGCGGGGAGGAACTCGCGCAGCGCGCGCTTGAAGAAATAGCGAAGCGTCAGGCCGCGGACCTTCAGCGACGGCGGCAGACGTAAGGAAAAGTCCGTGAGCTCGTCCGAGAGCAGCGGAAACCCCACTCCAATGCCTGCCATTTCCGCCGTGCCGCAGACCTTTGGTAGGTCATTGTCCGCCAGCGTGTACTTCCAGTCGTAGGCGAGCATTGAATTGACCAGATCGGCAGACGTCTCCGCATACACCTCGCGCTGCTGCCGCCGGGGCAGTTGCGCATCAATGCACTCGATAAAGCGCGGCGCCAGCATTTGTTCGATGCCGAGTCGGTCGAGCAGATTGTACGTCTCCATGCGCTCCGGCATTGGCAGGCGCGCTTGGCGAACATAGCTGACGGCTTTCTTGATCAGAGGTAGGCGCGACCACAGGTCCATGCCAAGCGCCAGCGGTTCAACGAGGCGTCGCCGCAACGCCTCGGGGATTTCATGATAGATCGCGAACACGCGTTGCTTGGCGTAGCGGCTGTTGCCGCCGAACAGTTCATCACCACCGTCGCCTGCCAGCATGCGCTCGAATCCGTCGCCGGCTGCCTGGCGCGCACAGTAGTAGGCAGGGAGCGCCGAAGAGTTGCCGAAAGGCTGGTCGAAATGGCGTGCGACCTTCGGGATGCTTTCGATGAGGTCGGACGGCGTGATGTAGTACTCGTGATGGCGAGCACCGAAGTGCTTTGCGGCAATGCGGGCGAACGCCATCTCGTCGTAGCCTTGCGCGTCGAAGCCGATCGAATATGCATCGGGCGCATCACCGAGCGCCTGCGCCAGCATCCCGGTCAAAGTGGAACTGTCGGTCCCGCCGCTGAGGAAGCACGCGGTCCGACGCGTGTCCGCCTCGCGAACGACCGCTGCGCGGACGATATCGAGAAACTCATTCTCCAGATCTGCTAGGCGGCGGCCGCGATCTGGAACGAACTTCGGTGTCCAGTGCGAATGCACGTTGACGCCGGCAGGTGTAGCGACCACAACCTGCGCTGGCCGCAGCCGGTGGACGCCGCGAAACACCGTGGCAGGTGTCGGGATCACTTGGAAATACAGATATTCGAACAGCGCCTGCGGATCGATCTGCGGTTCGCCCGCAGCCCAAACCGCATCGGCTCTTGAGGCGAAGGAGATGCGGCCGTTGGCAAACGAGTAACACAACGGGCGGATCGCGAAGCGATCGCCTGCGAGAATTACCCTCGGTGAGATCAGATCAACGAAGACCATGGCGAATGCGCCGCGGACCATGCCGAGGCCGCGCTCGCCGTGCTCCCGCATCAAACGCAACCAAGCCACTTCGACGCCTTCTTCGCGTGCAACGCGCTCGATCTCCGCATCGACGAAGTTCGGCCGTCCCTCGCAGGCAACAATGGAGGTGGCGTCGCACGCGAACCCCGTGTCGCGGCCGTCAACGGCAATCTCGACGCCCGGAACCTCAACGCGTTGGGCGTCCGATGCGCTTTTGGGGTCGAAACCCGCGGACGGCAGCGCTGTGTCCTGGAGGGAGCGAAGATCAATCCACCCTTTGATCATGAATGGTGACCCGTCGGTTCGCTGCGATCATTGGGCGTTGCGCATGAAGCCGCTCTGTGCCACCCGTGTCCTAAAGCGGCAGTGCGATTGCGATACACCGGCACCTGTCTGATCGGATGCGACTGGTTCATCCACTTTCGGTTCGATTCCGCGAATCGGCCGTAGAACTCGATCGTCCTGATTCGGCCCTTTGCATGCAGGTCCTTGACGATCTGCTGCTGCGGCAAAAGTCCCGGCGCGTGGGTCCGCAATATCTCGCTGAACTTAGACTCTACGAGCACCGGAGTGCCACAGCGATGACTCGAGAACTGGCTCGCGACGACCTGATCATTGATCCGCGGCCGTAAACAGCTCGCCCCTTCGGGAGCGAGAAACAATTTAAGGATCAAACGACGGAAGTATCGCTGATCGTCGGTTGCGTCAATTGCAGGGCCACCCTTCCACTTCCAGCCAGGTTGATCTAAGCGTGCATAGTCGCGAACGCTGTCGGCGATCGAAACCCAGTCGTGGCAAATTTCGCATTGGGCGACGATTCCTTCGCGTGACAGGCGTCGCAAGCGCCCTGGATTTGAGCGCCGTTTCTTCCAATGCTTATCAATATTCATGCTCGTGAGTTCGGGGGCGCTTAAGTAGTAGTGCAATGAATTAGTCAATGCACACGATACATTCTGCGGGCGGTAGCATTTGATGTCCTGCTTCTCCTCACCCAGCACCACTACATTGTCGTGCCAGACGCGCACGAGACACCGGATTCTGATCACGAACTAGGCCTTGTCGGTTTCCGAATTCTGACGCTGTGACGCGTCATTGCGCTTCCACTTGAGCGCTCGGCGCATGCGAGCGTGCAAATAACAAAGTATCCACCATCGGTAGCCGTTGACGTGGAAAAGCGTTCGGGATTGATCAGTCCAGCGGGTGGTCCATTCCATCACCCTTCCGTAGTATTCGATCGTCTTGATTCGACGCTCCTCGAAAATAGCGCGATAGGATTCCTGGCGCATCAGGGACGCTGGAGAGAGGCCCTTTATGCTTTCGTCGTATGCGGTCTTCAGTAGAATCTGTGCGGTTGAAGATTCAATACAAAGATCCATCGCAACAGTGCGTCCATCGAGACGGTACCGATAGATTCGGCCTGCCCCAATGCGGCAGAAGTCTTCCAGCACAGCCCGATAGAATTTTCCTTGCACATTGTTCGGATGAACCGCGGTCCCTTCTGATCCTTTCCACCCCGCGCTTTCTAGACACCCATATTCCACGACGGCATCCGCTACGTCGACTGGGTCAACGATCACGTCCAATTTCGCTTCGAGCCCTTGCGCCTTTAGCCGAGATCGCTGCGTTCGTATATTTTGACGAAATTGCTTGCTGCGTGAGTTCCAATAATCGTCAAACGTCCCCGCTACATCCACCCAACCGGTGCGGATATAGTCAACGACTTCCAGAGCGCATGCGCGCGTGTCGGGTTGTCGGTGATAGAGAGGATCCTGCTTAGTCGTGCCGATCAATAGGGTTAGCCCTGGAAGCATACGGAAGAGGCCCACAAATGCATCCTCGTAATTCAAGTTCGGGTTCATGACCCACGCACCAAGGGGTGCCTGTGATGGCTGAAACGTTTCGTAAACCCCATTCCGTCTCTTACAGAGAATACCGATCGCTTCGTCCTCCGAGCCAGAGTGCCTTACGACAATTAGCTCTTTTCCGGAGCCGAATGCTCGCAGGAGATTCGATATGAACAGCGACTTCAGAACGGGTACGCTTCCAGACGCCTCGTTGATCCGATCCCATCTAGCGGCGAAGCGCTCGAATTGTTCGATAGGGAAGACAGCCCAGCTCATCCGAGCTCTCCGCCCATTGGCAGGTTCCAAGTGTCGCCCTCAGTTGGATACTTCTCAATGACTGTTGGTGGCCGCCCGGTTTCGCAACATTTAGGCCAGTCAGTGACGGGGACCGCCGGAACGTCCGCCACAGCCCCTTTTCCGATCCGCTCCATAAGGATCATCAGGCCTGATGCGTCGCGGCCGTAGCGCACAAGTAAAACCTCCAGCCCGGCAAAGGCCGCCACAAGGGGGCCTACAAAGTTCGAATCGAGCAGGATGGAGTTGTCGGCGGACCGATTCTCCTCATCCCACTCAGCGCGATGCGTTTCAAATGCTGTTCGTGCTGGTTCGATGCTCCAGGTCACACGGTGCTCCATTGCTCGCTCTTCAATGACGTTGGTCACTTCAGTTCACCTAGAAATGTTCATTCAATCTGGCGCGCCCGGAACCGATTGAAAATGGTTGCGTGCCAAGCGGAGACCAAAGCGCCAGTTCGCCCGGTCCCAGGGCGTGAATCGCGGAAGCTGGAAGCGGTCCGCCCCCCTACGCGAGACGCCGGGCGCCGTGGAGACAGCCCCATCAAAACCCGCCTCGCGGACAATTACGACATGTTCTTTCCGGTAGTCCCGGCCGGGTCGGCCGTTGGGGTATGCGAAGTGGGGTACCCGCGCGCCTACGATCTGCTCGAGCCGCAATCGCCCCTGGACGATCTCCCGCCTGGCTTCTTCCACGTTAACTGCTGCGAGTATCGGATGGCTGACCGTATGCCCGCCTACGTCAAATCCCATTTGACGCAGCTCGGCAACTTGTGCGGACCGCATCATTTGACTCGGTGCCAAGGCCGAACCCGCTCGCTCTTCGATTCGCGACGCCAGCCGCGCGCGCTCGGCGGTTGGCAGGTACTTGAGCCGCTCGAGAATGGCAGCGATCGCACTGCGCTTGGCCGATGCGTCGGGCAGCGCATATTCGCCAAGACCAAGGTCGCCAAGGGCGAGGTGAGTCGAATTGCGAACGGTCTCGATAACCGTGTCATTGAACATTCGGCCCCCATCAAGGAAACCGGTGGCGATGAAGAACGTCGCGGGCAGCCCCAGCCTCGCGAGGATGGGCGCGGCTAATTCGCGGTTGTCGGCGTAGCCGTCGTCGAAGGTGATCGCCAGCGCGCGCGGGGGTAGCGGACTGCCCCGTATCCCGGCGACCGCGGCGCCGAGCGGAATCACGTTGAAACAGGACTTCAACCATGCCATCCGCGCCTCGAACTGCTGCATCGTCGGTTCGCTCGGCTGGAGCGGATCGTGCACGGCAAGCACTCGATGAAAAATCAGCATTGACACCGCTCGACCTTTTCCGGCGCGGGCGGCTGCGTTGCAGGCGAGGCGACTCGACCAAGAAGCTAGGTCGGCAGTTATCATTCATCCCACCCCGGGGGCAGCCTCGCACTTCATGCGGTCCCCATTCCGTGCATGGAGTTGCTGGAACAACTCCACCAGCCGAGGTATGCGCTGATCCCAGCCGTTGCTGTGTGCAAACTCGAGGATGCGCTGCCGGTCCCACGTACGTTCCAATGCATCGCTAATCGCAGCGGTCAGTGCCGCTGCGTCCCCGAACGTCACCAGTCGACCGAGTTCGTCCGATGTGACGACTTGTTCGTTGCCGCCGACGCGCGTCGTCACGACAGGGAGGCCACAGGCCATGGCCTCCAAAAACACGTTGGCCCAGCCCTCGTAGCTTGTCGCGAGAACGAAAACATCGGCCGCCGAGAGCGGAACCTTCAGGTCTTCCGGTGCGTAGCGGCCGAGGAAGTGCACTCGTTCAGTGACCCCGAGCCGCTCCGTCAACGAATGCAGACGACTGGACCAATCACCCTCCGGCCCGGCACCGCCGACGACAAGATAGTGGAGGCGCGGGTGGGTCTTCAGTAGGTTAGGGAGGCACTCGATCACACGATGAAAGCCCTTGCGCTCGGTCAGCGTACCCACCGAAATCAGCAGTTCCGCATCGCTGGGCAGGCCAAGCGATGCGCGCGCCTCCACGCGCGACAGCGGATGGAACTTGTCAAGGTCGACACCATTGCCGACGACGGAGACCCGCGCAGGGTCCGCGCCGAGTTCAAGCGCAACCTCCCGCAGCGCATCGGACACAGTAATCACCTTATCAGCGCGTCGCACCGCCCACGCCAGCGCAGAGCGCACATTCGTCATTGCTTGGCGCTGTTCCTTTCCGCGGAGCGTCAGCATCACGGGCAATTGAAGCCAGCGTCCCAATAGCACGCCCGCATAGCCGTCCGGGTACCCGAAATGAACATCAAGGATGTTAAGACAGTGACGGCGCACTAGTCGTCGTGCGGTCCACGCACAGCTCAATGCCATAAACAGGCCATCGGTCCACTTGAGCACGCCCGGTATGCAGAGGAAGCGCGGTCGATGGATCTCAATGCCATCAATGGCCTCGAACCGCGCCGAGGGAATCCGGAAATGGGGGCGAATGCGCCGTATGAACCCCTGCAGGGGAAACCAAGGCTGCGGTGCCACGACCACGATCGGCAGTACCCGGCCGACACGGAACATCCGCTCACGGATAAAGACTCCGGCTGCCGGTTGCGCCGCGCTCGGAAAAAGGCTGGACAGCACTAGTATGCGTGGTCCGTCACTGGGCCGCCTGTCGCTCATGCAGACAGCCTCGCCTCGGTCCGTGCGTTCGCCGGCAACTGCCGGCGTAGGAAAGCATCAAACATCAGTAACGACCAGAGTGGCGCGCTATGGTCGCGCCGGCCGCTCTGGTGCTGGTCGACCAATCGCTGCAGCGTCCCGCGGTCAAACAATCCGGTGTCGAGCAACCGGTCGCTCAGAACTGCGTCGCGCACCCGCTGTTTCAGTGGCCCACGGAACCAACTGACTAATGGCACCGAGAAGCCCATCTTAGGTCGGTATAGCAGTTCGCGCGGAAGATGGGGTTCGAGCGCCTTTTTGAAGAGCCACTTGCCCTGGCCGTAGCGCAGCTTCAGTGAAGAGGGCAAGGTCGCCAGCCACTCGACTAGCGGATGATCCATCAGCGGCTCGCGCACCTCTAACCCATGGACCATGCTGGCACGGTCGACTTTGGTGTTGATATCCCCGACCAGATAGGTCTTAAGGTCGATGTATTGGATGAGCGACAGCGGGTCTGTGGTGTCTGCGCGCGCAGCGTGCCGGCGGAATACCTCGATCGCGTTGTAGCCGCCCAGCCGGGCCTTGAATCCGTTCGAGTACAGTTGGCTGCGCAGTTCGTCGCGCAGCACCGAGACTGAGTTGAAATAGCCCTCAACCGAGTCACGCGCGAGCGCCTGAAGCGTGGTCTTGCCGCGAAAAATGCGCGGTGCCCAGTCAGCCTTCGGATACACGCGGCCGAGTAGCCCGAACACTGGCCGTCGCAGAGCCAACGGCAGCGGCCGCCGCAGTGTCTCCTCCATCACGTGCAGCTTGTAACGACGGTACCCGGCCAGACTCTCATCGCCGCCGTCCCCAGACAAGACCACCTTTACATGGCGCCGCGCCAGTTGGCACACGCGGTAGGTCGGCATCGCAGAACTGTCGGCGTATGGCTCGTCGTAGGTGCTGGCAAGGGTATCGATCAGGTCGAAGTCGTCGCTCTCGGCTCGATTGACGAAGTGCCGCGTGCGATAGCGTTCAGCCACTTGCAGCGCGTAGCGCGATTCGTCGAATGTCGGATCCGCGAATGCGATCGAGCAGGTGTTGACCGGCTTCGACGATAGTCCGGCCATCGCCATCACCACCGCGCTCGAATCCACGCCGCCTGACAGGAATGCGCCCAATGGAACATCGGAAATCATGCGCAGCTGAACGCTTTCGCGGATGCGCTCCAGCAATTCCGTCTGCGCCTGTTCGGGGCCGATACTGGCGTCACCGGTGAAGCGTACGTCCCAGTACTCGCGAGGCGACGGCAAGGGCTGGCCACGGCGCACGGTGAGCGTCGTACTGGGCGGAAGTTTCAGTGCGGTCGAGAAGATGGTGCGCGGCTCGGGCACATAGCCGAGTGCGAAGTATTCTTCGACGGCGAACGGATCGATCTGCTGCGCGAGCCCGCCGTGCGCCATCAGCGACTTCAACTCTGAGCCGAACAGCAGATGGCCGTCGGGCAGTGACGCGTAGTACATTGGCTTGACCCCGAGGCGATCGCGTGCCAGGAACAGCGTCTGCCGGTTTTCATCCCACAAGGCGAACGCGAACATGCCACGGAAGCGATCGACGCAGCGCTCGCCCCACGCCTCCCAGCCGTGGACGATGACCTCGGTGTCGCTGCGCGTGTGGAAGCGATGCCCGAGCAGCTCAAGTTCCGGGATCAGCGCCTGGTAATTGTAGATCTCGCCGTTAAACACGACGACCACGCTGCCGTCTTCGTTGTAGAGCGGCTGCTGCCCAGTCGCCAGGTCGATTATCGACAGCCGCCGGTGTCCGAGGCCAATGCCCGGTGCGATGTGCAGCCCGCCCTCGTCCGGGCCACGATGGAACTGCGTTTCGTTCATGTGGTGAAGAAGGTCACGCGAGACTGGTCGCTTTCCCTTGAGATCGAATATGCCGACGATTCCACACATGCCGTATGCTCCTCAGAAGTCGACTCGAGCCATGGGACGGGCCAACGAGTATCAGTCAAACAGCGCTGGAAGCCTGGAGCGCGTAGCCCTTCGCCCGCAACAGCCGTTGGTACAGTTCCGCTTGGCGGGCCACCATACCGTCAAGATTGAATTTTTGAACAATGCGCTTTCGACCGGTCTCTGCATGGCGACGGCGCAAGGTAGGGTCCTTGTAGTAGGTGAGGATTGCATCGCCTAGTCGCGCGCTATCTGAGGCAGGAACAAGGGTGCCCGTGATGCCGTCATCAACGAGTTCCGAATTTCCGCCGACATCGGTCGCTACAACAGGCAGCCCTGTGGACATCGCCTCCAGGATCGTGTTGGAAATTCCTTCTGCGCGCGATGGGAGAACAAAGAGGTCCAGACCTCGAAGGACGTCTGGCACGTCGTGGCGTTCTCCGGGCAACCAGGCGAGATCGTCCAAGCCAGCATCGCGCAGGATCTGAACTACCGGCGTTCGAAGTGGACCGTCGCCGACGATTGCCAACCGCAGCCGGTCTCTGGCGCTAGGACAGATTCGCATCGCGTGGACGAATGCATGAGCAAGATTGACTTGATCCTTCACTTCTTGAAGTCGGCCGACCGTGCCTACAACAAATAGATCAGGGTCAACGAAGGGACAGCCGGCAATAGGGGCGCGTCCGCCTAGTGTGGGAGCGAAACGTGCTGAATCGACCCCATTGCAAAGGTGCATGATGATGCGCTCGTCAACGCCGACACGGCGGACGAGGTACTCCTTCAGGTGCGACGAGACGGTGATGTACTGGTGTACGAAAGGAACATAAAGCCGCCGCATGAATTGATAGCGAATGCGCGTACCCGCCGGATCGCTTACGTCCCAACCGTGTTCTCCATGAATGCGCACCGGGACGCCGGCTGCCCACGCAGGAACCTGCGTCTCCAGCGTGCCTAGATTGCGTGTGTGCACGATGGTCGGCCGCAGTCTTTTCAGCAGCGAGTACACCTGCGGAAACTGCTTGATCAAATGTCCTGGTCGCTTGTGCAGAGACTCGAAGATGACGTCGTCGCGCTGAATTCGTTTGCTGAAATTTTCGTCGATGTCGGTCAGCGCCAGAATCGCATGCCGCCAATCCGCCGCTGGCATCCAATTGATCAAATTGATGACGCCATTCTCAAGTCCGCCCACGGCCAAGCGGAACACGACGTGAAGGACAAGCGGACGTTCGTCCCGCGGAGTCATTCCGAAATCCAATCAACCAAGGTTGCGAACGATGTGCGGTCCGAGAGCATTTACAATCGGTCGTGGAAGGCGTTGCCAGATCGTTATCATGGCGCGGTACTTTGGGTTTAGCGGGTTGTTCTGCGGGATTGAGTCTCGCTTGAACAGCGCATATTCGTAGTGCAGCGGCGTGGGCTCGAAGCCCCACAATTTCTTGAATTCGAAGGAACCCGTCCCCTTCTTGCTGCGGCTCCAATCGAATATGCGGCAGCCGCGCGTAATCGCGTGCTTTATGATGTGCCAATACATGAAGTCGTTTGCCGCAAGATTGCGGGCTTCAGGGCAATCACCTACATAGTATGGCGAGACCTCGTCGCGAAAATACATGAGAAAAGCGGAAGCAATCGGGCGTCCCGTCGAGTTCACCACGGTCAGGATCTCGTGGTCGTTTCCAAGTGCCTTCGTTAGGGCCTCGAAGTAGAACTTCGGCAAAGGCGGGGTTCCGTGCCGGTGCACGTTATCCGCGTAAAGCGGAAAGAACCTCTCGACTGAGTCGCCGATCTCGACGCGCAGGCCGCTCTTCTCGGCCTTGCGAACCATGTTCCTGCGCTTGCTAGGGATCGCCTTCAAGGTCGCATCGATATCGGGGATCAGCGGCATGCGAAACGTGGCATAGAGATCCTGCCGAGGCCAATCGACTTGCGCCGGGTTACGATTCCGAAGTTCGAGATAGTCAGTGCCGAGTTCAATCGCGAGGTCACGCGCGGCATCGTGCAACGCACTCGCGACCGCAGCGTCGTCGGCAATCGCGCCACCGTAGACGCAAAACGGTAGTGACGAAAGTGAATGGCCGAATAGTAGGCTTCGAACCTGCGCAAGTGGCAACAACCCGGCAATGCTTCCCGAGCGCTCGGCCACCAAGTAATGCGTCCGATGCCGAAACACCTGTTCCAAAAGGTCTTTCCATTCAATGCGATGGAACATCGTGGCTTCAGCGGATGCATCGACGAAGCGTGTCCACGCGCTGCGGTCACTTTCCCCTAAGGGCCTCACGCGAATCGAGGGCACATGTAAAGACCGATCGGAGCGAGGCACGAGGAAATCGTCTACGCCGGTTGGTTTCTCCGTGCCCATAGATACGCTGACGTGATGGAAGGTGTGCGTCGGCAGATCGCCGATGCGCAATTAACAATTGTAGTGGGCGATTTGGCCGCGTAGGTCGAGCCACAACGCGTTGATGTGCGATAGGTCCTCTTGAGGAGCCTCACTCGCCGGACTGATCAAGGACACGACTCTTCGGCGGCACTGCGGACCGCTTGCTGTCGTACTCTGGCCTCGCTAGTATGTTGCGGTGGGGCATGTTCATGCTGCTGATTATCGACGTGCACACTCCGATTTTTCCAGCGGGTGGCTCGGTTGCACCGATAAGGGACAGTATGGCGACGAACGGGGAAAGCGGTGCGCTTGATGGTGACGGCTGTCGCCATGCTTGACGCTATTCTCTGCAGTCCTAAAGGCGTTAAGACTCCAATGCAACGTCTCACCATCATTGCAACCATTGTCTTCGCGCTGCTTGCTGGTTGTGGTCCGACCGGATCCGGCGACAATGCACCGTCAAACACAGCTGCGACCGCGCCTCCGGTCGCGACCGCGCCGCCGGCGGGTGGTGGCAGCACCATTCCGAGCACGGCGGGCTGGTATCAGATCGCGAATAGCAAGATCGAGGCGGTGTGTGCGGCGAGCAACGGTTTTCAGCAAGTCTGGGGGGCGTCGGGCTGTCAG
>JBJXGX010000234.1:0-3310 GCA_046160305.1 Burkholderiales bacterium
CCGCTCGTTCCCTCCGCCAGGTGCTGCCATGAGCCATGATCTCGTGCGACCGGTGAAGTCTGCAAGAAGCAGCTCCGACGAAGACTGGTCCTCCACACGCCAAGCCGAGAACGTGCCTGACTTGCCGACCGCAAGTTGCCTCGCGTCAGCATCGGTTGCTGGCCTACCGGCAAGGTACTTGAGGATTGTTCGTTCGACCTTGAACAGGGGTGATGTGTAGAACGCCTCGACAAACGCTTCTTGTGTGATCGCGCCCGCGACTTCGGCCACGTAGCAGTCAGCGAAGCCATCCCCGTCCTTGTAGCGTCGGAGTAGCGAGCTCAGCGGGACTTCACACGGGCGGACGGCTGCCGGGTTGATTGGCATGATAGCCCTTGCTTTACAGCTCCAATGCGAGACGTAGACCATCATCGATCACGCTCATGGATGCGGGCGGCGCCCGACCGACACGCTCAGTAAGAAACGACTTATCAATGGTGAGTACTTGGGCGACGTTAGCCACCGAGGGCTTCGACAGGCCCGTACCTCGGGATGGCAGCCGCACGTTGCCCGGTGCATCAGCCAACCTCAGATTGGAAGTGATGACCACGGCGATAACCATATTGATGCAGCGCGCGCTAACTGAATTGGCAGAAACAATGAGATACGGCCCTCGATACCCATGGCCGGAGCGTACCGGATCGGGCATTGACGCCCACCAAATCTTCTCTCTTCGCATTACCACTTCTCACGCTGAATCGAGCGGGACTGAAGCGCGACGACTTCGTGATCGAGGGGCACTCCCTGAGCAGGCCCTCCAATTGAGCGAGGGGTTAGGCCACGCCCGCAACGTAGTACCGTAGTACGTGTCGCCAAGCCTCAGTCCATCGCTGCTTTCGCCAGAGCCACTGCCTGATCCTCAGTGACGCCAGAATTGACATTCAATTCCAGTGCGTGGCCTTTTCGATCCCTGAACCAAATACTGTCAGTGGAAAATTTGTTTCTGCGGAAATGGCTCACCAGTACACCATCACGCTCAATGACTTTGCCTTTCGCATCAGATTCTACAAATTTTCGCCAGCCCGATTCACTCAATCTGCTGCTGCCGAGCGAGAAATAGTGGACGTGCAGTTTGCCGTTCTCCTTGCTGTCGCCGTACTTGCAGACTTGGTACATCTTTTCCGTATCTCGCTTACGCTCGAAATTCTTTCCCAAAATTGCAGTGACTTCATCAAGGGTGAGTTGTTCGCACAGCGCGTCGACTGAGAGTCGGACAGTATTCGACCCGCGCGCAATATCCTTCGCGATTCCGGTTGCTGCGCTTTGAGCGTGCACCGGTGTATGTGCTGCGATGATCGCAAGAGCAAGAAGTACGGTGTGCATAGTGAATTTCCTTGAAGTGGATATTCCACGAGGCCGAATGGGGTATGTGATCGCGCACCCTGAGAGGCCGGTCACTAGGAGGGGAAGTGTCGGCATCATGTGGTTCTTGACGTGCGGTGTAAATTGCATAACTACTCTTCCGAGCGAAATGAAACGCCCAACGTTTGCGACAATCGGGCGGACAACCGCAAGCGGAGCGCCGCTGTTGGACGGTAGGGTTCATCGCAGGGTTAGGCTGATCGCGCGCGACCATCGTGATTTTCATGCGGCGAAACTAAGCGAGATATCGTTTGATAAAGTGCAGAGTTCAGAAGTGCATCCGAGGCGTCGCGCATCGAGAAGTACTCTTGCCACTCTCCATGGGCTGAGATGCCTATGGTGTGGCACAGTGTGCCCGTGCTTCTGTCTTGAGCGATCGCGTTGCCTTTTTCGGATGAATCACTCCAGAGTTGGTTGTTTGATAAGCAATCGGTCGCGTGCTCGGCCTTGAGTCTACGGACCTCCGAAAAGAGCAGCGCCTTTTCTTCCGTGGAGAGTTGAAACTCATAGGATTTCACCATGTTTCGCCGCCACGGATACCCCTGAATCGGATAAGTCATTGTGGCGCCGCACCTACCATCGGCAGCGACACCAAATTGAAATCTCGCGAGCATTCGCGCCTCCTCACCTGGGCGAAAGTAGAATAGATGCTCGTCCATGAATGGCCTAACGTCTCGGCTCAGCGGCGGCCGCTCGCGGCCGTCAGTTGCAGCCGATTGTTGGGCGTTCGTCCATGCGGTAGCTTCACTAAACGCGATCACGCGCCCGACGAATGTACTAATCCGCCTTGATGCCCGCCTCCTTGATCACCTTCGCCCACTTCGGAATCTCGGACTTGATGACCGCGGCGAATTCGTCGGGCGAGCTGCCGATTCCTTCCAGACCAAGATCGGCGAGTTTGGCGCGCACGTCGGGGTGCGCGAGCGCCTTGACGGTTTCGAGATGGAGTTTGCCCACGATCATCGCCGGCGTCTTTGCCGGCGCGAGTAATCCGATTAATGACGTAACTTCGAAGCCCGGATAGCCGGACTCGGCGATGGTCGGCAACTCCGGGGCCGCCGAGGAGCGCCGTATCGAGGTCACTGCAAGCGCGCGCAGCTTTCCTTCGCTCGCCAGCGGTGAGACCACCCCTGTTGGACCGAACGTCATCGTGACGCGCGCGCCGAGCAGATCCGGCATCGATGCCGCCACGCCTTTGTAGGGAATGTGCCGGATGTCGAGCCCCGCCGCGGACTTCAGCAACTCGGCGGCCAAGTGAGTGGCACTACCGCTGCCGCTGGAGGCGAACGTGAGCCCACCAGGCTCAGCTTTGGCCAAGGCAACCAACTCCTTGACACTTTTCGCCGGTACGGCGTTGTGCACGACCAGCATGAACGGCGACGCGGTAACCTGCGAAATCGGCGCGTAATCTTTCACCGGGTCATAACTAAGTTTGGTCAGGCTGGGATTGATGACGAGCTGCGGGCTGCCCAAGAGTCCCAGCGTGTAGCCATCCGGCGCTGCCTTCGCGACGCGGTCGGCTGCGATATTACCGGCGGCGCCAGTAACGTTGTCGATCAACACCGGCTTTCCCCATGCCTCGGCGAATTTTGGTCCGAGCAGGCGCGCGACGGTGTCCAGTTGACCGCCGGCCGGAAAGCCAACGACCATGCGGATGGGTTTTTCGGGGTAAGTCGTTTGCGCAGCCGGACTCCCCACGATCAGCAGCGCCAACAGACCAACCATGAGACCCGATATCTGTGTCATTCGTCCCTCCTCTATGGTGCTCCATCCACGACGCCCAACGAGGTATAGCACCCATCATAAAGGTTTCCAATGCTAGTAACCGGCTTCTAGAGTTTCCAGATACATACGCCGGTTGGCATATGTATAAACCGGGTTATAGGGGTTTATCAGTGTTTGTCGTCGG
>JBJXGX010000235.1:0-7598 GCA_046160305.1 Burkholderiales bacterium
GTGTGTGGCGCGGCCGTCATGATTTCCTCGATGAGGAGCAACCCCTCGGTCGGTTCGTTCGGATGGGGCGGCAGGCCCAGATCCACGGTCACGACCGACGGTTCGTGCCGGCGCAATTGCGCCATCGCGCTTTCACGGCGGTCCGCTTC
Source organism: Burkholderiales bacterium (assembly GCA_046160305.1). Taxonomy (GTDB): domain Bacteria; phylum Pseudomonadota; class Gammaproteobacteria; order Burkholderiales; family SG8-39; genus SHXR01. The sequence goes on from JBJXGX010000235.1 coordinate 150, forward strand.
GACGCAGTCATGCGCACTGAATAGCCAGCGCAACTGCTTTCGTAGTGGCGCGTCGTCTTCGACGATGAGAAGTGATTGGCGCTTGTCTGTCATGTCGTTTCCAGTGCGGTTGACGGCATGGGCGTCGTTCGAACTGCGAGCGGCAAATGCGCCCGAACGCAAGTGCCCGATCCCGGCGTGCTCTCGACGGTGATGTGACCGCCTATCGAACGCACGTATTTCGCGCTTTCGTACGCGCCGATCCCCATGCCCGATTCCTTGGTGCTTTGGAAAGGCTTGAAAAGGCGTTCGCGGATGAACTCGGGTGACATGCCGATACCGGTGTCGGCCACCGCGACAACGGCGAAGTCGCGCTCCCGATAACTTCGCACGAGCACCTTCCCGGTCGGGGGTGTCGCATCGAGGGCGTTTTGAATGAGATGGCCGATGACGCGCTCGATCCGGTCCGCATGACCGAGCGCTTGAGATCCTGCATTGAGTTCGAGCGTCAACATCACATCCTGCTTCCTCTTCGGCTCGGCGGTGCGGCGAATGACGTCATCCAGATTGACTGCCGCCGGTTGCTCGATCGGCACGGTACCTGCCGTAAGTTGCATCAGCAGGCGCTGCATGCGCATGGTGACGTGGGTCACCGTATCGAGCATGTCGCGCTGGAATTCCGGGTTGGCATGATGCCGCTCCGCGTTCTTCATCATGAGCGCAAGCTCCGCAACGAGATTCTTAAGGTCATGCACGACGAACGCGGACATGCGATTGAAGGCGTCGAATTTTTTCCCTTCGAGCAGCACCTCCGCGCTACGTTGCTGGACCAGAAAGCTCGCGGCCTGCTGCGCCGCCGTCTCAAGAAGCCCGACGACTTCCCAATCGATCTCGAACGGAACGCGTGGCGCCGCGAGGACGACGAATCCAACCATCTCGTCACCAAGCTTGAGAGGCAATACGAGCCATGCCCGCCCCATGCCTCGGAGCCAATCGGGTAGCTCCACATCCAGGTGCTTCTTGCGCGCGAAGGAAATCTTGCTTAGGTCGAGCAGAGCGCCAGATCGGGCGAGAATCGCAATGAACGGACTATTCGGCGATTCAAGTGCCGTTAGGGTGGGAAAATTAAGACGCGCGATCTGGGCGTACTGACTGTTCTCGTCCAATAGCCACAACGCGCCGCCCGTACTCTCGACCAGGTCGCCGATCGCAACGAGTGATCGCTCGCCGATCGCCGATGAAGAGCCCGGCGATGACAGCATCTGGGTGAAGCGAAGCCACTCCTCGCGGTAGTCGTAACGGCGTTTGAAAAAATGTTTGCTGATCCACAAGCGCACTCGGGCGCGCCAAGCGCCAGAAAGAAGCAGGACGGCAAGTCCCAGGAACGCGGCGAATAGGATGGCAACTTCGGCCGCCTTACCGGGTGTGCCGCCAAAGTCACGAATGTAGTAACCGACCGCCGCGGTGGCGAGCAAGTAGAGTCCGCTCATGAGCAGCGTTGTCGAACGGAATACGAGATCACGCGTGATCGCGATATCGATGGACCATTCAAGATTGCGGGCCGCCGCCATCGACAAGAGTGGGATCACGAACGCGCAGGCGAGGCCGCGCGCGCTCCACCAGGCAGGATCGATTCGACCGAACATGAATCCATCGGCGAAGAGGCAGAGATCGAATGCGAATCCCGAAACGAGCGCAAGGTATAGGAACTTGAAATTCCAGCGCGCTCCGGAGGGCGTGGCCCGATAGAGGCGTTCGATCAGGACCAGGCCAAGCACCGAGATCGCGAGAAGCGCACCGAGGGTCTGTCGGTCAGTGATGGGATCGAGGCCGTTTACGATCGGTAGCACGACGGCCGACAGCAGTGCGATCCAAATGAGGATAGTCAGCGGTTGAGGGTGGGCGAATTGACCCTCGCGGTGTTCGCTGGGCGATAACGAAAGGAGTAACGCGAACCATGCGCCAAGGCGCGCGACATCGATCAGATGGGCTGCGATCGATATCTTCACACCGGGCATAGCGGCAACGGCGAATGCGCCGGCTTCCCAGGCCGCGCTAAGGACCACCGCGCTTACAAACAGGCGGCCTCGCCGGTTCTTTCTGGAGGCCAGGACCAGATATGTCGCGAAGATCCCGAACGCGATGAATCCAAGGCCGTGGCTCCACATTAACGGGCTGCCGAGCATGGAATCCATTGAGGATGGCGAATACCGGGTTTGAATCGTTCAGGAGGCCCCGTTGGGCCGGTCGCGACGTGGGGCGACGATGACGGCAAGCCTGCTTGTCGTGCGAGACCGCGGCCGGTGCAAATTCTAGGCGCGAGGGCTCCGAGACGGCGTGACGTAATTACCCTTGTGGGCGGATCGATCGAAGTCCGAGCGCGATATCCGGTCGGAACGCGAGGCTGCGGCGCGTTAAGCGGTCGCGGAGGGCCGCAGTGCGCGTTATTTCCGGGGCGGATCGGGACCACAACGACACATTGATCCGATAGATGATCGCGATCTTGTGGGTGATCAAGCGCGCTTGATTAACCCATACGTTGTTTCCGGGCCGATGAATCGTCTTCGCAATGCGAATTGCGGTTCGAGGTTCGCCGCCGGATGCGAGGAGGTGGGGCCGCGGAATCCTACCGACTCGTGAGAATCAACTCTATGCGGCGATTTTTCGCTTTATCGTCGGGCGAATCACCGGATGCAATCGGACGTTCGGCGGCCATGCCGCGCGATTCGAGGCGGGCATCTTCGATGCCAAGCAGGATGAGTGCGGCTTTCACCGTCGCGGCCCGTTCCGCGGTGATGAGTCGCGAGCCGGTGGTATCGCCGGAGGCCTCCATGTGACTCTCGATGCGGGCCTTCGTGCGCGGAAACGCCTGCATGATCTGCGCTACCTGTCGCATCTGCTCTTCCGAGACCGCTGTCAGGATCGATGTGTCCCGCTCGAAGACGACCTCGTCCAACACGAATGCGCGTCCTGGCGCGGCACCTGGCTCAGAAAGATACGTGACGAGATTCGCGATGGCGCCATTCGCCCGCGCTTCCAACTGCTTGCCACCGGGTAGGTCGATGGTCTTGCGTGGCCCAATCGTGGGAGCGGCAGCGGCGGGCCGCTCCGCTTCTGCTGGCAGCGTGCCGCTTGGTGCGATCGCGCCGCGTTTTTCAAGCGCCGCCCGATAGTCGAAGATGAACAAGGAGACGACAACGGCGACGACCAATGTCGGCGCGAGCCACCAACGCGATATCGATTTGCCGCCCGGTGGTTTCGGCGCGTGAAACGGAACGACCGTCGACAGCACGCCGCCTCCTGACATGCGACTCACCGCTTCCTCTGACACGATATGGGGCGATTGCGTGGGATTTTCGTTGATGGACGATGATCCGCCCGCATGCAGCGCGACGCTCCGCGTGAGCTCGGGGAAAACAAGCGAATCGGCTGGGATGGCTCCGGGGAGCCGCTCGCGCCAACCCCAGTCCGAATCATGCGTCGGCGCAGGCGGGTCAGGCGTTTCAACAACGGGAAGCGTTTCGTCGCGCGGTGAGTTGATCGGGATGAAAGCGTGCGCGGATAGCGACGTGAACGGCCAATCGCTGGTTGCCGACGTGCGATCCGGTATCGATTGGGTGACCAACTTGCGTTCAAGCACGTCGATAGGGAAGGGCCAGTCCGCTGTCGCGCCGCGGGCGTTGGTAGCAGGCGGTGGTTCGTCTTGAAATGGCTGCTCGCCGCGGGTTGCCGCGGTGTCGAGCGCATCATCGTTGGGATCGCCGACAACTTGATCGCCTATCGCGTTGTCCATCGCCGCATCGACGATCCCGAATTCGGCGATGGGATGCTCGAACGTGTTGCCGGGTTGCGCGGTGACCGTTGCCGCGGGGATTTTCAATGGCGGTTCGCCAATGTGTGCGGGGTCGGGCTCGCCGACGAACGCTTCTTCGTGGCCGTTGATCGCATCGGGCGCTTGGTCGAATGCGCGATCGGCAACTTCCGTGCGCGCGTCCGCGTGTGCCTCGACGTCTACTGGGGCACTCGCAGGTGGAAGGTCCTCGACCGCCGCATCGGAATCTGGCATTGCGACGTTCGCCACCGTGTTCGGCGCAATCTCGGCGGCCGCCGCCGGTGCGTCATCGGCGGGCGGCGGATCGCCAGCATCCGCCGGCAATGCGGCGACGGGCGTTTCCTCGACGGAGGGGTCTACCGGGATCGCGGGTTCGACAAATGCCTCGTTCGAGATCGCGGGTGTCTCGGCGGTGCTTTGATCGAGCGTGGCCCGCGGCGTATTCGAAGACTCATCCACGCCACCGATATCGAGTGCTCTCTTCCCCTTGCGCCGCCGCTTGCCCTTGTGCTCGTTGCCGCTCGCGACAGGATGCCGTTCGGCCGATGATTGCGGACTTTCCTGCGGAGGCATCGAAGGCTCGGACAACGCCGATGCATCGCCTATCACCGGTGTTTGCTCGATCGGTGGCGCAGGTTTCGCGGTGCGGGATCCTGGCGCATTGACCCCTGCCAGCAAGGCCCGCGCACCCTTCGCGATCTCATCACGGCGTGCCGCAGATAGAAACTGTGGCGCGATAGGCAGACCCGGCGTGCCGAGGCGTTGTTGAAAAAGCTCGATGATGCTTGGTTTCGATGACGTCTTGGCCCGCGGCGTCGAGGGGGTCGCCTTGCGCGTGTCGTCCGACGACACGGCCTCCCAGCCGAATTTGTCGTCGCGCTTCGACGGGCTCTTGGGGGCCGCGCGTTTGCGTGATTCCGATCGACCCGATTTGTTGCCGGAATCGGCATCGGCAGCATCCGTTGCTATCGCGTCCGCGGCGTTCGCTTCATCAATGGCAGCAAGTTCGAATGTGAGGGGTACATCATCGCCTGGCGGCATGGCGGGCAGATCCGGAGGCGGCGGCGTCTGGTTCGGCGTGCCGGCCACGGTGCCATCGGATCCTGATGAATCAAAAATCCCTTCGAACGTGCTGACCGCTCGTGGCGGCTGGCGATCGGTTCGCAACATGCCTTCAATCGTGGGACGGCGCGGCGCTTGGCGCTCCTGCCCCGGTCGAGGTGACGTGATCGGTGCGCTCGTTGCCGCACGAACAGGTTCAGGTCGTGGACGATACTCGACAATCGGCGCCGGATGGGTGGCCTCGTCGATATCGGCTTGCCGGGAAGAGGGGAGCGCATACTCGATTGCCTGCGCGATATGCGCGTCCAGCCGCTCGCCCACATCACCGCGTTGCCGGCCGAGAATTCTTGCCAGATGCACCGCACTCGAGCCGTCGTCCAGCGCGCGCGCGCGGAGCACGCTGCAGCTCACGACGATCGATATTTCCAGCAGGTGTTCGGCGGATGCGCTCGTCACGCCGCTTGCGTCGCTGATCGCGTGGACCAACGGGTCGAGGTGATCCTTGAATAGTCGAACACACAGGCTTTCGCGTTGCTGCGCCCCTGTGCGGGCCTGGCGATGCTTGATCACGCCGAGCAGATCATCACCCAATCCGGTGCTGAACGGCGAGGATCGGATCATGTCGAGCAGTCTGCTTGCGCCCTCGGTGGAGGTGCCTTCCATGACGAGTCCGGCGAAGATCGTCGGGCCGATCAGCCGCAGCGCTTTGGCGGTGGCGGCGTCCTCTTCGCCCAGCAACTCGCTCGAGCGAGCCGCAACGTTGTTCTCGAGCATCGTGACAACGCGTTCGATGAAATCGCTAGTCATGCCGAAGGGTGACTTCTTATCGAGAGGGGGGGCGTTGTTGGGAGTGGCGTCATGGTAACCGGCTCGGTGCGACGCGGGACGAACATCACCCGCGAGGCTTAGACCGACCGCATACCTTGATTCTAATCATAAGCGTGCAATCGAAGCGTGCGGAAGCGTGCGATGCGATCGTCGTGCTCTTCGGAAGGCTTGAGCCGGCATCGAATTCGCCGGGAACTCTGCGTAGTCTAGTTAGGTTCGGCCAAGGTGTTGTCCGTTTCTCGATTCTGTCACCGATTTTTTACAGATCGCGATGCTGATGCGATCCGCGAGAACGCATTGAAAGCGAACTTGCGGATCATTGCGTGGATACCCCGCCCAAGATAGAGAGGGATCGTCCTGTTCGAGGAGCGATCCTTTGGGCGACGGCCATGATTGGCGCCTCGTTCCGTCGGTTCGACGATATCCTTGCCGTCATTGAGGCTTGAAGCCGGGATGTCCATCCTATGAGAGTGCGATGAGTGCGCTGAAAATCGGCATTGTCGGCGCCGGCGTCGGCGGCCTGACGGCTGCGATCGCGCTTCGCAACCTGGGCCACGAGGTGGTCGTGTTCGAGCAGGCCAGGCAATTCGGCCGGGTCGGTGCCGACATCAATCTCACCCCGAACGCCGCCCGCGCGCTCGATGGTCTTGGATTAGCGGCGGTGCTTCGCGCGAGCGCCGCGTTTCCGACCCATCGCCTGTCCCGCACCTGGGATTCCGGCGAAGTGACTTCGCGCATCGAGATGCAACAGGTGGCCGAGGAACGCTTTGGCGCCCGGCAGTACACCATGCATCGAGCCGATCTGTTGAGCGCGTTGGAGAGCGCCGTGCCCGCCGGGTGCATGCGGCTCGGCAAGCGGTTGACAAAGATTACCGAGGGTGTGCGCACCGGGCTCGCCTTTGCCGATGGCACGAGCGATATCGTTGATGTGCTGATCGGCTGCGACGGCATCCATTCGGTGGTGCGCGGTCACCTGTTCGGGCCGGATCAACCACGCTTCACCGGCAACGTGTGTTTTCGCGGGGTGATCCCGATCGAGCGGGTCCGGGCGATTCCGAACATCGAGGCGTTCACGAAATGGTGGGGGCCCGCGCCCGCGCAGATGATCGTGCAGTTCCCGATCAGTGCCGGGCGGGAGATATTCGTGTTCTCGACCGCCGACCAGGAGAATTGGCTGGACGAATCGTGGTCCGTGCCAGGCGATGTCAATGAACTACGCCGGCACTACGCCGATTTCCACCCGGATGCGCGAGCGCTGCTCGATGCGCTCGATGCGGTCGTGAAGCAGGCTCTCTACGATCGCGATCCGCTGGCGACCTGGACCCGCGGCGCGATTACGCTGCTGGGCGACGCCTGCCATCCGATGCTGCCGTACATGGCGCAAGGCGCCGGGATGGCGATCGAAGACGGCGTGGTGCTCGCGCGCGCGCTCGCTGACGTTGGAACGGCTGACGTTCCAGCGGCCCTCAAACGCTATGAAGCGGCGCGCCTTGAACGGACCGCGCGGGTGCAAGGTGCCTCGCGCGCGAACAATTGGTTGCGTGAAGGCAATAACGGCGACTGGCTCTACGGCTATGACGCGTGGCGGGTGCCGATCGATTGACCCTTGCCGGTCATCGATCGATCCGTTGCTACGCATCGCGCGACTGGCAGCGACGCGCAAGAATCGGCAAACAAGGGGATGACATGGCGTGGACGTTGTTGGTGCTTGCGGGACTCTTTGAGATTGGCTGGGCGATTGGCCTCAA
>JBJXGX010000236.1:0-15561 GCA_046160305.1 Burkholderiales bacterium
AGCAAAGGCGGATTGATTACGATACAAGAAGGAAGAGAATCATCCCCGGTGGGGTGCACGGTCTTCAAAACCGGTGAGGGGTATCCAAGATGTCCCTGGTGAGTTCGACTCTCGCCTCTTCCGCCAAAACGACATCGGACAACTATCAATAAAGACGTTGCTGTCGGTTTGCACCGGCGAGCTTTTCGACGCGAATTGAGGCGTCGTCGGTGACGACAGGCAGCAATGGCGCTAACCGCAACGCAGAGTCTCGCTGCGTCACGAGAATCGGCGCGCCGATCCCGAATCCGATGGCCGAAGGAGCCGGTCAGCTTCGCGGGCAAGAGGGTCGCTGTCCTCGGAACCGGCGCCACCGGTGTGCAGACGATCCAGGAGGTGGTCAAGGCCGCGGGTCATCTCACCGTCTTTCAGCGCCGGCCCAACTGGTGCACGCCACTGCACATCCGCAAAATCGACTCGGAAGAAATGGCAAAGATCCGGGCCGGCTATCCGGACATCTTCCGGCGCTGCCCGGAGACCGCCGCCTGCTTCGTCCACACCACCGACCCGCGCGGCACGTTCGAGGTGACCGAGGAAGAGCGCGAGGCGTTCTGGGAGAAGCTGTATGCGTCGCCCGGTTTCGGCATTTGGCTGGGGAATTTCCGCGACATCCTGATCGATCGGGCGGCCAACAAATTGATTTCCGATTTCGTCACGAAGAAAATCCGTCAGCGGGTGAAGGACCCGAAAGTCACCGCCATGCTGATCCCGACCGATCACGGATTCGGCACGCGCAGGGTGCCGCAAGAGACGCACTACTGCGAAGCCTACAACCAGCCGAACGTGCAACTGGTGAGCATCCACGCGACGCCGATCCAGTGCGTGACCCAGACCGGCATCCAGACGAGCGCGGCGCACTATGAATTCGACATCATCATCTATGCAACGGGTTTCGACGCGATCACCGGCCGCTTTGATCGCATTGACATCCGGGGCGTCCAGGGGCAAAAGCTGAAGGAGAAGTGGCAAGACGGGCCGTCCATCTTTGTAGGCGTGATGGTCGAAGACTTCCCTAACACGTTCATGGTGATGGGACCCCACACCGCGTTAGGCAACATTCCGCGCAGCATCGAATACAACGTCGAATGGGTGGCGGGCCTGATTGCCTACATGCATGAGCGCGACCTCACCCGTGCGGATGCCCGCCCGGAAGCCGTGGCGGAATGGACCGGCTTCGTCAAGCAGAAGGCCCGGGAGATCCACGCGCCTATCTACCGCTGCGCATCGACCGTGTCCAGCGCCAGCGGAAGTCAAAAGCGGACACTTGGCCTGTCGTGCGGCGGCGATGAGGCGTATCAAGATCGGGCGCGGAGCGCACGCTGCGCCGACTGCGAAATCACCGAATAAAGCATTCCTGCGGAATTTTCATTCAAGAGCATCGACATCAAGCGGCGCCGAAAGCGCAACCCCGGCAACGCTGACACCGCCGAAGCGCCCTTCGCGCTGCTCGCGCGGAATCGGCCGGCCGTGCGGGTCGTTCAGCCACAGGCGCAGCAGGTGGCGCTTGCGCGAGGACTCGGGCCAGTCTTCGTAATCACGGCGGGTGTGCAGCATGACGTGATTGTTGAGGAACTGCACATCGCCCGGCTGGAAACCGATCTCCAGCGCGCACTCGTCGACGGTTTCTTTGTAGACCCTGACCGCTTCCTTCTGCGCCTCGGTGTACGGCGGCACGCCGGGAAGGCCTTGGGCCTTTTCCACCGCCATGCCAATCCCCGAGCAGCTGAAATAGCCGTCGGTGAACGAGAAGATGGGCTGCTTGAACCAGGGCGCCTCGCCCGAATTGATTTCCCCGCTGCGCGAGCGATAGAAGTCTTCGGTCAGAACCCGGGCGAGATCCGGGCGGCGCTCGAGCATGCGGTTGTAGACGGCGACCGAGCTCGCAACGCAACTGGCCCCGCCGCTCCTGGATTTCTGCAGGCACAAGAGCCCCACGTAATCGCAGGGATCGGTGTGAAACCGCATCTCGGCCCGGGTCATGTAGCCGCGTGTATTGGGGTCCGCATAGTCGCCCCCAAGATCCTTCACATGGCCGAGGATATGGCCGGCCTCGTTCTGCGATATTGGATGGCCGAGGTGCGATCCCATGCCCAGATACACGATCGCGACTGCTTCCCGGTCCATGTCGATCGGAAAATTCCGCAGCATCACGATGCCGCGGCCGTCCTGCAGTTCGCGCCGCACGTCTGCAAGTATCGCGGCGAAGCCACGCAATGGAAATTGATCCCGGCCGATGGCGGTGATGGAAATCCGGTTGCGGCGCACCGCATCGACGCCGGCGCGCACTTCGTCCCGGTCGCCGCCGGTGAGCGTGTAGCTCCATGCCGCGACCTCGCTCAGGTCTTCGGCGCGCCCCGCCGGGTCGACCACCGGTTCGAGTGCCTTCGCCGGCACGCGCCTGGATTTGTGAAAGCTGCGAAAGCCGGCCGCTGCCTGCACCGCTGCCGGCGTGGCAGGCGGGTCGATTCCTTGGCTATCCATGGCTGACCTCCATATCGCGTTTTTGTGGGACTGCGTTAGCCGGCAACCTGCGTCACTCCGACTTGATGCCGACCTGCTTGACCAGCGGCCCCCAACGCTTCAATTCCGCATTCAGATAAGTCCGGAAATCCTCCAGCCCGATGGCCACCGGCTCCGCGCCATGCGTCAGCAGGCGTTCGCGCATTTCGCCTGCGCCCATGATCTTTTCAATGTCCGCGTGCAGTCGCCTCACGATCGCCGACGGCGTCCCTGCGGGCGTTACGATGCCGACCCAGGACACCACGTCATAGCCCTTCAGCCCCTGTTCGTCCAGGGTCGCCACTTCCGGCAATTCGCCTGCACGCTTGAGGGTGCCCACGCCGAGGGCGCGCAACTTGCCGGACTTGATGAACGGCATCATCGACGCCACGCTGGTGAAATAGACCTGCACGTGCCCGGCGATCAGGTCTGCGACGGCCGGGCCGCCGCCCTTGTAGGGCACATGCACCATCCGGGTTCCGGCCAGCATATTGAACAGTTCGCCGGCCAGATGATTGATGCTGCCGGTCCCAGTGGAAGCCATGTTGATGCTGTCCGGCCTCGACCTCGCATAGACGATGAATTCGCGCGCATCCCTCGCCTGCACCGACGGATGGGCTACCATCATGTAGGGGACTATCGCGAACAGGGTTACCAGCTCGTAGCTCGTCTGCGGATCGTAACCCGGCTTGGCGACGACAAACGGTGTGATCGCCATCGTGCCGCTGGTGACCAGCGTCAGCGTATAGCCATTGGGCGCCGCCTTCGCGCCGAGCTCCTGCCCGATGATCCCGCCGGCGCCGGCGCGATTGTCGACCAGGACCACCTGTCCCAGGGACTCCGAGAGCTTCTGCGCCAAAAGCCGGCCGAGAATATCGTTGGAGCCGCTCGGCGGCCAGGGGATGATCAGCCGGACCGGCTTGTTCGGATAGCTGCCTTCTTCGGATGTGCCTTGAGCGTGCACCCCGGATGAAGTCAACGCCGCAATCGACGCCAATGCAGCAAGCACCGACAGCGAAACCTGAATTCCGCTCCGAAACAATGTCCGCCAGGAAATGCTGATCATGAACGCTCCGCCATCCAATGGTGTTCGGGCTTGTGTGTGACGAAGTCGATCGGCTGGTTGCGAAAGAAGACCACGAGGTGTTGCATCAGCGCCTCGTGCACCTCGTCCACTTGTTGACTAATCAGCGGCGCGCGCGCAAGTCCAAGCCCGCGATTTCCGCGCCGATAGAAGGCGACAGCGGCGTCACGCTGATGGTGTCGAAACCCATGGGACACGCGTTATGGTCGTTGCGTAGAGGGTGCTCGGATGATAGTCCAATCCACTCGGCCGCACGTGGGGGAAGGACGTCGAAGTGATGCCGGTCTCAGTACGCCCCCTTCGGTTCGAGCCCAAGAAGTCGCTGTCCGTACATCGCCGATAGCGCGTCCCAATTGAAGAAGGCGTGGTGGGCAACCGCGTGGGCGTCGCGCCAGGCGCGCTGGACCGGCTGCGCATGATGAATGCCGGTCGCGCCCGCGGCGCCCCAGAGTTCCTCCAGTCCCTGCAAGGCGAGCTGGACGGCACAGGTCTGGATGAAGCGGTTCTCGACACGCTCGTCCCGTCCGAGCCATTCACCGCGGTCCATCACGGCCTGGCGGGTCTCCTCGATCTGCGCGAACATCAGCGCCTTGGCAGCCTTGAGGGCGGCCGCCGCGCGCCCGATTCGCATCTGGACCGCGGGAAAATCCGCGACCTTCGAGCCACCCGTGCCGCCTATGGCGCGCGTGTGCCATTCCCCGAGCTGGCGGAGATGCTCGTCAAGCGCGCCTTGCAGACAACCGACCGCGGTAGCCGCAAGCCCATAGGCACCAAGCGAGAAGACCGGATACCGACCGAGGTTGGTATCGAACGCGACGAGGCCGGGCGTTTCAGGCAAGACGAAGATCCGTGCCGGCAGGGTGCAATGCGCCGGTACGAAGAGGTCGCGGGCCACCACAGCGTGGCTGCCGGTCGCGGCGAGCCCCATCGTGTTCCAATCCTCGAGTCGTTCGCACGCGGTCATCGGGACGACGACGAACCCAGGCACCGCGCTTTCCCCCTGGGTCGCCGGTGGCAGCATCACACCCAGCAGCGCCACGTCGGCGTAGTCGCATCCGCTCGCATAGCGCCATGTGCCGCTAATGCAGACGCCGCCGTCGACGCGCCGGCACTCACCGGCCGGTGGAAAGGACGTGACGACCATCTTGTCGGCACCGTCGCGCCAGACTTCTTCCTGGCAGCGCAGCGGGAACTGCGCGACCATCCACTGGTGGGAAATCGCGCAACTCGTCACCCATCCGGTCGAGCCGCAGGCAGCCGAGATCTCGAGCACCACATTCACCGCGGTCATGAGATCGAGTTCGAAACCGCCGAACCGTCGCGGCAGCAGGATCCGGAAGAAGCCGCCTTTTCTGAGCGCTGCGAAAACGTGCTCGGGAATCCGTCGCGCCCGTTCCGCCGCTTCGGCCTCACGCCGAATCATCGGGGCGAGAGCGCGTGCCGCTTCGACGAGCGCCGCGCCAGTCACTCGTCCCACGGCCTGCTGATCAGTCGAGTTCATCGCTCCGAAGTACCAAAAACCAAACGCGCTTTTTCGCGGAACCGGACCCTATGTCCGAAACGCAGCGTGGTCAATCGAGCCGACATCGAGCGAATACGCGCACGTGTATCGCGCTGCATTCGCGCGGATGATCGGACCGTAAGCAGGCCCGCGACGGCAAAGGAACGGGCCGATTGGCCTGCGCCGCAAAGTCGAACGCCGCTGCCGCTCAGCCCGCCATCAATACTGCACCCGCTGCGTGAGCGCGCCGTCGATGATCAGGTTGGCGCCGGTGGTGAAGCTCGACCGCGGGCTGGCGAGAAACGCCACAGCATTCGCGACTTCCTGCGGCGTGCCCATTCGTCCGGTCGGATTGCGCGCGATCATTGACTTGAAGAATTCGGGGTTGTTCGCCTCGACATTGCCCCACGTCCCGCCCTTGAAATAGACGTTGCCGGGTGACACCAGATTCGCGCGCACATTCTTTGCGGCCAGATTGCGTGCCAACCCCTTCACATAGGGCACGATCGCCGCCTTGACCGAGGCATAAGCGCGATTGGGAGCGAAGTTCTCGGCCATCGCCGTGCTGCCCACGACGACGATCGCACCCGCTTTTGATTTTTCGAGAAACGGCACCGCGGCCTCGCAGCCGAAGACCGTCGCCATGACATCGACATCGAAGCCGCGGCGCCATGATTCTTCATCCATGCCCAAGGCCAACGCGCTGACATTGGCGACAAAGATGTCGACCCCGCCGAGGGTGTCCGCTGCCTTGCCGACCCAAGCTTTGAGCGCCGCGAGATCGGACACGTCGACTGCGCTACCGGTTGCCTTGATCCCCTTCTTTTCGAGTGCCGCAACGGTCTCGGCCACGGGCCCCGCGCTGCGCGCGCAGAGCGCCACATCGCAGCCCTCATCGGCGAGCAACTCGACGATGGCACGCCCGATGCCGCGCGTGCCGCCAGTGACCAGCGCCTTCTTGCCCTTGAGTCCGAGGTCCATTTTTCGATTCCTGCCTAAAGAAGAGAACGCGGATAGTAAAAGCAAACACGCTTTTTCGCTCAGTAAGCCGATTCGCGCGGACGCGCAAGGCGGCTGAGATGGTTCAGATGTTTCGCCGGCGCCGCTATCGTCCGACTTGTTCGGATTGCATTTCGATTCGACGGACCCGTTCCCCGTGCGACTGATGGGCCTGACGCATCCATGCGTTCAGCGATTCGCTATCGCTGTGGCGCGGTACCGTGTGGGTTCGCACCGTCATCGCATGGAAGGTCGTCGAGCTTACGGCCTCGGCGCACGCGTTGCGCAGCCACCGGAGCGCTTCGGGTGGAAGTCCGCGCGGCGCGTAGAGAAGATGAATCGTGGAGAACGCCGATTTCTGCCAACCCAACGCCTTGAGCGGCGGAATCATCGGCAGCGCGGTCATTGGTTCATCGGCGCTCACTGCGAGCGCGCGCACGCCGCGCCCAAGCGTGAGGATGTTGGGAAGAGTGATCGTAAAGTCGACCGAGCCGTTGATCGTCTGCGTGTTCATGTCGGCGACGCTCCGGAAAGGAATGTGCACGAACTTGACCCCGCTCTCGCGCGCGACACTTTCGCCAAGCAGATGCGGCGTCGAGGCATGTCCGGTCGTCCCGTAGGCAAGCGGTTTCGGTAACTTGCGTGCGGCCTCGACCAATTCTTCGAGCGACTGATACGGAGAGTTGGGGCCGACCACGAACATCAGTGGTGCATCGACCACCTGGCAGATGAAGTCGAACGAATCGATCGAATAGGCAATGTCTTTCACCACATGCGGTTGCACGCTCACCGTGCTGTCACCGCCGAAGCCGAGCGTGTACCCGTCGGGTTTCGCGCGAGCGATCAGGCTCGTTCCGATCACCCCGGAGGCCCCTTCGCGGTTGAGGACCATGAAGGTGGTCTGTGGGTTGGCTTTTGCCATCGCTTCGCTGAGGGCACGCGCGAGCAAGTCGATGACCGATCCCGCCGTAAGTGGGACGATCACCTGCACAGGGCGCGACGGATAGACCTCGGCCGCGAGGGTGACATCCAATGCGCCACCGGTTAGTGCGCTGGCAAGCAAGGTCAGGATGGGCCACTTCATAACGACCTCCTTTTCGACTTGGCGACTGCTGCGATTGGATGCCACCGGGCATCTAGTCCACGGGTATGAACAAGCTATGCCGCATCTTGCCGAGCCCCTTCGACAAGTGGCCCTTGCCGGTCGTGTCTTCGACCAGAATGATCTCACCCGCGCCGATGATGCGGACCTCCCCGTCGCTCGCGGTGATCTGAACGCCGGCGTCGAGGTTCACGATGTACTGGCGGCGCGGCGCCGGATGCCAGTCGAGGTCGTATTCGGCCGAGGTCTCGCGAAAGATGATTCCGGTGGCCGGCAGGCGCTTCGAGAGTTTGCTGCCGCGCCGCTCTTCGGCCCAATCGATCTCGATATCGCGGAAGTGTGATTCGCCTTTCGCGTCGGTGTACAGGTTATGGATGCGCATGGATTTCCTCTGCCGGTTCGATTTTCGGTTCTCGCCTTCGCGAGTCTTCGCGAATCGCATTATGCTCTATCGAAATCTTCCTTCAAGCGCGAGATACCGGGCTGGTGCTAATCTTGCGAAGACGAAGCCCGGCCACAAGGAACGAACATGAAAATCCTGATCCACTATTGCACCGGTTGAGGCTATCAACCGGAAGCTCTCCGTGCGAGGGAACGATTGATGAAAAAGGGCTTCACCGACGTCACCGCGCTGCCTGGAAAATCGGGGCAGTTCGACATCGTCTTCGAAGGCGTCGTCCGCTATTCAAAGGCCACCACGGGCAGGTTTCCCACCGATGCAGAGGTCGACGCCCTGGCGTAGTCCCATCGCGCAGCACGCACTATTCCGTCATTCCCGCTATATTTTTCGAAAGCAACGACACAGTGGACTTGCACGCATTCAAAGGCCGTCTCGAAGATCCTCGCCTGATCACAGGTATCGGTCGATTCACCTCCGACAACGCGTTTCCCGGTCAGGTCTACGCGGCGTTTCTGCGCGCGGATCGCGCCCATGCGGACATTGTGTCCATCGACACGACGGCCGCGTTGAAAAGACCCGGCGTGCGCGCGGCGTTCACCGGCGATGACGTGAAAGCAGCCGGCATCAAATCACTGCCGACGCAGCTCGCGTTCAATGGCCGCGACGGTCAGCCGCTTATCAAGCCGCACCGTCCTGCCCTTGCACAAGGCAAGGTTCGATTCGTGGGCGAGCCCGTCGTCTGCATCGTCGCGGATTCGGCCCTCGCCGCGCAAGACGCGCTGGAATCGGTCGTCATCGAATATCGCGATCTGCCGGCAGTCGTCCGTGCGATCGACGCCCTCAAGCCGGGTGCCCCGCAATTGCACGAGAGCGCGCCGGGCAATCGCGTCATGGACTTCGGGCAGGGTGACGAAGCAAAGACCGAAGCAGTATTCCGTACCGCACCGAAGATCGTGAAGCTCACGCTCAACAACAATCGCGTCGTCGCAAGCCCGATGGAACCGCGCGCGGCGATTGCAATGTATGACGCCGCACGCGATCACATCACGTTCTATTCGGTGAGCCAGGGCGTCAATGGCCTGCGCGCCCAGATCGCCGGCACCCTGGGCATCACCGAAGACAAGATCGACGTCATTTCCCTGGATGTCGGCGGCGGCTTCGGCGTACGCGGCAACATCTATCCGGAGTATTGCGTACTGGTGCTCGCCGCGAAGAAACTCGGCCGTCCGGTGAAGTGGACCTCCTCGCGCGCCGAAGCGTTCCTCTCCGATGAGCAGGGCCGCGATGTCGATTCGCGCGGCGAAGTGGCGGTCGATGCCAACGGTCGGTTCCTCGCGATGCGCTTCGATTTCATCGCCAATCTCGGCGCCTATTGCGCCCCGGCCGGCCCATTCATCAACAGCCGCGTCACCGCCTGCCTCACCGGCGTCTACGACGTGCCGATCGCCTGCTCACGCAGCCAGTTCGTCATGACGAACACGGCACCCATGGCCGCCTATCGCGGCGCCGGCCGACCCATCATGTCAGCCATCATCGAGCGCCTGGTGACGCAGGTCGCGATCGAGTTGAAGGTCGATGAGGCGGAGATCCGGCGGCGCAACATGATTCCGCGCGATCGTTTTCCCTATGCGCTCGCAAACGGCAACATCTATGACTGCGGGGATCCGATCGGGGTGATGGATGACGCGATCAAGGCCGCGCGATGGAATGATCGGGCCGCATTCGACAATCGCCGCGCCGATGCGAAGGCGCGCGGCAAGCTGCTTGGGCGCGGCATGGGCAGCAGCATCGAATCCACCGGTGCGGGCGCGGCGGCTGCCGACAACGTTGACCTGCGCTTCGAGAGCGATGGGCGGATCACGCTGTACGCGGTATCCGGTGCGAGCGGACAAGGCCACGAAACCACGTTCGCCCAGATCGTCTCGGACGTGATCGGCATCCCGATGGCGCGTATGCAGTTGCGCGAAGGTGATCCTGCGGTACGACTGGTGGGCAACGGTACGGGTGGATCGCGTTCAACGCATGGCGCAGGCAGCGTGATGCTGCTCGCCGCGCACGAGATCGTCAAGAAAGGCATGACCTTGGCCGCGACCGCGCTCGAGGCCAACGAATCCGATCTGGAATTTCGTGACGGCACCTACCGCATCAAGGGCACGGATCGAACCATCACGATGAGTGCATTGGCCAAGCGGCATGCCAATGACACACCGCATCCGCTCGACACGAAGGCCGCGAGCAAGATCGGCGTCACCTGGCCGAACGGTTGTCATATCGCAGAGGTCGAGATCGATCCGGACACCGGCATCGTGGCAATCCAGTCGTACATTGCCTGCGATGACGCCGGCAACATCATCAACCACACATTGGTCGAAGGGCAGATGCACGGCAGTCTCGTCCAAGGTATTGCGCAGGTATTGTCCGAGCACTCGATCTATGACGAATCCAGCGGCCAACTGCTGGTGGGCAGCTACATGGACTATGCCATGCCGCGTGCAGGATTTCTGCCGGGGTCCGCGGTCACATTGCTCGATCATCCGGTCCCAACCGAGACGAACCCGCTCGGCGCAAAAGGCGTCGGCGAATCGGGCGTGACGGGATCGCTCCCCACGTTGATGAACGCCATCAACGACGCTCTAGCGCAAGTAGGCGTGAAACACTTCGATATGCCCGCGACACCGGCCCGCGTATGGGCGGCGATTCAGGCGGCGAAGGCTGGGAAGCCCTCGGCGCTGGCCATTGCTCAGCGGTGAGCGCTAGGCGCGCTGCGCTTCGCGCGGTGAAGAGTGAGCTCCGAATGGCGCTCACTTAAGCTCGTTTGTGCTCAAGCCTCCGTTCGCCCTGAGCCCGTCGAAGGGTAACGCAGGCGTGCCGACGGCGCGTGATGGTCCGCGCACGGACCCTCCGGCATTCACCCTTCGACAGGCTCAGGGCGAACGGTCAATTGCTTCCGACCAAAAAACGACAGACCGGGGACGCTATTTATCATGTCCACGAGTGAGAGGACGGCTTGCAAATCGTTTGGTTGGCTTAAGTAAGCGCCATTCGCGTGAGTCCCCTCATCCCAGCCTTCTCCTTCTCCCTTCTCCATTCTCCATTCACTCGCCAGGAGCGCGCACTGGCGCCAGGGCCGCTGCGGCGTTCCGCGCGACCCGCCACTCCGACAACCGCTGCATGAGCACATAGAACACCGGGATCAGGAAAATCCCGATCATGGTCGCGGCTACCATGCCTGCAACAACCGCCGTACCAAGCGATTGCCGCGCACCGGCACCCGCGCCGACTGAAATTGCGAGCGGAAGCGCACCGCAAATAAAGGCGAGTGACGTCATCAGGATCGGACGCAGTCGAAGGCGAGCGCCTTTTACCGCGGCATCCACGATGTCCTCGCCGCGACCACGCGCGAGCTTGGCGTACTCCACGATCAGGATCGCGTTCTTCGCCGCCAGCCCGACCAGCATGATCAGTCCGACCTGCGTATAGACGTTGTTATCAAGGCCACGTAACGTCAATGCGAGCAGCGCACCGAACGCGCCGAACGGAATCGCGAGCAGGATGGCGGTGGGCAGGGTCCAGCTCTCATACAACGCCGCAAGCAGCAGGAAGGTGAATACGACCGCCAATGCGAGGATCAGCACGCGCTGCCCGCCGCTCCGCTTTTCCTGAAACGTTGCACCACTCCATTCATAGCTGTATCCCGGCGGCAATGCCGTCTGCGCGAGGCGCTCCATCGCCTCGATGGCCTGACTCGATGCATACCCGCGTGCGGCCTGTCCATTGATGGTCGCCGCGCGATAGAGGTTGTAGCGTTGCTGGAACTCCGGACCGTTGATCGTCCGCGGCTGAATGACCGTCGAGAGCGGCACCATCTGCCCATCGGCGCTGCGGACGTAGAAACGCTTGAAATCATCGGGCGAGGTGCGCGCCTTCCCTTCGGCCTGCATCACCACGCGATAGGTCCGCCCGAACAGATTCAAGTCGTTCACATAGAAGCCGCCAAGAAACGTCTGCAGGGTGAAGTAGATGTCGGTGAGTCGCAGGCCGAGCGCCTTGGCGCGATCGCGATCGACGTCGTATTCGATCTGCGGCACGCGATTGTCGACCTGCGTAAACACGAAGCCCAGCTCCGGTACATTGCGCGCCTGCGCGAGCAGGTTTTGCAGCACGTCATTGAACTGTTGTACCGAGCCGCCGGAGCGATCTTGCAGCACGAACTCGAACCCGCCCGCACTGCCCGCACCGCGGATGGCCGGCGGATTCAACACCACTACGGTGGCATCGGACACCTTCGAGAACATGCTCATCAATTGCTGGCGCACCGCGGGCGCCCTCAATTCCGGGGCTAGCCGCTCATCCCAGTGCTTCAGGACGAAAATCAAGGTTGCCTGATAGGAAGCGGATACCCCGGTCAGCAGGTTGAAGCCGTTGATCGATTGAACCCGCTCCATCGCCTTGTGCTCGATTGCAATCTTCGATAGCTCGTCGATCGCGATCGATGTGCGTTCGTTGGAACTCGCAAGCGGCATGTTCACCACCGCCAGCAGATACCCTTGATCCTCTTCCGGCAGCAATCCTGTCGGCAACGCTTTGGCGAGCCACCCGGTACTGCCAAGCAGCACGCCGAAAGTGATCATGGACAGGAGCGACCATCGGATCAATCGCCGGATCGATGCCGTGTAACCCCGTGTGAAGCGCTCGAATGTCCAGTTGAAGCCGTTGAAGAACCAGCCGAAGGGGCCGCCTCGCTTGCCGTGCGGAACCTTGTCGAGAAAGAGTGCGCAGAGCGCGGGTGTCAAGGTGAGCGCCACGGTTGCCGACAGGACCACCGCCACCGAGAGCGTGAGGGCGAACTGCTTGTAAAGTTGCCCCGCGAGGCCCCCCATGAAGGCAACCGGGACGAACACGGCGCAAAGCACCATGGCAATGGCGATCACGGGCGCCGACACGTCGCGCATCGCGGCATAGGTCGCGTCGCGTGCGGAAAGGTGTTCTTCCCGCATCTTCTGTTCGACCGCCTCGACCACGACGATCGCATCGTCGACCACGATACCGATCGCAAGCACGAGCGCGAACAATGTCAGCGTATTGATCGAAAAACCGAATGCGGCGAGCAAGGCGAACGTGCCGACCAACGATACCGGCACTGCAAGGATCGGAATGATCGTCGCGCGCCAGGTCTGCAAGAACACGAAGATGACGAGTGCCACCAGCACGAATGCCTCGGCGAGCGTCGTGAGCACACTCTTCAGCGACTCGATGATGAACGGCACCGCATCGAAGGACACGAAATAGGAGAGTCCTTGCGGGAAGTTGCCGGACAATCCATCCATCGTCTCCTTGATTCCCTTCGCGACATCGAGCGCATTGGCCGTCGGCTGCGGGAAAATCGCGATCAACACCGTCGGCCGGCCATTCACCGTCGTGGTGATGTTGTAGTCGGCTGCCGCGAGCTCGACCCGGGCGATGTCACCAAGACGAATGATCTGCCCGTTGGCACCCGAGCGGACCGTGATACTTGAAAAAGCCGCCGGGTCGGCAAGACGCCCGCGCACGGTCACCGAATACTGCATCTGCTGGCCGGATGGAACGGGTTGCGCACCGATTCGACCGGCCGGCGCCACGATATTCTGTTCGTTGATCACCGCTTGCACATCGCTCGCCGTCACACCCAGACGTGCCATGCGATCCGGGTCGAGCCAGATACGCATCGAGAAGTCGCGCGCACCGAAGATCCTCACGCTGCCGACACCCGGCACGCGGGACAGCGCATCGAACAGGTAAAGCGTCGCGTAGTTCGACAGGAAAACGTTGTCGTAGCGCCCATCCGGGGAGGTGAGCGAAATGATCTGGAGAAACGATGTCGACTGCTTGCGGATCGTGATGCCCTGGCGAATCACATCCGGTGGCAACTGGCTCTGCGCAATGGCGATGCGGTTCTGCACCTCGACCGCCGCGAGATCCTGGTCGGTCCCCACTTCGAAGGTGACATTAAGGTTGTAGGCCCCGTCGTTGGTCGAGCGCGAATCCATGTAGATCATGTTCTTCGCGCCGTTGACCTGCTGCTCGATCGGCGCCGCGACCGATTCGGCGACGGTCTGCGCATTCGCACCCGGGAAGTTCGTTTGCACCTGGATCACGGGCGGTGTGATCACCGGATACTGCTCGAGCGGGAGCCCGATCAAGGCAAGTGCGCCCAGCAGCGTGATAACGAGCGCAATGACTGACGACAGGATCGGCCGGTCGATGAAGATGTTCTTCATGCTGTGCGGGTCGCGCGCCACGCCAAGGCCTGGCGGCAGACGAAGTGAGGACGATCAGTCACTCTACCTTAATTGTGATCCGCCTCCGGCAGCATCCCAGCCGTGCAAGAATATGGGGCCCGCAGGCGAGCGTGGATCTCAGATGAGGAAACCAATGTCGAAGTTCATCGATGCAGCCACCTTGAAGGCATGGCTGCATGAGGGTCACGAGATCGCACTCCTGGATGTCCGCGAGGCCGGACAATTCGCCGATGCGCATCTCTTCTATGCCATTCCACTTCCGTACAGCCGGCTCGAGATCGATGTCGAACGGCTGGTGCCGCGCCACTCGACGCCGATCTGTCTGTGCGACGACGGTGCGGACGCGTTGAGCCACGGGGTCGCCAAACGATTGACCGCGCTCGGATATCGGGATGTACGCATTCTCGAAGGCGGCATCCGCGGCTGGAAAGACGAGGGCTACGAGTTGTTCGCCGGGGTCAATGTGCCAAGCAAAGTGTTCGGCGAACTGATCGAGCAGGCATGGCACACGCCGCGGGTGAGCGCGCGCGAGTTGCAGGCCATGAAAGAACGTCGCGAAGACTTCGTGATCGTCGACGGTCGCCCGTTCGCCGAATACCGGAAGATGAACATTCCCGGTGGAATCTGCTGCCCAAATGGTGAGCTTGCGCTGCGCATCGGCGAGATCGCGCCGAACCCGGCCACGAAGATCGTGGTCAATTGTGCCGGACGCACGCGTTCGATTATCGGCGCGGAAACCTTGCGTGCCTTCGGTGTACGCAATCCCATCGTCGCACTCGAGAATGGCACCCAGGGATGGTTCCTCGAGGGCCTGGAGATGGAGACCGGCGCTACGCGCAAGTATCCGGGCGCCCCCACCGCAAGCGCCTTGGCGTCACTCCGCGCGAAGGCGCACGACGTCGCGCACCATTTCGAGATTCCGGTGGTATCCGGTACGCAGGTCGACACGTGGCTCGCCGACGATTCGCGAACGACATTCCTCTTTGACGTACGAACGGAAGAGGAATTCAAGGCTGGAACCCTGGCGGGCGCCACACACGCACCCGGCGGTCAACTCGTGCAGGCAACCGATCAGTGGGTCGGCGTGAAGGGCGCTCGCATCGTGCTCGCCGACGGTGAAATGGTGCGTGCCTTCATGATCGCGATGTGGCTGCGCCAAATGGGCCACGATGCGCAGGTGCTGGATGGCGGCGTCAATGCGCGGCTGGCGTTCAAGGGTCGACCAACGACGCCCCTGCCGCCGGCGCTTGAATTGGCCGGCATCGATCAGATCGACGGCGCGCGACTGCTCGATCTGCGTCCGAGCATGGCCTATCGCGCGGGCCACGCCGCGGGCGCACGCTGGAGCACCCGCTCGCGCATCGAGCGCGACGCGGCCGGCGCGACGCGCGTAGCGATCATTGCGGACGATCCGCTCATCGCGCGCCTCGCGGCAGTCGATCTGAACGATGCCGGCATCAACGATGTGCGCTCGTGTTCCGCCGCGCTGCCGATGGTCAGTACACCGGGCGACCCGCCGGATGCCGATTGCATCGACTTCGTTTTCTTCACCGCGGGCCGGCACGACGGCAATCGCGAAGCATCGTTGCAATACTTGCGCTGGGAAATGAATTTGCTGAACCAATTGGATGATGACGAACGGGAGGGCTTCAGTATCCG
>JBJXGX010000237.1:0-9659 GCA_046160305.1 Burkholderiales bacterium
TCTCGCCGAGGAGCGCGAGCGGATTCTCGCCATGGTCATGGTCGGCGCATCGTTCCTGGAGTGGACACCCGCGCGATCGGTCGAGGAGATGGACCGCAATGGCGTCGCGACCGCGATCACCTCGATCTCGACACCCGGTGTGTGGTTCGGCGATCACCAGCGTGGACGCCATCTTGCGCGCGTGTGCAACGAATACGGCGCGCGAATGGCGAAGGACTATCCCAATCGCTTCGGCATGTTCGCCGCGATTCCGTTGCCCGACATCGATGGCAGCCTCGATGAGATCGCCTATGCGCTCGATGTCCTCGAGTTGGACGGGATCGGACTCATGACCAGCTACGGCGACAAATGGCCGGGTGACCCGGCGTTCGCGCCGGTCTTCGACGAGCTGAATCGCCGCAAGGCGGTGGTCTATTTTCATCCAACCGCCGCTTACTGCTGCCCCAGCATCCCGGATATCGGACCCGCGCTGATCGAATTTCCGACCGACACCACGCGCGCGATTACGAGCCTTCTTTTCAGCGGCACGTTCTCGCGCTATCCGAACATCCGATTTATTTTTTCGCATGGTGGCGGCACCCTGCCGATGCTTGCGATGCGACTGGTGGGCATCGTCGGGCGCCCACCGATGAAGCATATCGCCGCGCGCATGCCGAACGGACCCATGGCAGAACTGCAGAAGCTCTTCTACGACACGGCAAATGCCGCGAACCATGTGTCGATGGCGGCGTTGTCGAAGCTGGTGCCGATGTCGCAGATCCTGTTCGGGAGCGATTATCCGTACTGGCCGATCGCGTGGGACCTGGAAGCGCTGCTTGGCCTTGGCTTGGCGCCGATCGATCTGGCCGCGATCGAGCGCGAGAATGCGTTGCGGTTGTTTCCAAAGTACAAGACATGATCAGCATCCGTCGCACGCAAACGGTCGAATGAGGGAACGCACACGATGATCAAGACAATCGGCACGATCGGCATCGCGATCGCCGCGGCGATGGCGCCGCTTGCAGCGATTTCGCAAAGCTTTCCATCGAGGCCTGTGAAGCTGGTCGTTCCCGCCTCGGCGGGAGGTGTGACCGACATCGTCGCACGCGCCCTGGCACAAGAGCTGGGCAGTGTCTGGAGCCAACCGACCATCGTCGAGAATCGACCTGGCGCATCGCAGATTATCGGCGCCGAGTCCGTCGCGAAATCCTCGCCCGATGGTCACACCTTGATCGTCTCCGATGGCAGCGCCTTCGTGATCAATCCGCATCTGTATCGGAAACTTCCGTACGACACCCTGCGCGATTTCACGGCGATTGCGTCGATCTGCCAGGTCGCGCCGGTCCTCGCGGTCAGCGCATCGCTTCCGGCCACGACCGTTGGCGAGCTCATCGCGCATACCAAGGCGAAAGCGGGCGGCCTCAGTTACGGATCGGTCGGCGCCGGCTCTTACATGCACATCGCAATGGAGGATTTCAAGCGCCGCACCGGGACCGATCTCGTGCACGTGCCCTACAAGGGCTCGACACCGGCCGTCAACGCGCTACTCGCCGGCGAAATTGCGACGATCCTGGTCCACATCGGCACGCTCGAGCAACATGCCAAGGCGGGCAAGGTCAGGCTGCTCGCACTCGCCACGGCGCAACGCATCGCCTCGCATCCCAACCTGCCGACCATCGCGGAATCGGGCGTGCCGGGCTTCGAGACCAGCACCTGGTTCGGCGTGCTGGGCCCGAGTGGAATCCCGCGTGAGGTGGTGAAGCAGATCCACGAGACGATGGCGAAGTTGATCGCCTCGCATGGATTTCGCAGTCAGTACCTGGCGCGATTCGCGCTCGAACCGCTCAATCTGTCCGTCGAGCAATTCAACGACCTGATGAAGAGCGACCTGGAACGTTGGGGACCGCTCGTGAAAGCATCGGGTGCGACGGTGGACTGAACGACGGCGCATCGATATCCGGCTCGGATAAGACTCGTCACACTGCAGATCGGAGAGCGCATGGCCAAGCCCAAGGCACCGCAGTTCCACCTCGAAGACCAGGTGATCGTCGTCACCGGCGCCGCGCAAGGCATCGGCGCGGCGTGCACCGAGCGCCTTGCGCTCGACGGCGCGACGCTCGCACTGTGGGACGTTGACGACGCCGCGGCAGACGCACTCGCGAAAATGCTCACGCAGCGCGGCAGCCAGGCCGCGGCGTTTCATTGCGACGTCTCGCGCAAAGCCGACGTCGACGCCGCGCTGGCCGCCACGCTCGCCGCATTCGGCCGGGTCGACGGGCTGATCAACAACGCCGGAATCTTCAAGGCGGCGAACTTTCTCGACATCACCGAAGCCGATTGGGACGCCGTGCTCAATGTGAATCTGAAAGGCGCGTTTCTCGCCGCGCAGGCGATCGCCCGCGAAATGGTGCGCGCCGGCAAAGGCGGCGCCATCGTCCACATGAGTTCCGTGAACAGCGTGATGGCGATTCCGACCATCGCCAGCTACAACGTCAGCAAGGGCGGAATCAACCAGCTCACGCGCGTCATGGCGATTGCCCTGGCCGAGCATGGCATACGCGTCAACGCCGTCGGACCAGGGACGATCGCGACCGAACTTGCGCGCCAAGCGGTGCTGGGCAGCGACGCGGCGCGCGCGCGCATCATGAGCCGCACGCCGCTGCAACGCCTCGGCGAGCCTGGCGAAATCGCTGATGTGTGCGCGTTCCTCGTGAGCAGCGCATCGAGCTACATGACGGGGGAGATCGTCTATGTCGACGGTGGGCGTCTGGCGCTGAACTACACGGTGACCCCTTGAGATTGAATCCGAACTTCGCGCGCGTGCAGCGGCATCGATGCCCGAGACGCTGAGCGTCACCACTCTTACGTTCGCTCAAGCTTAGTTGATCGACCATTCGCTCACGCTTAGTTGATCGACCATTCGCTCAGGGTTAGTTGCTTGACCGTTCGCCCTGAGCCTGTCGAAGGGTGAATGCCGGAGAATCCGTGAGCAGAGCATCGCACGCCGTCGATACGCCCTGCGTTACCGTTCGACGAACGCAGAGCGAACGGAGACTTGAGCACAGATGGGTGAAGTAAGCGGTATTCGCGCCTGCACCCAACCATCTTCAGGACATTGATCCCCCGAACCGCGCGCAAACCGCAGCCATTCATCGTGATCGACGCCAGCCCGAAGTGCGGGCAGATCCCCCAATGTCCCGCCCCTTCGTTTGCGCCGAAATTCCCGACAGCGGTGCGGCCCAAAGATATGGAAGTGGGTGTCGCACGTCCCGGGTGGCCGTGCAAGCCGCGGCTCACTTGGAGAGGGATGGTAGGACGGCGTTGGATCGGTCATGATGGCAAGTGTGGATTGGTATTGGACCGCGACAATGACATGATCGAGCCCAAAGTGAATGCCACGCGTCTACGCCGTGCGCGCGGCACGCTATTCCGCAAATACGCGCTCTACTGTGCCGGGCTGGTCAGCATCGCCTTGCTTGCGAGCGGCCTCATCGGCCTTTACTTCAGTTACCAGGAGCAGCGAAGTCTGCTAGATGAAGCGCAGCGCGAAAAAGTCCGTACCGCGGCGGTTCGCATCGAACACTTTGCGCGCGTGATCGAGGGGCAGCTCCGTGCGGCGCTCCTCGTGGAGCAAGCGGGCATCGAACAAAACGCGGATGAGCGCCATCTCGAGCTGATTCGTCTGCTCCGTCAGGCCCCGGCGGTGAGCGATGTGATATGGGTCGATGCGCAAGGCATCCAGCAGATCAAGGTCTCGCGGACCGTGCGCGATCGGATCGGACCCGCCGAGGATCACTCCGATCATCCGGCCGTTGTCGGCGCGCGGTCGGGCAATCTGTATGCAGGTCCCGTCTATTTTCGAAGCGGCAGCGAACCCTATGCGACCTTGGCGGTGAACGGCCAGGGCAGCGCCGAGCGGCGCGGGTCCGGCCCCGGATCGGTGCTCATCGCAGAAGTGAATCTGAAGCTCGTCTGGGAGATCGTGTCGACGATCCGGGTCGGCGTATCGGGCAACGTGCACGTAGTTGATGGACAAGGGCGCTTGATTTCCCATCCGGATATCAGCCTGGTCCTGCGCATGACCGATTTGTCCGCGCACCCGCAAGTGCAGGCCGCATTGGTTCCGCCCGGGGCGCCGGCTCCCGACGTGATGATCGCGCGTACTGCCGCGGACGGCAAGGTGCGCAGCGTCTTGACGGCTTCGGCACCGATTCCCGCGCTCGGTTGGCATGCATTCGTCGAGTTGCCGGTCACCGAAGCGTTTCGTCCGATTTACGACGCCGCGCTGCGCCTGGGCCTGGTAATCGCGCTGGGGGTCGGACTCGCGATTCTCGCTGCACTCGTGCTTGCACGGCGGATGACGGCACCCATCCTCGCGCTCGAGCAGGGCGCCGCGCGACTTGGGGCGGGTCATCTCGATGAGCGCGTACGCGTCGACACCGGTGATGAGCTGCAGGCGCTCGGTGATCAGTTCAACCGGATGGCCGCGCGCCTCAACGAATCGTACGAAAGCCTCGAGGCGAAGATCGCTGAACGCACTCGTCAGCTCGCCGCCGCGAACGAAGCGAAGTCACGCTTCCTTGCCGTCGCCAGCCACGACCTGCGACAGCCGGTGCACGCGCTGGGTCTTTTTCTTGCGCAGGTGCGCGATGCCCGCTCGACTGATGAGCGCGAGCGGCTCCTCGGGCGCATTGAAGCGTCGAGCCGGTCGGTGACTGAATTACTGGAGGCACTCTTCGACATCTCCAAGCTCGATGCGGGGAAAATCGTTCCTCAGCCGATCGAGCTGCCGGTGCAAACGCTATTCAATCGGCTCGAACAGACGTTCGCACTGGCCGCGCAAGATAAAGGACTGCGGCTGCGCATCCGGCCCTCGGGGCTTCACATCGTGAGCGATCCGCTCCTGCTCGAACGCGTGCTCTTGAACCTGGCCGCCAACGCCGTGCGCTACACGAAAGAGGGCGGCGTGATGATTGCTTGCCGCCGCCGTGGCAGCGTTGCGCGCATTGAAATTCGCGACACCGGCATCGGCATTCCCGAGGATGCAGTGCCCCACATCTTTGAGGAGTTCTATCAGGCCCATGGTGCGGTCGACGAGCAGGCGAGAGGGCTCGGACTGGGGCTGGCGATCGTCAAGCGCCTGGTCGATCTGCTCGAAGCGCGTATCGAAGTGCGATCGATCGAAGGCAGAGGGTCGATATTCTCGATCGAAGTGCCGCTTGCCACCGTCGTTTCGCACGCGGTGATCGAGCCATCGGGCCAACCGGTCATCTCGGCGCCGTTCGCGGCAGGGACAGCCCTCGTCATCGACGATGATCGGGATGCGCGAGAAGCCTTGGCGGGCCTGCTTGGACAATGGGGTTGGCACGTGATCATCGCGCCGCGCGGCGCCGATGCGCTCGATGCGCTGCGCAACGGCGCCGCATCGGTCGATGTGATTGTCTGCGATTACGGACTGGCCGATGGTGAGCGTGGCGACGAAGTCATCGGTCGCGTGCGCGCGGCCTGCGGCAGTGACATTCCCGCCATCATCGTGAGCGGTGATGCGCAAGACCTGCTGCGCGAGGTCGCGCGAAATGCGGGCCTGCATGGGCTCGCGAAGCCCGTCGAACCGGCGAAGCTGCGGGCGCTGCTCCAGCACCTGATGGCCGAGCGCGCCGTGGCAAATAGTGCGGCTGAATGAAGAAGCGGATCGATGTGCGTGACGGAGATTCGTTCACGTGCGGTGGCTTCGACATCGATGGAGCATCACCGCAGATCGATATCGGACAAAAGCATCATCGTAGTCTCGCGCGCCGGAAGCCTATTTTGCATCCCGAAGTAGCGTCGCCTGTTGATCAAAAACGCTCAAGAGGGCCTGTGCGGTCCCCGCAAAATCGGGCCGTGTACGCGCGAATCGACGGATCTCCTGGCGTGTCCGTGAGACGGCATCGAGCACGTTCTCGAGCAGGGCCCGTGCGCGTCGCAAGGAGAGTTGGCAGGCAAGCTGCGCGAACTTGAGCAGTGCGGCTTGCGTCGGGAACCCTTTGCTTTCTTGCAGGTTGAGGGCCATCGAGTCCCGTGGCATGTAGACGCGGGTTGAGACCATGTCGAAGGCGGGCGCAAGCCATACGCTCGCCTCCGGATCGCTGTACAGCAAGCCGAAATTCTTCAAGTGCGCATCGCCGTTGCCGATCGCGCAACTCAACGCGACCATCATGAAGAATTGCTCCAGTGCCTGCGCGAGCTGATCGCCCGAAACGTACTGCGTGATGCGCCGCGCGATCATTTCGTATGACGAATCGTATCGTCCGGCCGCGCGCATTGCATTGAGCACGCAGAAATCCTCGAACCCGAGGTAGCCTCCATTCGGACCCAGATCGAAGCGCTCCACGACGAGGACCTGACGATTTGCGGAAAGCTGCACGCGAGGCACCGGAAGGCCGCATGACTTGGCCGCGCGCATGCAAAAGAACTCATTCGCGGCGAGCTCCGGATAGGCGCGAGGATCGAACGTCTTGACGATGTGGGTCGTATCGCGATGCGTCAATCGAGGCAATGCGTCCGCATCGCGGACCAGCACCTTCGGCTGCATTCCCGACACGCCCGACGAGGTGGCGAAGCGTTTCAGCAGATCCTCCATCAGATCCGCCGTGCCTCGGTACGTGAGGAGCTCGGCGATACTTTGCGCCGGTATAGCCGGCAGCGCTCCGCCTGAATCCGTGTACCGCAGCCTGCCGATCTGCGAACCGCCGACGATTCCAAGAAGATCGAGGTCGTCGAAATTCGGTACGGCCTTTCCGAACGCGCGTTGCAACCGCTCGCGCAGCGCGCCTTCGGGGAGACTCATCTCGAACGCCGGATGCACGGTATTCATGGAATCGTACTGATCGGGGACGATCGGCATGGTGAGGGACACGGCGGCGCCCGCCGGCGTGCCGGTCATGTAGTCGAACAGGAACTCCGCATCACGCACCGCGCTACGGGTCAGCACGCCCGTGCGCGTGTTCCCCACATGCACGTCAAGAGCGCCGCGCTTCATCCCGCAGCTCGTTCAATGTCGGACGCGCGCGGCGCGCTGCAACTTCGATTTCAAGTCCAAGCACGGCGCAAAGCGCCATGACCTTCCGAATACCAATCTCGGCGACTGTACCGTTCTCGATCGCCGAGATCGTCGCGCGACTCATCCCAAGCCGGCGAGCGATCTCGGCCTGTGAGAGTGCCGCGCCTTTGCGCGCGCATCGAATCTTTTCGCCGATGACGATCATGTCCATAGATGCATTATATACGATGCATATTGATCAATAATGCAAAATATGCACTATAAACGATGCATATCGTCCACATCCATGGCTATCTGCCCTACTGGCTTTCTCCGGTTGCGCGCTCACCTGCGATCAGCACTTCGGCATCCAACCCCAGCTTTCCCGCTGCGATGACTGCCTGCGTTCTGCTGACGACTTTGAGCGCGGTGAGTACCGCCGTGACATGGATCTTCACCGTGCGTTCGGCGAGCCCGAGCGATCGGCAGATTTCTTTGTTCGACTGGCCGCGCATCAATAGTGCAAGCACTTGACCTTGTCGGGGCGTGAGCCCCATCTCGGCCAGAGAGCGCGCGGTTCGCGCGGGCGGTGCAAAATCCATGGGTTCGAGCGTGGACGCGGGGTCCCCCGCAATCGCCTCGGCCGGCAGATAGACGCCCCCCGCCAGCACCAGTCGTGCCGCGTTCACGATCACCTATCAGCGGGTGATCGTCGACGATGAGGATCTTCAAGCGGCGGCTCCACTGGTCATGATGCAGCCGAGTCTACACGCCGGGATTTGCGGCGCGCGATGCCCTCAAGGGCTAGCGCTTAGGCCCAATTGTTCGCCCGTTGGCGGACGCCTACGCTGGGTCCATCAAGGCTGCCAAAACGCGGGAGCGCATCCCATGGACTTCACGGAGTGGATCGGGACGTACGGATACGCGGGCATCATCGCAGGTAGCTTCCTCGATGGCGAAACGAGTGTCGTCCTAGCCGGAATCGCCACCGGCAATGGTCTCTTGTCGTTCCCGATCGTCGTCGCCCTGGCGGCTGGCATCAATCTCGCCTGGGACCAGTTCTACTACTGGTTAGGCCGGCGCTATGGGCCGGTCCTGCTCGAGCGCCACCCGCGCTTCCGGTCGGGCACCGAGCGTGTCGCGCGCTTGCTCGCACGCCATCAGTATCTGTTCATCATCGCCATGCGATTCATGGTCGGTCTGCGGATCGCAGGGCCGGTTGCGCTCGGTATGTGTGGCATCCGGCCGCTGATCTTCACGGTGCTGAATGCGTTTGGAGCGCTCCTTTGGGCGCTCATGTTCACCGGATGTGGATTCCTTTTCGCGAAGGGTATCGATGTAATGGCGATAGACTGGGGCCGCGCGTTGATCGCCGGTGCGTTCTTCGTCGTGTGCGGGGCTGTGATCCTGCACGGCATGCGATGGTGGTCACGCTCGCACGATCCGGTTGCAGCGATCCGATAGGAGACGTCCCGTATGAGCCCAATGCGTCCCGCCGTCCGCGACGTGCTCGCGAATGCACGTTCGGGGCCGGATCGTGATCTTGCGTTGGAACGCTATCGAACGCTTGCGCCGCGCTACGACGGCACAACCCGTCATGCCGAACGAATACGGCGTGACGCAATCGAAGTGCTCACGCTTGCGGCCGGCGAAACGGTCGTCGACGTCGCGTGCGGCAGTGGGCTGAGTCTGCCGGGACTCGTTGCAAAGGTTGGACCGACCGGCCATGTCATCGGCATCGATCAATGTCCGCATATGATCGGGCTTGCGACTGCACGTGCCGGCACTTGCCCGGGTACCGTGCAACTGATCCAGGCGCCCGCGGATGCGGCGTGCCTCGGCGACATCGTGGACGCCTACCTGTTCTGTTTCACGCACGACGTACTGCAGTCGCACGCGGCGCTTGCCAACCTGATGCGGGTCGCGAAACCGGGTGCGCGCGTCGCGGTGGCCGGCCTGCGCCTGTTGCCGTGGTGGTGGGCGACCCCGATCAACTTTTGGAATCTCTATCGGTCATCCTGCTACTTCACCACCTACAACGGACTGCGGCAGCCGTGGCGATTGCTGCTGCCGTACTGTCCGAACCTCGCGCTGATGCGCACATATTGGTTCGGCGCCTACTATGTCGCGGCGGGTGTGGTGACGCCAAAGCGAATAGATCGGTCCAAATTGGCCGAACGGGATCGAGATTACGAAGCGACCGTTCGAGCCGCGCGTTGATTCAAGCGATCACCTCGAACGCGAGCTGTCGATGTCCTTTGCGAATTCGATAGATCCCGAAGTCGCGGCGATCGATCGAAAACACCTTTCGAACATTGAGTTGCTCGGCGGCGACGACCAACGAGCCATCCGCGAGGTCCATCGGAACGTTGGCGTAACGCACGATCAGCTCGAACGTTCGAGCGAGCGAGTCATCGTCCAGAAACCAAACCTGCATTCCCCCCTCGGCGATGAACTCCATGAGCTGTTGTGCCCCGGTACTCGCAGGCGTAAGCAGATGGAGTGCCTCGACCAGTACCGGGACGGTAGTGCACAACGGCTCCTTGAAGGCTTCAAGCTTGGCGACACATCGCACGTGCCATGCATCGGCCGGATCGAAAAGCGCGACGAGCGGCCCGGTGTCGACCAGAATCACCGGCGGTGTTTCCGCCGGATCGCC
>JBJXGX010000238.1:0-43939 GCA_046160305.1 Burkholderiales bacterium
CCCTCTTCGATCGGCTCGAACGTGATGTCGAACTTCGCCACGCCAAGCGCGAGTTCCTTCATGACCGCGGAGACCTCACGCGCGAGTTTGCCCGCTGCCTTCTTGCGTTCACGGGTCAATGCCGAAGCCGCCTCGCGATAACGTTCTTGCGCCGCCGCCTCGTCGCGCTCGACCGCGGCGGCATCCGCTATCGCATCGAGTTCGATGAGGCGCGCCGCCGATCGATCAAGCAGCTCAGGCAACTCTTCGGGGCGAACCCGGAGCTTGCGCGCAGCACCATGGATCGCCTCGATGCGTTGCTCGAGTGTCTGCAATCGCGCCGGATCGAGGTCGATGCGATCACGATAATGCCGCAAGGTCGAGGCGGCCTCCTGGAGTTGCGATTGCGCGCCTTCGAGGAGCTCGATTGTCTCGGCAAGTCGCGTGTCATAGGCTTTGAGGGCTTGCAGGCGCACGGCGAAGCTACCGATTTGTCCCACCATCGCCCCATCCGATTCCGCGAGCGCATCGAGCACCAATGTCGCGCCATCGAGCAGGCTCGCCGCGTGCGCAAGACGGGTGTGTTCGTCGCGCAAGGATTCCCATTCGCCTCCTTGCGGTGCAAGCCGCTGCAATTCCTCGACCACCCAGGCAAGGCGCGAGCGCTCCGCCTCACGGGTGGCCGACTCCGCGGCGAACGCCTCGCGGACACGCCGCAACCGCTGCCACTCGCGATAAGCCTCGCCCGTCATCTTGCTCCGCTGCTCGAGGCCGCCGAGCGAATCGAGAATCGCGCGCTGCGCCTCGCTTCGCACCAGCGACTGATGCGCATGCTGGCCATGAATATCGACCAGATGCTCACCGACTTCCCGAAGTTGGGAGAGCGTTGCCGTGCGACCGTTGATGAACCCGCGGCTCCGGCCGCTCCGCTCGATCACCCTTCTCAACAGCAAGCGGTCCGCGTCGCCTTCCATGGCCTGCTCGACCAGCCAGCGGGCCACGCCACCGCGCGGATCGATCGTGAACTCGGCGCTCACCTCGGCACGGTCGGCACCGACCCGCACCACTTCGGCGTCGGCGCGATCGCCTAACGCGAGTGCGAGCGCATCGATGAGAATGGATTTCCCCGCCCCGGTCTCCCCGGTGAGTACGGTAAAACCGGTGCTCAGTTCAAGATCGATTGCCTCGACAATCGCGAAGTCCCGAATCGACAGTTGCGCAAGCATGCGGGATCGATTTCCAGTTACAGCGGATTCTCGGTCCAGTGCAGCTTGCCTCGCAGCATCGCGAAATAGTCGTAACCGGCGGGGTGAATGAAGCGCACCGGCCGGCGGGCACGACGAATCAAGACGCGATCACCCGGCACGAGATCACCAAACGGCTGGCCGTCGAGATGGAGGCGCGCTTCCTGCGCCTGACGAAGGATGATTTCGATATTGGCACGGTCATGCAGTGCAATCGGGCGATTCGACAATGTGTGGGGGCTGATCGGCACAAGCGCGAATGCAGCCATGCGCGGATGCAGGATCGGCCCGCCGGAGGAGAGCGCATAGGCGGTCGACCCGGTCGGGGTCGCGGTGATCAATCCGTCCGAGCGCATGTCATAGACGAACTGTCCATCGATTCGCACCTCCAACTCGATCAGGCGCCCGACGCCGCCCTTGCTCACCACCACGTCATTCAACGCGGTGGATGCGAGCACGCGCCGTTTGCCCCGATGGAGTTCGACGGCGAGCATCGTCCGGTCTTCGGAAGAATACTTTCCCGCGATCACGTCGCTGACCGCGCGGCGCATCGTGCCAAGCGTCACGTCCGTCATGAAACCGAGGCGACCGCGATTCACGCCAAGAAGCGGTACGCGATACGGTGCCAGCGCGCGCGCCGCCGATAGCATGCTGCCATCGCCGCCCAATACCACCGCAAGATCGGCCTGCTCACCGATCGCGGCGTAGTCGGCCACCGGAAATCGGCGCACGCCGCTCGCCTCGGCGGTCTCATGGTCGACCAGGACACCGCAGTTGCGCGTTTCGAGGAATTTTCCGAGAGCGGTGATCGGCCCTGCGACCTCTTTGCTCTTGTACCGGCCGATGAGGGCGATGTTCTTGAAGGCGGGTGGCATGGCTGTGATTAGAACATATCGCGCATCCAAGCTTCAAAAGAGCGGAAGCGGCGCAAGTCCACGCAATCGCGATTCAGGGAGGGAATCGGTGTTTGACCGCGCCGCGCTTGCCTTTCGCCACCCCGCGCGCTGTGGTAAAAGCAATGGGGCAAGGACACGCATCAAGACCGGGACGACATGCTGGATTCGAGGTCGCAGCTGCTGTTGAAGACGCTCGTCGAGCGATACATCGCTGAAGGCGAACCGGTCGGCTCACGCCTGCTTTCCAAATCGTCCGGTCTCGAGTTGTCTCCGGCAACGATCCGCAATGTCATGGCCGATCTCGAGGAAATGGGCTTCATCGCGAGTCCGCATACCTCGGCGGGGCGTATTCCAACGGTACGCGGATATCGATTCTTCGTCGACACGCTCCTCACGACGCGATCGCTCGAACAAGAAACGCTGCAGCAATTGTCAGGGAATCTCCAGGTCGATCAACCGCAACGGCTCATCAGCGCCGCGTCCCATTTGTTGTCCGATCTCACGCGCTTCGCCGGTGTCGTGGTATCGCCCCGGCGGCGCACCGCGGCTTTTCGACATATGGAGTTCCTGCCGTTATCGGATAAGCGCATCCTGCTGATCATCGTTACCGCCGAAGGCGATGTGCAGAATCGCATCCTGCCGGTGGACCGGTTGTATTCGCCCGCCGAGCTCACCACCGCGTCCAATTTTCTCAATCAGCATTACGCCGGGCTCGCATTCGATGCGATTCAGCCGCGCATCCGCGAGGAATTGCGGCAGTTGCGCGAGGACATGACCTCGCTCATGACCGCGGCGGTCGAAGCGGGCAATCAGGCGCTGAGCGAATCAACGGAACAGTATGTGATCTCCGGAGAGCGCAATCTGCTCGCATCCGAAGACCTCTCCTCCAATATGAAGCGGCTGCGCGAGCTGTTCGAACTCTTCGAGCGAAAGACGCTGCTCATCCAGTTGCTCGACCAATCGAGCCGCGCCGAAGGGGTGCAGATCTTCATCGGCAGCGAATCGGGTATCGCATCGCTCGACGAATGCAGCGTCATCACCGCGCCATACGAGGTGGAGGGGCAGGTGGTCGGCACGGTCGGCGTCATTGGTCCGACGCGGATGGCCTACGAGCGTGTCATTCCGATCGTGGAAATCACCGCCAAGCTGCTCTCGAGCGCGCTGTCGGGACGGCACTAGACCGTTGCAAACCTCGCGTGATACCGGTGCGCCCGTCCATCGCCACGACGCAACCGAGCGCGTCGGCGTGCTGCTGGTCAACCTTGGCACGCCATCGGCACCGACGCCGCAAGCGGTGCGTGCGTACCTGCGCGAATTCCTGTCCGATCCGCGGGTCGTCGAGATTCCGCGCGCGATCTGGCTTCCCCTGCTGTACGGCGTTATCCTCAATGTCCGACCCAGAAAATCCGCACGCAAATACGTGTCCATCTGGACGGCGGAGGGCTCACCGCTCCTGGTGAATACCGCGCGGCAGGCATCCCTGTTGCGCGAGCACTTCGCGAAAACACTCGCGCAACCGGTCGAAGTCGCGTTCGGGATGCGCTATGGAACGCCAAGTATTGGAAGTGCGATCCACACGCTCCTCGACGCCAATTGCGGGCGCGTTCTGATCGTGCCGCTCTACCCGCAGTACGCCGCGAGTACGACCGCGACGGCGCTCGATTGCGTCGCCCGCGTGCTGCGTGACGTGCGCAACATACCGGCAGTGCGCTTCATCAAGCATTTTCATGATCATCGCGCTTATATTGGCGCGGTGGTCGACCGGATCCGCCAGCACTGGTCCGCCCACGGCCGGCCGGACAAGCTCGTGATGAGCTTTCATGGACTGCCCCGGGTAACGCTTGAGCGGGGCGATCCGTATCACTGCGAATGCCATAAAACCGCCCGCCTGATCGCCGAATCGCTGGCGCTCGATCCGTCGAGTTGGCACATCACCTTCCAGTCACGCTTCGGCCGCGCACGCTGGCTCGAACCCTATACGACCGCCGTATTGGAAGACCTTGGCCGCGCCGGCACGAAGCGGGTCGATGTGGTGTGTCCCGGGTTCGTCGCCGATTGCCTCGAAACACTCGAGGAGATCGGAATCGAAGGTGAAGCCGTATTTCGCAAGGCCGGCGGCGGTGCGCTCCAGCTCATCCCATGTATGAACGACAGCGCATCATGGATCCACGCACTCGGTGAAATTGTTCGTGAAAATCTCGCCCACTGGATCGATCCGGCATGGAATGATGCAAGTGCGCGCTCTCACGCGGATGCAACGTTCACGCGGGCGACGGCACTCGGGGCGACGCAATAGCCGTACCGACATCAGCATTTCGATCCCTTTACGCGGGCTCTTGAACTGGTGGAAATCGCCCCCAGTTGGGGTCAGTCTTCGAGGAGATCCAAAGGCATGCAGACCCCAGACCCTGCCCAGTCCAGTCCGGACGCCGCACCGAACGATGACCCGATCATTGTTCCAGACCCGTTGATGAGCCAGGCGGAATCCCCGCCGGCCGACCCGCCTGCGGAAGATCGGCTCGCGGAAGCTGAGCGAAAAGCCGCCGAACATTACGATCAGTGGCTGCGCGCCCGCGCCGAAATGGATAACGTTCGAAAACGCGCACAGGAAGATATCGCCAAGGCGCACAAGTATTCGATCGAGTCGTTCGCCACCGGATTGTTGGCGGTGAAGGACAGCCTCGAGGCGACCTTGGCGGCTGACAGCGCGACGCTCGAAGCGCTTCGGAGCGGCGTTGAGCTCACGCTCAAGCAGCTCGCCGGACAGTTCGAGAAGTCCGGTGTCCGCGAAGTCAATCCGGAGGGCGAGAAGTTCGATCCGCACAAGCATCAGGCGATCAGCATGCTGCCCTCCGAGAAGGAGGCGAACACCGTGATCAACGTCCTGCAGAAGGGCTACGTCCTCAACGACCGGGTGATTCGCCCCGCCTTGGTGACGGTTGCAAAGCCCAAGGACACATAAACCGCATTTGTTGGCAAAGCCCTCACTTGAAGGCCGAGCGGGTGCCCCAACTTAGCAAACAACCGATTCACCACAGATTGCTGTCGAGGATGAGCCATGGGAAAGATTATCGGAATTGACTTGGGCACGACCAACTCCTGCGTCGCGGTGATGGAGGGCGGGACACCCAAGGTGATTGAAAATGCCGAAGGCGCACGGACCACGCCTTCGATCGTCGCGTACATGGAAGACGGCGAAATACTCGTCGGCGCGCCGGCGAAGCGTCAGGCCGTGACCAATCCGAAGAACACGCTCTATGCGGTCAAGCGGCTGATCGGGCGTCGATTCGTCGAGAAGGAAGTCCAGAAGGACATCGATATGATGCCCTACCAGATCGTCCAGGCCGACAACGGCGATGCCTGGGTGGCCGTGCGCGACAAGAAAATCGCCCCGCCCGAGATCTCCGCGCAGGTGCTGCGCAAGATGAAGAAAACCGCCGAGGATTATCTTGGTGAAGAAGTCACCGAAGCCGTCATCACGGTGCCGGCCTACTTCAACGATTCGCAGCGCCAGGCCACGAAAGATGCCGGACGCATTGCCGGCCTCGAAGTCAAACGGATCATCAATGAGCCCACCGCTGCCGCGCTCGCGTTCGGCCTGGACAAGGGCGGCGCCAAGGACCGCAAGATCGCGGTGTACGACCTGGGCGGCGGCACATTCGATATCTCGGTGATCGAGATCGCCGATGTCGATGGGGAAAAACAATTCGAAGTGCTGGCCACCAATGGCGACACGTTCCTTGGCGGCGAGGATTTCGATCAACGCTTGATCGAATATCTGGTCACCGAATTCAAGCGCGAACAAGGCATCGACCTCAAGAACGATGTGCTGGCGCTGCAACGTCTGAAGGAAGGCGCGGAGAAGGCGAAGATCGAGCTGTCATCGACCCAGCAGACCGAAATCAATCTGCCGTACATCACCGCCGATGCCAGCGGACCGAAGCATTTGCTCATCAAGATCACCCGCGCGAAGTTCGAAAGTCTCGTCGACGATCTCGTCGAAAAGACGATGGAACCTTGCCGCATCGCGATCAAGGATGCTGGCGTGAAGATGTCGGACATCGATGACATCATCCTGGTGGGCGGCATGACCCGCATGCCGAAGGTCCAGGAAAAGGTACGCGAGTTCTTCGGCAAGGAGCCGCGCAAGGACGTGAATCCCGACGAAGCCGTCGCGGTCGGGGCGTCGGTCCAAGGTGGCGTGCTGAAAGGCGACGTGAAGGACGTGCTCCTCCTTGATGTGACGCCGCTTTCGCTTGGCATCGAAACCCTGGGCGGTGTGTCGACCAAGCTGATCAAGAAGAACACCACGATTCCGACGAAAGCGAATCAAGTGTTCTCGACCGCCGATGACGGTCAGACCGCGGTGACGATCCATGTGCTGCAGGGCGAACGCGACATGGCCGCGGGCAACAAGAGCCTCGGGCAGTTCAACCTCGAGGGAATCCCGCCCTCGCCGCGCGGCATGCCGCAAATCGACGTGATGTTCGACATTGATGCCAACGGCATCCTCCATGTGTCGGCCAAGGACAAGGCGACGAACAAGGAAAACAAGATCACGATCAAGGCGAATTCCGGGTTGTCGGAAGAAGAAGTCCAGCGGATGGTGAAGGACGCGGAGATCAATGCCGCCGATGACAAGAAGCTGCTCGAGCTCGTGACCGCCCGCAATCAGCTCGACACGATGATCCATTCGATCAGGAAGTCGATGGCCGACTACGGCGACAAGATCGATGCCGACGAGAAGGGTCGCATCGAAACAGCGCTGAAAGAGGCTGAAGAAGTCGTGAAATCGGACGACAAGGCGGTGATCGAAGCGAAGACGCAGGCGCTTGCGCTCGCCTCGCAGAAACTTGGGGAACGCATGTACGCGGATGCCCAGGCGAAAGCAGAACCTGGCGGTGCTCCGCACGGTGACGCGCCCCGTGGCAAGGCTGCCGATGACGCCAATGTCGTCGACGCCGAATTCACCGAGGTGAAGGACAAGAAGGGATAATTCGCGACACACCGTGGTGCGCGCGTTCGTGGCTGCTGCCATCGAGCGCGCGCACCGCTAGCTGGCCGAAGCGATGCGAACAGTTTGTCTGTCGCGGGACTTCGGCCGATTGCCATTCAAGGGACTGGACTAGCAGCAGATGGCCAAACGCGACTACTACGAAGTGCTCGGCGTCAATCGCGACGCGGACGACGATGCCATCAAGAAATCCTATCGCAAGCTTGCGATGAAACATCATCCGGATCGCAATCCGGACGACAAGAGCTCGGAAGACAAATTCAAGGAGGCCAAAGAGGCCTACGAAATTCTCTCCGACGGCCAGAAGCGGGCGGCGTACGATCGGTTCGGTCACGCTGGCGTCGACCAGCAATCGGGCGGACAAGGCGGTCCGGGGTTCTCGAATTTCTCAGACGCATTCGGCGACATCTTCGGCGATATCTTCGGCGGTGGCGCGCGCGGCGGCGGACGCTCCAATGTGTATCGCGGCGCCGACCTGCGCTACAACCTCGAGATCACGCTCGAACAGGCGGCGCACGGGACGGACACCAAGATCCGCATCCCGACAACCGAGGATTGCGTGACCTGTCATGGCACCGGCGCGAAGTCGGGCACCCAGGCGAAAATCTGTACCACGTGCAACGGCGCGGGTCAGGTGCGCGTCTCGCAAGGGTTCTTCTCGCTCCAGCAGACCTGCCCGAATTGCCATGGCAGCGGGCGTGTGATTGTCGACCCGTGCGGGAGCTGTCACGGCGCGGGAAAAATCAAGACCAACAAGACGCTCTCGGTCAAGATTCCCGCGGGCATCGACAACGGCGATCGGATCCGCCACTCCGGAGGTGGCGAGCCGGGGGTAAATGGCGGACCGTCGGGTGATTTGTATGTACAGATCACGATCAAGGAACACGCGGTATTCCAGCGCGATCATGATGACCTGCACTGTGAGATGCCGGTCAGTTTCGCCACCGCGGCACTCGGCGGGGAAATCGAGATTCCGACCCTTGAAGGATCGGCGAAGATCAAGATTCCGGCCGAGACCCAGAGCGGCAAGATCTTTCGCATCCGGGGCAAGGGCGTCAAGGGGCTGCGATCGCAGGCGCCCGGTGATCTGATGTGCCATGTCGCGCTCGAGACGCCGGTCAACCTCACCGCGCGACAGAAAGAGCTGCTGCGCGAGTTCGAAACGGAGACTCGCATACACGGCGATCGCCACAACCCCCGGGCGAAATCATGGATGGACCGCGTCAAGGAGTTCTTTGGTCCGTAACGTGATCGAGCGAGCGTCCGCGTCCGCGTTGGCGTCGGCGATGGCGATGGCGATGGCGCGCGCATCGAGTGAACCAATCCGTCGCATGATCAGCGCCATTCTGATGGCGTAACGCGCGGGGCTTCGCGTCGAAGAATCTCGCGCGGGCTTTCGGGTTTTCCGTTAACCTCGCGCCCGACAGTGGAACGAGCGCGCCGTGCTTGGTCTACTGTCCTTGACCATCAGAATGAACCGCCTCCTTCCATTGCGACCTTTATGCGCGTTGGCGTTCGCGATCCTGGGGTGTGGGCCGGTGCTGGCCGATCAGATTTTGGATCAGGCGCGCCGATTGCTCGGCGAACAGAACGCCGCCGGTGCACTGGCGCTCCTCGCGCCGCTCGAGTCCGATCGCGCCGGCAGTGTCGAGTTCGATTTTCTGCTTGGCATCGCCGCACTTGACGGTGGAGACCCGCAGCGTGCCGTGTTCGCGCTCGAGCGGGTACTCTCCCTCGAACCATCCTATGACCTCGCTCGGGCCGAGATCGCGCGCGCGTACTTCGCGCTGGGCGAGAAGGAAAATGCCACCCGCGAGTTCAAGTCGGTGCGCGAATCCGTGCCGCCGCAGGCACGTGACACGATCGATCGCTACCTCTCGGCGCTCGCGCCGGCCCGCACGAAGCTGCAGGGCTATATCGAAGGAAACATCGGGCGTGATTCGAATGTGAATAGCGCGACGACCCTGTCTGAGATCGCGATTCCCGGAAGCCCGTTGATGATCACACTGTCAGAAACATCGCGGCGGCGGCACGATACGTTTTACGGCCTTGCGGCCGGCGTCACCTTCAATCACGATCTCACGGATCATTTGGCCTTGGTCGGGTCGCTGTCGGGCGCGCGAAGGTTCCATGCGCATCAGAACACGATCGGCGTCCCCGAAGGCACCCCGGGCCAGACAGTCTTCGGGTTCGACACCGCGGTGAGCGACGGTCTTCTTGGGATACGCCAAACGATCGGACCGGACGCCATCACGGTGGCCGCGCAGGGCCAGTCATTCCGGCTCGATGATCGAAGGTTCCGCGAGTCCGGCGGATTCCTGGTGCAATGGCAGCACGACCTCGGGCCGCGCGATCAGGTTTCAACCTTCTTTCAGCAGGCGCAATTGCGGTATCCATCGCAACCCATCCGCGACGCGATGCGGCGGATCGTGGGCTTCGCCTATGGTCACGCTGTGCCGGGACCGCGCGGCGCGGTTTTCTTCGGCAGCGTCTACGGCGGTAACGAAGCGGCCCGCAAGGTCGGCAACGATCCGGAAACCTCGTCGGTTGGATTCCGGAACCTCGGGCACAAGCCCCTCGGGTTACGTCTCGGGGGCCATGTGAACGCTGGGCCGATCGGCCAGGTGTTCGTCGCGCTGGCGTACGAGGGGCGCACCTACAACGCGGAAGAACCGATTTTCGGTGTCGTGCGTAAAGACAAGCAATTCGATGCGCGCCTTGGCGTCAGATACCCCCTTGATACCGAGTGGACCGTGACACCGGAGGTTGGCTATACGGACAGCCGTTCGTCCATCGAAGTCAACAGTTACACGCGAACCGTATGGACCTTGTCGGTCCGGCGATCGTTCTAGGAAATCTGTCCAGGATCGGCGTCAGCCCAACCTGAGGCGCGATTGCGACATGGTCCGACCGGCCCGCTTTCAGACGACTGTCAAGCGAATCGCGAGGGTGATACTCCACTAACAGGCGATTATTGCCGCTCAAACTTGTCAACTTTGCAACAAGCGTTGCAACATTCGGGTTTGGGAGATTAGTCTTGACGCTTCGCACCGTCTCTTTGTCACATCAATGCAGATCGCCAACTCCCAAACCTCGTCACCGCCGACCCTCGCATGGCGACGATTTTTCGTTACCATGATGGTCGCCGTTAGCATCGGTGGCCTTGCAACCCTGGCGCAGGCCAATGTGCCGCCGCAGAACGTCGGTGCGATCGCCGGCAGCGCGGACTTCGCAATCGGCAATGTGACCGCGCTTTCGCCTGACGGCAAAATCCGTTCGATTGCCAAGGGCGAGATGATCTTGTCCGGTGATCGCATCCTTACCAACGAAGGTCGCGTCCAGATCCGCTTCACCGACGGCGCGTATGTTTCGCTCCTTCCGCACACGGAGTTCAGAGTCCAGGATTACCGATACGACGGCGTCTCCGATGGGAGGGAGGCCGGCTTCTTCGGTTTGATCAAGGGCACCGCGCGGATGGTGACGGGCGCGATCGGACGAATCAATCGCTCGCGCTTCCAGATTACGACGCCGACCGCGACGATCGGCGTGCGCGGCACCGGCGGCATCATTGAAGTAAGTGGCGATGGGACCACGCTTCTCATCGGCACGAGCGGCATATGGACGCTTACGAATTCTGCCGGTACATTGATTGTCCCGGCCGGCGTCGCGGGCGTCGCGACGCCTGAAAGCACGGTGCCGCCGCGCATCGCGTCGCGGTCCGCCGTCGGGGTCATCGCTGCATCAAATACAGGGGCGGCGGCAAAATCGGCCGCAGCGTCCAACCAATCTAACGCGGATCCGGCGCCCACTCGTCCGGCCGCCCCGCTGACCGGTATCGCTGTGGCGTTTCCCTTCCCCGTATCTGAGAGTCCAGGCGGCTGCGGTTCCTCGGCGAGTGGGAGCGGCTCATGCGGCGTGGGTCCAGCCGTTAGCGTGAGTACCGCCGGTGCGGCAGGTGGACCAGGCGGACCGGCAACACCAGCAGCGCCGGCCGTACCAGCAACGCCCCCGATCCCGGCTAGTCCGTCAAACCCGTCGAGCCCGGCAACGCCGGCCGAACCAACGCCCGAGAAGCCCGTTGCCGGGACTCACATTGCCGCTGTTGCCTACAGCTTCGATGAGCGTATCGGCGACCAGGTACGGATCAGCCGAGGCGACGGGTTGTTCGATGCGACCCCGGTCGAATTCGGCCCGGGTGGCGAAGTCGTACGCGTTGGAGCGATCGGGATCCCCGCCGCCACGACCGCGCGATCGGTTCGCGACTTCGGCAGCGACGGCATCGTGGGATGGGGTCGTTGGGTCGGTAACCTTGAAGGCGCCGATTCGGGAGCGAAATCCGACGCCGGGCAAAACCATGGATTTCACTACGTGGTGGGCGCGATCACCCGCAACATGCCGGCATCCAATCCCGGCGCCCAGGGATTCGCGAGCTTTCAGCTAAGCCACGCGACCTCGCCGACGATTACCGGATCGTCCGTTCCGCCCGGCACCTTGACGACGGGCGCGATGGGCGTCGACTTCACATCGCGTCGGGTCGGCATCGATCTGAAGACATCGTTCTCCGGATTTCAAGTTCAGATGAGTACCGTGGGCGGCGCGAGCAATCCGACCACCTCCGGCGTCTCGTACACGGGCGCCAACGCGACGTTTGGTGGCAACTTCGGATCGGTAAACGTCAGTGGGAACGCGCCGGCGAATTTCTGCGTGGGCGGGTGCACCGGAACCGTACAGGGATTTTTCGCGGGGGACGCGGCCGCCCGCGCTGGAATGGTCTATCGCGCGACGACACCGGGCGCACCGTCCGCGCCCGAGCTGCAGGGCGCCGCCGTGTTCACTCGTACGCGCTAGGTCCAGTCGATTGACCGTTCGCCGTGAGCC
This sequence comes from Burkholderiales bacterium, assembly GCA_046160305.1. Classification (GTDB taxonomy): domain Bacteria; phylum Pseudomonadota; class Gammaproteobacteria; order Burkholderiales; family SG8-39; genus SHXR01. The sequence goes on from JBJXGX010000238.1 coordinate 12,012, forward strand.
TGTCGAAGGGTGAATGCCCGCGAATCCGTGAGCGGAACATCGCGCGCCGTCGACACGCCTGCGTTACCCTTCGACAGGCTCAGGGCGAACGGAGGCTTGCGCACCGACGCACTTGGTGATTGCCACTCGGGGCTTGCCCCTCGACGCCGTCGATAACGATCTTTGCGCTGACTGCGCGAGATAGCTTGATCAGCGTTGCCCGATCTGCAGTCAGGCGCGCCGCCAAGTCGTCGTCCCCGCACTGTCTTCGAGCACGACGCCTGCATCCAACAGCAGCTTTCTGATTTCATCGGCGCGCGCGAAATTCTTGGATTTGCGGGCCTCATTGCGCTCGGCAATGTAGTCGTCGACGGATTTCGCGAGCCGAAGAGGAAGATTCGTCCCCTGTATATGGCTTTGCGGTAGATCCGCTTGTTGCTGCTCCGCCGCTATGATCGGCCCACGCAATGGCGGACTCTGGCCTTGTAGATATGCCGTCGCATCGCTTTGCAGCAACCCGAGTACACCGCCCAACTGACGCAGCAATCCCGCTTTCGCCACGGACCCGGTGCGATTCACTTCGCCCGCCAGATCGAACAAGACCGCAACCGCTTCCGGCGTATTGAAATCATCTTCCATCGCGGTGCGAAAACGCGCCGCGAAGGCATCCGACCAATCGATGTCCCCCGGTGCAGCGGCGTTTCCCTTGAGCGCGGTATAGAGCCGATCAAGTGCGTTTCGCGCGTCATCCAGATGCGTGTCTGAATAATTCAGCGGGCTTCGATAGTGGGCGCGCAGGATGAAGAAGCGCACCACCTCCGCCTGGTACTTTTGGAGCACTTCGCGGATCGTGAAGAAGTTGCCAAGGGACTTCGACATCTTTTCTTCGTCGACCCGCACGAACCCGTTATGCATCCACATGTTCACGAACGGTTTGCCGCTCGCGCCCTCGGACTGCGCGATTTCGTTTTCATGATGCGGGAACTGCAGATCGGCCCCGCCACCGTGGATGTCGAAATGGGCGCCAAGCAGACTCGAGCTCATCGCCGAGCATTCAATGTGCCACCCCGGTCGACCCGGACCAAACGGTGCGGGCCAGCTCGGCTCGCCTTCTTTCGCGTGCTTCCAGAGCACGAAATCGAGGGGATCGCGCTTGTTCGCGTCGACCTCGACACGCTCGCCCGCCCGCAACTCGTCCAACGATTTTCCGGACAATCGACCATAGCCCGGAAAGCTGCGCACGGCGAAGTTGACGTCCCCGTCGGGCGAGCGATAGGCAAGGCCGCGCGACTCGAGGGCGCCGATCAAGGTCAGCATTTGCGGAACGTATTCGGTCGCGCGCGGTTCGTGATCGGGTTTTTGAATGCCGAGCGCGGCCGCGTCCTCGTCCATGAATCGAATGAATCGCGCCGTCAATGCCCCGATCGATTCGTTGTTCTTGACGGCCCGCTGGATGATCTTGTCGTCGATATCGGTGATGTTGCGAACATAGGTGACGCGCAGCCCGGCGGCGCGCAACCAGCGCTGCACCATATCGAACACCACCATCACCCGCGCATGGCCGAGATGGCAATAGTCGTAGACCGTCATGCCGCACACATACATGCGAACGTGTCCGGCTTCCAAAGGTGCGAGCGGTTCTTTGGAGCGAGTGAGCGTGTTGAAGATTTTCATGGGTGAATCGCTGCGGATTCAAGGGGACGGCGCCGGCGGAATTTGGCGAGATGGTTTCCCTTTGTCGAGATAACCTCTAAAATCGGCGGCGCGCCGCTAACGACGGCCGAGTATACCAAGGAACATCCTCGCCTTACCCTCTGCTCCGCTCGCGTGGCGGCGGCCGGCATAGCCGGAGGCGGTCCACATTGCCAGCGGCGATCCACATAGCCAGATTCAGAACGCCAATTCAATCGTGATTCGGCCCAGACACCGCGCCTGTGCGATCTTCATGCTGTTCGCCGCCGCGACCACTGCTATCACCGCGATCGCGCAGGCACCGGAACCCGTGCCGCGCGGGCCGCAAGCCGCTCAAATCGCACCGGAAATCACCGCGGCCAATCGGGACTATCGCCGCGGCGAGTTCACCCGTGCGCTCGCGGGCATCGAAGCATTCCTTTTGAAAGAGCCTGCCGATCCGAAGGCCCGATTCCTTCGGGGTCTGATCCTGAGCGAACAATCGAAGTCGGACGCCGCGATCCAGGCGTTCCTCGACATGACACGCGATTATCCGGAGCTGCCCGAGCCGTACAACAATCTCGGGGTGCTCTACGCAGGGCGCGGACAGTACGCCAAGGCGCGCGAAGCATTGCTCGCGGCGCTACAGGCGAATCCTGATGATCAGATCGCGCAAGAGAATCTGGGCGACGTGTATATCCGGCTCGCCATTCAATCGTACGAGCAGGCGCTCTCCAAGAACACCGCGAATCGAACGGCGAAGGGCAAGCTCACGATGCTGCGCGAGCTCGCCACTAATGTTGATCGCGCCAAGGCAGGCGATGCCGATCGTACCAAGGCAAGCGATGCTGATCGCACCCGGCCCGGCACTGCGCCGGCCGGCGGCCCGGGCGAATCGTCCAACGGCATTCGTAAAGAAATCCTCAAACCCTCGCAAGGAGAATCCCGATGAATTTTCGTTCCGCCGTATTCGGCTTTGTCGTATCCGTCCTGGCCATCACCGGGACGGCCTATGCCCAACCCGTCAAAGTCGAGCTTGCCACCAACAAGGGCGTCATCGTGTTGGAGCTGAACACCGAGAAGGCGCCGAAGTCGGTCGCCAACTTCGTCGAATATGTGAAGGCGGGCCACTACGACGGCACGATTTTCCATCGCGTGATCGACGGCTTCATGGTCCAGGGCGGCGGTTTCGACAAAGACATGAAACAGAAACCAACGCGGGGAATGATCCAGAACGAGGCCGGCAACGGGCTCAAGAACGACTTCGGTACCGTCGCGATGGCGCGCACGCCGGATCCCCACTCGGCGAGCGCACAGTTCTTCATCAACGTGAAGAACAACGACTTCCTCAACTTCAAGGAAGCGAGTCAGCAAGGGTTCGGCTACGCGGTATTCGGCAAGGTCGTGACCGGTCTCGACGTGGTTGAAAAGATCACCAAGGTGCCTACCGGCAATGTGGGCGGCCACCAGAACGTTCCCCGCGAACCGGTTGTTCTCGAAAAGGCGCGCGTGCTCGCGAAGTAACCCGGTACGCGTGATCTCAAGCATTTTCATCCTACAGAACCACTTCGCCCAGGACCCAAAACCATGATCAAGCTGCATACCAACCACGGCATTATTTCGCTGGAGCTCGATGAGGCAAAAGCACCCGAGACCGCCAAGAATTTCACCCGTTACGTCGAAAGCGGACACTACGCGAACACGGTGTTCCATCGTGTCATCGCGGGCTTCATGATCCAGGGTGGCGGTTTCGAACCCGGAATGAAGCAGAAGAGCGTGACCGCGGCAATCAAGAACGAGGCCGACAACGGACTCAAGAACAAGATGTACACCGTGGCGATGGCCCGCACCGGCGATCCGCACTCCGCGACCGCGCAGTTCTTCATCAACGTCGCCGACAACGCTTTTCTCGATCACACCGCGCCGACCCAGCAAGGTTGGGGATACTGCGTTTTTGCCCGCGTGGTCGATGGCACGGACGTTGTCGACAAGATCAAGGGCGTGAAGACCGACCGCAGCGGCATGCACCAGGACGTACCGGTCGACGATGTCGTGATCCAAAAGGCCGAGATCGTTTAGCGCGGCGCCGCCCCTTCGCCGGGTGCCGATCGAGCGTGGACGCACAGCCGGTCTTCTTCGTCTCGGATCTGCACCTGACGGGGGCGCGTCCGCGAATCATCGAAATCTTTCTGCGCTTCTTGTCCGACACGGCGCGTTCGGGCAGCGCGCTCTACATACTTGGGGACCTCTTCGAGTATTGGATCGGTGATGATGATCGCGCCGACGATGCAAACGAGGTCGTGCTCGGCGCGATCGCGCGCACGGCCGAGTCGGGCGTGGCGGTGTACTTCATGCCAGGCAATCGCGATTTTCTGTTTGGCAAGCGCGCTGCCGCGCGTGCCCGCATGACCGTTCTGCCGGACCCGACGGTCGTCGTGATCCTCAACCGCTCGATCTTGCTCGCGCACGGTGATGCGTACTGCATCGACGATGCGCCCTACCAGGTATATCGGACGCGAGTCCGCTCGCCATGGTTTCGCACCGGGTTCGCCGTTCTGCCGCTCGCCATCCGAGGCAGTATCGCCCGCTCGCTCCGACGCAAAAGCGAGCGGGACAAGACCACCAAACCGGCCGCGATCATGGATGTCAATCGCAACGCGATCGACGATGCGATGCGCAATGCCCGATGCGATCTGATGATCCATGGGCATACCCACCGCCCGGCGCGGCACGTGCACGTCATTGAAGGACGGGAATGCGAGCGCTGGGTCCTGGCCGACTGGTATGAAACGGGAAGCTGCCTGCGCATGGATGCAGGCGGACTGAAATCGATGGCGCTACCTTGACGCGAGCCCGCCACACCACCATCGCCGAGCGGCGGGTGGCGCAGTAGCGGGAACTGATCACTGCCGAATACGCGTACCGCTGGATCAAATAAGGGGCGAGGATGTGCGCGACCACGGCGTTATCAAAGGTCGGGTGATCGATGCTCGAGATTCTCACCTACTGGAACGTCGAAGGCCTCTTCTACGTCCTACGTCTTCAACGGCATTGCCGCGATCCTGGGCGCACCGGATACAGCGTACCCGCCAACGCCACGCAATCGTGGGGCGAGCGGATCTCGGCAAATGGCGACCAGACTGGTGACAGGGCACACACACTTGCAGCCCTTGGGTATTTGACGTCAAAATTGCATTTTGACGTCATTCTGATATAGGAGTCCGACATGGCCAAGTCGATTCCCAGGCCGACCAAGGACCGAGGAGTGGCCGGCGCCAAGGCGGCCACCAAGTCGCGCGCCAAATCCACAGCTGCCACGGTTGCCAAAGCTGCCGAGCTTGCCCGCTCGGATCGCCGCGTTGTTGCGAAGGCGCCAAACAAGCGGGCGGCCCATGTGCTAGCGGACGCCGCGGTTGACGAGCCGCTCGTATCCACCACGGTGCGTCTGCGGCACGACATTCGCCAGGGCCTCGAGCTGCTTCAGCGGAAGCTCGGCGGCACGATGAACAAGCTGATGAATGACGGCCTGGCAATGTACATCTCGGTGCGTGCGGCGGCCTTTGAGAACGATCTAAGAGCCTCTTTGGAGGAGATCAAGAAACTGCGCCGGGCCGACCCCATGTTCACGAAGGATTTCGCGGAGATCGCCCAGGCCGAAGTCATGTACCGCGCCGAGGACCCAGTGGAAGGCGTGGCTACTCGGGACGGTACCGTATCGGCGGTCTCGATGGTGCGCGATGTGATCGCCGCCCACCGCTGAGGCGAGGCCGTGCCGGACTGGGACGACAATAGCCGGCAGCTCGCAGCTAACCTGATCGAGGCGCAGCGCAGCGCCGCCGCGCTCGCGCGGCGTACGCTCACGGCCTCTGACGTCAAGGCTTGGCACAACATAACGATGCGTGGGCTCGATATCGACGACGCCCAAGTCCTCGGTTTGGACCCGGCCGATCTCGTCGGAGAGTTCCGCGGGCCAACCAAGCTTGCAGGCGTCGCTGTAAAGATCGGCGGCTACTGGGGGGTTGCCCCTGACGCCGTGGCCGCGAGATGCGAGAAGTTCTTCGGCACGGTCAACGAGCTGCTCGGAGTGCTGGACCGGCGGTTCCCCGCCGGCAAGCTCGACGAGATAGGTTTGGACGGCCTTCAGGCCGTGGCCGAGGCGTCGCCGTGGGCGCATTCCGAATGGGTGAGGATCCACCCCTTCGCCAATGGCAACGGGCGCATCTCGCGGTTCATCGCTAACGCCATCCTTGTGCGCTACGGGTTCCCGCCGGTGTTCCGCTTGCGCCGCAGGCCCGATGGCTCTTACTTATTCGCAGCGTCTAAGTCGATGACGGGCGATCATCGCGCGATGGCCAACTACGTCATCACCCAGCTCTTGCGGCGAGGCGCGGCGCCCACTGGTCGGTCACGATAGTGGCGGCGGGACAGCGCGCGCTCACCGCTGGACCACAAGCGCCGGGTTGAAGTCTGGCTAGGAGTCTGCGCGGCAGAGCGCGCAGACTCCTATAAGCGGACGCAATTGTTTAGCCCATTCGCGTTAATGAAGGCAAGAAGCGTCTGCCATGAGGAATCCGAGCGGTCTGCCGCGCAGATTCCTAGCGTCAAACCCCAAGCCCACACGCCAGATCCTCTTTCAAATCCGCCACGGATTCCAATCCGACCGCAACCCGCAACAGCCCCTCTTCGATCCCTGCCGCGGCCCGTGCTTCCGCGGAGATGCGCGCGTGCGTCGTGCTGGCAGGATGCGTGATGGTCGTTTTTGTATCGCCCAGATTGGCCGTGATCGAGAGAATTTTCGTGGCGTCGATGACACGCCACGCCGCTTCGCGTCCACCCTTCACAACGAACGAGACAATCGCCCCACCTGAATCCTGCTGCCGGCGGGCGAGCGCATATTGCGGATGCGATTCGATGCCCGGATAGAACACGCGCTCGACCGTCCGGATGCCTTCCAGCCAGATCGCCAGTTCGCGCGCCCGCGCTGTCTGGGCCGCCATCCGGATACCCAGCGTTTCGAGCCCCTTCAGGATCACCCAGGCATTGAACGGCGACATGGATGGCCCGGCGGTGCGAAGAAACGGCAGCACGCGCTCATCGATAAAGCTGCGCGTCCCGACCACCGCACCGCCAAGGACACGCCCCTGTCCATCGAGGTATTTGGTCGCCGAATGGACGACGACATCGGCGCCGAGCGCAAGCGGGCGCTGCAGCGCAGGACTGCAAAAACAATTGTCGACGACGAGGAGTGCTTTGTGTTCGCGCGCAAGTGCGCCAAGCGCGGTGATATCGAACACCTCGGTCAGCGGGTTCGACGGCGACTCGATGAAGAGGAGCCGTGTGTTCGGACGGATCGCCGCGCGCCAGGCCGCGATCTCGGCACCACGCACGAAGGTGGCCTCGACGCCGAAGTTCGCGAGCAGCGTGCCGAAGAGTTGTACGGTTGCGCCGAACACGCTCGCCGAGCAGGCGACATGATCACCCGCCTTGAGGGTTACCATCGCGGTGGCGAGAATCGCGGACATGCCCGAGGCCGTCGCGATACACGCCTCGGCGCCCTCGAGCGCGGCCAGGCGCTCCTGGAACATCGTCACGGTCGGGTTGGTGAAACGCGCGTAGACGTTCCCTTTCTCCTGCCCCGAGAAACGCGCAGCGGCTTGCGCCGCGCTATCGAATACGAAGCTCGACGTGAGATACAGCGCTTCGGAATGTTCGTTGAACTGGCTTCGCACCTGACCGGCGCGGACTGCAAGGGTTTCAAGATCCATCGATAGACTCGTTCGCATGAGGTTGGCCGTATGCGTCGATCGTTGCGATCTATGCAAAGCCTGTCGGGCGCGGCGAACGGAGGTGGCGGAGGGTTGGACCGCGGTGCATCGATGTTGATGCACGCCCGGATCCACCACTCGACTCTTTAGCCGTACTTTTCAAGCGCCCGCAATCGGTCGATCAAATCGGCGCAGGTGCAACGTTACCGGCGTTCGAGATCGGTGTCAAACCGACCGGGGTCGCATCTCGGGGGATTCGATCGACATCCGTATCAAGCGGCGTGCGGTTCGGCCTCTTCTTCTTCGTCGATCTCGCCACGAGAGGCATCGCGACGGTTCTCGATCTCGAGCAGATAGGCGGAGGTCACATCGCCCGTGATATAGCAGCCATCGAAGCACGACGTCTCGAATTCGACGAGCGCCGGATTGGCCGCGCGCACCGCTTCTCGGAGGGCATCGAGGTCCTGGTAGATCACCGCGTCGGCACAGATTTCACGGGCGATCTCTTCTTCGGACCGACCGGTCGCGATCAGCTCGTGACGGGTCGGCATGTCGATCCCATAGACGTTTGCAAAACGCACTGGCGGCGCGGCGGACGCGAAAAACACCTTGTTCGCGCCGGCCTCGCGGGCCATCTGGACGATTTCGCGGCTGGTGGTTCCACGCACGATGGAATCATCGACGATCATCACGTTCTTGCCCTTGAACTCCATGTCGATCGCGTTCAGCTTCTGGCGCACCGAGCGTTTGCGGATCGCTTTGCCCGGCATGATGAAGGTCCGGCCGATGTAGCGATTCTTGATGAATCCTTCGCGAAACCGCACGCCGAGGCGCGTCGCAAGCTCGAGTGCGCTTGGCCGACTCGTGTCGGGAACCGGGATCACCACGTCGATCTTGAGGTGCTGATAGTGCTGTCGGATCCGATCGGCGAGTTGCTCGCCCATCCGCATGCGGGCCTCGTACACCGATACGCCGTCCAACACGGAGTCGGGGCGAGCAAGATAGACGTATTCGAAAATGCACGGGGCGAGACGCGAATGGGCGGCGCATTGTCGCGCCTGAACGTTGCAATGCCGATCGATCAGGATCGCTTCGCCAGGCGCTACATCGCGCATCGGCTTGAAGCCGATGCCACGCAATGCAACACTTTCGGAAGCGATCGCGTATTCGTTGCCCTCGGGCGTTTCATTCTTCCCGAGGATCAACGGTCGGATGCCATTCGGATCCCGAAACGCGACCAATCCGCAGCCGGAAATCATTGCCACGACCGCGTACGCGCCGCGGCAACGGCGGTGGACGTTCGCGACCGCGGTGAACACCGCTTCTGGTGTCACCTGGTAACCCTTGGCCGCAAGCTCGAGCTCGTGTGCGAATACATTCAGCAGGACTTCGGAGTCGGAGTTCGTGTTGATGTGCCGCAGATCGGCGCGGAACATGTCGTCGCGCAACTCTTCCCAATTCGTGAGATTGCCGTTGTGCCCAAGCACGATCCCGAACGGGGAATTGACGTAAAAGGGCTGCGCTTCCGCGGTATCGAATGCCGATCCTGCAGTGGGATAGCGGCAATGTCCGATGCCCATCGTCCCGGGCAGGGAGCGCATGTTGCGCGTGCGAAACACATCGCGCACGAGTCCCGCGCCCTTGTGCATGAAGAAGCGGGCGTTATCGGTGGTCACGATCCCAGCCGCATCCTGGCCGCGATGCTGCAGCATCAGGAGCCCGTCATACAGGACCTGATTGGCTGGAACTCTACCGACGAAACCAATGATTCCGCACATCGCAAACCTCCAAAACTGCATAGCGGACCGCCGCGCCTCGGCGGGAATCCGTATCGATTACCCGGGGCGCCCGCCCCTCAGGATTGTGTGCCGCGCTTCGTGTCGTCGTCGAACTGGATGCGCTCGGCCAGCTCATGCGGCAGGTAGGGCTTCGCCATCAACGCGAGTTGCACCATCCGGTTCGCGAAGATCGCATCACGCCAGCCGGGATCCTGTGGTAGCGGCGTCAATCCTGCGATCAGCACCGCCAGCAACAATACGACAACGCCGCGCGCAGCGCCGAACAATCCGCCGAGCATCCGGTCGCCGATCCCGATACCGGCAGCCTTTGCGATCCGGGTAACGATGACCGCGACGATCCCGACCGCGAATCGCACGCCGATGAAGACGAGAACGACGCCCAACATCAGTCGCAATCCGGGACCTGGGACCACGGCGGGCAGCATCGCGGCCACCTCCGATCCGAACAATGCGGCGCAAACGCCGGCCGCCACCCAGCCCACCAGCGCGAGCACCTCGCGAATGAATCCGTTCCACAGGCCGAGGAGCGCGCTGAAGCCGATTGCGCCGATCACGATCCAATCGAACCAGGTCATCGGGTTCTCACCGTCCCGGGATCGAGTCCGGCCGCGCGCAGTCGTTCGCGCGCGGATTCAGCTTCGCCTTGCGATGGGAAGGGCCCGGCGCGCACACGGGACTGCTGCTCCCCTTTTACGTCGACGTTTTCCACGAATATCCGCACTCCAAGGCCTGCCGCCTTCTGTTGGACCTGCTTCGCATTATCCACGCTCTTGAATGACCCAAGCGGTATGAAAAACGTCTCGTTCTTGAGGATCGCGGCGGCCCGTTGCGCATCGTCCTGCGTCGACTTTGAAGTGGCCGCAAGAGAGGCGTTATCGCTCGTGCGAGGGTCTGGTCCGGCCTTTGCCTTCGTATCACGTGCCGCGGGCAACTTGACCGCATCGGGCGGTGGGGCCACTGCATTGGCTTTGGTTGCGTCCTTCGCCGTTTCCGGTTTCGCGCCCTTGGTGGCGTCATCGCGCCCGCGATCAGTCGCCGATCCGCGCGCATCAGGGGGCCCAGGCGATTCTCCCTCGCGCTTACCGGCACTCCGTTCGGGCGACTTTGCATCGGCGGGACCGCCTCGAACATCCAATTTCGGCTGATCCTTGCCCGGAATGTCGACACTCAGGTTGGAGGTGACAGGACGCGGCTCAAGATCCATGAGCCAAGGCGGAACAATCACCAGAAGCAGCACCAGCGCGGTTGCACCGATCAGGCGGCGTCGCGCGCGTCTGCGTACCTCCAGGACCTCGTCGCTCTCGGCCATCTGACTAATGACTAATGACTATTTTGCGGACCAGTAAGCGGACTAGTGTGCGTTGAGTACGGTCATTGCTGCGGCGACCGTTAGGAAGGATCCGAAGACGACGATTCTATCATCGGCACCCGCGGCGCTCTTGGCCGCGGCAAGAGCGTCTCTCACGTCAGCATACTGGAAAACCGGCGCCTTGAGTCCGGCCGCGCGGACAGCGGCCTCGAACTCCGCCGCGCTCCGGCCGCGCTCACCGGGCAGTCCGACGGCGAACCATTCGTCGATCGACGCACCGAGCGCACGGCAGATTCCTTCTGCATCCTTGTCCCGCAAGACCCCGCAGATCGCGATCGTGTGCGAGGCGTGCGGCATATCCGCCAGATTCGCTGCCAGAACGCGGGCGGCTTCCGGGTTATGGCCGACATCGAGAATGATCGTTGGCGCGCCGGCTAAGACCTGAAAACGGCCAGGCAGCGCCACCGTCGCAAGTCCGGTCCGAATCGCCCCGGCCGGGACCGGCAGTCGCTCATGCAACGATTCGAGCGCGGCAATCGCGGAGGCTGCATTGCGAAGCTGCGTGCTGCCGCGCAACGCGGGATACGCAAGTCCGCCGCGGCGATTGCGTTCGCTCCAGAATGTCCACTGGATCTCATGGGCTTCAACGCCGAAATCGCGTCCGAAAAGGCGCAGGTTCGCGCCGATCGAGCGGGCGTATTCGATCAATGTAGCGGGTGGATTCGGATCGGCGCAGAGCGCCGGTGTCCCCGCCCGAAAGATGTGCGCCTTCTCCCAGCCGATCTGTTCACGGGTATCGCCAAGATAGTCCATGTGATCCAGATCAACGGTCGTGACGATGGCGCAGTCCGGATCGAACACGTTGACGGCATCCAATCGACCACCAAGGCCCACCTCGAGAATCATCACGTCCAACGCTGCATCCGCGAACGCGATCCAGGCGGCAAGGGTGCCGAATTCGAAGTAGGTGAGCGGAATATCGCCCCGTGCCGCTTCGACGGCGGCGAACGCTTTCACCAGAATGTCGTCGGAGGCTTCCTGCCGATCGATCCGAACGCGCTCGTTGTAGCGAAGCAAATGGGGCGAGGTGTACAACCCGACGCGAAATCCGGCGGCGACAAGCATGGCCTCCAGCATCGCGCAGGTCGACCCCTTGCCGTTGGTGCCGCCGACGGTGATGATCGGTGCAACCTTCGGCCGTCCGATGCGCGGAAGAATCTTGGCGATCCGATCCAGACCCAGCGCGATCGTGCTCGAATGTTGTCGTTCGATGAATGCGAGCCAGCTCGCGAGCTCAGGGGACACAGGGACGCATGCTGAAGCGGGTGGGGCGAGCGGATTCAGGCGCGCGCGGCAAAGCGTGATCGAAAGCGTCAGACCGGGGCAGGTTCATGCGCGAACAGTGTCAGCAGACTTGCTATCCGGTCACGCATATGCCGGCGATCGACGATCATGTCGATGGCGCCTTTTTCGAGCAGGAATTCGGCGCGCTGAAAACCTTCGGGTAGTTTCTCGCGAACGGTCTGCTCGATGACCCGCGGCCCGGCAAAGCCGATCAATGCCTTGGGCTCGGCGATGACTACGTCGCCGAGCATGGCAAAGCTCGCGGACACCCCGCCCATCGTCGGATCGGTCAGCACCGAGATGAAAGGAAGCTTCCGCTCGGCAAGCTGATTGATCGCGGCGGTGGTCTTGGCCATCTGCATGAGCGAGAGCAGACCTTCCTGCATGCGCGCCCCGCCGGTAGCAGTAAAGCATACGAAGGGGAATCGCTGGTCGATCGCGGCATGCACGCCGCGCACAAACCGCTCACCCACCACCGAGCCCATCGATCCGCCCATGAACTCGAACTCGAACGCGGCGGCGACCAACGGGATCGTCTTCACGCTGCCTTGCAGGACGATCAGCGCATCATCCTCACCGGTGGTCTTGCGCGCATCTTCCAGGCGCTCCACGTACTTGCGTGTGTCCTTGAATTTCAGCGCGTCGACCGGGAGCACTTCGGCGCCGATCTCGAAGCGCCCTTCCGCGTCGAGGAACGCATCGAGCCTCGCGCGGGCGCCGATACGCTGATGATGGGTGCACTTTGGACAGACATTGATATTTTTTTCGAGGTCGGTCGCGTAGAGAACGGCCGAACACGCCGCGCATTTCGACCAGAGCCCCTCGGGAATGCTTTTTCTCGCGGCCGTGTCGGTCCGCTTGATCTTCGGGGGCAGGAGTTTCTGTAACCAGCTCATGTCGGGCCTCGATCCATTTCCGCTCGCACCGCACGAATGAACGCGCCGACTTTTTCCACCGCGCGTTCCGGACCCGCCGCTTCGATTTCCTGTATCAGGCGACTGCCGATGATGGCCGCATCGGCAACGGTGCAGATTGCCCGCGCCGTGGCGCCGTCCCGGATGCCGAATCCAACGCCGATCGGAAGGTTGGTCAATTTGCGGATGGGTTCGAGATGCGTGAGCACGTCGTCGAGATCGATATTGCCCGCGCCGGTCACCCCTTTCAGGGAAACATAGTACAGATAGCCGCTTGCCAGACGCACGATCGATCGAATGCGCGTGGTGGTCGTCGTCGGAGCCAGCAGGAAAATGAGGTCCATGCCGGCCGCGCGAATGTCCGCGGCGAGCGGCTCGCATTCTTCAGGCGGCAGATCGACGATGATCAGGCCGTCGACACCTGCGACCCTCGCCGCCTCGACAAACGGCTTGGCGCCCATCGCCTCGATCGGATTGGCGTAGCCCATCAGGACGATCGGCGTATGCGTGTTCTTGACGCGAAAATCGCGAACCATGCCAAGGACGGTGCGAAGCGAAACGCCCTTGGCGAGCGCCCGTTCGCTGGCCCGCTGGACCACCGGACCATCGGCCATCGGATCGGAGAACGGTACGCCGATCTCGAGAATATCGGCGCCCGCCGCGACCAAAGCGTGCAGCATCGGCACCGTGGTCGCCGGATCGGGATCGCCGGCGGTGATATACGGGATCAAGGCGCGTCGACCCGACGATCGCAATGCGGCAAAGGTATCGGCTATTCGGGACATCGGTTCAAGCCTCGAAGTTGGGGAATTCGGGCTCGCGTGCCCGTTCCGCGGCGTTCGTATACGCCGCGTCGATCCGACGGCGGGCGGTGGAAAAATAATCGGGATTGAGCTCGAAGCCGACGAACCTGCGCGCATTGCGGGCGGCGGCAACAGCGGCGGTCCCGCTGCCCATGAACGGATCGACCACCAGGCCTTGCGGCGGCGTACTCACCCGCACGATCCGCTCGATGATCTCGAGTGGCTTCTGGGTCGGGTGATCGGCACGTTCGGCGTGCTGGCGGTGCAGCCGCGAAACGCTCCAGACGTCTTTTGGGTTGTAACCCACTTCAAGCCACTTCGCCCCGACGAAGATCGATCGCGAACGGGCCTTCTTCGTGACCGGATCGTACGGGATGCGGACCGCATCGAGATCGAAGTAATAGTCGCGGCCCTTCACGAAGAACCCGACGGTGTCGTGCACCGATGAGAACTTGCGGACCGATCCGCCCATGCTCGGCACCCGTCGATCCCAGATGATCTCGTTCATCATGGTGAGGCGCGTCTTGAGATAGCTGAAGACCTCCGGACTATGCTGCCAGGTGAGAAAAATATACAGACTGCCGGCGGGCTTGAGCTTGGGGAGAAAACGCTCGACCCAACTGCGCGTCCAATCGACATAGGCGGCGCCGCCTCGCACATGATCCGAATCGTTGCCGTAGTTCTTGCCAAGCCCGTATGGCGGATCGGCAACGATGAGATCGATCGATGCGTCTTCAAGCCGGGCGGCGCCTTCCAGCGCGTCCTCGTTGTAGATGCGGATGTCATCAGGCGCTTCGCGGGATTCGGGCGACACAGCGCAGCAGGCTAGAACTTGAGACCCGATCGCTCGGCGACCGTGTGCATATCCTTGTCTCCGCGACCTGAGAGATTCACGAGCAGCACCTTGTCGCGCGACAAGGTCGGTGCGAGCTTCGCGGCATACGCGAGGGCGTGGCTCGATTCGAGCGCGGGGATGATGCCTTCGAGACGGCAACACGAATGGAACGCCTGCAACGCCTCGTCATCGGTGATCGAGACATATTCGGCGCGCCCTTGATCCTTGAGCCACGCGTGTTCCGGCCCGACACCCGGGTAGTCCAGACCGGCCGATATCGAATGGGTATCGATGATCTGCCCGTTCTCGTCCTGGAGGAGATAGGTGCGATTGCCATGCAGCACGCCGGGGCGGCCCGCCGCGAGCGAGGCAGCATGCTTCCCCGTGTCGATGCCGGATCCAGCCGCCTCGACGCCGATCAGGCGAACATTCGCCTGCCCGATATACGGATGAAAGATGCCGATGGCATTGGACCCCCCACCGACGCACGCGATGATCGCATCGGGCTGGCGCCCCGCCATCTTGGGCATCTGCTCGAGGCATTCGCGGCCGATGATCGTCTGGAAGTCTCGCACCATCATCGGATACGGATGCGGACCGGCGACGGTACCGATGATATAGAACGTATTGGCGACGTTCGTGACCCAGTCGCGCATTGCTTCGTTCAGCGCGTCTTTGAGCGTTTTCGATCCCGACTCCACCGGCACGACACTCGCCCCAAGCAGCTTCATGCGATAGACGTTCGCCGCCTGTCGCTTTACGTCTTCCGAACCCATGTAGACGACGCATTCCATGCCGTAGCGCGCCGCCACGGTCGCGGCGGCCACGCCGTGCTGCCCCGCACCGGTCTCGGCGATGACGCGCGGCTTGCCCATGCGCCTTGCGATCAGCGCCTGGCCGATCGTGTTGTTGATCTTGTGCGCGCCGGTGTGATTGAGGTCTTCGCGCTTGAGATAGATCTGCGCACCGCCCAGGACCGACGACCAGCGTCTGGCATGGTAGATCGGGCTTGGCCGTCCGACGAAATGTTCAAGTTCGTCGTCGAATTCCGCGATGAATTCGGGATCCTTGCTGTAGCGCTCGTACGCCGCGCGGAGCTCGTCGAGCGCGTGCATGAGGGTCTCGGCGACGTAGATCCCGCCATACGCGCCGAAATGGCCATGCTGATCGGGCAGCGCATACGCGCCCGTCGGTTCAACGTTCGGCATCACGAACCTCTGCGACGAATCGCGCCATTTTGAAATGATCCTTCTCGCCCTTCACCCCGGTGCCGTTCAGCTCGACTTCGACGCCCGATGACACGTCGACCGCCCAGGGATGAATCCGCTGCACGCCCTCGCGCACATTGGCGATGTCGAGCCCGCCCGACAGTATGATCGGTCGAGCCAGTCCGCCTGGAATCAAACCCCAATCGAAGGCGGCGCCGATGCCCCCGTATTTGTCTTCACGATAGGTATCGAGGAGCCAACCGGCTGCTTGCGTGTAAGGCGCCAGGTATTCTAACAAATCGAGGTCGGGTCTCATTCGTGCGGCCTTGAGATACGGAACGCCAAAGGACGCGCAGAAGCGCGGATCCTCATCGCCATGGAACTGGATCATGTCGATCCGCGCCGTCTCGATCACGGCGGCAACTTCGGATTCGGTCGGATTCACGAAGACCGCCACCCTGGCGACGAATGGCGGCACCGCATCCGTAATGTCCTTGGCACGTTGCGGCGCGACGAATCGCGGGCTGGGCGGATAGCAGATCAGTCCGATCGCATCGGCGCCTGCCCTGGCCGCGGCGAGGGCATCGCGCGGCGTCGTGATGCCGCAGATCTTGATGCGCGTTCTCATAGATAAGGGTAAGTGATTCGCCCGGTATCCGCGCGGTCTGCCGCGAAGACGTCCGGGTCGAACCATGGTGATTCGTTTGATGACGCAGGCAGCCCGAATGTCGGATCGTACGCAATATCGGTGAGATAGAGGCCCGCCGCCGAGAATGTCGGTGGCGCGTGGCGCCGATCGCGCATCGCGAGGAGCTCACCGAGCCATTCCGGGCGATGCGCGCCCTTTCCAACATAGACGAGGGCGCCGATGATGTTGCGCACCATATGATGCAGGAATGCATCCGCGCGGAGCGTAAACAGGATGAACGCGCCGCGCGATTCGATCGTGATCGCTTGGATCGTCCGCATTGGTGTCTTGGCCTGACATTCCGCCGCGCGAAAGCTCGAGAAGTCGTGATGTCCGATCAGCGCGCGCACGCTCGTTCTCATCGCCTCGATGTCGAGCGGCAGGTGGAACCATCCGACTTGCGTGCGATGCAACGTCGGACGAATCGGATTGGCGTAAAGAACATAGCAGTAGGTTCGCGCGCGCGCCGAATAACGGGCATGAAATTCCGGCGCGACCACCACGGACCAGCGTACCGCGACACCTGGCGGGAGATGGGAATTGGCGCCCCGGACCCAGGCATGAAGCGGTCGGCTCGCTTCGGTATCGAAGTGCGCGACCTGGCCCGTGGCATGGACACCGGCATCGGTACGGCCGGCCCCGACAATATGCACCGCATGGCCGGCGATGACACCGAGCGCGCTTTGCACCTGATCTTGCACACCGCGGCCCGATGATTGGGTCTGCCAACCGTCGAAGCCGCTGCCGTCGTAGGCGAGGCCGATCGCTATGCGCACGTTCGCAACGATTTCGATGGGGGCTCGTCAGGTGCCCAATGGCACGCGCAAGCGCCCGATTGCAGTGATGTCGGAAGCGCCCTCGCCCCCGGGGTTGGTCGCTTGAACCGCGCCCGCGCCCTAGCCGATCGTCTCCAACATCCGGCGTGCCTGCTGCTGCTGCACGCCATCGCCTTCCTTGATCACCTCTCCCAGAAGCTCCTTCGCGCCCTCGCGATCACCCATTTCGTGATACGCCTTGGCCAGATCGAGCTTGGTCGCAACTTCCTGCCAGTGCGGATCGAGTTGCACACCCGCGCTGGTCTGGCCCGTCGCGCCCAGATCGAGATTGATGCCGCCCAGGTCCATGGACGATTTCGCGGTCGTGGGGATGCCGAGATCGAATTCGACGACGTTGGAAGGCAATTGCGCGCCCGAATTGAAGTCGGACGTACCGGTCAGCTCAAGATCGATATCAAACTCCGACTTCTTTGCTTGCGCAGGTTCGGCGTCGAGGCGCCCCGGAGTCCGCAGACCATGTGTCGTCTCACCGAGATTCAGGTCGAATTCGAGGTCGGTTGATTTTCCGGCACCGATGGCTTCATCGAGGTTGAACTCGGGTTCGGCCTGACCAAATTGGCTTGGCGAATCGAGTGCGATATCGAGTCCGGGCGGCAGGTTCGGCGCTTCGGTGGCTTCGAGATCGATGTCCGGTGGCAGCGCATAGGAACGTGAATGTTCCGCAGTCGCTGGAGTCGCGACCGTCATGACGCTCGGGGAGTTCACCTGATACATCGTATTCGAGGGATCCATTTGGGAACCCAGAGCGGCGGCTTTCTCCCAGTCCGGCCCGTCTCCACCGGTGGCCGCGTAGAGTTCGCCCGCCGTTGTTTCGAACGCCTTCAGATCCTTGCGAGCGGCGTAGATCTCGAGCAGCTTGACCCGTACTGCGTGGCGGTTTTGATCCTTCTGGAGAGCCTCTTTCAGGATTTCTTCGGCCTGCGCGTCCCGGCCGTACGCCATGTAGACGTCTGCCTCTGCAACCGGATCGACCTCCTCGGTATCGATGGCACCGATTCCACCTTGGCTGAAATCGGTCTGTGCCGAAGGATTCCCGGTATCGACGCTCCGGCCACCGGACGAGCCGAAGACAGAGCTCGTATCGCCCGCCGGATCCTCTGCGATGTTGTCTTGGATCGCATTCGCGCGACGGCGGCGCAATGCGACGAAACCACCGACGACCGCGATCAATCCTGCCGCACCACCACCGATGAGCAACATGTTGTCGGTGACGAACTCTATCGCTTCGTCAACGAATCCTTTTTCACTCACGGCCACGGGTGGCTGCGGCGCGGGAGGCGTCGCTGGTTTCTTCGGCGCCTCGACAACCGGCGCGGGCGGCGTGGACGGAGCGGGCGCCACCTCAGGCTTGGGAGCCTCGGCCTTGGGCGCTTCAACCGGCGCGGGCGCGGGCGGCGTAACGGGTTCTATGGTCGGCGCCGGCTTCGTCCCGGGCGTGGCGGACTTGGCCTGGCTCTGAAGACGCGCGAGCTCCTGCGTCTTCAGGTCAAGGAGATTCTCGAGATCCTTCAGGCTCTTTTCGAGCTGCGATACGCGCGACTGCGATTCCCGCAATGCGCGATCCCGGGCCGCGATGTCGTCTTGCTTCGCGGCACGACCGGCAGCGCTATCGGCCTTGGCGGATGGGTCAGCCTGGGCGAGTTGCAGGCGGTCCTGCGGAGCACCCGTGCGGGAAGCGTCCGTCACGCTGGCTGTAATCTGTCCACCACCTGTCTGGCCGGCGGCGTCGGGACGCGCCGGCGCACCCGCGACAGCCGCAGCCAATTGACCGCGATAAGCGTCCCACTCCTGAATCTGCGCGATGACAATCTTGTTCGCTTCCTGCGGGGCGATACTCGCTACAGTGCCCGAATCAGGAATGTTCAGGATGCGCCCCGAACGCAACCTGTTCATGTTGCGCGCAACGAATGCGTCTTGATTGGCGCGGTACAACGCAGCCAACATTTGATTCAGCGTGACGCCGCCCGCCATGTTCTGCTGCGCGATCTTCGACAACGTGTCGCCTGGAACCACTTCGTAGGTGCCTGCCGGCACGGCGGCCGTCGATTGACGGTCCGGCGCCGGAATGGCGGGAGCACTCGCGGGGGCCCGTATCTCCCGCTCGGGTTGCACGGGCGCAGGGGTGGCAGGCGTTGGTATGGGAGCTTCCGCAGCGCGCGGTGGTTCGGCCGCCTGAGCACGGGGTGGCTCGGCCGCCCGGGAAGCGGGCGGCGGCGGCGCCGGTGCAGCCGTTTGTGGCGGCACAACCTGCGCCTGGGCCTGCTGACCCTTGAATTCTTGAGGATCGAGCAGGAACGTGTATTCGCGAACGAGGCGCCCCGTCGCCCACGTCAACTCGACCAGAACATCGAGAAACGGGTCGTTGACGGGAACCGTCGAGCTCATCACGATGACATAGCGATTGTTTGCGCGTCGCTCGACGGCAAATCGCAGATTCTGCAGCGCTGGAGAAATCTCGATGTTCGCCTGCCGGAACGCCTCGGTCGCCGCGAGCTTCGCCGCAAGCGACTCGGCTTCCCCGCGTTCGAGCGAGACAACCTCGATCTCAGCCCGAAGAGGCTGTCCCAATCCGGAGAGCACTGTCAGGCGGCCAAGCCCTGCCGCGTGCGTGGCGAGCGAAATGCAAACTAGCAAGCCGCCGAGGAGCGTTCTCATCAAGCGTTTTCCCACGTCATGCTCCTTCGAACTCAGGGGGGTCATTCAACTTCAATTTAACATCAGATGCTTACGCTGGCAAGCTCATCCGAGTTGTAAGGTCCTGATCTTAGCGGGAATTTTCCGCAGGTCGTGACGACATTTCAACGCCACCTAGATCATTCTCGAACGCACTAATCCGCTACACGATGCATCCGCTCACATTCCGTTGAACACACCATTATGCAAACACCTACTCGCGCCAATCAATGACTGCTCAATCCGCGGCTCACGCCTCAGCGCCGACCGGGAACTTGCGACTGGCACTCGACGACACATCGTTGGCAACGCCGAGGCTCCCAACAAGAATTCGCAACATGCGCCGCAACGGTTCGGCCGCGCCCCAGAGGAGTTGGTCACCGACGGTGAACGCGGACAGGAATTCCGGGCCCATTGAAAGTTTCCGCAGCCGCCCAATCGGCACTTCGAGTTTCCCGGTGACCCTGGCAGGTGTGAGTTCTGCGATTGATTCGTCCCGGCGATTGGGAATCACCCTCGTCCACGGGGTGCCAGCAGCGAGCAGTGCGTCGATCTCATCCAACGGTACATTTCTTCTGAGCTTGATAGTAAGGGCCTGACTATGGCAACGCATCGCGCCGATCCTGACGCATAGGCCGTCGATCGGAATCGGATTCTGAGTCGTCCCAAGAATCTTGTTTCCCTCGGCACCCGCTTTCCATTCTTCGCGGCTCTGCCCGTTGCCAAGATCCTTGTCGATCCAAGGAATCAGGCTGCCGGCCAACGCAACGCCGAAGTGTTCCCTGGGAAGCGTATCGGCACGTAGGGATTCGGTCACGCGATTGTCAATTTCCAGGATGGCCGACGCTGGATCATCGAGTTGCGCCTTGACCGCGCCATGGGCAGCGCCCATTTGCGCGATCAGCTCTCGCATGTTCTGCGCACCCGCCCCCGACGCCGCCTGATAGGTCATCGCGGTAACCCAATCGACTAGCCCCGCCTTGAACAGACCGTGAAGTCCCATGAGCATCAGGCTGACGGTGCAGTTGCCGCCGATGAAATCGCGCAGGCCGTTCGCGAGCCCGTTTTCGATGACACCGAGGTTGACCGGATCCAGGATGATGACCGCATCCTGTTTCATGCGAAGCGTGGACGCTGCATCGATCCAGTAGCCTTTCCAACCGGCCGCTCTCAAACGTGGATGGATCTCGCTCGTGTAATCGCCGCCCTGGCAGGTCATGATCACATCGCACGTTTTCAACTCGTCGACGTTACCGGCGTCCAGTAATCCGGGCACGTCCTTCCCGATCAGCGGCGCCTTGCCACCAACGTTCGAAGTCGTGAAGAACACCGGATCGACGTGGTCGAAATCATGCTCCTCGCGCATCCGCTGCATGAGCACCGATCCCACCATCCCTCGCCAACCGACCAGTCCGACTCTTAGCATCGCCTCAACCCTTATGCGTCCACGCCTACTTCCGCAGCCCCTAAAGTGCCGCGATCACTGCCTCGCCCATGCCGGCCGTCCCGACCCGCGTCATGCCGGCTTCATGAATATCCGCCGTGCGATACCCCTGCGCAAGCACCTTCCTGACCGCCCGGTCGATCCGATCGGCCGCCGCGTCCTGATTGAACGTATAGCGAAGCATCATGCCGACCGACATGATCGTCGCCAGCGGATTCGCCACGCCTTTTCCGGCGATGTCGGGCGCCGATCCGTGAATCGGCTCATACAGCCCTTTGTTGTTCGCATCGAGTGAGGCGGACGGCAGCATGCCGATCGACCCGGTGAGCATCGACGCCTCGTCCGACAAGATATCGCCGAACATGTTTCCGGTAACGATGACATCGAACTGTTTCGGATTGCGCAAAAGCTGCATCGCGGCGTTGTCGATGTACATATGCGACAACGTCACGGCCGGGAATTCCTTCGAGACCTCGATGGCAACCTCACGCCAGAGTTCGCTCGTCTCCAGGACATTCATCTTGTCGACCGAGCAAAGCCGCTTCGCCCGTTTCATCGCGATCGAGAACCCCGCGCGCACGATGCGGCGCACCTCCGATTCGCTGTAGCGCATGGTATTGAAGCCTTCGCGCTCACCATTCGGCAAGATGCGAATGCCGCGCGGCTCACCGAAGTAGATGTCGCCGGTCAGCTCGCGCAGGATCATTACGTCGAGCCCCGATACGAACTCGGCCCGCAAGCTCGATGCCCCCGCCAACTCCGGGAAAACCATCGCAGGGCGCAAATTCGCGAACAACGCGAGCTCCTTGCGCAGTCTGAGGATGGCCTGCTCGGGTCGCTTGGCGCGTGGGAGCTTGTCGTACTTCCAGTCACCGACCGAACCGAACAAGATCGCATCCGCCTCTTTGGCGAGCTTCAGCGTGGCCTCGGGCAAGGGATCACCGGATGCTTCGTAGCCCGCACCGCCGACCGGTGCGGACTCCAATTCGAATCTGAGCCCGTCCGATGCGAGCGCCTTCAGAACCTTGATGCCCTCGGCAACGATCTCCGGGCCGATGCCGTCACCAGGCAGTACCGCAATCTTCATGAGGCCCGGCCCTCGAATAGCCATGGTTGTTCGAGCTGGCGTTTCGCCTCGAACAAAGTGATCTTCTCGGCGTGGCGAAGCGTAAGGCCGATGTCGTCCAAACCGTTGACCATGCAGTACTTGCGGAATGGATCGACCTCGAAGTCGAAACTCTTCCCGTCGGGGAGATTCACCGTCTGCTGCGGCAGATCGATCGTGAGCCGGTAGCCGGGAAATGCATTCACCGCATGGAAGAGATGATCGATCTGCAACTCGGTCAGCACGATCGGAAGGAACCCGGTCTTGAATGAATTGGTGAAGAAGATATCGCCGAACGAGGGTGATATGACCGCCCGAAACCCATAGTCGGCCAGTGCCCAGGGCGCATGCTCGCGGCTCGACCCGCAGCCGAAATTTTTCCGTGCGATGAGGATTGACGCACCCTTGTAGCGCGGCTGATTCAACACGAAGTCGCGATTGATCGGGCGCCCTGTGTTGTCCTTGTCCGGCTCGCCCACATCGAGATAGCGCCAGGCATCGAACAGGTTCGGGCCGAACCCGGTCCGCTTGATCGATTTCAGGAACTGCTTCGGAATGATCGCGTCGGTGTCGATATTGGCCCGATCGATCGGGCACACGATGCCGGTATGTACGGTGAATTTATCCATGACGGGTGTTCTCGAATGGGTTGCGGTAATCGCGGCGGACTTGCCTCTCTTGTCGAAACGCTAACGCCATGTACGCACATCCACGAAGTGCCCCGCGATCGCAGCAGCGGCGGCCATTTCGGGGCTGACTAGGTGCGTGCGACTGCCCGGGCCCTGGCGACCTTCGAAATTGCGGTTGGACGTGGATGCCGATCGCTCACCGGCGGCGAGCTTGTCGTCGTTCATGCCAAGACACATCGAGCAGCCGGGCTCGCGCCACTCGAATCCGGCATCGCGAAAAATACGATCCAGGCCTTCGCGCTCCGCTTCACGTTTCACCAGACCCGAACCCGGCACGACGAGCGCGAGTTTGATATTCGATGCGATCCGCTTGCCGCGCACGACCGAGGCCGCCGCCCGCAGATCCTCGATCCGCGAGTTCGTGCATGAGCCGATGAACACCTTGTCGACGCGTATGTTCTGGATCGGCAGATTGGGTTCGAGACCCATGTACTTGAGCGCGCGTTCCATCCCTTCGCGCCTGGTGGCGTCCTTCTCTTTGTCCGGATCGGGAACGCGGCCGTCCACGCCCACCACCATCTCAGGCGATGTGCCCCATGTCACCTGCGGCTTGACGGTCCGGGCATCGATCTCCACGACCCGATCGAACTTCGAACCGGGGTCGCTCTTCAATGTGCGCCAATAGCCGACCGCACGATCCCACATCTCGCCCTTTGGCGCGAACGGGCGGCCGCGCACATAGTTGATCGTCGTCTCGTCGGCCGCGATCATTCCGGCACGCGCACCGGCCTCGATCGACATATTGCATAACGTCATGCGCGCTTCCATCGACAGGGCGCGCACCGTGCTCCCCGCGTATTCGATCGCATAGCCGGTGCCGCCGGCCGTGCCGATCTGTCCGATCAAGGCAAGGCTCAGGTCCTTGCTCGCGACACCGCGCGGCAGCGGGCCCTCGATCTGCACCAGCATGTTGCGTGCCTTCTTCGCGATCAAGGTCTGCGTCGCGAGCACATGCTCGACTTCGGAGGTGCCGATGCCGAACGCCAGACATGCGAGCGCGCCGTGCGTGCTCGTATGCGAATCGCCGCAAACCAGGGTCATTCCCGGAAGGGTGGCGCCTTGCTCGGGCCCGATAACATGGACGATGCCCTGACGTGGATCCTCCATCTTGAATTCGGTGATGCCGTGTTCGGCGCAGTTCTTATCGAGCGTTTCAACCTGCAGGCGCGAAACAGGATCATCGATTCCCTGGGACCGATCGGTAGTGGGCACGTTATGGTCGGCCACCGCAAGATTCGCGTTGATGCGCCACACCTTGCGCCCGGCAACCTTCAGGCCATCAAACGCCTGCGGGCTGGTCACCTCATGCACGAGATGCCGGTCTATATAGAGCAGCGTGGTGCCGTCGTCTTCGGCGTGAACGGCGTGACTGTCCCAGAGCTTGTCGTATAGGGTTTTTTGCAGAAGCATGGCGTGGCCTGACGCGGGTGACGCGATTGGTCGGACGGACAGGGCGCACGGCGAGCCACGCGTTTGTCCGATGGTTGGTCAATGCGGTCGATCAATATAGCGAGCGAAAAAATTGCTGTCGGGGAAGCCTTACATTATAGCCGAGGCACACCCGACATTTTCATTTGCAAACATGGCGACCCTGGCGCCCTCGGCACGGTTGTCCGGGGGGAGTTATCGCGGCGCCTTGGCCCTTGCCTGCTCATAAAGCGGCATCACTTTCAGCGAGTACGCTTCGAGATCACGAATACGCGTATCCGCCGCCGGATGCGTTGAAAGCCATTCCGGGCCCCCTGCGCCACCAACCTTCGCCATCTTCTGCCAAAGCTGAACTGCCGCGCGCGGGTCGAAACCGGCCCGCGCGGCGAGCTCCACGCCGATACGATCGGACTCGGTTTCCTGTTCACGGGAATTCCGCGAGCCGATCGTGGCGCTCAGGACCTGGTCGGCGAGTGTTTGTCCGACGTCCCCGACACCAAGGAGGCCGCCGATGATCTGGATGGCAATCGCCTGATTCACCGCGGAGGACGCGCGTTCGCGGCCATGCTCACGCAGCGCATGGGCGATCTCATGCCCCATGATCGCAGCCGCCTCGTCATCGGTCAGCTCGAGCTTGTCGATGATCCCGGAGTAGAAGGCGATTTTTCCGCCGGGCATGCACCACGCGTTGATCTGCTCGGATGTGAGGACGTGGACTTCCCATTTCCACGACGGGGCGTCGGGTCGAAATACAGCGGTGGTTGGAATGATGCGCGCGGCAATGCGCTGAATGCGCTGCGTCTGCGCGGGATCCCGATCGAGGGTCCCCTTGGCCTTCGCCTCGGCGATGATCTTCTGATACGCCTGCCCCGCGCCCTGCTCCATCTGCTGCGGCGAAAGCAGGCTCGAAAATGATTGGCGCCGCTCCACCCCAACAATGCCGCCCTGCGTTGTCTGGACGGACGCGCAGGCAACCAGGAGCAAACTCCCAACGACAGCGATGCCCAACCACGCGATTGCACGCTCATTCATCAACATTCCTCCTTTTTATTGGCGCCCCGAGGCGCCGACCGGTTGCCGATCAATGCATTGATGCACTGGCACCCGGACCCGGAACGGTCAGTGCAGCATTTTCCGCTGAGTGATCAATGGGATCAACCCGAGCACGGCGACGATCGAGGCAATCGAAAATGTCCAGGCGGGGCCAACACCCTCCCAAAGCCATCCGCTCGCAGCAGCGCCCAGCATGCCGCCTGCTCCGAACGAGATGCTTGCATACAATGCCTGGCCACGTGCCCGGCCCGCTTCGCCGAACCAGCGGTTGACGAGCGCAACGGCACAGACGTGGTACGCACCGAAGGTTGCGCCGTGCAGGATCTGCGCGACCAACTGTGCCGCCACAATACCCGGCATCCATCCGACCAGTAGAAACCGTACGACCGCACACACGAAGGAGGCAACCAGCACCGGTCCGATCGTCGAGGGCGCCAACCATCGCGGCATCAGCGAGAAGACGAGGATCTCGGCAATGACGCCAAGCGCCCACAGCCAGCCGATCGATGACTTCGCGTAGCCGTGTTCGGCGAGATGGATCGTATAGAAGGAATATAAGGGCCCATGCGCCGCGCTCATCATGAAGCAGGCCGCGAACAATGCCATCACGACCGGTCGCCGGACGATGCGCATCACGCTCTCCCCGGCGTTGTCACGCTGCGGGACGGGCGTTGCGGGTAGCGTCCAACTTGCAAGCGCCGCGCACGCGAGAATCGCCAGAACCGTCCAGAGCATCGCCTCCGGTGCCGCGTGATCAAGCTGATAGCCCACGCCAAGGACCGCAATGATGAAACCGATCGAGCCCCACAGACGGATCGCGCCGTAACGCGTGACGGCATCGCGAAGCGCGGCGAAGGTGATCGTCTCGATCAGGGGATTGACCCCGCCCGAGCAAAACGAGAGCAAGGTGAGCACGAGCGCGAGACCCATGAAGCTCGTCGTGAAGAACATGCCCGAGAAGCAGACGACGGTCAGCAGCACCGCCAGTCTGAGCAACTGGAGGCGCGCACCGGTTCGATCCGCAAGCCATGCCCAAAAGTGGGGCGCTACGACGCGAATCGCCTGGCTGATGGCAAGCAGGACACCGATTGCCTGCGCGGATTGGCCGATCGATTGGAAATACAGCGTGATATAGGGGCTGTAGGCGCCAACATAACCGAAGTACACGAGGTAGAGCGCGGCCAGACGAAACTGGGGAATGCTTGAAGGCACGAGAGTTCTTTTTGAGGGCACCCGCCGATG
The DNA here is from genome assembly GCA_046160305.1 of Burkholderiales bacterium. Classification (GTDB taxonomy): domain Bacteria; phylum Pseudomonadota; class Gammaproteobacteria; order Burkholderiales; family SG8-39; genus SHXR01. The sequence goes on from JBJXGX010000238.1 coordinate 38,797, forward strand.
CCGAGGTGACTGACGCTACCCCACGGCTAACCGGTTGGCAAACCGATGGACCAGTTCAACCGATGGGCTAGTTCGTTCGGTGCCTCGCGATGCCCCGGAATCCGCGGTGCGATCCCGTAGAATCGCCCCCTGTCGGGACCGATGCGCAGGTTGATGCGCGCCACGCCGATGGCGAACCGTCGCGACGGATCATGCGCGAACGGGCTCTCTCATTCAATCAGAATCCAATACATGCCAGCGCGTCGCCTGCTCCTGTTCGTCTTGTTCACCGTCTCTGGCTTCGCCGGACTCATCTACGAATCGCTTTGGACGCACTACCTCAAGTTGTTCCTGGGGCATGCGGCCTATGCGCAGACGCTCGTCCTCGCGCTCTTCATGGGCGGCATGGCGATCGGGGCGTGGCTGACGAGCCGATGGTCGGGGCGATGGACGAATCTGCTGCGCGGCTACGCGATCGTCGAGACACTCGTCGGGCTCGCGGCGATCGGGTTTCACGACACCTTCATTGCGGCAACGGATATTGCCTACACGACCTGGTTGCCGATGGCCGGGGGCGAGGTCATGGCGATGGCCATCAAATGGTCGCTCGCCGCGGCGTTGATCATGCCGCAGTCGATTCTCCTTGGCATGACGTTTCCGCTCATGAGCGCAGGATTGCTGCGGCGTCACCCGGAGCGCCCCGGCGAAGCCATCGCGCTGCTCTATTTCACGAATAGTCTCGGCGCTGCGATCGGGGTCCTGGTAAGCGGATTCGTACTGATCGATCGGCTCGGGCTACCGGGTGCCATGCAGATGGCAGGCTTTTTCAATATCGGCCTCGCGGTGGTCGTTTGGCTGATCGCACCCGGCCGCGACAAACTGCCGCAACCGGTGAATGTCGCCGCGAATTCGGATGCTTCGATCACGCCGGTCGCGGTCATGCTGTTCGTCGCGCTCCTGACGGGCGCGGCGTCGTTCATCTACGAGATCGCGTGGATCCGCATGCTCTCGCTCGTCCTCGGTGCCTCCACGCATTCGTTCGAGCTGATGCTATCGGCCTTCATTCTCGGCCTGGCGTTGGGCGGCTTGTGGATCCGCTGGCGCATCGATTCGCTCACCCGCCCGATCGTGTTTCTCGCAGGCGTGCAGGTCGCGATGGGGCTGCTCGCGCTTTGCACACTGCCGCTGTATGACGCAATGTTCGATCTCATGCAATCGGTCGTACGCGGACTGGCCCGGACCGAATCCGGATATGGGCTCTATCTCGCGGCGAGCCACGCGATCGCGCTCACGATCATGCTGCCCGCCTCGTTCTGCGCGGGCATGACCTTGCCGCTCATCACCTACACGCTGCTTCGCGCGGGCCACGGTGAACGCAGCATCGGCCGCGTCTATGCCGCCAATACGCTCGGCTCGATCGCGGGCGTGGCCTTCGCCGCGCAGATCGGCATGCCACTGTTGGGTACCAAGGGCCTCATGTTGATCGGTTCGGGTCTCGATGTGATGCTTGGCATCGTGCTGCTCTGGTTCGCGGGCGCCAACTGGCGATTCTTCACGACGGTGGCAACGACGGCGGTGTTCGCGCTGGTCGCATTCACCAGCACGCTCGATCCGTACAAGATGTCGTCCGGCGTGTTTCGACGAGGCGACCTGTTCACCAAGGACGACGCGGATCTCATCTTCTATCGCGACGGCAAGACCACGTCGGTGAGTCTGCTCAAGATCAACGACGATCTGAGTCTCAGGACCAACGGCAAGTCGGACGGCGCCATCAACATGAACGATAACGGTCCGCGCGTCGCCGACGAGATGACGATGGTTCTCACCGCGGCGGTTCCGCTTGCGCATCGCCCCGAGGCCACCGACGTCGCCATCATCGGCATCGGAACCGGGCTCACGACGCACACGATGGTGGCCTACGAATCGGTGCAGCGAGTGGAGACGATCGAGATCGAGCCGTTCATGGCCGAAGCATCGCGCCGCTTCGCGCCACGCAATAGCAACGCCTATGCCGATCCGAGAAGTCATATCGTGTTCGACGACGCCAAGACCCACTTTTCGACCGCGAATCGCAAATACGACATCATCGTCTCCGAACCCTCCAACCCTTGGGTCAGCGGGGTGTCGAGCCTGTTCACGCGCGAGTTCTACCGGCATGCCAAACGCTACCTCAAGCCGGACGGCATCCTGACCCAGTGGTTCCAGATGTATGAGATCACCCCGGAGCTGGTGGCCTCGGTGCTCGGCGCGCTCGGCGAAGAGTTCGAGGACTACGCGATCTACGCCGCCAACGACGGCGACCTGTTGATCGTCGCCGGCGCGGCGAGCACATTCGCGCGGCCGCTCGCCGATATATTCCAGTCGCCCGGACTCACCGCCGAACTCAGGCGCGTGCATGTGCAGACGATCGGTGACATCGAGTTGCGGCGGATCGGCGGCAAGAAAGTCATGGCGCCCTTTTTCGCGACCTTCGACGTACCGGCCAATTCCGATTTTCGGCCGTTTCTGGATCTGCACGCGGCGCGCCATCGATTCATGCAATCGAACGCGCGCGAACTCACCCAGTTTGGACAGGAAGGCGTGCCGGTCATCGAGATCCTTGAGGGCCCAAGACCTGAGCGCCGTCCGATCTCCTTTGCCGGTGACGATTACCTGAAGGCGATCGATCTCGCGCGTCGCGGCGCGTACGCGCGTGAATTTCTCATGAGCGACGGCTTCCCCGAGCCCAGGGCGATCCCGACCCAACTGCAGAAGGATCTGGAACTCATGCGCCTGCGCGGGATCGATTGTCGTGACAACGAGCGATCCGACATCTGGCGACAGTCGGCGTATCAGATCGCGCGCCTGGTGAATTCCGCGTTGACGAGTCGTGAAGCCACCGAAGTCTGGGCGCGGGTGGAATCGTCACCGTGCCTGAAAGTGTTAGGCGAGCAGGATCACGACTGGTTCCGGCTTTATGGTGCGATCGCCCGCCGCGATACGACCGGAATGGCGACGATCGGCACGCGGCTCCTTGAAGGCGGCGAGGATCTCACGCCAAGCCAGGTGCAATATCTGCTCACCGCCGCGCTGTCCGGAGAAATCGCCCGGGGTGAGATCGACGAGGCCGTCTATCTCTGGAATAAATTTGCGCAGACGGCGGCGGGCGCAAGCATCGATCTCAACCTGCGCATCCTTTTTGCGCAGATCGCGGCAGCTGGACGCTCCAATACGAAGTCGCCGCTCAAGTGAGTGTCACGGTCGATTGAACGCCGAAATCCGACGCGCGATTCACCGAGCGCCCGGCGCGCGGCCCGCGATGACCGGCGTTTCGGATCGCACATCCGCATTCTGCGCCCGATGCCGGAGCGCATGATCCATCAACACGATCGCCATCATCGCTTCGGCGATCGGAGTCGCCCGCAACCCCACGCACGGATCGTGGCGGCCGGTCGTACTCACCGTCGTCCGAGTTCCCGCCTTGTCGATGGATTTGCGCGGCAATCGGATGCTCGAGGTCGGCTTCAATGCAATGCTCACAACCACATCCTGACCGGTCGATATACCTCCCAGTACGCCCCCCGCGTTGTTGCCGAGGAATCCTTCGGGTGACAGCTCGTCACCGTGTTCGCTGCCGCGCTGCTCGATCGAGGCGAAGCCCGCGCCGATCTCGACACCCTTCACCGCGTTGATGCCCATCATCGCGTACGCAAGATCCGCGTCGAGCCGGTCGTACACCGGCTCGCCCCAGCCCACCGGAACGTGTTCGGCGACAACGTGGACCCGTGCGCCGCACGAATCCCCATCGCGCCGCAATTGATCCATGAAAGCTTCGAGCTCGGGAACCATCGCGGCATTCGGAACGAAGAATGCGTTCGCGTGCACGTCGTCCCAGGATACGAACGGAATGCGATGCGGACCGATCTGCGCAAGACAGCCGCGAATCAGCACGCCATAGCGCTCACGCAACCATTTTCTGGCAATCGCGCCGGCGGCCACGCGCACGACGGTTTCGCGAGCCGAGGCGCGTCCCCCGCCCCTGAAGTCGCGCGCACCATACTTCTGCGTGTAGGTGTAGTCGGCGTGGCCGGGACGAAACGTCTGCGCGAGGGCGCTGTAATCGCGGCTGCGCTGATCTTCGTTGCGCACCAGGAACCCGATCGGCGTGCCGGTGGTCTTGCCTTCGAAAACACCTGAAAGAATTTCGACCGTGTCGCTTTCCTGGCGCTGGGTGACATGCCGCGACTGGCCCGGGCGACGGCGGTCGAGGTCGCGCTGCATGTCTTCGGCGGACAAAACAAGCCCGGGCGGGCAGCCATCGACGATACCCACATACCCCACGCCGTGACTTTCGCCTGCCGAGGTGACGGTGAACAGCTTTCCGAGCGTGCTGCCTGACATGAGATGCGAAAATGAAGTCCGAAGGACGGGCGCGGACCCGCGAATGCAAGTGCACGGGCACGCGCTCAAATCGGCGCGTGATCATATCGGCACGTGCAGGCACGTGCACGACGAGCGGCGATTCGAGTTTAACATGCGCGATTGGCGTGCCCTCGTGCGACGAAGCGCCTCATCCGACCGGATCTGCATCGATGCGACACCCGCCATCCCCGGACGATCCCGATACGTTGCGCGGCCCCGGCGGCCTTACGTTGCGTGAAGTCCACGCCCTCGTACGAAAGAGCGTGGAACGGGACGAGGCGGCGCGCCCGACCAGCACGCCGTCGCGCAGGGGCATGTTCGCGGGATTGTTCGCGCTGATAGGCCGCGGCTGGCGTCGCTTGCGTGGTCAGTAAAGGCTATCCGTCGGTTGGCGGCGGCGTGGAGGCCTTCAACTGACGCGTCAAGCGCCACGCCATCCAGGCAAGCATCGCGACGGCGGCGAGAATGCTCACCCAAAGTGCCCACGTCCGATACGGAAACGGCGGCGTGCGCACGCTGTCGCCCGCCATTGCCCGGACGCTGCCCGGTTCAGCCATGGCAACCGCAACGGCCGTCGCCGGCACGCTCTCAGCGGTTCCGGGTTGGGTGACCACCGCAGCCGGCAGAACGCCATCGAGCGGGAGCATCGCCGACTTCGCGTTGACGCTGCCGAATGAAAGTTGAAACGGGCTTTCCCCGCGCGCGACGAATACCAACCGGTGCGGTTGCCATTCGAGCGCGAAACCGGGCACACCCGGACCCA
>JBJXGX010000239.1:0-30592 GCA_046160305.1 Burkholderiales bacterium
CCGATGCATCGGCCAAGCAGTCCCCCGCAGCCCAAGCCAAGGCGCCTATTGAGTGGCGATTGACGATTCGCCGGTACGGCGATAGATTGAACGTTCTCGAAAAAGGGCGTTTGAATTTCCTATCCCCCCGACTTCCAGGCGCATCAATCCCCAAGCAGTCGTGACAATCGCGATCGCGAAGGCGGCCCACGCTTGCATGATCCATTGACGCGTATCGACTTGCGCGAACCGATTGTCGCGAATGGTCTTCGCGAGCGTGCTGGGACCGGACACTCAGACGCTGGCCATCACTCTTGAGCGGGCGTTCAAGGTGCTTGCGTAGATGTGACCAGCACGTGAACAACGTAGTCGAGGTAGAGCCGGACCTTTGCCGATGCGGGACGCGCGTGCGCTGGCAATACTGCCGTGACGGCCTCTGGTTCGCCCGTCCAGTCCGGAAAAAGTTCGCGCAGCTGACCCGTCCTAATCAAAGGGCGGGCTGCAATATCAAACGGGCGCGCGATACCGCAGCCGCCGACGACGGCATCGACCAGACCGATGCCGTCGCGCGAGACGACTCCCACGGGAACCTCGACCTCGCAGGCTTGTTTGTCTTTCGTGAAAGTCCATGTTGCATTTGAAGCTTCATCCCGACGTGCGTAGATCACTGCACGATGCTGGGTGAGTTCGCTGGGGTGAAGCGGTTCGCCCCGCTTGGCAAGGTAGCCGGCGGAGGCGCAAGCGACCGGGTGGGTCCAGCCGAGCTGTCGCGCGATCAGACTCGAGTCCGACAAGCGGCCGATGTGCAGTACCAAGTCGAGCCCCTCGTCGATCACGGCTGAAGCCGTGTTCGTGATCACGGTCTCCACCCGCAGATCCGGCTGATCGTCGAGAAACGGCCCCAGCCGCGTCAACATCGCGTAACGCAGGCTCGGATGCATGCCGATGCGCAGAGCGCCACGGGCTTGCACCGCGCCACGTCGTCCAAGTCCTTCGGCGACTTCGATGTCGGCCAGGATCTGCCGACACTGCTCGTAGTAGACCGCGCCCTCGTCAGTAAGAGAGAGCCGTCGGGTCGACCGGTTCATCAGTACAAAGCCGAGTTCCTTCTCCAGTGCCGCGACCACCTTGCTCAATGCCGAGGGCACCACGTCAAGCGACTGCGCTGCCGCGGCGAAGCTCTTGGCTTCAGCGGTGCGGCAGAAAAATGTCATGGCTCGAAGCTTGTCCATCACGACTCCTCGACGGCTTGGTGCGACGCCCATCGTTCCGGCAGGGAACGGGTCATATTCCGCGCGCCGCCTTTATTCGGGCAGCAGCTGCAACTACGATAAACCCATTGTCGCTCGGCAATGCTGATCAAAGGAGATGGCCATGACCCGACGCCACGTACTGACTCTAGTGCTCATGGCCGGACTGGCGATGGGCCCAGGCTCGTTGCACGCGCAGTCGTACCCTAACCGGCCCATCACGCTGCTCGTCGGCGGCGCACCCGGAAGTGTTCCCGACGTGATGGTGCGGCCGGTGGCCAAGCGACTGTCTGCGGTCTTGGGTCAGCCCGTATTGGTCGACAACCGCCCCGGTGCGGCCGGCAGCCTGGCCATGTCGGCGCTGGTGCGCAGCGCGCCGGATGGCCACACGCTGGCCCTGGCCACCATGTCCCAGGCTGTCTTCAATGCCTATCTGTTCGCGAAACTGCCCTACGACCCGCTGCGCGACCTCGAGCCCGTCGCGCCGCTGGTCAACGGAGCCATGGTTCTCGCGGCCCACCCTTCCTTCGCTGCGAACACGTTGCAAGAGTTCATCGCGCTTGCGAAGGCGCAGCCGGCCAAGCTCTTCGTGGCGATGCCGCAATCGGGTTCGCCGCCGCACATCGTTGCGCTGTTGCTGAATCGGGCCACGGGAGTAGACGTGACCATGGTTGCGCACAAATCGGGCGCTGACGCCGTGATTGCTGTCGTGTCGGGCGAGATTCCACTGCTATTCGACGCACCCACGATCATCTCGAACCAGGTAAAAGCGGGCAAGCTCAAGGCGCTGACGGTGACGGGGCGGCTTCGCGAGCCCGCGCTGCCCGACACACCCACGGCCGGCGAGAGTGGTTTTAATGTCCAGGGCGAAGCGTGGATCGGCATGGTGGCCCCAAAAGGTACACCCCCCGCCATCGTTCAGCGCCTGAACCGCGAACTTGCGGGCATTCTGGCTACCGGCGAGATGAACAGCCTGATGGCTAGACTGGGCTTTCGCACCATGGCTTCGACGCCCGACGCATTTGCAAGCCTCATCCGCGAAGAGCATGCGAAGTGGGCCGCGGTGATTCGCGACGCCGGACTGAAAGTCGAGTGACGCTCGCGGCCGACCACGGAACAAGCGACGAATATGAGTGCCGAGCAGAGCGAAGCGCCTGTGCGTGCCGAGTTGCCCAACGGCGTCGAACTGCACTTCATCGAGAAGGGGCAAGGCCCGGCTGTGATCCTGTTGCATGGAGGCATGGGTGACTGCAAGTCTTGGGTCGGACAGATCGATGCACTGGCAGAGAACCACCGCGTGATCGCGTACAGCCGGCGTCACAGCCACCCGAACCGGAACTTTTCGGGTGGGCCCGCCCACAAGATCGCCACCGATGTCGACGACTTGCTGGAACTCGGGCGGCATCTTCGCATCGGATCCGCCCACCTCGTCGGCACCTCGTATGGCGCGCTGGTGGCATTGGTCTTCGCGTTGGCACATCCCGACAGCGTGCTCAGCCTGATCCTGGCAGAGCCGCCATTGCACCAATGGGCCCGTCGTACGGCCGCCGGCACGCGCCTCTACACCGAGTTCATGGACGACGTCTGGGGCCCCGCCGCGAAGTCATTTGATCTCGGTGATGAGCGACGCGCCATGCAGTTGCTTACTGATGGCATCTGGGGGCGCCCGATTTTCGATTCGCAGCCTTCGTGCCGTGGCGAATTGATAATGCGCAATGCCGCAGCGATGAGGGCACTGACGCGCTCGCCAGATCCGTTCCCTGATCTACAGCGAAGCGCGGTCGCCAACGTGGGCATTCCCACCCTGCTGGTGCACGGCGAACAAACCAGCGATCTCCACCGGTGCGTCATCGACGAACTTGGCGACGTCATGCCTATCGCAGCGCGGGTTGAAATTCCTGGCGCGGGGCACGGTTCGGCACAAGAGAACCGCGACGGTTTCCGTGACGCGGTACTCGACTTTCTGAACTCTCCAATGTCGGCAGCACGCTTGGGCGCGATTGGATTGACATGACTGACGGGTTCAGCAGGCTTGCCGAGTGGGCCGCAAACGGTGAATCGCTGCTCATGGTGGCGGCCGGACTGCTGGTTGCCTTGTGCTTCGTGGTCTTCAATGCCGCGCGCGTTTTCCTCTACTTGCCGCAGATCGCAAGCTGCTGGCGCGACGATCATGGATGCCCCACCATCAGTCTGTGCACTTGGTGCAGTTGGATCGTTGCGAATGCTTCGACCGGTCTGTACATGTGGATGTTCCAGGGAGATGTCTGGGGACTGGTCCTGAATCTCGGCAACGCGCTCATGTGTGGCGTGACAGTCGCTATCACCGTCATCAAGCGGCGGCGTCATGCCGCACGTACAGGCCTGGTGTCCTGATCTGCAGACGTGAGACGAGTCCGCTGCGGCGACACATGCAAGCGCTGCGACCCGCGTCCATCGCCGGATGGGGTCAGGTCTTGGTTGCGGCTGGGCAATGCTGCAAATTCTAGCGGGTATAATCCCCGCGCCGGTAGCCGCTAGCCACGGGCCGGGTATTGAGCCTTGCAGATGCGATGGTGACATCGTGTTTGATGCGTAGGCGCAAAAGCAGGCGAGGAGCAATGGTAACGGGTAATGCCGACCGTGAAGGTGTTGAGTCCCGCGCCGGATGGGGTCAGGTCTTGTATTTTGCCTTTGCGTGGCCCGCTGTGTCCGATGGCCTGTCTCGGCAAGTCCGAGGCAAAAGGCAAGACCTGACCCCTGTCTCTCTACTCCGCCGCAATCTTCGCGTCGATCGCGACCTTCGCCCAGCGCGCCAGATCCGCGCGGACGATTTCGGTTGTCTGTTCGATCGTGGTGGAGCGCGGCATCAAGCCCTGCCTGTCGAACTGCTTGCGGATCTCCTCCGATTCGGTGACCGCGCGGAAATCCGTGTTGATGCGCTCGACGATTGCGCGCGGCGTCTTCGCGGGCGCAAAGACCGCACTCCAGCCATCGAGTGCCTCCAGAAAGTCGATGCCTTGCTCGCGGAACGTGGGGACATCGGGGAGCGGACCGAGGCGATCGGGGCCGGACACCGCGAGGATGCGAAATCTTGCGGCGCGCATGTTTGCAATGGCGGTTCCCGCCGGGACGAGCATCACCTGCACCTGACCGCTCAAGAGATCGGTCATCGCACCGGCGGCGCCTTTATACGGCACATGGACAACGTCAAGCCCAAGCCGATGCTTGAACATCTCGAAGCCGAAATGATGCGGGCTGCCGCTGCCCGGTGTCGCATAGTGAAACCGACCCGGGTGGGCGCGCACGAGCGCGACGAACTCCTCGAGATTCATCGCGGGCATCGTCGCATTGTTCACCGCCAGCGCCCAATTCGTCGAGCCCGTCAATGAGATGAACACGAAGTCATTCGCAGGATCGTAATTGAGGTTCTTGATGACCGCCGGCGCCATTGTGAAGATGGCGCCGGGCAACAAGAGCGTGTAGCCGTTGGGGGCAGCGCGTGCGACCAGACTTGCACCGATGGTGCCGCTGGCGCCCGGCTTGTTTTCGATCACCACCGGTTGCTTCCAGCGCTCCGCGAGCTTCGCGCCGATCAGACGCGCCATGATGTCGGCGGCGGTCCCTTGCGTAATCGGAACGACAAAGGTGACCGGTCGACTCGGAAACGGTTCCTGGGCGGGTACGCTCGCACCGGCAAGCGAGAAGATGAGCGCGAGTATGAGGCGAGCGACGTTCATTCACACCTCTCATGAGCGTTGGATTCGGAGCATGATCTTACGCCGGAATCCCGATGTTCTCGCCGGCTTGGCATGGATGGATCGATGTCGGTGCCGTGTCGCTGAGCCTGCGAGTCAGTACATGACCTGGCCGCCGTTGGGATGAATGATCTGCCCGCAGAAGAACTGCGCTTCGTCCGAAGCGAGAAACACGTAAGCCGGAGCGATGTCGCTCACGGTGGCCAATCTCTGCAGCGGCAGGCTCGCCGCGATGCGCTCCTTCGCTTCGTCCGGCAACGGATCGAAGCCGGTGTCGACCAGTCCCGGTCCGACGCCATTCACAAGGATTCCGTGCGGCGCCAGCTCGCGCGCAAGCGCGCGCGTAAAACTGATGAGGCCGCCTTTCGAGGCGGAGTAGGCGGTATAGCGCTCGCGACCCAGGTGGCCGAGCTGCGAACAGGTATTGATGATGCGGCCACGCCGGCGTGGAATCATCCGCCGCGCCGCTTCGCGCGCGCACAGAAAGGCGCCGCGCAGGTTGACGTCGAGCACGCGATCCCAGTCGTCGACCGACATGTCCACGATCGCGCGCGCGAGCTGAACGCCGGCGTTGTTCACGAGAATATCTATAGGGCCGAGCGTCCCCTCGGCGGCTGCGAACAGGTTGACGACATCGGCCTCGTTCGTCACGTCGCAATGGATAGGGTGAGCACGCCGACCCAAGTGGTTGATTTCTTCGACCAGGGTCGCGGTGTCGGACTCGCGATCGATCCATCCGAGCGCGATATCGGCCCCCTCGGCGGCAAAGGCGAGCGCGACACCCCGTCCAATGCCGGTGTTGCCGCCGGTAACGACCGCGATGCGATTATTCAATCTCATGAAAGGGATCCGATAATGTTCGTGCGGATTTGCGTGATCGGCGCGCCGCGACGTCCGCAGAGTATCGCCCAACGATCGCTACGCAACCAGCCCGTAGGAGCCGCTACAATGCCCGCAATCGAAGCTCGACCGTCTCCTAGCGTGAACGAATTGCTCCGCACCACGACCGACAAGAATATCCGATGGGTGCTCGAGCGATGAGCATCGTCGTCGAAACGTTCGACACCGACGGACCGGCGGACACGGCTGGCCTCGAAGCCGCGATCGATCGCATCGGTGTGCGGCGCGCGCTGCGATTCGCCGTCTTCGTGAAAGTGGAAGGTGACTACGACGACGGCTCGCGGGAGCGCGCACGCGCTGCGCTCGAAGCGCTGATCGAGCAGCGCGGTCTTGCCGATCGCACGCAACTTCTGACGGCGGTCGGCTGCGAAGGCGTCTCGACGCCATTCGGGTACGTTCTGGCAGAGGTGCCCGATGACGCGGAAGTGAAGACGCGGGCCGCGCGTCTTGTAATGGGCTGCGCGCGGAGCGATGTGATCGATGCGGCGTCAGCGGATCGCATTGAGACGGTGGACAGGGTGGCCGAAACGGTGCGCGCCGCCGCTCGCGATGCGGGTCTGCGACCGACGGAGGTCGTGATGGCGTTCGTCAAGGTGCCGCAGGTGATGGTCACCGGGGTCACGACGGATGTAGTGCGAGGACGACGCACCCGCGCCCTGGCGGCACTTGGGGCGGGGGTGGGTCTTGAGGAGATCGCGCGCGATCGCGTGACCGAAGCAAGCGTCATGACCGACCTGTCGCTCTTTTGTCGGCGCACCCAGGCATTCGCCGGTCCGGAGGTGACGCGGGTGGAGGTCATCGTGCTTGGCAATCGCGCCGGCGTGGGCGGTGCACTGGTGGCTCATGCTGGACTGATCGCGGATCTCATCGATAGCCGATCGCTCCGACGCATGTTGACGGGCGCCGGATTGCAACTGGATAGCGATGGCGAACTCGCGGCACCCGAGCGCATCGCGGCCTTCTTCCTCAAGGCTGGGCCGTCCGCGGATGGCCGCGTGCGTGGGGCGCGCACGACGATCTACGGCTCCAGCGTCACGCCGGAAAAACACATGCGCGCGGCCGTCTCGGGGATGGTCGGTGCGCTGCTCGGCACGACCCGGGCGTTCACCACCGGTGATCCGATCCAGCAAGCGCCCGACGGCGGAGGCGTGGCTTGCGTGATCGTGCGCAGCGAATAGGGCCTTACGTCCTCTGACCGCGCCTCGATTCGTAATCGGACTTCTCCGCTACTTCCCGGGCCGCGGCGCACGTTCGGCGCGCGGGGGCAGAAACGCGCGATTGAAGAGCTGGTCCGTGCTTGGCTTGGTATTGAGGCCAAAGGTGGCGAAGACGTCGTCCACCTGGGTCTGCAACGCCCCCTGGTCGAAGTCGCCCAATCCCCTCTCCCGCGCAAAATCGGTGTCGATCGCGCGGAGCGTCACTTGCAGCTTCTCGAGTTCGAGCGTTTCGGTGATCAGGCGATCGAATTCCTTGTTTGCTTTGATTGCCTCGGCGGGATTGGCGATCGTGTCGATCAGGGCGCGGTTCGATGCCCGCACGAACGCCGCGACGGCCTTTGGATTCTCCTCGATCAACTTGGCCGAAGCGAGGATCGCGTTGCCGTACATGCGAAAGCCGTGTTCGGCGAGGCGGAACGTCACGATGTCTTCGTCCTTGATGCCGCGCGCGATGAGAAGCGGTCGATGCAGCTCGAAGCCGGTCGAGGCGTCCGCGTCTCCGCGCAGCATCATCGTTTCGCGGATCGCCGGATCGACGCTTACGAAGGTCACCGATTTCGGATCGATGCCGATCGCCTTGGCGAAGATCGGGAATGACTTCCGGATCGCGTCGAAGACCGGTGCGGCGATCTTCTTGCCTGCCAGATCCTGCGGCTTCTCGATTCCACGGCCGCGAATGGTGTGGATCGCAAAGGGCGTGCGGTTGTAGATCAAATACACGGCTTGCAGCCGCGTCGGTCCGGGATTGTTGCCGACGTACTCGATTAGTGCGGTCAGATCGCCCGTGCCGATATCGTGTGAGCCGCCTACCAACCGGTTGATCGCAGCGCCGGATCCGGCGCCGACGTCAACCTGCACGTCCAGCCCTTCGCGCTCGAAGTAGCCGCGGTTCTTGGCCAGCATGAACATCGCGAGCTGCCCTTCGAAGCGCCAGTCGAGCGTGAAGCGAAGCTTGGTCGGCTGAGCGAAAGCCGATCCGATGGGCAGTGCAAAAATGATGGCAATCAGGACGCGAGCAATGAAACGGGCGTGCATGAAATCCTCAGCGCTGGGTCAAACAACAGGTAGTCTAACGCGATGGGGAGGATTCGCGCTCCCCGATTCGATTGCGGATGAGCTGGCCCATATCGATACAATGTGTGCATCTGCGATGGACTGGAGCGCGAGCGGCCCAAATGTCTTCCAATCGAATCAATCCCACGAACCCCGAGGACGTGCTCTATCCGGCGCTCGCGCATTATTGGCATCCCGTCGCCTACGCCGCCGACGTCCGCGAACAACCGGTCGGCGCCACCTTGCTCGATCAGCCTGTGGTCGTTTTTCGCCACGAGGGCAGGGTCGTCGCGCTCGCCGATCGCTGCTTGCACCGCAGTGCTCGCTTGTCCCTTGGACGAGTGGTTCCTGAGGGGATCGAGTGTGCGTATCACGGATGGCGATACGGTCCCGACGGTCGTTGTGTCCAAGTGCCGGCGTGCCCGGCTATGGTCGACGCAGTGAAAGGGCGCATCGAGACCTACCAGGTGACCGAGTCCGCCGGTCTTGTTTGGGTCGCTCTGGAAACGCCGCGCCTGCCACCACCGGATTTTCCCGAGCTGGACGATGGGTCGTTCCGCATATTGCGTGGGCCTACCTACGACTGGTGCACCAGTGCCGCGCGCCGACTCGAGAATTTCTGCGACTTTGCGCACTTCTCCTTCATTCACGAGGGCACGCTCGGCAGCCGCGCGCTTGCCGAAGTGAAGCCGGTGGAGGTTTGGCGTGAGGACCACGTCTTGCGGATCCGCCGCAGCGGCATCTTCGAGCCGAGCGTGGGGAAAAAGAAGGCACTGCTCGGCATCACCGAGGACTGGATCGCGCCGGTCAACGAGTATCACGTGACCCCGCCGCACACAGTGCACTTGCTTAGGGTCTTTCCCAACGGCAAGCGCTACGTGCTGCTGATGGCAGCCTCTCCGGTGTCGGCCGATTGCACGCGGAGCTTCTGGTTCCAGGCGCGCGACTTCGGTTGCGAACCCGAACACGACGAATTCTTTCTCGACTTTGAGGCAACGATCCTCGCGCAGGACATCGCCATCGTCGAATCGCAGCGTCCCGCCTGGATTCCGCTCGCCGAGGCGGGCCGCGAGACGTCACTCACCCCGGCCGACCAGGTATCGATCGCCTATCGGCGGATGCTGAACGAGCTCGTGGCCGAGCATCGACGTGCCGCACGCGCGCCGGCGCCCACTGCGCGGGCAAACTGACGCCGGCAGAGGTTCGCCGGCGCGCGTCCTGCAGAGGAGCTTCCAACCGTGCTTCGCAGTCACGACCGCTACGATTTCTCGCCGATCGTCGAACGCGCCGTCTACCAATGGCCCAACGGGACCGGGCTCGCGGTGTATGTCGCGATCAATGTCGAGGTATTTCCCTTCGGCGAAGGGATGGCGCCCGAACTGGGTCCCCGCCAACCCGAACCCGATGTGTTCAATTTCTCCTCTCGCGACTGGGGTAATCGCGTCGGCATCTGGCGATTGCTGGAGCTGCTCGATACCTACGAAATCCCCTGTGCGGCGAATCTCAATGCGGAAATCTACGAGAGTTGCCCGCAGATCGCTCGGGCCTTGCGCGCCCGCGGTGATGAGATCGTCGGGCACGGACGCACCAACGCCGAGCGCCAGGCCGAAATGAGCGAAGAAGACGAGCAACAGATGATCCGCGAGGTCACCGATCGCATCGCGCGTGAGGAGGGGCATGCTCCGCTTGGCTGGATGGGCCCATGGGTCAATGAGACACTGGTGACTCCCGATTTGTTGCACGAGGCAGGGTATCTTTACGTCATGGACTGGGCGCACGATGATCAGCCGACGTGGCTTCGCACACGGAACAACGGGCGGCTGCTGTCGGTGCCGTATGCGCGTCCGACCAACGATCTGCCGATGATGCTTGGCGCGAAGGTGGCGCCGGGCGCCTGGGTCGATATGCTGATCGATCAGTTCGACGAGATGCTCGAGCAGGCGCGTCGTCAACCGATCGTCTTCAATCTATCGCTGCATCCCTATCTGATCGGACACGCGTTCCGCCTGCGACAGTTCCGCCGACTTCTGGCGCATATCGCGGCGCACCGATCTGAGATCTGGCTCACCCGGCCCGGCGAGATCGCATTGCACACACGCGATCTCGGTCGCGCGGATCACGCGTGACCGGCCGCTCGTGCTCGTTACGCCACGCAACCACGCCGACCGCGCTAAGCTTGCGCCGTGACCTTGAGCTGGCGAGGCTTCGATGATCGACTATGTAACGCTGGGAACCAACGACCTCGAACGTGCGATGGCGTTCTACGACGCCGTGCTACCGATCCTCGGGCATGGCCGCTTCAGCCTGCGTGGAGGCTGGGCTGGTTACGGACCGAATGGTCGCAAGGAACCGCCGGTTCTGTGGCTCTGCCCGCCTTTCGATGGCGCGCCAGCCACGGCAGGCAACGGCACCATGATTTCATTTACCGCACCAACGCGCGAGCATGTCCGAAAATTCCATGCGGCTGCGCTCACTGCCGGCGCAACCGATGAAGGGGCGCCGGGGCTGCGCAAATATGCGCCTGACTGGTACGGCGCGTATGTGCGCGATCCGGACGGCAACAAACTCTCCGTCGTGTGTCGCAACGCGGAGTAACGCGATATCGTTTGCAGTACCCTATGCACCCGCGCAAGCGCGAAGACATTCCCCACGCCTCAAGGAGACAGCATGGCAAAGACCATCACCGTACGCGAAATGACGAAGCGGGTTTCCCGCTACAAGAAACTCAAACCTCAACCTTGGATCTTTGTCGATTTCGCGCTGCCGAAGGGCGATCGCGACATTCTCTCGGTGATCGGCGATGGCGTGAAGGATCGCAAGTCGCTCGCGATTGATCCGGCCATCCCGAACGTTGGCAGCTTTCACGTCGTGATCGTTCGCGCGAAGCCCGGCCATGGCGCTGCCTTGCACGCGCACAAGACCGAAGAGGTGTTCATGCCGCTGGAAGGGAAGTGGGCGGTGTTCTGGGGCGACAAGGGCGAGCGTCGCGTCGTGCTCGAGCAGTACGACACGATTTCCGTGCCGCCGGGCGTCATGCGCGGTTTCGTGAACGTCGGCACGAGAGCCGGTATCCTGCATACGACCCTCGGTGGCAAAGACCCCGGCAAGCTCACCTGGTCGCGTAGCGTCTTGAACGAAGTGAAGGCGCGCGGATATGGATTGGACAAGAGCGGCTATCTCAAAAAACTCGATCAGCCCGCGATGAAACGCGCATGACCGCCAAGTGATCGCGATGGTGCGTCCGACCGCATCGTCGGTGTTCGCCGCGCTGCTCGCGCTCGCGTCGATCGCTGCGTCCGGACAGGAAATCTATCCTGTCAAGCCCGTTCGCCTGGTGGTCGCGACGCCGGGCAGTCCGCAGGACATCGTCGCACGGATCGTGAGTCCGCGACTGGCCGAGCTTTGGAAGCAGGCGGTGACTGTCGAGAACCGCTCGGGCGCGGGCTCCTTGATGTCGATCCAGACGATCGTCAAGGCTGCGCCCGATGGCTATTCGATTCTCATCGCCTCCTCTTCGTACGCGGTGACGCCGGCCCTGTACCCGGAAGCGCGATTCGACGCCGATAAGGATCTCGTTCCGATTGCGCTGCTCGCGGTAAGCCCGATCGTCATTGTCGGCGCGCCCTCGCTCAATCCGCTCAGCCTGCAAGACTTGATCGAGCGTTCGCGCAAGGGCGAGAAGCTTCAGTTTGGCTCACCGGGACACGGGACGGCGCCTGCGCTTCTTCTCGAATACCTGATGAAGGTGCTCGCGAAGGTCGACATTCTGCATGTTCCCTATAAAGGTGTCGTGGCGCCGATGACTGCGACATCAATTGGCGAAGTCGCCATCGCGGGTTCAGGCATTGCCTCGGCCATGCCGTTCATCAAGAGCGGCAAGGTGAAGCCGCTGGCGTTGGCGAGCGCAACGCGCTGGTCCGGGCTGCCGGATGTGCCGACGCTTGCCGAAGCGGGTTTCACCGGACTGGAAGATCAGCAGTGGATCGGCGTTTGGGTGCCCGCCAAGACGCCGGCTTCGCTTGTCGATCGACTCACCGAGGATTTCGGGCGCGCTGTGCGCGATGCCGATGTCGTCACGCGACTGAGCGGTGTGGGCTACGAAATCGGCATGATGAAACGCGATGCGTTCGCGGCCTACGTACGAGCGGAAGTGACGAAGTGGGCCCGCATCGCGAAGGAAACCGGAGCGAAGGCGGAGTAGGGGGTCGTCGTTTCACATCGGGTTCTTGCGCGGCCGGAACCCTCGCATCGCGACGGATGATCGGCATGGTGCCGTGGACCTGTTTGTTATCAGCGCGACGCCGTCGTGGCGCGCGAGGGCAGCTCGACCACCGCGGTGCCCTTGGCGGTCGTCTCGTCGAGCTGATTCACGACCATCAGCTCCAGGTCGACGAGATGGGCGCCTTCCTCGATGCGTTTGTCGGCGATGCGGGCCTTGCACCAGGATACGTCACCAAAGATGTTAGGCCGTCGCACGCTTACGCTCAGTCGCCGCAGAAAACCATCGTCACCCATCCAGTTCGTCATCAACTGGCCCAACCATGAAATGCGTTGCGGGCCCACGTCGTAGCCGCCCGGCATACCGACCTCGCGCGCCATCTTGCTTTCGGTATGACCGCGCGCGGCGCTATCCTGCGCGCCGGTTTCCGGATTGATGTAGGCGTCCGCCGGATGGCGCTTCCTCTGCATGTGGGCGCGCCGGTGCGCCTGGTAGCTGTGGCCGCCACCGGAATACCAGCAGACCATGTCGGTGATGTTGAGCGGGCCCTTCAGCATCGGCTGCACCCAACGGTCGATCTCCACGTCTTCCCAACATCGAGGTATTGCGCCGCGCAGTTCTTCGGATTCGATTGCGTGGGCAATCTGTTCTAGCTCCGCGGCAGCGTAGCGATGGGTCTCGCGTGCCGCGTACTTCAGTCCGCCATCGGCATTCGCACGCGGCGTGCGCGCGGTGTGTCCGAGTGCACGACAGACGAGTTCGCCCTTCTGGTTGGTGTAGAGCACTTCGCCGGTCTGGATGATGAACGCCTTGGCCTTGCCGCCGCGTTTCTCGATGGCATCGATCAGTTTCGCTTTCACGGTGAAGCTGTCGCGGTGGCGGATCGGCCGATACCACTCCCAGTCGGTGCCACCGTACAGCCACTGGATACCCCGCAGCCTCGGTGCGACCACGGTGGTGTCGATGGTGTAGAGAAAGCAGCCGGGCGCGAGCGCGGACTGCCACTTCGTTGCCGCGCCATAGGCCGGGTCGCAGAACAGCGGGTTCTCGTCACCGAGTGCCCAGCAGAAGTGCCGCACGCTGTCCGGCGCGGCCTCAGTGTTCCAGGTCTGGTGCGTGCGCCGCAGGTCCACGCCGATCAGGCTGCGCGCTTCGTCGAGCGCCCCCGCCCACAGTGCCGGTGCCTGCGCGGCGTGTTGGTCTTCAGGAGCGGGCACGGCCTTGGGCATTGCGTGGGCCTCGATGCGATGGGGGTGCTCAGGCAATGACGCCTGCGGCTTTCAGCTCGGCGATCTCTGCCGCAGGAAGTCCAAGCAGTTCGCCGAACACGAAATCATTGTGTTCACCGAGCGACGGACCGCAACGATCGATCCTGGGTTCGAAATCGGAGAAGCGCCACGGCGCGCGGAACACGTCTTCATCACCATACACCGGGATCGTGACACGCTGCTTGATGCGACGCGCCGCAAAGTGCGGATCCTGCCATTGCTCCGCAACCGACAGCACGGGCGATGACGCGATACCGGCCGCTCTGAGCCGCGCCACGAGTTCGTCGCGCGGCCGCGATGCAGTCCATTGCGCCAGCGCAGCATCGATGTCGGCAGCGTGAGCGAGTCGGCCGTTGTTGTTCGTGTAGCGGGCATCATCGGCCCACGCCGCACCGCTCGCCAAGCGCCGCAACGCCTGCCATTGCGAATCGTCGGCGACTGCGATCGTCAGCCACGCATCGATCCCTTGTGCAGGATAGATGCCGTGCGGCGCCATGTCGGGGTGGGCGTTACCCGTGGGCGCCGGTTGTCGATCGTGGACCTGTGCGTCGAGCAGGTAAGGGCGGAGGATACCGAGCAGCGATTCAATTTGCGAGAGGTCGATGTAGCAACCCTCGCCGGTCGCACGGGCGCGGTGCCAGGCAGCGAGCACTGCCACTAAGCCATGCACCGATGCATTCGGATCACCCAGTGCGAAGTTGAGCGCGCCGATCGGCATCTCACCGCGATAACCAACGAGCGCTTCCAGACCAACGAACGATGACATGGTCGGCGCGTACGCACGCATGCCGGACAGCGCGCCGAATTGACCCGCGGCTGACATGGCCACCATCACCAGACGCGCGTTCGATGCTCGCAGCGATTCGAAACCAAGCCCGCTCCGCTCCATCGCACCGGGCGACATGTTCTCGATCACGACGTGGCTCATCGCCGCTAGCCGCTTCGCCAGCGCCACCGCGCGCGGATTCTTGGCGTTTAGCGTGATGCCAAGCTTGCCGTGGTTGATCTGGTGGTACATCGGCGACATTTCCTTGCTCGGCCCTTCGACCACCTTGCCGTCGCGGAACACTCTGCCGGCGAGGCGAAGGTTGTCCGGGCGTAGGGCGTGCTCGACCTTGATCACCTGCGCGCCTAACTCGCCGAGCATGGTGCCTACCCAGGGCGCCGACCACACCCAACCGAAGTCGAGCACGCGAACGCCGGCAAGCGGCCTGTCGATCGGGACGGGTGGCGCATTTCGCGGAACCGTTGCGGCGCCTTGCAGCAAGCTCGCGCTGATGTCGGCGGCTTTATCGCTGCGTGATGCGAGCGCGTGAAACGGCAGACCGGGCACCTGCACATCGCGACCGCCGACCCGTCCCGGCGTGAGAAATCCACGCTGTGTAAATTGCGGCGTCTGCAGCACCTGTTCGAGTTCGCGTACCGGCGAGACGATCAGGTTGTGTTCGATCGCGAGCGCCTCGAGTTCGGCCTTCGTGTGCCGGCTTAGCCAGGGCATGATGAGCGCGTCGACTTCCTGCGGATACTGTTTGCCCATCGCGCGCAGGTCTTGGTAGCGCGGCAGCGAAGCCCACGCCGGGTTCCCCATCACCTGCACCAGGCGCATCCACTCTTCGCGCGTGCGGCCGCAAACGCAGACTTCGCCGTCCTTGCAAGGCAGGATCACATAAGGATACGCACCACCCGATCCCCACGGCCGCCGCCCGTTGCGGTGCCATTGCAAGCCGTGGTGGATATAGAGGCGGCAGTTGCCCGCGACATAGCTCGCCAGCACCTCGGCCAGCGCGATGTCGACGAGGCGGCCGGTGCCGTGCTGGTCGCGCACGGTGAGGGCGAGCAGACATCCCGCGGCGAGCATCGCGCCGGCCTGGTGTTCAGCGACGCCGGCCGGCAATGAGAGGGGTGCGCGATCGGGTTCACCGAGCGACCACGCGACGCCGCTCAGCGCCTGGGCGTCGAGCGCGGTGCCGGGGAAGCCGGCATACGGGCCATCGAGGCCGAAGGGCGTGGCGATGCCGACGACCAGCCGCGGGGCCCGCGCGCGCATCGATGCGACGGGTCCAGCCAGCGTGACGAGCGATGCCGGCGCATCGCACAACAGGATGTCGCAGTCGGCGATGTGGGTGTCGAGATCGGCTGCGACGAGTGGCGCGCTGCGGTCGATCTTCCCGGCAGCCAGCGCTTCCAGTGCGAGTTGCAATGGATGCGCGTCGATGCCGGTGGTGTTCGCATCCGCGCCGAGACGCGTGACCTTGGCGCCCATGCGAGCGAGTAGCCAGCCGGCATACGCAGCGGCAATGCCACTGCCCGCGCCGGCCCACTCGAGCACGCGTACCTGCGGTGAATGCGTCATCGTGGAGGTCACTCGGGCTGAATGCCGGCAGCGCGCGCCAGCTCACCCCATTTGCGCGTCTCGGAAACCACCCAGTCGTGCAATTCAGCAGGCGTGGTCGGCGCGGCATCGATGCCAAGCGCGGTGAGGCTGTCGGCGAATTCCTTGTCGCGCAGGATGCGGTTGATCTCCTCGTTCAACTGGCGCACGATGGCATCCGGTGTCTTGGCCGGCGCGAAGGCAGCGATGAAGCCGACCAACTCATAGCCGGGCACGCCCGCTTCAGCCAAGGTTGGCGTGTCGGGCATCGCGGCCGACCGGCGCGCGCTCGAGACGCCGAGTGCCTTGACCGCGCCGGCGCGCACGTGCGGCAGCATCAGGGCAATGTCGCCGAACAGCATCTGGATCTGGCCACCGCGCAGATCCACGAGCGCCGGTGCATTCGACTTGTAGGGCACGCTTTGGATATCCACGCCGGCCTTCGCCTTGAACAGCTCGGACGACAGCCGTGCGGAGCCTGTGCCGCTGCCGAAATTGAGCTTGCCCGGGTTTGCCTTGGCATAGCTGATGAACTCTTTCAAGTTGGACCCCGGCACATCGTTGTTGACGCAGAGCACGAGCGCTGCGATCGCCATGCGCGAGATGGGTGCAAAGTCGCCGAGCGGATCATAGGGCAGGTTCTTCACGAAGCTCGCGTTGCCCGCATGCGTCGTGTTGGTGCCGATCAACAACGTATAGCCATCAGGTGCGGCGCGTGCCACCGTCTGCGCTGCGATCACGCCGCTCGCGCCCGCCATGTTCTCGACCACGACCGCCTGGCCGAGCGACTTCGACAGCCGTTCGCCGAGGCGGCGCGTGGTCGTGTCGGTGGCACCGCCCGCGCCCACGGAGACGATTACCCGAATCGGTTTGTTAGGGAACGCATTCGTTTGTGCCAAGGCCGGCCACGCACCGAGGGCGACGGAGGCGACGAACACGCCGCAGAGCAGGCGGCGGGCGCCGTGGGCTAGTGCGGACGTGGCTTGGATCATCGTTGCGCTCCTTGCGAATGCGGGTTCATTCGACGCGAGCGTCGAATGTGATCTGACCTTGATCGTTGCGGGCCCAAAGGCGCCAGCCTTCATCGTCGCGGCCGATGCAAAGATGCAATGGCTGACCACAGAACATCGCCGCCACATTGCGTGACGAGAGCGAAACCGGCTCGTGCCCCGTCGTGGCGCGAAACATTTCCAGCAGGAACATGGTGGGAATGCTGCCGTTGACGACGAGGCCGGGGTAGCCCTCCACGTCGACCGCATAGGCATGGTCATAGTGGATGCGGTGCGGATTGTCGGTGATGGCCGAATAGCGGAACAGCAAGCGCTCGTCGGGCAGGATCGTGCGCGTGGCGATCGCAGTCGTTGCGACGGCGGCGTTCGGCGGCGCCGGTGGAGATGTCGGTTGTGATGCCGATGCTGATGTCGATGCAGCAGCGACAGCGGCCTCGCGCAGAACGTAATCCTGATGCTCGGTCAGCACGGGCGTGCTCGCGCCTTCCACATAGATGCGATGTTCGACCTTCACGAGTGCAAAGCGGCCCGAGCGTCCTTGCTTGATCTGGACCTCGCCGTGTCGCGTCTCGCGGCGCACCTGTGCGCCGATGGGGATGTCACCAGTGAACCGGTTCTGCCGGCCACCCAGCATCAGGCGGGGTAGGCCGATCTCGGGCAGCGGAACGCCGAGCTGGGCCGCGCCGTCCGTGCGCAGTTGCGATTGCGGCGTTGCTGCGTTGAACAGTATCGGATGCCAGCCGCGCGGCAACGGATCGCCGTCGCGCAAACCGGCGGGATCCCGGTCGAGCATCGCCGCCAGACGGCGAACCAGCGGCAGTGCGCAGAGGTCGTGCGCGGTGGTGGCCTCATCGCCCTGTGTGGACGCCGAGCGGGTCATAGCGTCATCTCGTTGTTGTTGACGTGTACTTCGCGCCCGACGAATTCCTCCATCTGCATGCGTGCGATCAAGGCCGGGTTCGTCGTGTCGGCCACCGTCCGTTGCCTGGTGCTCGTTGTCACCACGGCGACGCCGCGGGGATCCTCCCCGCGCCCATGCAGCACCGTCAATCCTGCGATCGTGCCCGTGCCGCTGTACGCATCGAGCACGTCGAGCGTTGGTGCCGCCCGTGCGACTTCATCGCTCACATCGATATGCGCGAAGTCGCGGCCCGGTTCCATCGACCACACGCCGAAACCTTGCTTGGTCAGCACGCCCGAAACAGAGGAGACGAGCGCCGTGCGTCCCCGTCCGGCGCGCATCAATTCGGCGGCGCGACAGGTCGCCTGCAGCACGTAATTGTTGTAGGGCCCGCCGGCGAAGGGCATGCCGCCTGTGACGGTGAGATCGCGATCGAGCGAGAGGCCGAGGGCTTCGGCGTAGACCTCGACGGCCACCGGAAAGCAACTGTAAAGGTCGACGAGATCGATCTGCGAGGCGGCGAGGCCGATCGCCTCCAGCGCGGCTTGGCCCGCGATGCGCGCACCCGGGCAGTCGTGCAGCGGCTCGCGCGCCGACACCGGCACCATGTGATTCGATTCGGTGCTCGCCACCGGATAAATCCAGCGCGCACGCGGGATGCCGAGCGCGTTCGCACGCGCAGCAGAGCAGAACAGCAGCGCCGCGGCCTGGTCCACATTCCAGGTCGAGCAATGTGCGCGCGCGTACGGAAACGCCTGCATCGGATTACGCTCAGAGGCCTCGCGGATGTCGGCGGCCGGCACTACACGACCGTGCCATGCATGCGGGTTGTCCGCGGCGATGCGGCTGAAACGCTCGCCAAGTCGTGCCAACCGGTCACGATGATCCGCGATGGACCATCCTTGACTGGACCGAAGCGCGCTCTCCATGATCGCGTACAGGCCGACCGGCATCTTCATTCCCGCACGCTTTTCCGCAGCGTGGCGCAGTTCGCTTTTGGGCTCGAGTGTGATGTCGGGTGAGTCGTCTTGCATTCGCTCGGTGGCCCGCTGCCCGGCGATCTGCGCACGCAGGATGCGCCAGCCCGCGTCCGCACCCGCAACGAGCGTGGTGTGCGATGCGCCCCGGGCGATGCGCGCACAGGCCTCGCCGATCAGGGTCTGCTGCAGCACACCGACGTCGGCCAGCACGGTGATCGGCTGAGGCGCGCCGATGTGGCGCGCGATTTCACCGGCCGGGTTCGCATACGACCAGCGCCCGCGCGGCACGGCGATGTATTCCGTACCGTGCAATGTTTGCGTGTTCCCGCTGTCGGCACCGGCCGCGGCCACCGCATTCAACATGAGGTCCATCGGCTCCAGTGCGCGAGTGAAGTCGTCTTCGCGCTGCGTTGCTGTGCCGATGCCCACCAGCACGGGCGTTCTCGCGGCGTCGTTCATCAGGCTGGTCGCACTTGCCATCGAAAAGTCGAAAGGACAAAGGTTAACATAGTCGATGGTTGGACCATAATGCAGTTCGAATCACTCCAAGAGATCCGCAGCATGTCGACGCCGTCCGATGGCGACCCGTTTCTGCCTTTGCAGGGCAAGCGTGTCCTCGATTTTTCGAAGGTGCTCGCCGGTCCGCTGTGCACCCAGATGCTGGGGGACATGGGGGCCGATGTCGTGAAGGTCGAACCCAAGCGCGCCGGCGACGACACCCGCAAGTGGCCACCCTTCGAGGATGGCGACGGCACGATCTTCCTTGCCGTGAATCGAAACAAGCGCAGTCTCGCGCTCGATCTCAAATCGGGTGAGGGCCTGGCGATCGCACTGCAACTGGCGAGGCAGGCGGATGTCGTCGTTGAAAGCTTCGGCCCAGGCGTTGCTGAACGCCTCGGGGTCGGCGCAGTCGCGTTGATGGCGCTGAACCCACGCCTCGTCTATTGCTCGATTTCGGGCTATGGCAGCGCGGGTCCGATGAAGGAAGGCAAGGGTTACGATCTCATCGCGCAGGCCTTCTGCGGCATGTTGTCGATGACGGGCGAGCCCGACGGCCCACCCGTGCGCAGCCCCTTCTCGCCGGTCGATCAGGGCACCGGGATGCATGCCACGATCGGCATTCTAGGGGCCCTCATGAAGCGGGAGCGCACCGGGCTCGGTGCGCGACTGGAGGTGTCGCTGTTCGACACCGGGGTTGGCTACCTCGGCTACTTCCTGCAAGGCTACTGGCAGCGCGGCACCGAGCCGCAACGGCCGGGGTCGGGGCACGAGTCGCTCTGCCCCTATCAAGCCTTTGAGACCCAAGACAAACCCTTGATCCTGGGCGTGGCCAACGATGCCCTGTGGCAGTCTTTCTGCGATGTGGCCGGGGCGCGCGACCTTGCGAGCGATCCCCGCTTCACAACGGGTGCTGATCGGGTGCGTCACCGGCCACAGACAGTCGAAGTCGTCGCCAAAATCATGCGTGCCAAGACGCGCGACGAATGGATGCGGTTGCTCGAGGCGCGCGGCATTCCCTGCTCACCCGTGCATACGCTGGGCGAGCTCGATGCGCACCCGCAGACCGCCGCCTCCGAGATGATCCTTCACTATCGCAATGCCAATGGGCGCTCACTGAAGAGCGTCGCCACGCCGTTACGCGTCAACGGCAGGCGGTCGGCGATGCGCGCCGCACCGCCCGAACTTGGACAGGATAGCGTCGCGATCCTGCGTGAACTGGGCTACGACGACGAGACGATATCGCTGTGGGTCGAGAAAGGCGTCATCGGCAGCACCCGCAGCTAACGACGGTTGGGGTCAGGTCTTGTTTTTTGCCTGATCAATCTGCCTCAACCGATTAGTTCGTCTTGATGCTAAGGCTCTTCACCAGAATTTCATTGCGCTTCAGCTCCTCGCGGATGCGTTCGGCAAGCACCTGCGGCGTGCTGGTGCGAGCTTCGGTCCCCCGCTGCGCAAGCCCGCTCTGGTAGGCCTCGCTTTGGGTGACCTTGCCGAGGTCGCGGCTGATGCGCTCGACCAGCGCGGGTGGCGTGCCCTTTGCGGCGAGCACGCCCATCCAGGAGACCACCTCGAACCCCGGAAAGCCCGACTCGATCAGCGTCGGTAGTTCAGGAAGCAACGGCGCCCGGGTCGGCCCGCCGGTCGCGATCGGAACGAGCCGCCCATCCTTGATATACGGGAATGCCGTCGCGACCGCTGCGAGCATCATCGGCACATGGCCGGCGAGCACATCCTGCAACGCGGGCGCCGCGCCCTTGTAAGGTACGTGATTCAGTTTGATGTTGGCCGCGCGCTGCAACCGCTCCCAGGTAAGGTGATGCGTTCCGCCGATGCCGTTGGTGGCATAGTTGATCATGCCGGGCTTCGCCTGCGCCGCGGCGACGAGCTCGGCCATCGACTTCACCTTGAGCGAGGCGGAGGTGATCACCACGTGAGGAAACATGCCTACCAACGCGATCGAAACTAGGTCGTTCAACGTGTCGTAGGGCATCTTGTCGTTGAAGAGCGGCACGGTCGTGAGCAGACCGTCGTCAGCAAGAAGCAACATATAGCCGTCGGGCGCCGACTTGGCCACGAGATCGGCGGCGATCACGCCAGCCGCGCCGGGCCGGTTGTCTACGACGACGGGCTGGCCCCAAAGCTCGGCGAGTTCCTTGGCGAGCAGGCGTGCGGCGATGTCGACCGCGCCGCTTGGCGCATAGGGAACCACCACACGCACGCCATGCTCGGGGAAGTTGCGTTGTTGCGCAGCGCCAATCGAGGCGACCGCGCAGAGCCCAAGTGCGAGGAGCGCCGCCGGAATCACGCGACGAAGCACATCGGATTTCAGGATTTTTGTCATGTTGTCCTCATCAATATCGTGTGTTGGTCGCCCACGCAGGCAAAAGGCAAGATCTGACCCCGGCATCTTTTCGCGGGATGTGGATGACCTCGATGCCGGTCGCGTTCGTAAACAGTTCGGCGGTCAGGTGATTGCCGGTGCCGACCCCGGCGGAGGCGTAACTGATCGTCTTCGGCTTCGATTTTGCCAATGCAATCAGATCGGCCCCGGAGTTGTACGGGGCAGTGGGGTGGACCGCGAGCACATAGGGGAGCGTGCTCACCATCGATACCCCCGCGAGATCACGGCTCGTGTCGTAGGGCAGCTTGTGGAGCACCGGATTGGCGGTGAGCGCGCCGCTTGAGGCGAGGAGAAGCGTGTAGCCGCCCGGCTTTGCCTTCGCGACCGCATCGGTGCCGATGATCGTCGAACCGCCGCCGCGATTCTCTACGAGGATCGTGCCTTGCAGGGCGTCGGCGATGAGCGGTGCGACCGTCCGCGCGGTAATGTCGGTCACCCCACCGGGGCCGAAGGGCACGATCATCTTTATCGGCCGATTCGGGTAGTCCTGCGCGATCGCACCCGATGTCACCGCACACAACGCGACCGGTGCAACGAGGCATGCCGTTCGTATTTTTCTCATCGGAAATTCTCCCTCAGTCGAGCGGTCGATGCCTCATCCAATCCTAGGGTCACCGGATCGATGACCACGCCATAATCCGCGCGCGCGCCCTCGACCGTGACATAGCCATTCAAGACATCGGCTGCCACTTCGGTGATCGGCCGATCGCGACTTGCGCCGCGATTTCATGCGAGGGATTGCTCCACGCATGCAGAAAGCAGATCGCCACGGCCTCGATGCGCTCCTTTGCTTCGAAGCGCAGATGCCGCGGCACGAACGGCGGCAATCGACGGTAGAGAATGTCGAGCGACTCCGATTCGAGCCGTGGTGGTGTGTTGAGGGTCTTGGCGAAAGACAATCGCCCGGTCGTGCGATCGATCGCGGCCGAATCGGTGAAGGTGCCGCCGATATCGACCGCGACGATGGTGCCTCGCACGCAAACGCTCTATTGCAACGGCGACCAGGATGCCGGCATCAGGATTTTCGAATCCTGCGTGAACAGCCGATCGGCGCTGCCGGGTGGCGGCCATACGCCTTTCTTCGCGGCATCGGCGCGGATCTGCATGCGTTGATCGAGGCTCTTGTACGCCCAGATATGTACGAAGGCGTTTGCCACACCGAAGTCCACCGGTCCGGCGAGCACCACCGGCGACATCTTCACGCGCTCGGGAATCATCGACTCCCAGCCCTTCTGGAGCTCAGGCACGCGCCCCGCCTTCAGCGTGTAGTAGCGAAGCTCGAAGTACGGGCCGACCGGGCCTGCCGGCAGCGGCGGGATGAACGAGAACGGCACGACAATTTCAGAGCGCATCGTACGGATGAACTCGCCGATCTTCGGTGGCCAATTCCCGCCCTTTGCCGCCTCGGCGCGGATGCTGTTGCGCTCGGCCACATCCTTATAGCCCCAGATATGGACGATCTCGTTGAGCGGCCCAAGCTCCGTATGCAGGAACGCGGTGAGCGGGGAAAATTTCTTGCGGTGCTCGTAGCCTTCCGCGAAGCGTTTTTCCACCTCGGCCAGGCTTCCGGCAGTAATTTGGTACGTGCGGATCTCGTAGATCACAGTCTGTCTCCTTCGCGCAGGGGCGCCGTGTTGGGTTGTGTTCGGGTAGTCCCGACCGGATCGTACCGCAGCAGGCAATCGGCAGTGCGCTCGCGATGCGAGTGCGGGGTTAGCGGGATTTTTTCCAGGCGAAAAATGTTCCCTTCGCGCTGATGCGCGCCAAGCCTGCATCGCCCGTTGCGGCCTCGACCAAATGCACGCCCGGCATGCGCCTCGCGTCACCCGATCAAACGTTCGCTCTCGACCATGCGCTCGATGATGCGGCGTGCCCTGAGTGAGCCGGCGTCAATATTGAGATTGTGCAGCGCGCGTTCGGGCATCGATGCGATCGACCGCTGCTGCGCCTCGACGACTGCCCGATCCTCCTCGAAGATCCGCGCATTGGCCTCGCGCAACTGCGTGGTGAGCGACTGATCGCGCAGCCGATAGTTGCGCAGCAGAGACCAGAAGTACATGCAGGTCTCATTGGTTGCCGGCGTGATCGTGTTGAGCACGCGGCCGTTGACGCCCTGGCTCCGGTCACCGTCCTTCGCGCCAGTGCCGGTGAGTGCCACGCCGACATCGAGCACGATCGTGCACGGGGCCTCGAATCGAATGATCTGCCAACGATCGACATTGCCGGGCCTGCCGAGTTGCGCGCGCCAGAAGGGCGGTGCGTCGATGTCCTCCATCCACCGCGTTACCGTGACGCTGCGCGCGTCGTGGGTCGTGGCGGCCGGTGTTTCGGCGATCGCGCTATGGCCGATGCTGGTGGCATGAACGAAGGTCTCGTGCGAAAGATCCATCAGGTTGTCGACGATCAACCGATAGTCGCAACCGGCGAATAGTGTTTCGCCATCGCCCTCCCATGCAGGATCCTCGTTCCAATGCATATCGGGCACGAGCGCGGGGTCCGCAAGGGTCGGATCGCCGGGCCATACCCAGACGAAGCGATGTCTGTCAACGGCGGGGTAGGCGCGCACGCAGGCCGACGGACTTGGCGTGTCCTGCGCGGGCATGCGCGTGCACCGGCCTGACCCATCGAAGGCTAGACCGTGGTAGCGGCAGACCAAGTGGTCGCCGTCGAGCCGGCCCATGGAAAGCGGCAGCAGTCGATGCCAGCAGGCATCGTCGAGCGCCACCGCGGTCCCGTCAACCCGCCGCCACAACGCCATCTTGCGGTGGCATACGGTGCGCGCCAGGATCTCCCGCCTGCCGACCTCGTGCTGCCAGGCCGCCGCATACCAGGCGTTGAGCGGAAAGATCCTTGGATTGTCGGCCATCGTGTGCTCCTCGTTCGCGCAACGCCCGCATGAGCACCTGCGTCGTTCACGCACCGGCTAATCAAGCTCGAAAGCGGTTTCGTAATTCTGTTTCAACCTTCAACTACGCACGGGACATGCTCGGCACGACCAATGTATTGGTGTTAGGCGATTCGTGTACTGCGGATCAATACGCCGGAAATCAGGAGATTAGTTCGTGGGGTCAGGTCTTGTCTTTTTCCTCGATAGGCAAAAGACAAGACCTGACCCCATTCGCGCGCTAGACTTGACCCCATTCGCGCGCTCACCCCATCACCAGCTCACGGTATCCGCCTGCCGCCACCGCATCGCACCATTTGCGGTAGTCGGGCGCGCTGCCGCTGTAGCGGACGATCCTCCGGACCTGTTTGCCCTCGACGTTCTGGTTGACACCGGTCATCCATGAATCGATTTCATTGGCCAGCAGTCCCTCGGCCTTTTGCATGACAAAGCCGGTCCATTCCGCCACCGCTTCCGGCCGGGCATTCGCCTGGGTCAGGTCCCGCTCATGCATGTAGCCAATCAGATCCGCGACCCATTCGACGTTGTATTCGATGCTGCGCGGAATGTTGCCAAGCGCGGTGTGCGGGCCCATCACCATGAACAGATTGGGGAAGTCTTCGACCATCACGCCCACGAACGTTGATGGCCCGCCTTTCCACTTGTCCTTGAGCTTCTGCCCATCCACGCCCTGGATGTCGATCCGATCGAAGCTGCCGGTGATGGCGTCGAAACCGGTGGCATAGATGATGATGTCGAATTCGTAGTGCGCATCGCTTGTTTGAATGCCGGTCTGGGTCACGCGCGTGATCGGCGTCTCCAAGATACTCACCAGTTGCACGTTCGGCTCGTTGTAGGCTTCGTAGTAGTGCGTCTCCTGCGGGACTCTGCGCGTGCCGAACCCATGGTCGGTCGGGATCAGCATCGCGGCGACCTTCGGGTTCTTCACGCGTTGGCGGATTTTCTTCGCGACGAAATCGGAAATCAGTTTGTTTGCCGCCCGGTCGATCAGGATGTCCCGGAAATTCCCGAGCCAAATGCCGAAACCAGGCGAGGCATAGAGCTTCTCCCAGAACGCCTCGCGCACGTCTTTGGTCACCTCGAACGTGCCGCGCGGATCGGTCGTGTGGACAAAGCAGGCAGCGGTCTCCTGACAGCGCCGGAAAATATCCGGATAGTTGGCCCTGATGCTGGCCATCTCGTCTGCGTCGATCTTGCGATTGTGCAGCGGCGTGCACCAGTTGGGCCGGCGCTGAAAGACGGTGAGATGACCGGCGGTCTTGACCACCTCCTGGATCGTCTGCACGCCGGTGGCGCCGGTACCGAGGACAGCGACCCGTTTGCCAGCGAAGCTGACCGGCGCGTTCGGCCATCGCGCGGTGTGGAAGGATTGGCCTTTGAAATCGGCCACGCCTTCGATCCGCGGCATAGTGGGCGCCGACAGCGGGCCGATCGCGGTGACAAGAAATCGTGTGCTATGCCGGCTCCCGTCGTTCAAATTGATGTTCCAGCATCGATCGTCCTTGTCATAAATCGCGGCGCTGACCCGGCTTGCGAACCGGATATCCCGGCGAAGGTCGAACTTATCTGCGACGTAATTGAGGTAGCGCTCCGTTTCCGGTTGCGGCGAGAAATGCTCGGTCCAGTCCCACTCGTCGAGCAGCGCCTGCGAGAACGAATAGCAATACGAGTAGCTCTCGGAATCGAAGCGCGCGCCCGGGTAGCGATTCCAGTACCACGTGCCGCCGACGCCGGTGCCCGACTCGAATACTCTTACCCGCAAACCCAGCTCGCGCAGGCGGTAAAGCTGGTACAGGCCGGAAATCCCTGCTCCGATGACGATGACGTCGCAATCCAGATCTTTCGATGCGTGAGCACGCGTGAGTGATGCGGACGCCGTGGTCATTGGGTGTTTCTCTCATGCATGAATGTGTAGGTATCGGGTACGCCCGATAAGCGGCGCGAGTCCGAAAAACTTCCTTGGATGGCGGTCAGATGATGCCGACCGGATCGTACCGCACCAAGGCGGGTTGGCGCTGGAAACGACAACGCCGGCGAGCCGTGCAACCGGAGCCGTGCAACCGGAGCCGTGAAACTGGGGTCGGATTGAGGTAGGGAAGCCAACGAAATGTCGCTCTGTACCGATTGGCACTTACTTAGGTACGATTCGGTACGACTAGGGACGATCCATTGCCTCGGGCAAACACGACGGCTCGACGACGCATTTGTTGAGATCGTTGTGCCCGATGCGTCGGTCGGCGCGATCGAGCTTATTATCTAGAGGGACCTGAACAGCAGCGCCAGCGCTTTAGCCTCTGCCGTCGTGAGCCGATCACTGGGCTTTCACCTAACCGGGGATAGCATGAAGAACTTTCTTGGCATCGCCTTCGCAGCGCTTGTCGGTATCGGGAGCGCATTGGCGCAGAGTTATCCGGTGCGTCCGGTCACCATGATCGTGCCATTTCCGCCAGGTGGGCTGACCGACGCAGTCGCCCGCGCTTTGGTCGAAGGCATGCACGGGCCTCTCGGCCAGAATGTCGTGATCGAAAACGTTGGTGGCGCCGGCGGCTCGATCGGTTCACTGCGAGTGGCGCGAGCGGCACCTGACGGCTATACGCTGTTGCTCGGCATCTGGAATACCCATGTGGCGAACGCTGCGCTCTTGAAGCTTGAGTACGACATCGTTAAGGACTTCGCGCCGATCGCTTTCATGACCGATGCGCCGCTGCTGCTCACGGTTCACAGGAAAGTGCCGGTCAACAACCTCAAGGAACTGGTGGATTGGCTGAGAGCCAATCCCGACAAGGCATCCTCAGGCAGCGCCGGCATCGGCAGCCCGCCGCATCTCCTCGACGAGATCGTGCGAAAGCAAACGCAAACGCGGTTTCAGACCGTGCACTATCGCGGGGCCGGGCCGATCATGCAGGATCTGATGGGTGGGCAGATCGAGATGTCATTCGTCAACCCTGCCACCGCTGTCCCGCATGTGCGTTCGGGTGTCATCAAGGCGGTGGGTGTAACCAGCGCGACGCGCATGAGGATCCTGCCCGAAGTGCCGACCATGGCGGAGGCCGGGTTTCCGGGCGGCATGGAGTTCTCGCTCTGGTCAGCGCTGTTCGCACCCAAGGGCACACCAAGAGGGATCATCGATACGGTCAACCGGGCGGTGGTGGCGGCGCTCGCTGATCCGAAGGTGCGGGAGCGGCTTGAAAGTCAGGGCATGGATGTCGCCCCGCGCGAGAAGCAGACGCCAGAATCGCTCGCCGCAATCCAGCGCGCGGAGATCGCGAAATGGTGGCCCATCATCGATCAGGCCGGGATCAAAGCGCAGTAGGCGTCGCGCTGGCGGAAGCGGGAGCGTGCAAGCCGCGTCCGGTTGAACGGGGTTGCGCGCAAGAATTCATAGTGATCGTCGGCGTCAACGCTACGGTTGCGAGAGTCTGGGCGCGGGTCCCGGTCAATACGCCTGCGAAGATTGGAATCGAATGGGCTTAAGAAAGCGCTATTCCCTCCTGATTTTCTGTCCTTTCTTGAATTTCCAAAGTGAGGTCGGCTTCCAGTGCGAACGGTTGTCGGGTGCGCTATCCTGGGCCGAGTCGAAACACTATGCAATTGGAGCTCGCATATGGGTAGCGCGGCACTTGAAAAACTACGTTCTGAGGCGCTGAATCTCTCGATAGCCGAGCGCGCAGAGCTTGCATACAACCTTGTAACCAGCCTCGATGGGCCACCAGATCCGGATGTGGTGGAGGCGTGGGACACGGAGATCATGCACAGACTTGATGAGATCGATTCCGGCGCCGCAAAGCTCGTCGATCCTAATGAGTTCCGCCGCCGAATGCGAGCTCGCGC
Source organism: Burkholderiales bacterium (assembly GCA_046160305.1). GTDB lineage: Bacteria > Pseudomonadota > Gammaproteobacteria > Burkholderiales > SG8-39 > SHXR01. The sequence continues at coordinate 28,521 of JBJXGX010000239.1, forward strand.
GAACCGTCCTTAATGCGCGCACTGCGCATCCATGAGGCCGCCGCGAATGAAGCACTCGAGGCCGCAGGTTGGTATGAAAAGGAACGCCCCGGCCTTGGCGCAGAATTTGAGCAGGCTATCGATGGGGCTCTCGAAAGACGTCCGGGCTACTGGCGCGATCGATTACGCGCCTAGCGTGAAACAGGTTAAGGCGGCGATGGTCAGCGACCCAGCGCACTTTCGCTCGGCGTGAAGCGAGGGCGAGAGGATGGCCCTGGTTGGAAGACCAACCGACAGCGGCGCTGCCGCTGGGGCAATGGAAGTTGGAGCTGTGAAATAATTGACACTGGCCCCTTTAATGAGCCCGGAAAGAGCCAGCCCAGTTGATTCAGATGATGCCCCAAGCATGTAGCTGGTTCCGCCACGCATCCATCGCTTCTCCCGCAACGTCGAGGCCGTCGCGGGTGCGACCCTGGTGAATGATCTCTAGACGAAGGCGCCATCCTCCGCCGGAGCCTGGAGCTTGCCCTTTTGCCGACCCAATCACGGGCACATCACTGCTCCGAGGCGGCCGCGTCAAGCGGGAATGTTTGTCAAGATTGGCGAGGTCGGCCAGTAAGGCAAGGCGGGGGTCGGTTGAGATTGCGGACTCGACCACCGTCTTGGAGAGGCCGCTCTTCGGATCGCTGATGAGCGTGTCCTTCAAGTGGTATAGCTGGATGAAGAATGATTGCAAGCGGTGATGCGCGGAGTTGATGGCGTTGCCACTCATCGTCTCGGTAATCGGACGATCAAGATTGGTCCATTCGCTCTCGAGCTCGATCCAACGTCGGCACCAGCCCCGCACCGTCCGCTGCGGTTGCATGACCACGTCGATTGAGCCAGCGATGTCGATCTCCGTAGCGATCCCCACGTGAACCGCAATCCCGGTCTTGCCGCAAATCGGGCATGGAGGTCTGGGCGACAGATGAGCCCAGGACGGATCGAGCACGCCACCGCAATTGACGCACGAGACCTTGTTCAGTTCTGCCTTGCTCATGCTGGTACTTCTCTCTGCTCTTTAAACTCGTGAAGGGTGGTGTCTCAGGTCTTATTGACACGGGGGGCAGCGTCAATTCTATCGCCCGCCGACAATCTTCATGAACGTCGACTTCCAGCAAGCATTTGCGCCGATCTGCCCGTAGCGATGCCCGCCGCCGAACTTCACGGAGACATAAAAGGGGCTTGGCCTCGAACTGCATGGCGATGCCGCACGCGACGATCAATTGAGAGGTCCTGGAAACGGAAACCAGGGTCAGAGTGAAACAAGAACTCAGGTGGCGGCGGATGCGCTCGCCCAGCGCGCCCTTTGCGGGGAGAATGCCCCTCCACGAGATCACTGCGAACCCCACACAGCCCGACTCGATGCGGGTCGACAGCTCCGCCAACAACAGTGCGCGCGCCTGCCCGCCGATCGCGGTCGAAACGAGCCGCTCGTCCTTGATGTACGGAAACGCCGTCGTGACCGCGGCGAGCATCATCGGCACGCGGCCAGCCAACAGGTCCTTCATGGCTTGCATCCCGGCGACGGGATCGGCGGCTCACTTCCCTTTGCTCGGCGCCGTGGTGATCCGCCCTCCACCCTGCTGTGTTCTAATCTTCGATCACGCATGAGCCGCCCGCTTGGTTCCATTCTTGCAGCGGGCGGTAGCATACCGAGTGACGCGCCAACGGCGGGCGCGATCGATCATCCGAAAGGAGCCGAATAATGAGCGGCAGCGAAACCGAACATCTCGTCATTGACGATCGCGAGCGCGGGATCTTTCGTGTGAACCGGCGCTCGTTTACCGACCCCGCGATCTTCGAGCGCGAACGTCGCGAGATCTTCGATCGCTCTTGGCTCTACACCTGCCACGAGTCGGAGATCGCCAAGCCCGGCAGCTTCATCACGCGCAAGGTGGGTGGACGTGCGCTCTTGATCACACGCATGCCGATGGCGTCGTACGCGCCTTCTTCAATGCATGCACGCATCGGGGCAATGTTGTCTGCCGCGAGAAATCCGGGTCCGCACGCGCGTTCATGTGCTTCTACCATGCATGGACCTTCAATCAGAA
>JBJXGX010000240.1:0-2974 GCA_046160305.1 Burkholderiales bacterium
TTTGATCCGGTGAAGGATCTCCAGCCGGTCGGCTCGCTCGCGAAGGGCGTGTTCTTCCTCGCGGTGAATCCATCGCTCCCGGTCAATAGCGTCGCGGAGCTCGTCGCGCTCGCGAAGACGAAGCCTGGCGCGCTCGCGTACGGCACCTCGGGCATCGGCTCGCCGCACCACGTCGTGACCGAGATGTTCATCGGCGCCACCGGCATCCAGGTCCTGCATATTCCCTACAAGGGCTCGGGCGAGACCGTGACCTCCCTCATGCGCGGTGACGTGCAGTTCGCGCTCGGCTTGCCCTCCTCGTTCGCGCCGCATCTGAAGTCCGGGAAGTTCCGCGGCCTCGCGGTCGCGGCGCCAACGCGCTCGCCCGCGTTCCCCGACCTGCCGACGATCACCGAAACGGGCGTGAAAGGCGTCGAGTACCTCTCGTGGTACGCAGTCTTTGCGCCGACCGGCACCCCGCAACCGATTCTTGAGCGGCTGCATGCGGAGATGGCGAAGATCGTCGCCGACAAGAGCTACATCGAGGAACGCCTCGGCCGCATCGGGCTCGAACCGTATGCAGCCGGAACGCTCGCCGAGACGATGAAGCTCTCGCAGCAGTACTACGACCTGCTCGCGCCGGTGGTGAAGAATGCCGGAATCAGGCAGGAGTAGCGGCACCCTCATTGGCGCCTGATGCTCGACGTTGGTGGATGACGATCAGGTCACGATAACGCAAGGCGGAGCACGATGTACGAGTTCTTCCCAGGCAATTACCGGTGGTCCTACAACACGCTGCTCGCCTTGTGCGCCGGTGGACAGGTCGGCGATATCGAGATGGTGTGGCGCCGGCTGAAGGAACGCATCGGTGATGACGAAGCGTGGCATCACGAATGGGCGTGGCTCGCCGCGGTTCTCGAGCAACGCGCGGCCGCCGCACACACCAGCGCAAGTGCGAGCGAGAGTTGGTTCCTGGCGAGCCTCTATCACACGATCTCCGAACATTTCATTCCACCGACCGAGCCGCGCCGGTTGGCCTCTTATGGCGAAGTGCTGCGGACGTTCGAGCGAGCCCGCGCGATCGCACCGTTCAAGCTCGAACGCGTGGAGATGCCATTCGAAGGGACAACGCTGCCTGCATACTTTCTGCCTGCGCCCGGTGGCGGACGTCATCCGACCATCATCCTGATCTGCGGCCTCGATACGACCAAGGAGCTCTGGTTCATGCGTGCGCGCGAGGCGTTTGCGCAACGCGGCATGAACGCGCTTTTCATGGATTCGCCGGGCATCGGCGAGGCGTTGCGCTACCAGAAACTTTATACGCGGCCCGACTACGAGAAGCCGGTCGGCGCCGCGATCGACTGGCTCCAGACGCGAGTAAATGTGGATCCAGCGCGCGTCGGCATCATCGGATCGAGCCTTGGCGGCTTTTACGTATCGCGCGCCGCGGCCTACGAACCGCGCCTCGCAGCGGCGGTCGCCTGGGGCGCGATCTACGACTATCACGCCGTGTGGGTGCGCCGCATGACGGTCGGCGGCACGCTCGCGACGCCGTCCTTTCAATTGATGTACATCACCGGCACGCGCTCCATGCCCGACGCAATGGAGAAAGTGAAAGACTTTCGGATCCCGCTCTACGGCAACCGTATCACGTGCCCGTTTCTCGTGATGCATGGCGCAGAAGATCAGCAGGTGTCGCTCTCCGATGCGAAAGCGATGTTCGATGCGATCGGGTCGCCGGACAAGACGCTCAAGATCTTCACCGGCAAAGACGGCGGACCGGCGCACTGCCAGTTCGACAATCATCTTCCGGCGTTGCACTATGCGGCGGACTGGCTGGTGACGAAGCTCTTGCCGCAGCAGGTGTAGCGTGGGGCATGACGCGCGCGAGCATCCAAGAAAACCATCGGTGACCAAGAGGAGGCAGAGATGACGCGACGCTCTATTCAATGGACCGCTTTCGCGCTCGTGGTTGCGTCGGCCGTTGCGGTCGCACAGGACTACCCGAATAAGCCGATCCGCATCATCGTGCCGTTCCCACCGGGTGGCGCGACCGACATTCCGGCGCGGCTCATCGCACCGAAGCTCACCGAAGCGCTCGGCCAACCGGTCGTGATCGAGAATCGCGCCGGCGCGGGCGGCATCATTGGCGTCGAGATGGTGGCGAAAGCCGCACCCGACGGCTACACGCTGCTGATGGCGACCAACGCCGACTTCGCGATGACGCCCTACATCTATCCGAAGCTGCCCTACGATCCGTTCAAGGCGTTCACGCCGATCTCGGTGGTGGTGGAAAGTCCGATGCTGCTCGTGGTGCCCACCGCCAGTCCCTACAACAGCCTCGCCGACATCATCGCGGCGGCCAAAGCGAAACCCGGCACCGTGAGTTACTCCACTGCCGGAACCGGATCGACGAGCCATGTGCTCACCGAGATGCTCGCATCGGATGTCGGCATTCAACTCCTCCACGTGCCCTACAAGGGTGGCGCGCCGGCCGCGGCTGCGATCGCAACCGGCGAGGTCGCGATGGGCTTGCACAATCTCGGCTCTTCGCTCAACTATGTGAAGGGCGGCAAGGCGAAGGCCATCGCGGTGACCAGCGCGAAACGCCACCCGTCATTCCCCGAGTGGCCCACCGCAGCCGAAGCCGGCGTGCAAGGCTACACCGCGACGATCTGGATCGGCATGGCGGCGCCGGCGGGCACGCCGATGGAGATCGTCAACCGCATGAGCACTGAGGTCGCGCGCGCCGTGCGCTCACCCGATCTGCGCGAACGATTCACAGCGATCGGCAACGATCCGCTTGGCACGACCCCTGAGGAGGCCGCGACCCGCATCAAACAGGAATCGGCGCGCTACAGCGCGGTGATCAAGCAGGCCAACATTCGATCCGAGTGAGGGAGGTAGCGAATCATGGGCAAGACCGTAAAGGAGTTCGTGACGTATTGGGGGCCGTCGATCACCGATTGGACCGACACCGACAAGCGCTTCGTCA
>JBJXGX010000241.1:0-2680 GCA_046160305.1 Burkholderiales bacterium
CCGCAATCGGCGCTTGCAACCACATTCTCGCGCCCGACCACGCTCGCAAAACGCACGATGCGCTCGGCCACCAGATCCGGATGCTCGACCAGCATGCTCGATTGCGTGATGACACCGGGCATCAGGATCGTGCCTTCGGGCAGCTTGACCGTCTTCCAGACGCTCCACTCGTGTTCATGGCGCGGATTGGCTGCCTCGAACGAATAGGACCCCGCGCGAATGTTGAGCAGGATGTCGATGATGTCTTTCAGCTCCATGTCGTGGATGCGCGGCCCCATGTTGATGCCGTAGCAGGTGTGGAAGCGGATCTTCTCGCGCGGAATGTCGCGCAGCGCATGGTTGAGCGCCTCCACGCGGATTTGCGCCCACTTGCGCACGTCATCGATGCTCATCAATGGCTGGCGATTGAGGTGAGTCACCAGACGCGGATCGTCGATCTGCAGAATGAGCCCCGCCGCCACGATCGCCTGATACTCGACCCGCATCGCCTCTGCGATTGCATGCAGATATTCTTCGGCGGTCTTGTAATACTTGTTGGTCTGCCAGGCTTCGACATTCGATGGGGCGATCGCCGGCATGAATCCTTCGAGGACCTTCACGCCACGCATTGCTCCTTGGAAGATCTCGATGTCGTTCTTGAGTTGCTGGTGCCCCTTGTACGTGATCGGACCCACGCATTCGAGATGCTGCGCACGGTTGTACGGGCCCGTACCCGACTCCGCCGCCTTCTCATAGAACTCCGGAAATGACTTGAACTCGCGCGATCCGGCGAACGGATTACCGGGCGGCCGCGCCTTGCCGGGCGCGAAGCCATCGAGCCGTTCATTGATGTAATGCAAGAAGCTCGGCTTGCCGAATTCCCCGTCGTTGATCACATCGAGGCCGACCTCCGCCTGTCGCTTCACGACCGCCGCAACCGTTTCCCGGATGCGAGCATCAAGCGCGGCCGCATCATGGGGTTCACCATTCACGCGGGCCTGGACCATGCGCACGAGATCATCAGGTCGAACCAGACTGCCCACATGCGTCGTGAGAATACGATCGGTACATCGTTTCACGGTGATTTTCCCGTAGAGCCCTTGATCGCGCCTTCCGCCTTCAGCCAACGCACGGACGTGCGAAACGCGTCCAATGTCTGCGCGACTTCGCGCGGTCCGTGCGTAGCCGACACGAGTCCGCCCGGACCACCCATGATGTCCACGCCGTTGGCGAGCATCGCCAGGCGCAGCTTGTTGATGAGATTCACATCGCGCGCGCCCTTGATGCCCTTGAAGCCGAGCGTGTGCGGATCGAACGTGGCCGGATCGATCCGCAGGCCCTGCGGATTGGGAAACACCACGAACACCGATGCATCGCCGTACACGCCCCAGGGCACGCCTTCCTCGATGACCACCTTACGCATTCCATCGCGAATCTGGCCGGCGGTTGCTTCGGCACGCGCGCACACATCGGTGGTCTCGACCAGACCAAGCGTGGCGACCGCTGCGGCCGCGCAAAGGGGATTGGAATTGAATGTGCCTTGATGGCCGATCTTCTCCCGTCCTGCTGCTTTCGCCGCCACCGGATCGAGCTGATCCATGATGTCCGCGCGGCCGACCACCGCGCCGCCCGGCAAGCCGCCCGCGACAATCTTCGCGAGCAGGGTCATGTCAGGCGTGACCCCGTAGCGCGCTTGCGCACCGCCGCGCGACCAACGAAAGCCGGTGATCACCTCATCGAAAATCAAGATGACGCCGCGTTTCCTGGTCACGTCGCGCAGCGTTTGCATGAGACCCTTGGGCAGTGGAACCTGTCCCCATGACCCCCCTGAGGGCTCGAAGATGACCGCGGCGATGTCGTCCCGGTCATTGAGTGTCGCGACGATATTGGGAATGTCTTCGGCCGGCAACACGATCGATTGTTCGATCACCGAAGCCGGGATGCCCGCCGGAATGCCGCCGTCGAAATGCGACATCGCCGCTTGCGCCACCTGATCATGCCAGCCATGGAAATGGCCGACGAATCGCAGGATCTTGGTCTTGCCGGTAAAGGCACGCGCCAGTCGCAACACGAGGTGGGACGCTTCGGTGCCGGATCCGGTGAAGCGCACCCGCTCGGCGGACGGTATCAAGCGGGTGACCAGCTCCGCCCATCGCACTTCCATCTCGTGTGACGAGCCCAAGTGCGTGGCGAGCGCGACCTGCTTTTGCAGCGCCTCGATCACCGCAGGATGCCCATGCCCGAGAATCAGTGCGCCGTGGCCACCGAAATAATCGACATACTCGTTGCCATCGACATCCCATTTGCGCGGGCCGGCGCCGCGCGAGGCATAGATCGGATAAGGCAGCGTGCTGCGCGAATCGTGGGTGAGTCCGGCTGGAATGACCTTGCAGGCCTCGGCGTAGAGCCGGGCCGAGCCCTGGGTGCGGGCGCGGTATTCCGCTTCGATCGTGAGAGCAGGCTTGGGGACGGCGGACATGGCGTGATCCTCGTATGGATTCAAAAACGATTGAATGCCGGCATTGTCGAGCATCCAGGAATTTGCGCAATGGCCCGCGCAAATTCCTCAGGGTAGACCTAAGGGATCTTGGGTGAGAAGGACCTGCTTAAGCTCGTTTATGCTAAAGCCTCCGTTCGCCCTGAGCCTGTCGAAGGGTAACGCAGGCGTGCCGACGGCGCGCGATGGTTCGCGCACCGACCC